>NZ_JAYGHP010000001.1 GCF_034932065.1 Crocosphaera sp. UHCC 0190
GCTTTAATCAAGTCAGGTTGAGATTATGTCTTGCAACCCCGTCATAAGTTCATTTGTTTGCCCACTGAGTTCTAGCGGGGTTCCAAGCCATAATCTTTTTTGGGACGAAAGATGTGCGGAATGTGGGATAAATATGATTAGGTGACTGAAAATCCGTCTTTAAAATACATTCTAATTTGACATCTTTGCGCCAAACATAATATAGTGCCAGGCGTATTAAATAAGGATGTCCCCCTACCAAATCCATCAATTTATTGACTTGTTGTAATGACCAACTTAACTCGTACCGTTTCGCTAAATCTTGTACTTGTTGAGGCGTTAACATCGGTAATTCAATAGGAATACCCACATTAAAGGGAGAGTGATTCACATTGAGAGGAATATAAACCTCAGAAGAATGTGCAACAACTAACCGTAGTTTTTTCCAAATATCTCGGTTTTTTCCTTCTTCATGCCAAGCTCTTAATAAAGCAAAAAAATCATCCGCTAGATCGGGATATTGAAAGAGACGATCTACATCATCCAATGCTAAAACTAAGGGGGTTTTAAGATTAGCTAAAATGTACTGTTCAAAATAAATTTTACAACTAATTTTACTGCCAAATAAATCATCCCAATAATCAGCAATCTTGTTGGGAATGTGTAAACTAAGACTAATATTTGCACAAAACCATTTAAGAAACTTATCTAAATCTTGAAATAAATTTTTATCTGCCAACTGTAAACTTAAAGAAACAGAAGAACAGCCATTATTAATCCCATAATTAACAATTTTCGCTAATAGAGAGCTTTTTCCCATTCGTCTTGCTGCTTTCAACCGAATTAAGGCCCCAGGCTGTAAAATAGCCTTATAACAGTCTGATTCGACTGGCGATCGCTCAACATAAAATTGTGAATTCAGGGGAACTTGGCCTTCGGGTAATTCGGGTTCAAGGAGAAGGGGTTGCTCTACTTCTGTGCTGGATAATTCAGGACGATAAAAGTCTTGAGCCGTTAAACTGAGATTAAACGCTTTAAAACAGGTTTTCAGGGTTTGTTTATCAACCCCTGATTCACAGGCGAAAACTTTCATTAAAGTATCAACCGCTAACTCCGTTTTAGCACTTAACACTTCTAAAGTGTAGCGATTTCCGTGATTGTCTAGATATTCAGCATCAGATTTAGCCTTTTGGAGTTTTTCTAATCCTTGTTGAGTTAGAATTACTCCCCGTCTGCGTCTACTTTTACTTGACTTTGACTGCGCCATAACCGTCATATAGATTCCTCGGACGCTCTCTCAACGATGGTATTACAGGATGTTAAATTTATTCAAGAGTTTTAAGCAAAATTCCCGAAAACAACCGTCTTTTGTTAAGATTAACTTGTTTATTTTAGCCAATAAGTAGCTTAAATGCACGACAGCCCACCAGATTTCTGTCTAATTTCCCAAGTTAAGCAGACCAAGATCCGATCTTAAGACTTTAAACAATTTAACTGAGTTGCAAGATTAAGAACTCAACTCCTTGAAACGACAAGCATTTAGCCTTTATGGAATTAACTTTCTTAAGTTCTTACTTAAATGCCAAAACTTTGGTTGTTTTCTGGGACTGCTAGAGACACACTTATGGTTAGATAAAGCGTGTTGAGTAATCTCAAAGCTTAACCGCCCTACTTTACGAATCCATTTGAACTCAGGGGGTTACACTGATGGCAAAACAAACACAACAGTTACAATCATTTTGGCGTAAGCGTTTGGTCAAAGAATTGCCTCAGTACAACAGAAATCAACGTCATGGTATTGTTAGCTGGTTGCTTAATTATAACCTATCTTTCACAACAACTCAAGAATTAAGTGTTGATGAATTGACCACACTTAACCAAAAAATAGAATATCGCTACAGTCTTTTACGCAGACGTTATTTAACAGTCAATTATACTGAAGGATATCGGACTTTAATTAGTCGTTTAAGTTCGGTGACAGCAAAATACTGCTCAGTTTTGCGGATGAAATGCTGTCAAAAATCTCAACGGGAAATCGTTAACTTAATTCAACAAGTCATTCAAACATTAATGAATCATGATCCTTATTTAAAAGCACAGTTTGAGCAAATTTCTCAAGAGATTTCAGATCGTCAATTGCGCGAAGCATTAGTTTTGGCTACGGTGGAAGAATATTGTTTACATCCTGTGAAAAACAAGCCTTTCTTCCTTCATTGTTTGCGTCAGCATCTCAGTCAAACACCTTTAACATTAGCTGAGAACTTAATGAATTCAAGCTGTCTTAATGAAGCGAATAATTTCTCTTACTTGGTGGAGAAAGTTGCTGTCTTCGGTTAATTGAGAGATCGCGTTTTTGGCTTGCTGAGCAATCTCTTCATGCTCAATTTGATTTTTGACTTCCAATTGGTCAAACTTGACGGTTATTAGGGCAACCTCTTTTGAGGTTGCTTTCCATTTATTTTGTTGTTGATTAATCCAAGATTCTTCCTTACTTAAATCTAATTTTGCTTCAATTTGTTTGATACTATCTACTAATTGATTAACTTGACTTCGTAATTCTAAGATATCTTCACGGGGATATTTTATTTGTTCTCGAATAACAGAAAGACGATAAGCTAAGTATTGATATGCTCTAATGGCGGGACGTAATGCGGTTAATAATAAGGTAGCAATAGAACTAATATAACCCACTGGACTAATGCCTAAAGAAGCAAGTTTATAGAGTCCGAATGCTGACAAGAAATGTAAGGTGATCGCAGTTAATAATGCTCCTCGACTAACGGTTTTGACATAATTCAATTGTTTATTGTCAACAGGAATTCCTTTATCTTGAGAGGTTGCTGCTTCTGAAATGACTTCTTTTGCATCAAAATAAACATTCCAAGGAACAGTAACAATGACCATTAACCACCAAAAACTCCCTACTCCAATTACCCAATCAATTAAATTTCCGGCAGGAATTTGTAACCATTGTAAAACAAAAAAAGCCACTAAAATTAAGAAGCCAAACCCCGCACTAAAACTAAAATATCCATAGTAACGATAGGAATTAGCCATAATTTTACTTCCTGCCTCTTTTGTAATCCTATTCCTAGTTTGACAGCTTTCTTGTGAGATTAGGCTTGGTTTGTGACGCTTTTTTAACTGTTCTAGAACAAAGGTAAAAGGCAATAGAGACTCTTTGTTAAATAGATATTAACATAATATTTTAGTTCGTAGTAAAGGCTTTAGCCTTGCTTAATAAGCTCTTTAGAGCTTACTACAAACTGAAAAAATGATGGGGAAAACCGAACTTATATTTCTGGTTTTCCTAACTTCTTTTTCTATCTAAATTTAAGGGTGTAAATTACACCATTCTCAGGGGAAAAACCGTATTGTCTGATAAATTTATTGAAGTTAGGATGAAGTCAACAAGCAAAAACAAGGTAACACGCAGATAAGAAAGGAGATAACTATTATGGCACTGGTTCGTTATAACCCTTGGAAAGAAATGAACTCCTTACAACGTCAAATCAATCAACTATTTGATGATGGTGTATTAACTAATTTAGGACGAGACTTAAAAGAACTAAGTTTCTCACCTTCTGCGGAAATTTCCGAGACTGATGAGGTAATTTTTCTCAAATTAGAACTCCCTGGAATTAAAGCAGAAGATGTGGATATTCAGGTAACAAAAGAAGCGGTTTATCTTACCGGAGAACGCAAAGAAACCGCAAAATCTGAGGAAAATGGTGTAACTCGTAGTGAGTTCCGTTATGGTAAGTTTTCCCGTGCGATCGCTTTACCTACCCTCATTAATAATACCAATGTTACCGCAGAATATAAGGATGGAATTCTACATCTAACTTTACCTAAAGCTGAAGATGAAAAGAACAAAGTGGTTAAAGTTAGTTTAGGTTAGGTACTTGTAGGGGTCAACGGCCGTTGGCCCCTGCTTAAATAAAAACATCTCCTAAACTTTCGGATATATTCCCTAATTCTGATGCTGATAAATTAAACAATATTTGACAAGCGATCGCCTGACTTTCTGCCATCTGTCCATAAGAAAATACCCAAGATAATTCCTCATTAATCTGGGTTTTAAACCAGTCTAAAATATAAGGACTTCCATAAATAATTAAGCCATGAACTATTGACTTTTTAAGCAAATTATGGTAAAAACTCTTTGAGTTTTCATTAAATCCTGCACTGCCTCGAAACGGATTACCCCGCAGGAAAATTTGTAATAATGTTGAACGATTATCGTCTAAAACATTATCTAATGTATTTTGGTCAACTAATTGTAAATCATAGCCTAAATATTTAGGAATTATTACCCCTGGCATTTGTCGATCTAAAAAGTCAGCATTGAGTAAATCATCAACAACAATTAAATTACGTTTTGGGGTATTAGATGAAACTTTTTCCAGGGTTTTATTATTGGTTTTGAGAGAATATTTGAGGATGTTTTTAACCGTTTGTCTTGCTGTTGGTTGAGATAAATTATAAATAGATAAATCAGGTTTTTCCTGATTAAAAATCTTTTGCTTAGCTTGCCAAATACGCCTAACAGAAGCTTCAATTCTTTCTCTTGTTAATCTTCCTGACTCCACAGCATTATAAACAGCATTAATTGCTTTTTCAGGATCATCTGGCATTAATAAAACATCTGCCCCTGCTTCAACTGCCTTCACTGCAACTTCTTCAGCATCAGCAAAATTTGCCACCCCTCCCATGACTAAAGCATCAGTAACAATTAATCCCTCAAAGCCTAATTTTTCTCGTAATTTACCTGTTAAAATTGGCTTAGATAAGGTAGCCGGATTTTCATTATCCCAAGCATTAATTAATAAATGAGCCGTCATCACACTATCAACCTTTGCCTCAATTGCTGCTTGAAAGGGCATTAATTCTAAGCTTTCTAATCGCTCATTATCATGATTAATTATCGGTAAATTAAGATGAGAATCACTAACTGTATCTCCATGGCCAGGAAAATGCTTGGCAGTCGTTAAAGCAGGATAGTTTTTCGCCCCTTCAATAAATGCCGTTACTAACGCACTAACAATATCTGGCGTATCCCCAAAAGAGCGAATATTAATGACAGGATTATCAGGATTATTATTAACATCAACTACCGGAGTTAAGAGCCAATTAATGCCAATAGATAAAGCTTCGTGGGCGGTAATTTTTCCCATTTCTTGGGCATAACTAATCCCTAAGTCTAAATCATTTTTAGCAATTTCTCCTAAGGCCATAGGAGGAGGAAACCAAGTAGCCCCAGAAAACCGTTGTCCGACCCCTTCTTCAATATCCGCAGCGATGAATAAGGGGGTTTTTGACCATTCTTGTAACTGTTGAGTTCTTAATAATAATTCTGCCCCACTTCCCCCTAACAAAATCACCCCGCCTAGGTTTAACGTTTCTAACCAACGTTGTAACACTGGGTTAGAGGCTTCCCAAACGGGGTAACGAATTTGATGATCAAACAAATAACCAGACCCACGAACGACGATCATTTGTCCGATCTTTTCTTTTAGGGTAAATTGAGTCCAATCAGGTAATAAATTAGCCACAGCTATTAATGAACTTATTCTTCTTCTGAATTATAGGACTCATCATCTAAGGGCGTAGTTTCCTTAATTTGGTTAAGGAGGTTCAACATTTTATCACCCCTTTCAATGGCAAGATCTTCAAGAAAGACCACTTCTGGGGCGCGTCTGAGTCGCATTCGTTGTGCTAACTCTCGCCGCACATAACCTTCTGATGATTTTAACCCCTGCATAGTTTCTTCTTTAGCTTCTTCTGTGCCATAAATGCTGACAAAGATTTTAGCGTGTTGTAAGTCCCCAGAGACGTTTACATCGGTTACGCTTACCATACCAGCCCCAACACGATCATCTTTGATGTCAAAGAGAAGCATTTGAGAAACTTCGCGTTTTATTAACGAGGAAACGCGAGAAACCCGACGATTGTTAGCCATATTCGCCCTCTTTATTCTTCTACTGTGGGCAATCTTTGGGGTATTAATTCCCCCTTTGAAGTTTAACGCTGATAGTAGTCAATTATCAACTTTTTATCATTCTTTTTCCATAAATTCCTGTTGTTTGATTAAGTCTACCCCGCGAGAAGTGCCTAAACGCTTGGCTCCTGCTTCAATGAGGGCGATGGCTTGCTCTAAGGTACGAATACCCCCAGAGGCTTTAATCCCCACCTGTCCTTTCGATACTTGTTTAAGATAACGCACATCGGCCACCGTTGCGCCGCCAAACCATCCTGTGCTAGTTTTGAGATAATTTGCCCCCGCATCCATACAAATTTCAGCAGCGAGACGTTTTTCGGTTTCCGTTAATAAACTCATTTCTAAAATCACTTTGATGGTTTGTCCTGTCGCTTCACAAATGGCAGAAATTTCGTTATAAATTGCCTCTGATTGTCCGGCTTTAACATAACCTAAATTAATCATAACATCGAGTTCTCTGGCCCCATTTTCTGCCGCTTCTTGGGCTTCATAAAGTTTAACGGCTGAAGTGGTTGCCCCTGTAGGAAACCCAATGACGGTACAGACGGTAATTTTTTTCCCATGAAGTAATTTAGCCGCTTGATTTACCGCACTCGGATAAACACAAACTGTCGGAAACCCATACCGTTGTGCTTCCTCACAACATTGTTCGACTTCTTGAGGGGTAGCTGTTGGGTTGAGTAGAGAATGATCAATATAGGTAGCAATGTCAATATTTGAACCTGTTACTGTCATAATTTGCCTCTCGAAAGGATTCCCGTTCTTATTGTGACAGATTTAAGCCAACAATGACTGAATTTTTATTTTAAAATCGATAACAAGTCTGGCAATTAAATTAAGCAGGGACACACAATATTGTAGAGGCGGGTTTCTTATAAAAAGCTATGGTTCTTATCAGTAAATTAAATAAACTCGCCCTAGACTATTTGAAAACTGTCACAATAATGACTACTTAACGAATTTGCTTGTGTTTTAATAAATTTAATCACTCTGAATTGCAATTAGTCCTTACTTCTTGAGCTTAAGACTCGATCTTCCTTGATGATAACGGAATTTTACAAAAACTTGCTGTCAATCAATTTATCCTCACCAGAAATTAACAATTAATCAATAAAATGTCAACCGTAAAAACTCAGAAAAATAACTAATTAATTGGGGATAACTCATAATTTAATCATGGGAACAAATTCTGAAAAGATTAGGTCTATATTTAGTAAGACTTTCAACTAAAATTAGTCTTGTGGAGATACTTTATGAAACCCCCAATTATTGCCATTTTAGGACTACTGACCCCTTTCTTATTTACCAGTCAAGTCAAAGCAGCCAACCCCGATCATATTGAACAATTATTATCAACAAGATATTGCCAAGGATGTGACTTATCAGGGGCCGATCTCAGTGCGGCTCATTTAATTGGTGCAGACTTAAGAGATGCTAACCTAACAGGGGCAAACCTAACCGATGCTAACCTAGAAGGGGCTGATCTTACAGGAGCCAATTTAGAAGGCGCAAACTTAACGGCAGCTTTAGTCACTAATGCGAGTTTGAATGAGAGTAATCTCAACAGCGTTAACTTAACAAAAGCCATGGTTTTTGATGCTGATGTGACAGGAGCATCCATGATCTCTCTGATTTTAGATGAGGCACAAATCTTTAATACAAAGATTAGTATTGGGGGAGAACAAGAATAAATCCCTCAAGTTTTTTGATTTCCCCTTGACTCCTCCACATTGATCATGACTAATGATAATATCCCCCAGAACCAAAGATTGGGGGATTTGTTTATGATAGAAATGGTAAGGCATTTTTAGGCAAACGATGACGATTAATCAACCTATAGTCACTCAAGGACTGGCGATCGGCAATTTAAGACAAGTCCATCATATCGCATTAAATGTCAAAGATATGGCAATTTCTTGTCACTTTTACGGGAAAATATTAGGACTGCATGAGTTAACAGGAGATGAAGTGCCTAGTACCCTTAAAACTTTAGTTGCGGAGGGAAAAGTCACTAATTTTGTCACCCCTGATGGTACAGTTTTAGATTTATTTTGGGAACCGGATCTCTCACCCCCAAATGCTGACCCCAAGCAACAATTTACCCGTGCGAATCATTTGGCCTTTGATATTGCTCCTGAGTTATTTGAGCAAGCGGTGGAAGTATTAAAAAATAATCAGGTAATAATTGATCATGGCCCGGTTACTCGTCCAACTGGAAGGGGAATTTATTTTTATGATCCTGACGGGTTTTTATTAGAAATTCGTTGTGATCCGAATTAATGAGAATTTATCAGCGAAAATGAATTAAACTTGCCTGTGATTGCTTATTTGAGAACCATGACTGTTGTTGAACAGAGGGGGAAGACATGGATACACTCTGAAGTAAAATTAAGGCAACGGTGAG
This sequence comes from Crocosphaera sp. UHCC 0190, assembly GCF_034932065.1. Lineage (NCBI taxonomy): Bacteria > Bacillati > Cyanobacteriota > Cyanophyceae > Chroococcales > Aphanothecaceae > Crocosphaera > Crocosphaera sp. UHCC 0190. Next base: position 8,385 of record NZ_JAYGHP010000001.1, read on the forward strand.
TCCGATCGCCCCTTGTAAGCTTTGAACAATTGTTAATTGGGATTTCTTCGTCTTCATTACTTTACTCCTCCGTAGCGAGTCCCCATGACTATTCTTCATTGCACCAAACATTGATTCCTGAAAAAAAATCTTGTTAAATGATTTCAATTCTCTCTTCGGCCAAAACATTAGCATTTGATGATTCTCTTGAAGTTCCTCCAATAACCAAGCCTATTTTTCAAGAATATGGTCAGTTTTTAGTCAAGTCGCTCCAGCAACTTTCTGTCGAACAATTAGAGAAATTACTGGGAGTAAGCGAGACTTTAGCGAATTTGAATTATCAACGATTTCAAGAATTTAATGATAGTCAAAAACGAGCCGCTATTTTAGCCTATCGAGGAGATGTTTTTAAACAATTAGAAATTGATAAATTTAATGATGATGATTATTTATTTGCCCAAGAACACCTAAGAATTATCTCAGGACTCTACGGAATTTTACGTCCTCTTGATGAAATTAAACCCTATAGATTAGAGATGAATACTAATTTTCATGTTGAAAAAAATACTAATCTTTATGGCTTTTGGACAACCAAAATTACTGAGAAATTAAATTATGAATTAGCAAAACATCAGAAGCAAGTCTTACTTAATCTTGCTTCTGATGAATATTCTCGCGTGATTAAACGGCAAAATTTTAACTATCCTATCTTAAAAATTTCTTTTAAAGAAATGAGAGAAGGAAAACTTAAAACCATTGGCTTAATAGCGAAAAAGAATAGAGGGGTTATGACGAATTGGATTATTCGTCATAAAATTGATGATCCTGAACAGTTAAAAGAATATTCATGGTCAGGCTATTCTTATTACGAAAGTTTATCTAATGAACAAGAATTTGTGTTTCTGAAACAAGGATAAGCTAAAACCTATCTTCTATTCAGAGATTTTTTACGATTTTTATGAGGAGATTCCATAATCATCTGTCAGTCAGTAGTCTTGTTTTTCAATACTATCTTTGATATCATTTAAGTCAATATAACGATCTGTTGCATTTCTCAATTCTCTGGCAATCATGCCCTCAGTTGAAACAACAGTAATATGGGTATTTTTAGAGCGTAATAATTCAATTGCCCTCTCAAAGTCTCCATCTCCACTAAATAAAATTACCCGATCATATTGTTCAACTGTATTAAACATATCTACAACAATTTCAATATCAAGATTCGCTTTTTGGGAATATCTTCCAGAGGTATCATCATAATATTCTTTAAGAATTTTTGTTCTGACAGTGTACCCCAAACTAATTAAAGCATCTCGAAACCCCCGTTGATCTTGAGAATCTTTTAATCCGGTATACCAAAAAGCATTAATGAGAGAAACATGGGGATCATTAGTAAAATAGTCAAGAACTCGTCTGGGATCAAAAAACCAGCCATTTTTTTGTTGAGCATAAAACATATTATTGCCATCAACAAATATAGAAAGACGATCTTTCTGGCAAAGACAACTATTCGTAGCATCCATAAAATTAAGACCTAGTATAAATAGAAATAAAGGGATAGATTAGTAGCTTAATAGTCTAATTTAGTTAGGTTACTTAACTAAAATTTTACCTTAAAAGTTTACCAATTTGTGAGATAAATGGGATTTGGGTAATTATAGAGACAGAGTTTAGACGAGGTAAGAACACCAATCACTCCATCCTCCAGGATACAACTTGGCCCCATGAATTCCCGCTAATTCCATTGATAAGAGATTAACGCAAGCAGTGACACCCGAACCACAATAAACAATGATTTCCTCTGCTGTTGAACAAGTTTCCCATAACCCCTGTTGTGCTGTAACAGGTAAAATATACCCCTGTTCGTCTGTCACCTGTTTCCAGGGAGAATTAATCGCCCCAGGAATATGACCCGCAATGGGATCAATGGGTTCAATTTCCCCGCGATAGCGATCGCCATCCCGTGAATCAATCAACCGAGTCTGAGGTTGAATTTTACGGTGTTTAACCCCTTCCATATCGACAATCCAATCATGACAAGGTTGAGGAACAAACTGACCTAATTTAGCTTCTGGAATGACGTTACTGGTGGGATAACCCTGGTTTTCCCAGGCAGTCCAACCCCCATCGAGGACAGCCACCTGCTCGTGACCCAAATAACGCAATAACCACCAAAAACGGGCAGCAAAGGCCAAACGTAGATCATCATAAGCCACTACTAAGGTTTCCCCCAAAGTAATCCCCATCCCTGCCAATTTTTCGGCAAAAAGGGACAGATCTGGGAGAGGATGACGGCCCCCATGTTGGGTTACGGGAGAGGATAAATCAGAATCTAAGTTTAAATAATAGGCTCCCTGGATGTGACGGGTCAGATATTGTTCATATCCCCAGTCGGGGTTTCCTAAACGGAAGCGACAATCAACTATAACGAGGTTAGAATGGGTGAGTTGGCCAGCCAGCCATTGCCCGGAAACAACAGAATCAAGTTTAAACATATTAGTATTTTAGGCTGATGAGGTTAGAGAGGGGAAAAGTTTTTCACAATTAACAAACAATTCCTCTGATCATCAGTGCGAGCATAACTCAATTGGGCGGCAATTTTTTGTAAGATGGGAAGACCCTGGCCATGACCAACTAGACGATTCTCTTGAAGGTCTTTAGCTTGGAGAAATCCTTGTAAATCAAAGGATGGCCCTGAGTCCCAAATCCTCATTTCTAGACTGTTTGAGCTTAGTTTGATCTCAATTTCGACAGAAACGTCAGGAGGGAGATTTTTATGGGCATGGCGTACCGCATTGGTAAAGCCTTCTGCCAAGGCCAGCTGACATTGCAACCAATCCTTTTTAGGAATCCAGGGTTGATTGATCTGGTCAAAGTAACCCAAAACTTGGTCTAATGCTTTTAGGTCACTTTCTATTTTGAACGAAATCTGTTTGAGGACGCTCAATGATTCAAAGCCTCTACAGTCCACTAAGGTTGAAATGGTTAGACTAAGGATAAATTTCCTTGATCCATTTACTAGCTCTAGTTTACCTGGATTGTTCTAAGATCGCTTGTAATTCTGCAATTTTGTTTTACCCTGTTTTTAGAAACGTGACTAAAATTTTAGTCCGGTTCATCTAACCTGTTGATTTCCCCTCCTCAACTCCCTAACACAGAGATTATGACTCAAATCCTCTTGATTGATGATGATCACACCATTCGCTTACTGCTAGAACGTACTTTAAAGCGGAGTGGTTATGAAGTGACTTGTGCCAGCCTTGGGGAAGAGGGATTAATCAAAGCACAGGAATTACATCCGGCCCTGATTATCTGTGATTGGGTGATGCCAGGTATCAGTGGGTTAGAGGTGTGTAGTCAGATTAAGAGTATTCCTGCTTTAGCGACGACTTTTTTTATTTTGCTCACCTCTTTGGGATCCGTAGAAGATCGGGTTAAAGGGTTGGATGCGGGGGCGGATGATTTCCTCTGTAAACCCATTGAGATGAATGAGTTAATTGCCAGGGTGAGAGCGGGGTTACGACTTCATCAGTTGAGTCAAGATTTAAAGGAACAAAAACAACTTTTAGAGGCAGAATTGGCGGAAGCGGCTGAATATGTTAGCTCAATTTTGCCGGAACCTCTGCAAGAAAAATCCCTACAAATTAAGGCCCGTTTTATTCCTTCGAGTCAATTAGGGGGGGATGGATTTGATTATTTTTGGTTAGATGATAATCATTTAGCGATTTATCTTTTAGATGTTTCTGGCCATGGACTGAGGGCGGCTTTACCTGCTTTATCCGTGATTAATTTACTGCGTTCGAGAGGATTAAATCGGGTTAATTATCATCGTCCTAATGAGGTTTTAAATGGATTAAACCAAGCTTTTCAGATGACTTATCGCAATGATAAATATTTCACCATCTGGTATGGGGTTTATCATCGTAAAAAACATCATCTTGTTTATGCTAGTGCGGGCCATCCCCCCGCTATTTTATTGACCCCAGATCCCGAACAAGGTTTCATTGAACATCAGCTAAAAACCCCTGGGTTTCCCATCGGAATGTTTCCTGAAGCTAATTATGTTAATGAAAACTTAACCCTGAATAGTTTGTCAACTCTTTATATTTTTAGTGATGGAATTTATGAAATTGAACAAGGGGATAAAACCCTCTTAGGGTTAAAAAATTTTACTGACATTCTCAAAACCTATCAAAGTAAATCCCCAAGAGATTTAGAAACACTTATTCAGTCTCTAAAACATCATAATCATCAAGATCAGTTTGATGATGATCTCTCCATTATCGAAGTTGATTTTACTTGAGGGAAGATGACAACTTAACTGTTTAATAATTTTTGTTCTAATTCTTCTCGACTCGAAAAAATTTCAAAAACCCGATCCATACTGGTTAACTCAAATAACATTTGGATCTGTTCGTTAATGGAACACAAAAACAATTTGGCTCCGGCGGCTCGTACGGTCTTCAATGATAACACCAAAGCTCCCAATCCTGAACTGTCCATAAAGGAAACATCCTTAAAATCAATGACAATGATTTGGATATTCCCTTGCACTGAATGACTAATTTGCTGGCGAAATTGAGCAGACTTTGTCCCATCAAAAATTCCAGAAGGTTGAAAAACTTGAACGTTTTTTTTCATAAATAATCAAACTTAAAGTTAAGGATAAGTTAACGAGAAACGGCTAAGGGTTGATCGGAGGGTTCAGCAAATTTGGCTAACAATTCACGAAATTCTTCTCCCTCGATAGTCTCCTGATCAATTAGTATATCGACTAACTGATCAACAGTGACACGATTTTCTTGAATAACTTTTTGCGCTTCTTGATGACAATATTCCACAATGGAACGAACTTGATGATCAATTTTTGCGGCAATTTCTTGGGAATATTCCCCTGGGGCCTTGCCATTATACCCTGAGTAATTATTATTATCGCTTTCTAGGGCCAGTAATCCCAGTTCCGACATCCCAAATTTGGTCACCATTTGCCGGGCTAAATAGGTCACTTTTTCGATATCATTGCCGGCCCCTGTGGTCACTTCATCTTCCCCAAAAATTAGCTCTTCAGCGGCTCTACCTCCCAATAATCCGGCAATTCTCGCCAATAATTGATTACGGGTGACTAAGCCAGATTCTTCGTCCGGGGTAAACCAAGTTAAACCTTTTGCTTGTCCTCTGGGTACTAGGGTCACTTTTTCCACCGGATCATGGCCAGCCACCAAACTTCCCACCAAGGCATGGCCAATTTCATGATAGGCAATGAGTCGCTTACTCTTACTATCCACTAAGGGGGTTCCTTCCATTCCGGCTACCACCCGATCAATGGCATCGTTAATTTCTAGCATGGTTATGGCTTCTTTCCGTCGTCTGGCGGTGAAAATGGCCGCTTCGTTGAGCAAGTTGGCTAAATCTGCCCCTGTAAAGCCTGGGGTGCGTCGGGCCACGGCTTCGAGGGAAATATCATCACCGAGTTTCTTATTACGGGAGTGAACATCAAGAATGCCGACTCGTCCTTTGAGATCGGGATAATCTACCATTACTTGTCGATCAAATCTGCCGGGCCGTAATAAGGCCATATCCAAGACATCGGGACGGTTGGTAGCCGCAATAATGATAATTCCGGTATTGCCTTCAAACCCATCCATTTCCGTTAGCAGTTGGTTGAGGGTTTGCTCTCGTTCATCGTTGCCTCCACCATAGCCCACACCCCTTTGACGGCCTACGGCATCAATTTCATCGATAAAAACGAGACAAGGGGCGTTTTCTTTCGCTTTTTTGAATAAATCTCTGACCCGTGAGGCCCCAACCCCGACAAACATTTCTACAAATTCTGAACCGGAAATACTGAAGAAGGGAACCCCTGCTTCTCCGGCGATCGCTTTGGCTAAGAGGGTTTTTCCTGTACCTGGGGGGCCCACTAACAGAACCCCTTTGGGAATTTTGGCACCGATCGCCGTAAATTTTTCCGGTTGTTTGAGGAAGGTAACAACTTCTTCCAATTCTTCTTTCGCTTCATCAATACCGGCCACATCTCCAAAGGTGATGCCTGTTTTGGCTTCCATTTGGAAGCGGGCCCGAGATTTGCTAAAGTTCATTGCTTGGCCTGAAGCATTGGCGGAGCGACGGACAACGGCAATGACTATGATTAATACGAGGAATACCACCCCAATTTGAATCACTGATCCCACAGCAGCAGAGTGATCAGTAGAAGGGTTGTAGTCTAAGGGGATATTGTTTTCTCTGAGCTTGTTGATCAGTTCAGGATTATTTTTGAGTAGGGGAACTTCTAAGGAGTCTTCTGGTTTTTCTTGGCCTTTCAAGGTGACTCTCGCTGTTTGCAGTCTGGGATCTATCTCGACTTGACTTACCTTACCCGCTTCGATGTTTCTCAATAAATCACTGTAGCTTGAGTGATCTTGTTCTGTTTGTCCCCAACTGGGGGTAGTCATCAGCAACAATTGCAGGAAAAGCCCACTGCCGATTAATTTACCCCATCCTGGCCGATGACCTTGAGGGCAACGTTTTTGTGCCACAGATGAGACTTGTTTCATCTGTGAAGGGTGTAGAGAGGAATGTTGCACTGAAGTTAGCCAGGAGTAATGTTTCATAACCGATTGGGAAAGAATTTGCTCTTCTTTTATTATGAACGATGAGGTGGTATCTAGGGGAACATTCTAGGGAGAATTTATGATTTTGAGTCTCGCTCTGATCGCTTTTTGGGATAAGATGTTTCTTGAAAGCTATTGCCTACCCCTTGCAGGATGCCACGACCGATTAACCCAAGGCCACGACCAATCACTTGGGTGAGGAGATAAACTAATCCATTGCCCAAGGAAGCTAAGATTGAGCGCAGAATCGGAGAAAAGGCATCTCGGATTTCTAGGAGAATTGTCACACTCCAACGCAGTCCGGTCAGGTTTTCGAGTTGGGTTTGTCGTGGGGCATATATATAGGAACTGTCTAGCCCCTTTTCTTTGAGAAAAAAGAGACGATAACGACTTTCAAAAATATTCTGGGGTTCTCCCCAGTATTGTTCTTGGCGATATTGCCAAGCCAGTTTATTCCGAAAATTAGCGATTTCTCTAGAGGATGCCATTTTGATGCAATAGAGTTTTTGTTTGATCAATTCAACGTCAGAAAAGTTATTTAAAATAAGAGATGTGATCCCATTAGCGACTTGAATGATGAGGTTTTGGAGAAATTTTTCTCCTTGTTCAATGGCTTCGGGTGAGTCGGGACGATAAGAGACTTGTTCGACAATTAAATGACTTTCAAAGAGTAAGTAATCGAGTAATTCTGTGACAAAGGGAATCTTTCTCAAAATTTCTTCTTCGATTTGCATTTCATAATTGTTCAGAATCTCTTCAATCTCTTCTAAACGAAATTTCTGTTTCTCAACACAGTATTTCCCTAGGAATGTTAAGGCAGATTCTCGCCAAATTTTTCCCAAAACAATATCCATATTTTCTGATAGTTGCTTGGCTAAGAGTTCGACAAACTTTAAGTCTTCTAAAATACGTCGAAATTGATTTAAAATAATCCGTAGCAATTCTTGTTTAATTTCTGGTTTGAGAATATCAATTTCTAGGGGGATTTTGGTTAAGTTTTTCAGGTTTCCTTCTAACTTATCAAGGGTATTATTAAAGATAATCAAAGTAGTTGGAGATTCAGTTATTGACCCGGTAATTTCCAGGGAGTCTGACTGCTTTTGCTTGATTCCAGGAGATAAACCAGGGGAAAACGATTGATTCTCAATGACAATTACTTCAACAGGAATTAGTCTTTCTACTATCCAATAAGCCGCTAAAAGCTCCCGTTTTCTTCCCTTCCAAAATAGTTGATCTAATTTCGATAAAGGACTTTCTTGAAGTTTCTGATTAATGATGTTTAGATTAGCTTGAATTTGATCAATCCCTGATTTTTGTAGACGAGATAACCAAGGTTTATGGAAAACTCTTTCAGGGGTTTTGGTCGGGATAATTAAATTTGGCCAAGCGACTTCTCCTTGAATGATTCTCTCTAATTGATTGAGAAAATCTTCAATTGGGATACCTTTATGACAATATCCTTCAATCCCTAAGTCTTTAAAGTTTTGCAGTTGTGAGGGGTAAAAGAGATGACTCAATAAACAAACCTTGACCTGGGGATAAGTTTGTTTAACTTCTTGATAAAATTGAGAAATTGTTAGGGTTCTATCTGCAATATTTGGCTCTAAAATTATCAGTTCTACTCTCTGACTCGATAACTCGGTCAAGCTGTCGGTAAAATTATCTGTTTGAGCTATAATTTCCCAACGGGAATAGTTGCTTAAGGCCGTTGATAGTCCTAAGCAAAAAATGGGGTCATCATCAACAAGAAGGAGATTTATGGGGTGATCGCTCACGAATTTTTCGGGGTGAGGGCTTACTTGATTCCTAGTTTAGTTTAGACGAATTTGGCTGTTTATAACCATAAAAATCAATGCGATAATCAGTAATTTTTATACCAGTTTGCATTTCGATTTGTTGTATGATTTCTGGCGGGAGTTCAATCTGAATATCCAAAATTTGTTGCGTATCAAGGCAGTTGACATGACTATGGGAATGACTAATATTGCCATAGAGTCTCCCGTCACATCGCTCTAAACATTCAATAATTCCTTGACTCGATAAGGCCTCTAAATTCTGATATACTGAAGTGTGGCCGATCTCCTTCCCTTCTAAATTCAGCCGATCATAAATCTCTCTGGCCGATAGGTGTTCCTGGGCTTTCCAGAGTAATTCTAGGATATAACGACGCTGACGACTGACACGCATTCCTAAGGTTTGGCATCGATCTAGGGCATCTTCTAGCGATCGCAATGGCTGAGTGGTTCCTCCCTGATTAGTCATACTACATATACTACTGATTACTACTAATACATACTCGTTACCAGTTTAGCTTAGAGAGACAAAAATTGTCTAGTTAGGGTTTATCTTTTATTTTCTTTTTACTTAAAAATGTAAGTTATTCTGGCTCTAGCGAACCTAGTATGTAAAACGATTAAAAATTACAGGCTTAAACCCGATCGGGTTAAGCTATAGGAACTAAGCCTGGCTACCCAGGCTGAAAATTAGGCTGTGTAGACAGCCTTTGTGCTTATAGAATAAGGCTTTAGCCTGTATTCATTTATTGATTTTACATGGCAAGTTCGGTAGAACCGTTATTCTTTGAATAATTCACATTATAGGTTCGGTAGAATCGGATTTCTTGGTTTTTGTTATCATAAACTTAATTCGTGGATAAGTCTATTATAATACAAATTAAATACCAACTTGCTCCAATATTATTGTTAACTTTCTAGGAAAAGATTCAGTCTAAAATTTAGATAAAGATATCTTAACTACACCATGAATAAACGGATTATACAGATTGCGAGTACCTTTACTATTCTAATCGGAACATTCGTTTTGCTTGGATGGCAATTTGACATTGACTTAATAAAGTTCGGTTTTCCTAATAGCCCTTCAACCATGAAACCGAATACTGCTCTATGTTTTATCTTAGCAGGTATGGCCCTGGGACTATTACAGTTAGAATTAAGAATTAAAAAAGCAAAGATTAAAAGATCACTAAATTTTTTGAGCTTAAATCTTTCAGGTTTAATTATTTTAATTTCATTACTCACCCTCAGCGAGTATCTCTGGGGTTGGAATTTGGGGATTGATGAGAGCTTGTTTCTGGATATTACACCATCACCCACCACCCTTTATCCAGGAAGAATGGGAGAAGGCACCGCATTTAACTTCTTGTTAGTGGGGATTAATCTCTTACTGTTGCGAAAAAAAGCGAAATGGGCAGATTGGTTGGCTCAAATGTTGAGTATTTTGATGATTGAGATTGCTTTGCTCGCTGTGGTTGCGTATCTGTTTAAGTCAGATATTCTCTACCAATTAGTAGCACGAATAACTTCCACTGCTCCTCATACGGCGATAACCTTTATTGTCTTGAACATTGGTTTACTGGGAACTTGTTATCGTCAGGGATTTATGGAACCCCTAACTAGCCCATTAGTAGGAGGCATAATGGCAAGGCAGTTATTGCCTTGGTTAATTGTCTATCCCATTTTAGTCACTTGGCTGACATTTCAGGGACAACAATTGGAATTGTTCGATGCTGCTTTTGGTTACGCCCTTGGGGGAATTGTGATAGTGCCGACATTCATTATTTTAACTTGGTGGACAGCGCGATCGCTTAATAAATTAGAATCAGATCGCCAACAGGCAGAAGTTCTTATGTGGCAACTTGCAGCTATCGTAGAATCCTCTGAAGATGCCATTATTAGTAAAACCCTAGAGGGGGTGATTCTGAGTTGGAATGTTGGCGCGGAAAAACTATTTGGTTACAAAGCCGAGGAAATCATTGGTCAATCCATACTTCAGTTAATTCCAGAGACTCAACAGCAAGAAGAAGGGGAAATTCTCGCAAAACTCAAACAAGGAGTCAATGTAAAGTCTTTCGAGACAGTGCGACAACATAAAGATGGCAGCTTAATCAATATTTCTTTGACTGTTTCTCCTGTTAAAGATAAGCAAGGCAAAATCGTTGGTGCATCAAAAATTGCCCGTGATATTAGTTTTCGGAAGCAAGCCGAGAAAAAACTCCAGGGAATGCAAAAGCTACAAAAAGAACGCCAACTTCTTGAAACCATTCTCGAAACCATCTTAGCTGGATACTGGGACTGGAATATTCGAGATGATCACGAATACTTAAGCCCCACTTTTAAGAAAATGTTTGGTTATGAAGACCACCAGTTGCCCAATACTCCAGAGTCTTGGCAGCAAATGATCGTTCCAGAAGATTTACCAGGAGTCTTGGAATGTTTCGAGCAACACATTAAAAGTCGCGGTCAAATTCCCTACTACAACGAGGTAAGATATCGTCATAGGAATGGTTCTATCATTTGGGTGATCTGTTCTGGCCGTGTCATTGAGTGGGATAGCAAAGGAAATCCCCTCCGCATGGTGGGTTGTCACATTAACATTAGCGATCGCAAACACATCGAACAGCAACTTGAACTGCAAGATACAATAGTGAGAACTATGGCAGAAGGGGTGTGTTTAGTGAAAGCAGCAGACGGGACTATCGTCTATGCTAATCCTAAATTTGAGCAGATGTTTGGTTATGAAACAGGGGAATTAGTGGGTCAATTTGTGGCCATTCTTAACCATCAAACGGACACCATGGACGCTCAAGCAATTGGTAAAGAAATTATGACAAGGATTGGGACTTTAGGGGAATACTCTTACGAAATTTATAATGTTAAAAAGGATAGCACCCCCTTCTGGTGTCGGGCAACCACATCTCAGTTTCAACATCCAGAATATGGGATTGTTTATGTAGCAGTGCATGAAGACATCACTCAACGCAAAACCCTAGAACAAGAATTAGCCAAGTATCAGCAACGAATTGAGCAAGAATTGGCTCATAGTCAACAACTGTTGAATGCCTTTGTTGCCAGTGCGCCTGTAGGTATGTGCGTTGTTAATCGTCAATTGTGTTATACCTTAGCTAATGAAGCCCTAGCAGAGATTAACGGTATTTCTGTCCCTGATCATCTAGGCAAAACCCCTTGGGAAATTGTACCTGATCTAGCTTCAACCTTAGTAGAAATGTTTCAACAAGCCTTTACCAGTGGCGAAACTATTTTAGAAGCTGAAGTGATAGGAAAAACACCAAAGTTTCCTGGGGTAACACGAACCTGGTTAGTTTCTAATTTCCCGATTCTTAATAATGTTTCTGGAAATGACGAACCGCGTTCTGAGAACAACAAAGAGACAATTGATCGCTTGGGTGTTATTTTTACAGAAATTACAGAGCGAAAAAAAGCGGAAGAACAAATTAAAGCCTCACTGCGAGAAAAAGAAGTATTGTTGCAAGAAATTCACCATCGTGTTAAGAATAATCTCCAGATAGTAGATAGCTTGCTACAATTACAAGCTCGGCGAACCAAAGAAGAAACAGTGGATAGTATTCTCCTCAAAAGTCGGCAGCGAATTAAGACCATTACCTTAGTTCATGAAAAACTGTATCTCTCGGAAAACTTCGCCAAAATTGATTTTTCTGACTACATCCACAGTTTGACTTCTACCTTATTGGAGTCCTATAAAATGAGTTCTCGTCAAACTGCTTTGACGCTCAATATTATTCCTATTGCCTTAGATATTAACACTGCTGTTCCCTGTGGCTTAATTCTCAATGAATTGATCTCCAATGCAATTAAGCACGCATTCCCTAGAGATCATCAGGGACATATTTGGATAGAGCTTCATGAAAATCCACCGAATCAACTTATCTTGAAGGTTAGGGATAACGGTATAGGTATTCCTAAAAACATCAATCTGCAAACTACTCGCTCTCTAGGATTAACCTTGGTTCAAGGTTTGGTGGGACAATTAGAAGGAAACCTTGAGATTGACAGTGATCAAGGAACCCTCGTTACCATTACTTTTCCCATGCCATCTGAAAATTAAAGTATAATTGATTTTATTTAGTTTTACCAATTATTTTACAGTCCAAGTTCTTTTAAGTTGCTAATAGTAATATGACATTCTCAAAAAAACTTGATTCTCAAGAACAAGCAATACCAACCCGTATTCTTATTGTAGAAGACGAGAGTATTATTGCTTTCAACTTACAGGAGATTTTAGAGTTTCTGGGATATGATGTGGTTTCTACTGTCGTCTCTGGGGAACAAGCCATTGACAGAGCGGCTCAGTTGTCTAGTGACCTTATCCTTATGGACATTCGACTTAAAGGGAAAATGGATGGTATTGAGGCAGCCCATCAAATCTGGGAGCAGTTTGAGATTCCCACCGTTTATCTTACTGGTTATTCAGACAAAACCACTTTAGAAAAAGCTTTGTCGAGTTCTCACTTCGGTTATCTTCTTAAACCTATTAATGAGAGAGAATTGTATGTTGCCGTCGAATCTGCTTTACAGCGAGCCGCAAGAGAACGCTGGATTAGTGGCATCATTAAAAACATCGGAGATGCGCTGATTGTTGTTGATATCGAAGGGCGTATTCAGTATCTAAATCCCCTAGCGGAAACCCTGACGGAGTGGAAACTCAATAACGCAAAAGAGCAACCCTTGATGGAAGTTTTTAACGTTATTCAACAAAAAACTGGTTTGCCGATTGAACATTCTGTCAAGAATGTCATTGAGGAGGGCAACCCGATTTATTTAGATAGTGATCTTTTATTAGTGACCAAAAAGGGTCATTCCCTTGCTGTATCTATTAGTATGTCCCCTTTTCGGGATAATAAAGACACATTGACTGGTGTTATTCTAGTCTTTCAAGACACTACGGCTCGGCAAAAAGCGCAAGAGACGCTACGAGAACAAGCTGAACTGATTAATCTGACCTATGAAGCCATTTTTGTCTGTAATGCTAACGGAGAAATTATTTTTTGGAATCGCAGTGCTCAATTCCTTTATGGTTGGACAAGCAGTGAAGTTGAAGGAAAAATCGCGGATGAACTGCTCAAGACCGAATTTCCTTTTGATAGCCCTGATGTACAACGAGTGATACAGGAGAAAGGACAGTGGGAAGGGGAACTCACTCACACACGACAGGATGGGACAAAAATCATAGTGGAAAGCCGTCAAGTCTTGGTACGACAGGGAAGTGAGGGTAGAATAAAAGGAGTTCTTGTGGTTAATCGAGACATTACAGAGCGCAAACTGGCCGAGACGAAATTACAGTATCAAGCATTGCACGACGCTTTAACTGGATTGCCCAATCGTTTGCTTTTGACAGAGCGCATTGAAGGAGCGATTAAACGCTCTCAACGCAAACCTAACTCTCTGTATGCCCTTCTATTTATTGATCTTGACCGTTTCAAAAATATTAATGATAGTTTAGGTCATCTGGTCGGCGATCAGTTATTGGTAGCGATTTCTCAACGATTGGCTCTTTGTGTTCGTGAAAGCGATACCGTATCTCGTTTGGGAGGAGATGAGTTTGTTATTTTTCTAGATGAGCTTCAATATGAGCAAGAAGCCCTAAAAGTTGCTGAACGTATCTTTGAGCAATTAAAAGACCCTATCATCATTGACGGACGGGATATATTAGTTACTGTTAGTATTGGCATTGCTTTCAATACAGATCACAATTCTTCCGCGACAGAGCTTTTGCGTAACGCTGATTTAGCGATGTATCGTGCGAAAGAACAAAATGGGTCTGCCTATGGGATATTTAATCCCAGTATGCACGAGCGGGCCCAAACCTTGTGGGAATTAGAATCGAATCTTCGCTTAGCGGTGGAACGTCAGGAATTTTTTTTAGTCTATCAACCTATTTTTTGCCTAACGACGGAAACCCTCATTGGGTTTGAAGCACTTGTACGCTGGCAGCACCCACAACAGGGTTTAATCTCTCCTCTTGAGTTTATTCCCATGGCCGAAGAAACGGGATTAATGGTTCCCCTCGGAGAATGGATACTGCACGAAGCTTGTCAACAATTAGTCCTATGGCAGCAACAATATTCTCAAGCTCATTCTTTGAAGATGAGTGTCAATGTTTCCAGCCAACAAATGGAAATGGCGAATTTTTTGGATAGATTTGATCAGATTCTTGAAGCGACAAGACTGCCAGCAACTAGCTTGGTATTAGAAATCACAGAAACTTTGCTAATGCGAAATTTAGAGGCAGCGACAGCGTTGTTATTAGAACTCAAAAAACGTCAAATTCAGATCAGTATTGATGATTTTGGCACAGGTTATTCTTCTTTGAGCTACTTGTGTTATCTGCCTGTTAATTCTTTAAAAATAGATCGCTCTTTTGTCACAGAAATTGATGCCAAAAGTGAGAATTTAAAAATTGTTCAAGCTATTATCAGTTTAGCTAAACAGTTGAATCTTGATGTTGTTGCTGAAGGAATAGAAACCCAGGAAAATTTATGGCAACTCCAAAAACTAGACTGTCAATATGGACAAGGATATTTCTTTGCTGAACCTCTAGAAAGTTCCCAAGTAGAGCAATTAATTCAGCAATCTTGTCTACAATTATAGATAAACTGAAATTTTGCTTCAGGGACTTCCAGAGCATAAAAGGCCCAAGGAAAAAATTATTATTTTTGGCTAGAGATTTATTTATCAATTAGAGAGACTTTTTAGAATAATATTAAAGATTTGCAAAGAAATCGACAGCCATGTCGTCACAAATACCATACTTGCCTTATTCTAAAGAATAGTGTTTTCAGTAGAGATTGGAATTTAAAAGGTTTCTATTCATTGATATTCTCAAGAAAAGAGAGTGAGACAATCCTTCTTTTTAAGGGGTATAAGAATCCTGAGTTATTTGATTTTGCTTACCCCACATATTAAACACTGATAACCCATAATTGAATAAATGCGTTGTTTAAACTGTCACCTTGATGATCTTCCCGACAAAACCCAATTGTGTCCCAACTGTGGGGCGCAGGTATTATCATTGTTACAGGAAGTCTTACCCAAGGGAACCCAACTGCGATCGCACACTTACTGTCTTGATGATGCGATGGGAAAAGGCAGTTTTGGGATCACCTATCGGGCCCATCATAGCGCATTAAATAATCCTGTAGCTATTAAAGAATTTTATCCCGTAGAATACGCGTCAAGAAATCCCGAAACCAAGCTATTAATTATTCCTCAAAAATATCAAGATGCTTATCAACGAAGTTTATACCGTTTTTTAGACGAAGGAAGGATTTTAGCCAAGTTACAACATCCCAATGTTGTGAAAGTAAGGGACTTATTTGAAGAAAGAGATACAGCTTATTTAGTCATGGAATTGGTGCGGGGAAAAACTCTATTAAAAGAATTAGAAAACCAACCAGAAAATAAACTATCTCCAGAAAGAGTAGAAACCTTAATAGGACAGTTAGTTGATGCTTTAATGACCATTCATGAAGCGGGTATTTATCATCTCGATTTAAAACCAGAAAACATGATATTAACTCCCGATGATCAACTAATTTTAATTGATTTTGGGGCAGCGACTTTAGCGACGGATGCTAGACGAAAAAGAACCCGTTCCTTTACGGAATGCTATGCGGCCCCAGAAATCATGTCAGGGGGAGAAGTTGGGCCAGAAAGTGATATTTTTGAAGTAGGGATGATCCTCTATGAAATGTTAACTGGAAAGTTACCCCCACCAGCCATGACTCGCGTCTTAGAAAATGATACTTGGCAACCAGAAGGCTTAGACTATCCCTGGCATATTTTGATCACAAATGCGTTAAAAATACAAAGAAAAGATCGCCCACAAACTGTAAAGCAATGGTGGCAACAAAGACAAGAAAATGATGAAAATTACATTTCTATTGAAATTAAAAATATTGAAACCCTACAAGGACAATTTATTTTACCATTACTAAAACAACAGGGTATGACCCAAAGACTTGGTAAAGGATGTATCAAAAAAGTTATTCCTATTAATAATAATGAAGTGTTAGTTTTGTCCGCAGGAGGTGCATCTTTACTTGATTTTAATACCCGTATTGCCCATTGGGAAATTGACTGTCCTACCCAGGGTGGTACTATCAGTCACAATCAAAAATTATTAGCCTTAATTTGGCAACAAAATATTTATCTTTGGGATCTCACCCAAGGAAAATTATTAAGACAATTACAAGGCCATTCCAAAAAAATTAATGATGTTGCTTTTAATAAAGATGGGTCATTATTAGTTTCTGGCAGTCGGGACGAAACCTTAATCTTATGGGATACAAAAACCGGAGAAAAACGCCATGAATTGTCGGAACCGATGGGTTGGATAACAGCAGTTGCTGTCAGTGAAGATGGTCAATTTGTCGCTTCCGGTTGCTATGATGGAAAAATTAGAATTTGGGGGGCTATATCTGGTCAAGAATGGCGATGTTTAGAAGGTCATTCTCAGGCCATAGAAAGTTTAATCTTTAGTCATAATGGCAAATTATTAGCATCAGGAGGACGCGATCGCCAGATCCGTTTGTGGGACGTAACCTCTGGTAAATTGCAACAAATATTAGAAGGACATACCGACTGGATAACGACCTTAAGTTTTGCTAAAAATGATCAATATTTAGCCTCTGGTTCCAGTGTCGGTGATAAAACAATTCGGGTTTGGTCTTTAGCAGATAGACAAGAAACGCAACGACTAGAAGGCCATTGGAATTCAATTACGGCGATCGCCTATTGTCCCGATAACAATTATCTAATATCTGGGTCTGCGGACTATACCGTACGTCTTTGGGATCTGATCAAGGGGGAAACTGTCGAACAACTCCATCAACATACGAATTGGGTGTATAGTGTGGCTTGTAGTCCTGATGGTCGCTGGGTGGCCACGGGGAACAATGACTGGACAATTCGTCTTTGGGACATCATAGAACGGCGAGAAGTTCATATTCTCCAAGGTCATGAAGATGCGGTGTCTAGCGTCGCTTTTTGTCCTGATAGTTGCTGTTTTGTATCGGGAAGTTGGGACGAAACCCTACGGTTATGGGATGTCCATAGCGGAAAATGTTCCCGTGTGTTGCAAGGTCATCAAAATTGGGTGAGGAGTGTTGCGGTGAGTCCCAATGGTCAATGGGTTGCGTCAGGAGGTTGGGATAAAACGGTTTGTCTGTGGGATATTTCCTCAGGGTGGCCGAGTTTTAAGGGCAGTAAACCTACTCGTATACTTCAAGGCCATTTAGATGATATTGAAGGGGTTGCCTTTAGTCCTGATAGCCAATTAATTGCCAGTGCAAGTGATGATAAAACCATTAAAATATGGGAAGTAAGTTCAGGGCAACAAGTGCAACAATTAGAAGGTCATAAGTACAATGTAGAAGGAGTCGTCTTTAGTCCTGATGGTCAATTTGTTGCTTCGATTAGTCGGGATAAAACTGTCAGGTTATGGCATATTATTTCTGGGAAACAAATTCACAAGTTTCGGGGCCATTTGAGTTATGTTAAATGTGTGGCCTTTAGTCACGATGGTCATTATATTGCTTCGGGAGGAAAGGATAATATGATTGCCCTTTGGGATTTGGTTTCGGGGGAGTTAATTCAGTTAATTCAAGGTCATACTAATTGTGTTAATAGTATCGCTTTTAGTGGGGATGGTTCTTTCTTAGTGTCTGGGGATAATGATGGAGTTGTTAGGTTGTGGAAAGTACAGTTAGGGAATTCAGAAGTTGAGTAGGGGCCAGTTTTTAAGAAAAATATATGATTTTCCCGATTGTTTATCATCCTCAATATGTTGTCCCCCTTCCTGATGGCCATCGTTTCCCGATGGAAAAGTTTCGCCTACTCTATGAATTATTATTAATTGATGGTCTGGTTAAACCTGAAAATATTTATATTCCAGAATTTCCTGAATTGTCACTATTAGAATTAGTTCATACCCCGGATTATGTGAGAGCGTACTGTCAAGGAACCCTAGATAATAAAGCACAAAGACGCATTGGTTTGCCTTGGAGTGAGGCATTAGCAAAACGGACTTGTATCGCTGTCGGTGGGACTATTTTAACCGCTAAATTAGCCTTAAAGTTTGGCTTAGCTTGTAATACCGCAGGTGGAACCCATCACGCTTTTCCAGGTTACGGTTCGGGGTTTTGTATCTTTAATGATTTAGCGATCGCTGTCCGTGTTTTACAACAATTAAAGTTAGTAAAAAAGGTTCTTATTGTCGATCTTGATGTTCATCAAGGGGATGGGACAGCTTGGATTTTTAAAGATGAACCGACGGTGTTTACTTTTTCGATGCACTGTGAGGCTAATTTTCCTGCTAAAAAACAACAAAGCGATCTCGATGTTCCCTTAGCAGAAGGGTTAGATGATGATGGTTATTTACAAATATTATCCCAATATTTACCTGATTTACTATCACAATTTAAACCAGATTTAGTATTATATGATGCGGGGGTTGATACCCATGTTAATGATCGTTTAGGAAAATTATCCTTAACAGATACGGGAATTTATCGCCGAGAAATGCAGGTATTAAGTATTTGTATTGCGGCAGGTTATCCGGTGGCTAGTGTTATTGGGGGAGGCTATGCTAAAGATATGAAATCGTTAGTTTATCGACATTCTTTATTACATCGTGCCTCAAAAGATGTTTATCAATTTTATCGCTTATAGTTAATTAAAATAACTATCAACTATAAGCCTAAATGTTGTTTTAAAGCTTGACTCATCACTTCGGTAGGAACTGGTTGTTGTAACCATAATTCTAAGGCAGAGGCTCCTTGATAAACTAACATATCTAATCCATCAATAGTCATTAAACCTTGTTGTTGTGCTTCTTTGAGAAATTGGGTGGGACTAGGAATATAAATGAGATCGTAAGCAATAGCATTTAAAGGAAGTTTTTTCCATAAATCACTTTGAAGGGGAGAATGATTACTATGAGGAAACATCCCAATAGGAGTGGTATTAACTAACAATTCTGTTTCTGATAATATCCCTGGTAATTCATCCCAAGAATACACATCAATAGAAGCTTTAAGCTCACTATTAGACCAACTTTGTTGAAATTGCCTTAACTTATCCTGATCCCGTCCTACCACTCGAATTTTAGGACATCCTAGTTCTGATAATCCTACTAAAACTGCTCTTGCTGCACCTCCATTTCCTAAAATTATAGGAACGATATTTGACCATTTTTTTGTCAAGGATTTTAAAGGAGATAAAAAGCCAATGACATCAGTATTTGTTCCTTTCCATCCTGTTTCTGTGTACCAAACAGTGTTAACTGCACCCACTAATTTAGCAGTTGTGGTAATTTCTGATAGCAAAGGTAAGATGGCTTGTTTATGAGGAATTGTAACATTAAATCCCTGGACTCCAATAGTAGCAAATCCAGCAAAAGCAGTAGCTAAATTTTGCTGTTTGACAGGAAAAGGAATATAAACATAATCGACACCTAATTGACTAATTGCTGCATTTTGCATCACAGGGGATAGAGAATGTTCAACAGGATCGCCAATAATACCGAGGAGCTTTGTTTTGCCAGTAATTGTCTGCATAGGGAAGATTCATGATTAAGAGATCATTCTTTATTTTAATCTAATATAATCAGCATACTCAATTTTTTTCCGCCTATACCTTATGATAATTTATTCTCGAAAATCCGTAAAAATTTGTAGAGACGCTTTGTATAACGTCTCTACATCAATCGGTCTATCTTAATCTGATTTGGGATAAATATGAGGTCGATAGGGTGAAAATTATAGCTGTCATAATGTTGACGGTTGCTATCATTTTTTCTTAAATCTTAACGTCCCTAATCCTAGGGTTATAATAATACCAAAAAGATTGTTAGGTTCAGGAACTTTTGCCGTATTAAAATCTAGTTCCACACTAATTTCTGTGTCAGTACCTTGTCTTAACCAAATGGAATAATCTCCAGGCCCTAAAGGCAACTTAAAGCCAGTTGCCCCAGGAAACCAGCCGATGGTGCTTCCTGATGTTCCAATAACCCCTAGATTACGGAGATTTTGCTTTAATTGATCTTCTGTAACTCCTGATGGAAACTGAGCAATTTGTTCAGGTGTATAAGGATTATTGTCAGCTTCTTGATTAACAACAATATTTAATCCTGAAGTGATTGGATCTAAATTAGACAGTGCCATCTCCGTTAGAATTTTGTTCGTACCGACTTGTGTACTGCGGAGATGAGACCAACCTAAAAGACCCTCTGCTGGATTAGAATTAGCAGTATTAGAAAAAACAAAGTCAAAACTTGGCCCTTCCTCTATAGCAATGAAAGCAATGTCTTCAAAAAAAGGCGATGTATTCCAAGACTTCAGGAAGATTTCTGTGAGGACTTGTCCTTGGGGAATATTAAAAGTAAAGTAGTCAGGATCTGGATTAGAACCCCGATTAAAGGTTGCTTTGAGGGTATTTTTTCCCAGGTTGAGGGAACCCAGTGATGTCGGTGTTGAACCCACATCTGATAAATCTCCATCTGAGACTTCATCATAGAAAGAAAACCCTTGAGCAGCCGTCTCTATACCAAAACTAGCGATAAAAATGAATGAGCTTATGAGAATATTTTTCATGATCCTTAACTTAACTTTTGGCAGTCATTCCCACCTACAAATACTATCAGAAGACCCATATTTTAGGTAGGGATAAATGCTTACTAGAAGTTAAGGTATGGTTAACCATTTATTGAGCCTTTGTCCCGACATTTTTGGTAAAATCTTGAGGGGATAAAATTTACCCTCATTTGTTACAGCAAAAAGGAGTTCGCTTTGGAACGCACATTTATAATGGTTAAACCCGATGGAGTACAGCGGGGATTGGTTGGTGAAGTTATTCGTCGTTTTGAAACCAAAGGATTTACGTTAATCGGACTCAAGCTGATGCAAGTCTCGAAAGAATTAGCTGAGGAACATTATGACGTTCACAAGGAACGTCCTTTTTTTGGCGGTTTAGTTGAGTTTATTGGCTCTTCCCCCGTTGTGGCTATGGTATGGGAAGGGGATGGAGTGGTTGCGGCCGCCAGAAATGTCATTGGCGCAACGAATCCCCTAACAGCAGCCCCTGGAACGATTCGGGGGGACTATGGGGTGAGTATTGGACGGAACCTAATTCATGGTTCTGATGCCATTGAAACTGCCCAACGGGAGATTAGTCTCTGGTTTAATGAAAAAGAATTAGCCAGTTGGCAACCAACAATTACCCCTTGGCTATACGAATAATTTAAAATCGGTGATGGGGTGAGGGAATGAGGGAATGAGGAAAGTTTTGATTTCCTGTTCCCTGTTCCCTTTACGAAGAAATTTTTTCCGGTTCTTTACTCAGGGAATTGTCCACAGATTCTAAGGGAATTTCCACCATTTCTAGGGGCTGTGGATTTTGTTTAGAAAAGCCCCAAACAAATATTAGGGCGATCGCTGTAATCATTAACCATTCTGGGGGAACCCATTCCGCATTGATTACCCGAATTAGTAATCTTAATCCTACCAGTCCCACGGTAATAAATCCCGCATCTTCGAGATAAGTATAAACTTTTAGCCAACGGATGAATAATTCTGCTAAAAATCGCAGAGTAATGACCCCAATAGTTCCCCCGATTAAAATCAACCAGATTTCGTCCGATAAGGCGATCGCGGTGGTAACACTATCGAGAGAAAAGGCGAGATCTGTCACCGCAATTAAGGGGATCGCTTGCCAAAGAGAGGTAAATTCTGGGCCATGATGATGGTGTTCTGCATCTTCTTGGGAGTTAAAATAATTAAACACCAACCATAATAAATAAACGGCCCCTAATAGTTCAAATTGCCAAAATTTGACTACCCAGGTTGCGGTTAAGATTAAAGACATTCGCAATACATAAGCCACAACTAAGCCTAAATTCAAGGCATATCGTTGTAATTTAGGGCCTTGTAACCCTTGAGCAATGGCCGCTAAAGCGATGGCATTATCGGCCGATAATACAGCTTCTAGGGCGATTAGTAAGAGGAGAAGTAGGGGAGTTTTCAAGCTGAGAGTGAGGGAAGAGTCAATAATCTGGTCAAACATTCAAAGATCAGGATGAATAAGTGCAATAATGCAAACAACGACAAAGAAATGCCGTCACCATGCTGCTGTATAATAATTCCGTTAACTTAATGATAATGTATTTAACTAAATCTTGTCAGACTTTTACAAATCTGTTGACTTAACTATTTTTGTTTGACTACAATATCTGATTAAGAAAGTCAATAGAATCATTCCGATTAAATATTTTAAAGGATTAGGAATCAGAGGATTTGGGGAAATAAAGCCTTCAATAATACCCGCTATCACTAACAAAGGAACGATACCAAAGACTAATTGTGCCGCTTGAAATCCATAATATTTTAAGGCATCGACTCGGCGATATTGACCAGGAAAAAGTAAGGCTCTGGCAATTAATAATCCTGATGCTCCAGCGAGAAAAATAGCAGGTAATTCCAGGGAACCATGGGGAAAAACAAAAGCCCAAAAAGGATAAGCTAAGTTATTGAGTCCCACTAAAGCACCAATTGCGCCGATTAATAAACCATTGTAAAATAGGAGATAAAGGGTTAAAATTCCTGCGGTCATTCCGCCAGCAACAGCATTAAAAGAAACCTTAATATTATTGATCATAATATTACTAGAGGCTAAGGGTTCTACCCCTAAAATTGATCCCATCCACAATTGATGTTCGTCCCGTACCATCTTAATCAGGTCTTCTGGCACAATTAAAGATATAAAGGTGGGATCTTGCCAAGCATACCACCAAGCAATTAAAGCCCCTAGCACAAACATTCCTGTTGAGACAGCAATGTACCCCCAGGTTTGCTGTACAACCCCAGGAAACCCCCAGAGATAAAACTCAGTGACAGCTTGCCATTCTTGACGACGGGAACCTTGATAAACTTGACTGTAACTGCGAGAAGTTAATTGTTGTAATTCCCGGATCAGAGTTGGCCCTACTTGGTGGGTTTTGGCCCGGGCCAAGTCAGCAGAGACAGAACGATATAAACTGGCTAATTCATGGATTTCTGAGCTTGCAAGGGACTTTAAGCCTCGTTTTTCGATTTTTTGTAAAATAGCATCTAATCGCTTCCAGTTGGCTTCTCGTCTTCCGATCCATCGTTGAATATTCATAACATTTCCTGGAAATCTCTCTAAATCTAGCTTAAGATATCGACGGAGGTAATATTTTAAATAATTTGGAGAAGTTTCCAGGTGAATAATAATCCCAATTTTCCCCAACCGATGGGCCCCCTTAGCGTTGGTAATGTAGCAAGTGCAGCATTAAGGTTATATCGAGATCGCTTTAAACCCTATTTTGGGGTTTCTTTCCGAGCAAGTTTATGGTCAATTTTTCCCTTTATTGTTTTGATTCCTTTGGCTGTAATTTTTGGATTATTAGCAGGAAATGATCAACCTAATGTTGGAATTTTGCTGTTGATTATTCCTGTTTGGTTGGTCTTCGGTACTTATTGTTGGTCTCATGCTTTAAAAAATGCAGCATTGATTTCTCGGTTAGCATTTAAAGAACTCATTAATCAACCAGAAACTGTTCAGCAAGCACGAAAAAATATCTCCAAATTATGGTCATTTTTTTGGTTACAATTTTTGGTTAATCTGATTATGTTTGTGATTAGCCTCTTATTATCAATGGCACAAGGTTTAGTTATTGGGTTGCCTGCTTCCCTAATTAAAGGAGGATTTGCTGCATTTTTAATACTGGTAGGATATTTATTATATTATGTTGCTTATTTTTGGTTTTATGCTCGTTTCTTTATCTCTGAAACGCCTTTTGTCATAGAAGAAAATTCTACTGTGTCTCAGGCTATTGGTCGAAGCTGGACATTAACTAAAGGGTTTGTTGGACGAATTTTATTAATTATTACCGTTGCTATTTTAATTACAATTCCAGTCTACTTACTGGCTTTGATTCCGATTTTTAGCCTAATTCCAATCCTCTCATTGATTGATCAAAATGATCCAACTCAAATGATGATTTTAGGGGGAAGAATTGTTTTTTCTATCCTGGGATCATTTCTACTTTTTCTCTTACTAAATATTGCTGCTTTACCATTTTGGCAAATTGTTAAAGGCGTTGTTTACTATGATCTTTGTGCGCGAAAAGAAGGGCTAGGATTAGATTTGAATGACTCTCTCTAGCAATAGTAACATTTCAGAATTTATTGTATTATTATGGCATTTTTTAATAATTTTAAGTTACAGACACCGGAAAATGTCGAACTCGATTTTACTTTGGCAGGGATTGGAAATCGAGCTTTAGCTCTGATTATTGACTATTCTATTTTGTCAATTGTTCAGATTTTTTACTTGCTTATACTTATTATTCTGCCAAATTTAATTTCAAATATTATTGCTAATTTTATTCAAGATATTGCCGCTATTCAAACTTGGATTATAGCAATTTTCTTGTTAATTTTTTTCGTTACGAATACAGGATATTTTGCTTTTTTTGAAACCCTATGGCAAGGACAAACCCCAGGAAAACGTTTTGCTAAAATTCGCGTTATTCGTGATGATGGTAGACCGATTGGCTTACAACAAGCTACCTTAAGAGCTTTACTACGTCCTCTTGATGATATCTTATTTATTGGGGTTTTATTAATTATTTTTAGTGAATCCGAAAAACGTATCGGAGATTGGTTAGCAGGAACTTTAGTTATTCAAGAAGAAAGCGAAAAATCTTCAGCTAATTTTCTGATTTCAGAAGAAGCTAAAACCTTAGTTAGCTACATTAATAATACAGCAAATTTAACTAAATTATCTCCTGAAAACTTTGCGGTTATTCGAGAATATTTACAACGAAGAGAGGCAATGTTATTACAAGCAAAACATGAATTATCCCGTAAATTAGCTTATCAGGTTAAGGATATTATTCAGTTAGCAGAAATACCCGAAGGCACAACAGCTAATCATTTTCTAGAAGCGGTTTATCTCGCTTATCAACAACAAAATTTATCTTAATTTGGAGAATAACACAATGAGTCAAACACCTGTAACCGTAACCTATTCATTAGAAGAAATTTTAAAGCAGATTAATAGTAAGTTAGATAAGATTGATGAAAAGTTTGAGGCTAAATTAGACAACCTTCAAAAAGATGTAAGTGACTTTAGAACTGAAACAAAAGTCTCCATTGAATCACTCAAAGGAGAAATTAAAACTCTTGATGCTGAAGTTAAAGGAATCAGTAAACGGTTAGATACTCAAGAATTTATCAATCGTTCAGTTGTGGTTGGCTTTATTTTAGCCATTGGGACGGGGGCTGTCAAATTGTTTTTCCCAAACTTCCCCCATTAACCCTGAATATTTAAGGCAACCATTGAGGACGAAAACCCACTAAGGGTAACTCTTTTAAGTCAGCTTGAACATCAGGCTTATTTCCATTTGGGGGAATTAATAACCATAATTGTCCCCCCACAATTGCCTCCCCTGAATTACTGGTTAATTTATCAGTTAAATTAGGATTATTACTGGTGATAACTTGATCAAAAAGCAATGCCAACCCATCAGGAGCTAAACTAATTTTAATATCTTGATAGTCTGATAATTTGGCTAAGGGTGTCATCTTACCCGTCTTCAAATCAAACTTAGCAAAGTAAGGTTGTTCTTCATATTCATCCCCAGATAATAATTCTGTTAATAAACAATATAGTTGAGTTCCCATGGGCGTAAATTGACAATCAATAATTGATCCTTGTGTATTTAATAATTCCTTTTGTATGCCCTGATTATTAACATAAAACAGCGATCGCGTATACCGTAAATTAGCATCATCCGTATTAAAATCGACCATTGCTGCTCCATCTCCCGTTTGGGTAAAATTCAGTAATTGACCGAATTTTGGTAAAAAATCCAAGGGTTCTGCCTCTGGTTTTAAGGGTAAAATACTAATACCTTCCCCTCTGGCCACCGCTACGGTTTGACTATCGGGGGTAATTTCAAATTCTCCCCCTGTCACCTTCAATCTTTCCGCTTGACTACCCTCTTTTAGTACCCAAAGATCAAAATCAGCCGGATTTTCTCGATTTACCCTTTGTACAACGATAATTTTGCCATCAGGAGATAGATCAAATTGATTATTTTGATAGGTTTTATTATCTAAAATTTGTTCGATTTTTCCTGCTGAATTACTTTTAAGATCTTCAACCCCATTATTCACCCCAGTGGTGACAGTATAAAGCTGTAACTGTCGTAACCCATCAACCCCAGTCCCTTGTTCGGCCGCTGAAAATAAAATGCGATCGCCTTGGGGATAAAACTCAAAGTTCATCACCACTAAATCAGGAGGTGTCAGAATACGCTTGATCTGTTGGGTGACATTATAAAACACTAATCTCCCTTCTTCTTCTCCTTGGGTTCCAATATAAGCCAAAGCGCGATCGCGGCTTTGAAATTCCCCCACAAAAGACTCCATAACCTGGCCGGGTTTTTTTTCGTGGCGAAATCTTTCTGTCCCTTGACTTAACTTTACTTGATAGGTTTGACCGTAAGGAATAGGGGTTTCTAGGGTGTAAGCAAGTCTACGACCAGCCCAGCTAATTTTCCCCGGTAGAGGGGGCTTAATGACTAAATTTTGCTCCACACTGGCTTTATCCATCGGTCGGTCAAAGGTCAAAATAAAGGCCCGATCTTTTGCGCCTACTTGTTGATTTTCCCAGCTAAAATGCTCAACCCTGGGGCCATTTCGGAAAAAACATTTATTGCCACACACTTTGTCCCCAATAACCAGGCCACCAATGACCACAGTAAAGGCACCAATGAGGAATAAGGAAACTTTATCGATAGGTTCTTGTAATAGTAGTTTATTCATAGACTAATACCCATAGGGATCATCAGGAGTGGGAATGGTGGTTATAGAATTAGCAGATAACACTAATTGCCGTTTTTCTGTCGGGGTTTCTTGCATAGTTTGGGTATCAATCGGAAGGGTTTCAGTCATCATTTCCCCTTCTACTTCTAACCAACTATCGGCGGGGTAGGCACTGCGATCGCGGTTTAATTTTACAGGAAGGCCCACCGGATAAGCATCTACGGCACAACAAGTCAAAATAAAACGACTTAATAAAATATAATTTTCGGGGAGAATGGGCGAATGTACAACAAATCCGGTAACTTTGGCCTTTTGTCCTTGGTAAGCGTCGGGTTCAGGATAAGCATTGAGGGTTCTGATCCAATCAATCAGCGATCGCTCTTCAGGTTTCACGTTAGCACTAAAGCTTTCGGTTTGGGCTTGGGTGACGGGTAAGGATTCAGAAATGCCTCGTTGTAGGGCTACTTGACTATTAAAGACGGTGGGAGGGATAATAAACCCCGCCACAGCAGTGATAATTAAGAGTCCACTACCCCATCCTGGGGGAAATAGGGTGATATGTTGTACATTTTCCTCCCTATTAGATTTTTTTTGGAATTCTTGGCCCCATAACCAGGCTTTAACTGCGCCTAACAAGACTAGCAGAATACTGGTGACGAAAACTAGCCAAAAGTAATTAGGATGAATCAGTAATCGTAATTGGCCACTGATCCAATATTTAAACAATAATGCACCCCAGAGCAAAATTGCCAGTACGTCTAACCCTGGCAACAGGCGTTTTAGCTTAGGGGAGGGTTGGAGTCTGGATAATAGATTCATGGGTAATTCACTGACTTTTCTCTCACAGCCATTCTAGAAGAAATAACTATGACATAAGACCAAAATAAAGGTTAATTGCGCTGCTAAGGCAAAAAGATAGAGGATCATTCGGGGTTTGAAAATAGACAACATTAAACCAATGGCTTTAATGTCAATCATTGGGCCAAACACGAGAAACGCTAACAGGGAACTGGTGGTAAAGGTAGAGGCAAAAGACAAGGCAAAAAAAGAGTCAACGGTGGAACAAATAGAAACAATGGCCGCTAACAGCATCATTGCTATGATAGAACTAATGGTGCTTTGTCCCAAGTTCAAGATGATTTCACGGGGAACAAATACCTGAAGACAGGCGGCGATCGCACTCCCCAGAATCAGCATTCCGCCTAATTCCCGTAATTCTTGGCTAACATTCTCTACAAATAGCCCTAAGCGTCGGGTAAATTCTCCTGACTGCTTGCTAGATAAACTGATGCCCCCGGCTGACATTTCCTCCATTTTTAAGGGTGTTCCTGCTGTACCGAGTAAAAATGTGCCTGACTGTAATAACATCGAATCCGTTTCAGTTTCTGCTTGGCCAGAGTAACGGGAAAATCGGGGACGACGGGAAATCATGGCCACCCGTTGGGCTAACAAAGGCTGTAACATGGGACGGGGATCTTTTTGGACGCTGAAAATCCAACCAATGGTAATGGCGATTATCAAGGAAAACACCACCCGAAAGACCACAATTTCTGGTTGATCTCGAAAGGCCACCCAGGTTGACCAAATTACAATCGGATTAATGGTCGGGGCGGCTAATAAAAAGCCAATGGCCGCTGAGTTGGGCATTCCCTGCATTAACAGTCGTCGCGCTACAGGCACGTTACCGCATTCACACACCGGAAAGAGAAAGCCGATACAACTGCCAGCGACTGCCCCTAATAAGGGATTTTTCGGTAGGATAGCGATTAATTTGCGCTCGTCAATAAAAATAAGTAAGGCACTGGAAAGGGATACCCCTAACAACAGAAAAGGGAAAGCTTCTACCAGCAGACTGAGAAACAAAGTAAAGGCGTTGTGTAGTTGAGTCATTAGATTATTGCCCGATCAGGCTGGTTAGGGTATTATGACGCAATTTCGGAGGATAAAGATTCTGGGTTGCCTAGGTTGAGGAAAAGATTGTTCATTATAACTGATCGGTTGTCCGAGTCTGCCCCGAAAATGAACTGAGGTGATGGACAAAACTGGACAAATAGAGAAAAGATACGGTAATAATACCTAATTTTGCTTATTTGTGTACGTTGGCGTACCGACAAAACCGTTTCATTTGTAGGAGGATATACAGTCATGCCCAAGCAAAGCAAAATACCTCAGTATTAGCTTGTGTCTTGGGTTACATTTGTTCCCTTTGCCCTAATGATTGCTGTCTTCATCAGACACAACAATTAGTAATAATTTCAATCATGTTTACATTTTATAGCTTGCATCAAAATTTTAATAATCAGTGCTACCAAATCAATCAAAATCAGGTAATCAACTCATTGACGCTTTGCCTTTGGAGGAATCTAAACGGTTAGCTCCTTATTTTAAGTTGGTGTATCTCCAAAGTTCAACAATTTTACATGAACCTGGGGAATTTATTGACTTTGCCTATTTCCCTATCGGGGCGATGATTTCTCTGGTGTCTATCATGGATAATGGCGCAACCACGGAAATGGGTTTAATTGGAAACGAAGGATTTATTGGTCTTCCTATTGTTTTAGGGGGAGAACATAGCATCAGTCGAGCTATTGTGCAAATGGAAGGGGATGCCTTGAAGATTAAAGGTTCAATCTTGAAACAAGAGTTTCAGCGAGGGTTAAACCTACAAAAATTGCTGCTTATTTACACCCAAGCTCGCTTGACTCAAGTGGCACAAACATCAGCTTGTAACCGCCAACATAGTATCAGACAGCGTCTCTCCCGTTGGTTGCTCTCCGTTTATGACGGTGTTCTTAAAGATGAGTTGCCCCTAACCCAAGAATTTATGGCGAATATGTTAGGCACAAGAAGGGCGGGGGTGACGAATGCGGCTAATGAATTACAAAAGGCGGGTTTAATTAGTTATAGTCGGGGTAAAGTGCATATTCTTGATCGTGAGGGATTAGAAGAAAATGCCTGTGAATGCTATCGGGTTATTCAAAATGAGTTTATCCGTTTACTTGGCTCAAAACGCGGATAAGTATGTCGGCAAAATTAATTGTAGGCCGATGCACTGCCCACCAAAAGCCTAAAATCGTTGTAGTGTTTCCCTGACTCATGAGGTACTAGCAACCTGAACACCTGCCTTCTGCCATAAGATGGGTTTGAGAACCGGATTTGGTATCAGACGGTTGTTGTGGGCAATGCCCACCCTACGGTTTTTATCCAATTAATTTTGCTCACCTACTTAGTATCAGGCTGAAGTCTGTGCAATATTTTTGATAAATTAGACAATTCTAGACAGTCAATTTGCCTTAATTTTTGAGGTTTAGATTCATATTTTCTCATTTTTATTTCAGAATTAAATTCATAAGAAATATTAATTTGAATTACCTATGTACGAAATCGTACTGTAGTTTTTTTGATTTATCAATATAATTAATAGTAGGATAAAAAAGCTTCACTTTCTTAGCAAATTCAAAAGGCTTTGGGACAGTAAATTTTATTTTTTCTTTGCTTAGGTTGTTTATTGATTGCTTAAGAAGCATTAACACAATGGTTTATACAATTGTTAATTTGACCTCAGTTCTTGTCATTAGAGAAGTCGAGGATTTTTTGGCAGAGTATCCCCTAGATCATCCTTATCAAGTCTTTTTTTCTCGTTCCTATTTTCGACACAAACTAATTGCTCATATCCTCTGTAAAATTCCCAATCGTCATATTGTTGTTGAGGATGTTGAGAATCTACCGAATAATAGTAATTATCTTCGTTTTTCCTTAGAAGAAAGACTGAAAATAGAAAACCTAATTGCCAAAGAAATTCCCTATATTCTCAATGGAGATTCTACCATCAGGTGTCGAGAATTTGTTACGCCAAAAGCCCCCATTAATCAGGGTTTTGTTTGGGAGGAAAACTATAATTAAGTTGCTCCTAGTAAGCGATAATAATCATTTTTCATAAAATGATAACATTCACAAGTATTATTTTCTAAGGCTCGCCGATTGATGATTGTAATGCGTCCCCGTTGATAATTAATTATTCCTTGATTCCGCAATTGTTGAGCAACCTGAGTCACACTAGCACGACGAACTCCTAACATTTTAGAAATCAAGATTTGGGTGAAACAAAACTCATCTGATTGGACAGAGTCTTGTACTGATAATAACCATCGGCAAAATTGTTGTTTTATCTGGTGATTAGATTTGCAAACGGCAGTTTGTGCAATTTTATTTAATCGTATTGCCGTGTACAATAAGAGAATGTTGTATAAAGTTTTTTGTTGTTGAAACTCCTGTTTAAGCACCTTAGAACTAATTTTTATAGCCGTTCCAGTCCACTGTACAATTGCTTGGTGAGTCGCCTCCTTTACACCTAAAATAATCGGTAATCCGACCATCCCTTCGTTACCGATTAACCCAATTTCTGTCATGGAATTGTCAGATAAAATAGAAACCAGAGAAATCACACAGTTTTCAGGAAAATATACCCATTCCATTTGTTGATTGGGTTCATAAAGAATCTGTCCGAGAGGGATATCAATGAATTCTAGGTGAGGTTTAATTCTTTGATATTCAACTTTAGGTAAATTTCTTAAAAGTTGATTGTTAACAAGATGAGAAGTTTGATTCATTTACTTTTTACACTTTGTTAAAATTATTTCTCAATAAGGACTAAAAAAAATTGTCAGTATAAAACGATTTATCCCTACAGTAAAATTAATAAATGAATACAGGCTAAAGCCTTTTTCTATAAGCACAAAGGCTGTCTACACAGCCTAATTTTGAGCCTAGGTAGCCAGGCTTAGTTCTTATTGCTTAACCTTTAAGGGTTTAAGTCTGTAATTTTTAATTGTTTTACATCCTAGGTTCGGTAGAGCCGATTTTCTTTGAGAGTAAGCATGGAGGAATTGCCCTTGAAACTGATACTATTGCGTAATACTTATCTTCTTACACATTGACTCTATTCTATCATTGTTTATCAAATATTGGGTAAATCTTAATATAAACGAGATCCTGTAATTAAAGTCACTGGATTTAAGGGAGAAAACCGTGTTAAATTAGACAGAGAAACTGAACGGGATATTTGAAGATCCAGTAATTGGTAATGCCAAGCCTGATTTTTTAACCAATTTAAGCTGATCCCCAAATTTTCTAGGGTTGCAACCGCAATAATAATCAATCCTTCTTGAGTTAATTTATGTTGACAAAAGTTTAAGATTTCGACTAAGTTTCCTCCACTTCCTCCGATAAATATTCTATCAGGATTTGGCAAATTATTTAAAATAGCTGGGGCTTTTCCTTCAATAGAAATTACATTATTTACGTTGAATCTTTGTGTGTTTTTATTGATTAAAGTGATACCTATGGCTGTTTTTTCAACAGCATAAACTTGAGAAGTTGGACATAAACGGGCAATTTCCACCGAAACTGAGCCAGTTCCTGCGCCAATATCCCAGATAATTTGGGGTGGTTTGAGACATAATTCTCCTAAAATAATCATCCTAATTTCGCGTTTTGTCATCAGTCCAGGACGATCTTGAAAGGTTAAAAAATAGCGATCTTCTATCCCGAATAAGGGTAATTTGTCAAGAATATTTTTATCTAATTTAATGGGATTTTTACGCCGTAAAATCACCACATTAAGGACAGCAAATTGATCAGGGTTAAGCTTAACTAAATCTTGAGGAGAAAAAGAGCTTATTTTTTCTTTCCTATCTCCTAGATTTTCACAAACCCAAATCTCATAATTTGTTGGTAGATTTAAACTTAAATAAAGACTAGCGATCGCTGGAGGGTTATTAATATTATCCGTGAGAACAGCAATTTTTTCAATGCCCTGTTGCAAACTAGAGATCAACTCATCTAAATGACGACCATGACCACTAATCAGTTTAGCATCATGCCAAGGTATTTTAACACGACTAAAGGCTAATTGAAGAGAAGTAAGATGGGGATAAAATTCTAAATTTTCTGGTTCAAAATGTTCTAAAAGTAATCTTCCTAACCCAAAAAATAAAGGATCACCACTGACTAAAATAACAACTGACTGATAGGATTGATAAATTTGTTTTAGGGTGTTAATATCTTCAATAAAATTGTTTAAAATTAGTTTTTTTGCTGGATGGTTAGGAAAATAACTTAAATGGCGATCACTTCCCACCAATAAGTCAGCATTTTCGGTTATTTTTCGACAATTTTCGGTTAAACTTTCTTGTCCATTTAAGCCAATTCCAACAACTTTAATCATTATATATTTACAGTAATGGTTACTTATTTTCCCACCCTAAAACTAATAAGGCATTAACAATAGCTGCTGCTACAGATGAGCCACCTTTTCTTCCTTCTACTAGAATTTTAGGGACATCAATCTTGGCTAATGCTTGTTTAGATTCTAACACAGAAACAAAGCCTACAGGTGCGCCAATAATTAAGCTTGGTTTGCTGTTTTTTTCGGCAATTTGTTGACACAAAGCAAGTAAAGCAGTGGGGGCATTTCCAATTACATAAATTCCATTAGGATAGGTTTCAAAACAAGTTAATAAACCTGTTTCTGTACGAGTTTTTCCTGGTAGGGGTTGAGATGCTGCTTCAACAGCAGTTATGATCGGGTTATTAAAAGTTTTATTAACTAGGGTGATAATGCCCTGTTTTACCATTGTTACATCAGTGATAATGGTTTTTTTTTGTTGAAAGGAATTAATACCTGATTTAATAGCATCAGGACTAAATTTTAAGAGTTTTATAAAGTCAAAATCTGCCGTTGAATGGATGACACGACGAGCGATCGCATATTCTAATGAATTAAGATTATGTTCTCCAATTTCTTGATCAATGATGGCAAAACTTTGTTCAACAATGGGGTGATTTAGGGGAGAAGATTGAGTCATTATAAATTTAGAAAATAATTCGAAATTGTTCATCATCAAGTTTACAGATAGGGGAAAAATCAATCCTATAAGCATTCATATTAGAAACTAATAATTAAGGTTGTAACTTTTCTCTTTGTTTTAATTCTCTTTAACTGATAGGTGGGTCATGGGGTCTTGTGCTACCCAGCCTACGGGGAATTTATAACGAACTTCAAAATGTAAATGAGAATTTAAGATATCAGGTCGTCCCGTTGCCCCCACATACCCTAACACATCCCCCACTTGTACCGATTGACCCATTTTTGCCGCAAAACGACTCAGATGAGCATAACGAGTTTGTCGTCCATTGCCATGATCAACAATCACTAAAAAGCCATAATTCCCCTCTTGGGCTACAAAAACCACCGTTCCTGCATCTGCTGCTAAAACAGGGGTTCCCACCTCAGCTAAAAGATCAACTCCCCCATGAAAAAAATTTTGTCCCGTCGTCGGGTCAGTATGCCATCCATAAGACAGCCCCACTGGGGCCACAGCAGGTAAAGGATACCCTCTCAACCCCGTATAATTATTGGGCCGAACGTTCGTTCCAGATTCCCAATTAACCCCCGGAATAAACACCACTTTCGGAGTTTTCACACAGCCATTGATCTCAAATAAGACATCGGCCCGTATACCATAAGCCTTAGCCAAGTCATTCCAGGTTGCCCCATTGGGTACAGTCACCCGAATACCATTAAAAGGCGGAATTGAAAGAGACTGCCCCACTGTCACCGTTCCCCCCTGTAAACTCGAATTAAATTGAATTAAGGTTTGGGGCAATAAATTATAAGTCTGGGCGATACTTTCAATGGTTTCTCCTGGGGCAACCGTATGACGTTGTAAACGAGATAAGGCAGGAGTCTGACAAATTTCTGACATTGGACTTTGGGCCATGACAGAAACAGAAGAAAATAAGGGAACAAAGGAGAAAAATAAGACCAATAACCGTTCACTACTCACTGATCTATAAAACCCGTAAAATACTCGGAATATCTGCGATCGCCTCTAGATTCCGAATTTCATCTAAGGCAGTACGGAAGTTGCCTTCACAAACATTGTGAGTGACGACGACAATTTCTGCTTGTTCCCCTTGAAAGCCAATTTGTACCACCGACTCTAAACTCACCTGATGATCACCAAAGGCAGTTCCTAAATGGCCGATGACCCCTGGTAAATCTTTGGTGAGAAAACGGGCATAAAAGCGAGTTTCAATCTGTTCTATGGGAGTAATTTGGCAAAAATGCTGATGAACACAACTTAATAAGGGATCAAGGCCGTTATTCGGGCCGCTACTTTGAAGGATAGCCACAATATTCATGATATCGGAAACCACCGCGCTGGCTGTCGGCCCCGCCCCGGCCCCCGGGCCATAAAACATCACTTGTCCCAAGGGGTTCCCTTCCACTAAAACCGCATTGTACACCCCATTAATACTGGCTAAAGGATGGGTTTTAGAGACGAGGGTAGGATGTACCCGCAATTGTAATCTATCGGACGCTTCTCCCCCTGTTCCTTTGGCAATGGCCAGGAGTTTAATCACAAATCCTAGTCTATCGGCATAGGTGATATCTGCCGCGCTAACCTTACGAATACCTTCGCAATAGACATCTTCCCGTTTTACCCTTCCCCCAAACCCCAAAGAGGCTAAAATGGCGATTTTATCGGCTGCGTCTAACCCATCTACGTCGGCCGTGGGATCAGCCTCAGCATAGCCTAATTTTTGGGCCTCGGCCAAGACTTCCCCAAAATCTGCCCCCTCTGTGGTCATTTGGGTCAAAATATAGTTAGTCGTGCCGTTGATAATGCCGATAATACTGGTGATACGGTTGGCCCCTAGAGACTGTTTTAGGGGTTTGATGATGGGAATACCTCCCCCCACAGCAGCCTCTAAGAGAACGTAAACCCCGGCTTGATTGGCTGCTTCGTAGATTTCATCCCCATAACGGGCAATAACTGCCTTATTGGCCGTGACAACGTGCTTTTTCTGGGAAATGGCTTGTAAAATTAGCGATCGCGCGGGTTCGAGTCCCCCTAATAATTCCACCACAATGTCAATGTCAGGATCATTGACTACTGCTTCTAAGTCAGTGGTCATGATACCTGGTAAGAATTGCACTTGACGGGGTTTATCCAGCGATCGCACACCCACTTTATGGATCGTAATATCTTGCAATAGGGGGTTACGTCCCGCAGGATCTAAGATAATTTGTGCAGTTCCCGTTCCCACTGTTCCCAAACCGAGTAAACCGATCTTGAAGGCCACTTCTGTTACTCCTGTTGTCGTCTTCTTGATCTAGATTAGCGGTTTGTTGTCCCTAGTTGTTGCGAATCTCTATTTTTTTCTTTTTTTAATAATTATATTTAATAAATATTGGTTAGGAATATGGATTATAATTGACTTATCAATTAACCTCAAATATATTTAAACTTTTTTATGATACAAACCTCTAATAAATCCCTAACATTAGACGAGTTTTTGCAACTTCCAGAGACTAAACCCTCAAAGGAATACATCAATGGTCAAATTATTCAAAAACCCATGCCCCAAGGAAAACATAGTCGCATTCAAGGTAAATTAGTCAGCACCATTGAAACTTTAGCAACTCAGTCATCTCTTGCCATCGCTTTACCAGAATTACGCTGTAGTTTTGGAGAAAGATCAATTGTTCCTGATGTGGTTGTTTTGAAATGGGAAAGAATTCCTCGTGATGAAGATGGAGATATTGCTAATATTTGTTTAACCTATCCCGACTGGACAATTGAAATCTTATCCCCCAATCAAAACCCCATTAAAGTAACCGGAAATATCCTTTATTGTCTCAATCATGGGACTTGTTTGGGTTGGTTAATTGATCCGGAAACTAAATCAATTCTTGTCTTTCTTCCTCAACAGCAACCCTTATTTTTAGAAAATTCAGAAGATAATTTACCTGTCCCTGAATTTCTAGCTGAATTAAAATTAACTGTTGGGGATGTTTTTAATTGGTTAAAACTCTGAAAGTTGGGCAAAAATAGAGTAATTTATGAATTTCTAAAAATGCCTAACCCTGCTTTACTTTCAATGTAATCAGCTAATCTAATAAAATCATCCCTAGGATAACATCTTCCACCAATTAATTTAAACGCTAATTCACTGCGAGGGTTATTCGGATCTTCCAGCAAATGAATTCCCCAGTAATACAAAAGATCGCTAGAGCGAATACAAACTTCTTCAGGATCAATACAGTGGAATTTATCATCTGTTTGACTAATATCTTGATAAACATTTAAAAAACTGTCTCGCAGTAGCTTAAATCTATTAACACCAATATTTTTATGGTTATTAATCAAAATAAATAGATGAGCATTTTGATTGATTTTGCGAATTTCTTCAACCGTTTTTTTTAATACTCCTCCGTGTTTATTAATTCCTAGAGGATTTAAGGTAGTCGGAATGATGCAATAGTGTAGTTTTTTGATTAAAGATTCATCATTTCTTTCTAAAGCAGGAGAGCAATCACAAATCACTATTTTACAGTTTCGGGCTGATTCTTCATTCCAAGTTTTTCCATTAAAAACCTCAATGGTATTACCAACACCACCAGGGTTAGGCACATAAACCCCATCCCCAACTAATTTATGTAAGTTTTGTTCTGGATCTAAATCTAATAAAGCAATATCAAATCCTTGAAGGGCTAAAGCCCCTGCTAAATGGGCTGCAACTGTTGTTTTTCCTACACCTCCTTTACAAGTAAAAACACCAAAATAAATCTTTTCTGGTTGCTCAATTTCAGAGCTATTTTCTTGATTATTTGCACCATCTTCTGGCCCTCGTATCCA
This sequence comes from Crocosphaera sp. UHCC 0190, assembly GCF_034932065.1. Taxonomy (NCBI): domain Bacteria; kingdom Bacillati; phylum Cyanobacteriota; class Cyanophyceae; order Chroococcales; family Aphanothecaceae; genus Crocosphaera; species Crocosphaera sp. UHCC 0190. The sequence continues at coordinate 46,364 of NZ_JAYGHP010000001.1, forward strand.
TTTAACCGTGTTTTCTTCAGCAACTCCACAAAAAAACCTCGAATTTTCTCCCAACCCTCTAATAACAGCAAGAGCAGGGCCACCAAAACCTTTAGTTGTAATAAAAAAGCCACAATTAAACTTTTTACCTTGTGGAGATGCTAAAAAATCGATAAACTTCAAAAGTTGTGGAGCCGATACATTATTGTTAAGCCATTTTACTTGAACGGCTCCAAAATTGTTATTTTTTTTTACTGTTAAATCATATCCAACTTGATTGGGTTTTGCGGTTTCTACGTCCCATTGATAATGACTAAAAAGCTTAGCGACGTGCTGCTCAAAATGAACAAAGTCAGCAACAAATTTAGGATTAGTTTTAGTTAAAGACATTTTTTTATCCCTATATTAATTATTTAATTGGTTGAAAATATACAGTCACATTTGACCTTATGTTTTCATTTTAATCGTTTTAAGATTAATTGAGATCCTTTTCGTCAAAAAACTTCAAGAAAAAACTCTTTTCTTAACATAATAGAAAGAACCGAAAACAAATAACCATTAACTATTAACTATTAACTAATTTCAACCAATCCAATAAAATAGAATTAAACTTATCAGGGCATTCATCATGAGGACAATGGCCAGCCTGCTCTAATTCTACTAAAGTAATCTTATGATTTAATTGAGAAAATTGAGCAGCTAAAGAAAAAGGAACCAAACGATCTTGACGACCCCAAACTAATAATATCGGGATTTTTAAACTAGGTAAAACATCCTTAACAGCAGGAGCATAACCAGGCTTTCTCAACCCTTCAAATAACAAACAAAATGTCCTAGCGGCCCCTTCATCTTGGGGAGGAATAGTAATAATATCAACTAATTCATCGGTTACTTTTAATTTATCATAATAAGCTAATCCGATCCAAGGACGAATAATCTCAGGACGACGAATAATCTTAAACAATCCTTTTAATAATAAAGGCGGCGCAAATAATCCCTCAAGCGCATTAACAATAGGGCGCAAAACTTTGGGAATTACTTCCTGTCTTAAAGAAACATCCGGTAAACTTAACATGGCAATACCTGCCACCATTTCAGGATATTTAAACGCTGCCGTTAAACAAACTAAAGAACCGATAGAATTTCCCACTAAAATAACAGGTTTACCTATAAAAGTTTGCCAAAAATCATGGATTTGTTCCACCCAAAGATCAACCGTGTAATCCGCCGCCGCTTTTTTTGACCCCCCAAACCCCAATAAATCTAGGGCATAAACCCGATAATCCTGCGCTAAAATCGGCATATTATGCCGCCAATGTTCGATCGCCGCCCCAAATCCATGTAAAAAGATCATAGATGGTTGAGATTCTTTCAACTTTCCTCCGGCCGAGGGTAAGAAAGTATAACGGATTGGCCAACCGCGCCAAATCCAGTGCCGTTGCCGTCCAATTCGCATTTCCCAAGGTTGTTGGTAACTCACCCAGTTCGCCTGTTTATAAATCTTTACACCTTTTCATTTTACGATAGTCCTAGGAAGGATTAAACTAGGGAAAAGATGGGGGCGATTATCCCTAAAAAAGATAACTTCCCCAAACTTAAAAAATAAAATTAATAAATTCAGACAGAACCTGGTAGAAAATCAGTAAAATAAAACAAGCTACTGAAAAAGCCTTAATCTACTACAGTTCATTCATCCAACCGAGAGACATTAACAAACGCCTGTGATAGATAAAAGACGCACACAACGCGATCTCCCCAAAATCAACGAAAGAATCCGCTTCCCCGAAATTCGAGTCATCGATAGTGATGGTTCACAAGTCGGGGTTGTCACTCCTGAAGAAGCCTTAAAAATCGCTCAGGAGAGAGAATTAGACCTGGTTTTGGTCAGCGAAACCGCTAAACCTCCTGTTTGCCGCATTATGGATTACGGCAAGTACAAATTTGAACAGGAGAAAAAAGCCAGAGAAGCGAAGAAAAAACAGCATACTGCTGATGTTAAAGAAGTAAAGATGCGTTATAAAATTGACGAACATGATTATCAAGTGCGAGTCAATCAGGCCCAACGCTTTCTTAAGTCTGGTGATAAAGTAAAAGCAACGATTACCTTTCGGGGTAGAGAAATTCAACACTCTAATTTAGCTCAAGATTTACTCGATCGCATGGCTAATGATTTGAAAGATTTGGCTGATATTCAGCAGGCCCCAAAACGGGAAGGAAGAAACATGATGATGTTACTCAGTCCCAAAAAATTAAGTTAAGCTAATTGAAAGCTTAAATCTAGATTGACAGGCGTGCTATGGTACGTCTGTCTTTGTATGAATAGTTAGGAGAGTCAGAATTGATCACAAATAAGATAAAAATGGGGTCTTTTTGCATCTTAACTCTGATCGGATTAGCAATGGTCATCGTCTTAAATATAATGCCGGTTCAGGCTAATTCTCAACTAATCACAGAATTACAAGAAAATCGTGAACTATGGCGATCGCAACCCATTAATAACTATCAATATACCTATCAACAACAGTGTTTTTGTCCCTCTCCAGGAAATACTCCTCTCAAAGTCTCGGTCAAAAATGGTAAAATTACTCAAGTTATCGACCTAAAAACCAATCAAGCGATCGCTGATTTAACCTACCCTAAAACCATTAAACAACTATTTCAAATCATAGCAGAGGCAATTGAAAAAAAAGCCGATGAAATCTTAGTCACCTATCATCCTACCTTGGGTTATCCCACTCGTATCGCCATTGACTATCGAAAAATGTTAGCCGATGATGAAGTCACTTACACGGTAGAAAATCTCAGTAAACTTAATTAATGAGTCAAAAAAAATGATGATTAAACCGAGAGATGTTCAAGTTTGTCCCATTGGTGTTGAAACCCTTGTTTTGCGATCGCGTACCTGGGATCGCTTAAAATTTGAAATTGAATATGGACTACAACGGGGAACTACAGCTAATTCCTATCTCATTCAAGCAGATAAAATTGCTTTATTTGATCCCCCTGGTGAATCTTTTACCGAGATTTTTTTAAAGGCAATTAAACAGCGCATTGATCCAAAAACCATTGATTATGTAATTCTCAGTCATGTTAACCCCAACCGAGGGGAAACTATCAAAGCTTTATTAGAAATTGCCCCCCAAATTACAATTGTTTGTTCTAATCCAGGGGCGATGTTATTGCCGAATATTTTATTACCCCAATTTCCCAATCAATTAAAAGTCGTTAAAGGAGAAGATACCTTAGATTTAGGGCAAGGACATGAATTAGAATTTATTCCTACCCCAAACCCCCGTTATCCAGCCCAACTCTGTACCTATGATCCCAAAACAGAAATTCTCTACACCGATAAATTATTTGGGGCCCATGTTTGCGGTGATCAAATTTTTGATGAAGGGTGGGCAGTTTACGCTGAAGATCGACGCTATTATTTTGATTGCTTAATTGCCCCTTATGGTAAACAAATTGCCACAGGATTAGAAAAATTGAGCCGAAAACCTGCGAAAATTTATGGTACAGGTCACGGCCCCTTAGTTAGATATGGGTTAACAGAATTAACCGCCTTCTATGAACAGTGGTTAAAAGCCCAAAAATCTCAAGAATTGAGTGTGGCCTTGATTTATGCCTCTGCTTATGGCAATACGGCTGTTTTAGGCCAAGCGATCGCCAGTGGGATCACAAAGGCAGGAGTGAGGGTAGACTCTATTAACGCAGAAGCGGCCGAACCCGACGAAATTAAAGAAGCAATTCGTCAATGTTCAGGCTTTATTTTTGGTTCCCCTACCCTTGGTGGCCACGCCCCGACTCAAATACAAACTGCATTAGGCATTACTTTGGCCAATGCTGATAAAACCAAACTGGCCGGGGTTTTTGGTTCCTATGGCTGGAGTGGGGAAGCGATCGACCTCTTAGAAGGTAAAATTCGGGATGGGGGGTATCAGTTCGGTTTTGACCCCATCAGGGTTAAATTTACCCCCACAGAGGGGACTTTGAAAACCTGTGAAGAGGCCGGGACAGATTTTGCCCAAACCATCAAAAAAGCTCAAAAAAGCCGCAAACCTAAGTCCTCGGTCAATGAGTCCCAAACGGCGCGAACAGAACAAGCTTTAGGGCGCATTGTGGGGTCTTTATGTATTGTCACCTGTCAACAGGGAGAAGTAAACGGGGCGATGTTAGCTTCTTGGGTATCTCAAGCAACCTTTAACCCTCCTGGTTTTACGGTTGCGGTGGCCAAAGAACGGGCCATCGAGTCTTTGTTACATAAGGGTAGTTCTTTTGTTTTAAATATTCTCAAAGAGGGGAATCATTTGGGGTTAATGAAACAGTTTCTTAAGCCTTTTTCTCCTGGAGAAGATCGCTTTGCCGGGGTGAAAATTGAGACGGCGGAGAATGGCTCTCCCATTTTACAAGATGCTTTGGCTTATTTGGAATGTACTGTCGGCGATCGCATGGAATGTGGGGATCATTGGGTAATTTATGGCGTGGCGAAAAAAGGTAAAGTTTTAGAAGAAGGGGTGACGGCGGTTCATTATCGAAAATCTGGTAATCATTACTAAGTTTGTCGTGAGGGCTTTAGCTCTAGAATAAGCCCTTGTCGTTTTTTCTATTTTTTGAGATCTCAATAAAATGAACGTAAAAGTCAATCACCAGAAAGTTTCTATTATTTTAATAGGAATTCAATTTTTAGCATTTTTCATCGGCATTTTCTGGATAAATCAAGACAAATTTCCTTTCCGAGTTCTAGGAGATGTAAAGCTTTACTATGATTATTCCTTTAATCTTATGAATGGAAAGTTACCTTACCGAGATTTTTCTGTAGAATACCCTCCACTCGCTTTAGTACCGATGGTATTGCCCCAAGTAATTAATTTTTGCAAATCTTTATTCGGATTAGTCCCTAATATTCGTGATTATACTAGACTTTTCTGGTTAGAAAATGCCTTATTTAGCACTTATGCTGCACTGATACTTGCCAAAATAGCGATGATTAATCAATTACGATATCGCTATAAACAAGTGTTGATTACTTATGCTTTGATGGTATTAATTGCGATTCCTTTACTACCTTGGCGTTATGATTTATTTCCTTCCCTTTTAACCCTTCTCTCATTTTATTCCTTACTCTTAAATCAACCAATCATTGCTGGAATGTTTTTAGGATCTGGAATCTTAGCCAAATTATATCCAGTGATTTTGATGCCGATTTTTTTTCTTTATTGGTTTGTTCAACAAAACTATAAAGCCTGTTATCAATTCTGTCTATCAACAATTAGCTTTATTAGCATAATATCTTTACCTTTCTTATTAATTAGCCCTGAAAATTATCTATCTTTTCTAACTTATCATAAACAGCGAGGTTTACAGATAGAAACTTTACCAGCTTCTTTGATTTTACTGGCTGAGAAACTTGGATTGATTAAGAATCAAGAATCTTTGATACAATACAATTATGGAGCTTTTCATGTAGCATTACCTCTGGCTGATTTCATAGCAAAAATCTTACCAATACTATTTTTATTACTTTTTATTATAGGAATAATAAAAGCCAAGATTAGTTTTCAAAAGAATTATCATTCAACGGGTCAAATTAGTATTCAAATTCTTAGCAGATATGTTGTGATAGTCTTATTAATATTTATTTTGTGTAATAAAGTGTTTTCTCCACAATACATTATCTGGTTATTACCTTTTATTCCTTTGCTAAAATTAACAGAAACTATGATTTGGTGTTTGATATGTATTTTAACAATTATAATTTATCCCTTCAATTATCAGTTATTGTCATCTATGGATTACGTCATGATATTACTATTAAACTTACGAAATTTTTTATTTGCTTTTCTAACATTTAGATTAATGAAAAGAGATATCATTACCTAAGCTGTTAAGCATCTAAGTTGCTACATTAGAGTGACACCGGAGAAAGGGGGACGGGGAGAGAGTTTACTAATTTATTGCTTAACTTAATCATGTATCCTTTAAATGCACAACAGCTTAACCCCACCTTTGAGTAGGATAAGCTGTTGTATATTTAAACAACTTATTGTTAATGAAAATAAACGTTTAAGTATTAGCAGGAGCTTCAGGATATAACCCTAATTCTTTCGCTAATTGACGAGCAACATGAATCAAAAATTTAGCCCCATCAGGGTTATTTTCATGGGCCATCATTGTCGCTACTTGCATCAAAGACTTAATAAAACCAGCATCCAGTAATTCTGTGTTAGAATTCAAAACATCAGGTTCAGAGCCATTGGGACAACGCATCAATTCATCAATAAGATTAAAATATTGTTCTTGACGAGGCTGTGTCATGATTTTTCCTCAGATAGCAAATGAATTAGTCATCATCCTCATCGGAATCTTTGGTTAATACTTCAAAAACCGTTGTGGCACAAGATTCCCGATGTTCATCAATCGTTTTCACTCTTTCTGTAATCAATTTTGCTGCTTCTACCTGACCCAATTTTGCCAAAATAAAGCCTTGAGACGCATAAGCATTAAGATACAGTCGAATGGACGATTCATTTTGACGCTCGACTAAAATGAATTTAAGTTGCTCCCATTCTAGCGGTAAGTTTTCGGTTTCCTGGATAATTCTTAAGACTTTTTTCGCAATCTTGAGAGCAATTTCCGGTTTATTTTTATAAAAAAAGAAGCGATAGGCCCCAATCAAAACATCTAGATTATTTCCCTCTTTCTCTAAAGCTTGATTAATGTATTGTTCTGATAAAATAGTATTTTGCCAATTATCTGTGGCTAAAATTAATAATTGTTTGACATCTTCTGAGACATCGTACCAGGAGAGTTGGTTCATGATGGTGTGGAGAAAAATTATTACTTCTGACTTGAAAAAGGGGGAGGTTGCGCCGGAGCGCAACCCCAACCAACAGATCAGACTTACGCAGGTAAAGGTGCGTGAGTATAGCAGTTTTTGGGGCAGATGCGGGCGCAAGCTTCACAACCAATACAATTGGCTTGATTAACAACAGCCATTACTTTGCGCTCGATTTCATCTTCATCTTCATCAACGAATTCACCCTCTTCGTTCAGGGCCAGCAAAGATAATACATTCTGACCACAGACTTTGAAACAACGTCCGCAACCGAGACAGGTTTCTTTGTTGATAGACTGAACAAATTTAGGAATCCAGTCGAGTTTACCGAAGGTGAGACCAGTTAAACTTGCCATAAGTGTTCTCCTTTATTTAGGATAGACGTTGATTGGACTGATCGTTGCTAGTCATTCTAGGAGAGTGACTAACTTGGTATCCAAGGGGATTTGAGCCGCTTGAATTCTGTAGGAACATGAGGCGCAGGGGGTGAAGTTGTATCCGCCAAGGAAGGGGAAGCTCTTTGAGGGCATTCCACTTATTTTTAAACACTTCGACCTGTAGGTGATAGTCGAAAGGGCTGGTAGGGGCGGAATTTAACTTCAGGTATAAAGTCATCCGATGTTGGGTTTCACTGGTAGTGGTTAACCAACAAGGGAAAATATTGTCGCTGTGGTCTTCTGTTGAGCCTTTAAGGTCAGGAAACAGCAATTGGTGGGCGCGGATGCCAATATGGGCTAAATTTGGGGGGATGGGTTCATAAACCTTGAGGGTACATCCCCAGTCAAGGGCCGTAATTTCATTGGCAGCAAGAGGAAGGGCGCGAGAGAAATTCTTACAACCCGTGAGTTGTGCCACCCGAAAGTAATGGGGATAGTCGAAAATCTCTTGTTTTGGCCCTTGGATCAAAATGTTACCCTCTTCCATAATTAAGAGGTTGGGACAAAGACGATAGGCTTCTTCTAGGTTATGACTAACAAAGAGGGTAACGCCGGGATAACGGGTTAAACTTAGTCTGAGAAGTTTTTCGAGTTGATCCCGTAAATAGGTGTCTAGGGCGGAAAATGGCTCATCTAGGAGTAATATATCCGGTTCACTGGCCAAAGCTCTGGCTAGGGCTACCCTTTGCTGTTGTCCCCCTGATAATTCCTGGGGATAGCGATCGCCTAATTCCCTTAACTGGACAGCAATCAGTTGTTTTTCCACCCGTTGACGAATGGCCTTAGATGAGAGGCCTTTCGGTAGGCCAAAGGCGATATTTTGGGCAACAGTGAGATGGGGAAACAGGGCATAATTTTGGAATAAAAACCCAATCCGGCGATCGCAACTTGGTAAATTAATACCCTGTTGGGAGTCAAATAATACCCGGCCGTTTAAGACGATGCGGCCCTGATCAGGGGTTTCCAAGCCAGCAATACAGCGCAAAATCATGCTTTTTCCCGCCCCTGATGCCCCTAATAGCCCTAGAGGTAATTGATCCGTTGTAAAGGAGACATTAAGCAAAAAGGTAGGGAATTGCTTTTGAATGTCCACGATCAGTTCAACGGAAGCTTGGGGGAAAGCCGGGCGGGAATTTTCCCAGGTTAAGGGAACAACTGGGGGATCGACGGTTAACAAGGTTTCATCGACTAGGGTGGGTTGTCCCTCTTTGGCCTTGCCCTTAACCCGTCGGCGGGGAGGGTTTTCTGTCCAATGGTTAACGGCCATCACTGTACTTAAGGAGACAACTAAAATCACTGTCACCCAGAGTAACGCTTGATCCATGGCCCCACTTTCTGCGGCGAAAAAGATGGCAATAGGGATGGTTTGGGTTTTCCCTGGAATACTCCCGGCTAACATGAGAGTTGCGCCAAATTCTCCCAAGGCACGGGCAAAGGCTAAAAGTCCCCCCGCAATTAGGCCGGGTTTGGCTAAAGGTAGCAAAATTAGCCAAAATACTTGCCATTCTGAGGCCCCAAGGGTTCTGGCACTGGCTAAGAGGTTGCGATCAATTTGACGAAATGCCCCCAAAGCAGTTTTGTACATCAAAGGAAAGGCGACAACGGTGGCCGCAATAACGGCGGCATACCAAGTAAAAACTACCGTCACATCAAATATTCCTAAGAGTTTCCCCAAGGGGCCATGTTTGCCTAATAGTAATAACAAAAAGAAGCCAACAACCGTTGGGGGAAGCACCAAAGGGGAGGTGAAAATGCCATCAATTAACCCTTTCCCTTTTCCTTGATATTTAAACATCCACCAAGCGGCGATCGCTCCCCAAAAAAAGGCGATCACGGTGGCCATGGCGGCGGTTTTTAAGGAAATCCAAACAGGGGAAAGGTCGAGAGTCATTTTACTTCCTTTGATTTGATAAAAAGCAACTATTTAGGCTGAACATGAAGAAAGACTTTCAACGCAGCTAGGTTTAAGATTATACCTAAAATAATCTTTAGGGTAGCCGCTGGAATACTGCCTACTAAAAGTTAACTTAAAATGGCTCCAATCAATGAACCAAAACTCATCGGTAGAACAGTTTTCTTGAGGAACAAACTCGTTTCAATGTACAGATTTTTGAGTTATTTTCCTACTATAAATACTGTACCACAATTCACTTAAAATCATCCAAATAAATTGTGAAAACTTTAGAATCATCTCATAAAAATCACCTAGTTTTTCTCACATAGATTGCCCTCGCAATTGACCTATCTAATGCAATTCTTGTCCCACCAACTTTAACCACATAAGAGGGAAATCGTTGTTCTAAAGTAATAGAAAGTCCAGGCATAATACCCATCGCAATTAATTTCCTAAGAAGGTTTTCATCATTTTTGCGGAATTGAGTAATGATGCCCTTTTCTTTTTCTTTCATCAAATTTAGAGCAGAAGATTCTACGGTAAAACTTTGAGTAAACATTTAAGGATTAACCTCCAAAATTAGTAAGAATTGATTGAGTAAATAACCCATAAAAAACGCAAAAAATGTCACAAAGCTACTAATCATAATGGTCTTTTTAATTCCCTGTTCTTTCACCATAAATTTAACTTGAGAAAAACAAGGAATAAACAGGGTTAAGGTAACGGCTGCCACCACTAATTGTCGTCCCATTAAGATGCCAGAATGATGTAAATCAAACATTCCTGCCGCCCCATAATCACGGCGAAAAAATCCATAAAGAAAGACAAGAGATGCTTCAGGTGGCAGCCCCAAACTAATCATGAACGGTTCTAGTGCTTGAGTTAATATTGTTAATAAACCCGTTAACTTTCCTATCCAAATTAGAACAGAACCAAAGATAAATAGGGGTATAACTTCACTCAAATACCAGCGAACACGACTATAAGTTTTCGTCAAAATTGAGCGAGGATGGGGCAACCTTAAGGGAGGAATTTCCATATAAAAATAGGACAGACTTCCGGGTAATGCTTTAGACATTAATACCCCGACAATGGCAAAAATTACAGTAATCACACCACCCCAAATTACTAGGGCAGTCGTATCTTGAGAAAGCAAGCCAACAATTACCCCTAATTGCGCCGAGCAAGGAATCACTAAAGCGAGGAGCAAAGAAACAATAAATCTTTCTCTTTTACTTTCAATTGTACGGGTAACTAAGGTTCCCACACTACCACAACCTAAGCCTAAAATTAAGGGAATAATAGAGCGTCCAGACAGACCAATAAGTTTAAATAAATGATCAACTAATAAAGAAATTCTTGGCAAATATCCACTATCTTCTAAGAGAGTAAACATTAAAAAGAAAGTAGTAACAATTGGCAAAATAATCGAAATTGAATAGCGAATTCCTAGGGTGAGTATGCCATAATCATTGGCAACTAAATCCTGTAACACAGTCCAAGGTAATAATTGAGCCGTGACAAAGTTAATAAAAGGATTAATTTTCTCCAGGAATAAGCTGTCTAAATTCTTCGCTAAAATCCCAGAGCCAAAACTACCAACTAATTGATAAATTCCGAGATAATGAATGAGAAATAATAGGGGAAATCCTGTAATTGGATTAACGGTTAACTGATGAAAAAATTCCTCACTTTCCGTTGACTTTTTCTTAATTTTAACAATAGCAGATTCTTCGAGCTTTCGAGCAGCTTGATGACGGGTTTTAGCAATCACCAAGATCAAGGGATCACTAAATTGTGACTGCACAGAATTGACGGCAGTTTCAATGTCTTCAAAACTGGGTTCTTCCTCTCGTACTTTTTCCCAAAGTAAGGGATCTTTTTGGAGGAGTAAAAGAGCTAAACATCGCCGAGAAATTAAAGGCTGAATCGCTGCTTTAATGACATTTTTATCGGAGGAAAGAAGGCACTCGATTTTAGTAATTCCTTCTTCAATAGCTGTAGGATAGCGCAGGTTGGTGGACATAATTAGCCATCTTAGCTGTTAAACTTTGAATGCCCCGTTTTTGAGCAGCAGACAGGGTAACAACTGGGATACCAAGAGAGGCTTCTAACTGCTTTTCATTGACCCAAATACCTAACTTTTCAGCTTCATCAACCATGTTAACGGCTAATAAAATTGGGATTTGAGTTTCCATCAGTTGAAAGGTAAGGGTTAACATCCGATTGAGATTTTTAGCATCAATAACATGAATGGCTAAATCAAGATGATCTTGAAACAATAATTCCCTAGAAAACCTTTCTTCTTCTGTCATTGGCGTTAAGGAATACATTCCTGGTGTATCAATAATTGTGACTGGTTTTCCCGCAATTATTGTCTGACTTCGAGATACCTCTACTGTCGTTCCAGGATAGTTAGAAACTGTGGTATAAGTCCCTGTTAATACATTAAATAACAGGCTTTTTCCAACATTAGGAGAACCCACCAGCGCAAAGGTTGCTTGAGAGGAAATCATTGGGGATTCCTTTCTGAAATTTGGGGGCAAAAGTTTTTGCCAGGAACTATTTGATTGCGTGGTTGCACTTTGGCAAGTGTCAGGACATTTATTACACTTCATAGGTCAAGAAATTTACCTTAATATTATTGTATTTTTTTTTGTAGTTATAAACAGTAACTAGAGCTACATAATAAAAAAATATTTGATATTTTTAGCAAAAAAAATAAGCCTCATATTGGCTTATCATACTGGAGTATTTTTAACATCATCTAACTGGGTGATATAAATTTTAAGCATTATATAAGTTCAAGCTCCAATACAATTTTTAAGACAACTATCAATAATATAGCAAGTCTCGTCTCATACTTGTGAGGTACAGAGTTCTCTGGTTTTAGGCAACAGGCAACAGGGAATAAACTAGGGTGTACCTCATGAGTCCAAGAAACGCTATATTTAGAGAAAAGTCATTCAATAAAGAACCGAGTTCAGGATAAGAATGACTAATAATACTACGATAGTCTAGGACTAACTTTTCACAAACTACCACCTTAATTCTTACCGTTAAAGTTATAAGATAGATCGGAAAAGAGAGAAGCCTTAATACAATAGTGTTTAATTTTAGTGCATTTCTTGAGAAAAATCCCATGATGGCTAATACAATCTTCAATGGGAGAATTAGAAAATTGTAAAGCGACCTCATCAACCGGACAATTTTCATTGATTTTTGGACAAAATTTAGGCTTAAGACAGGACAGTTTCACCGTCTTATGATTCTTTTTAGATAACTCTATTTCTTGCCCAAAAAGAAACTCACTATAATCAGCCACATTATCCAACCCAAGGATATTAAGAAGAATTTCCCCCATCATCCAAAAAGTTGTTTTGAAGACAAATGTTTTCCACTTTAAATTCATCGGATACCTCAGCCCAATCTCTGGGATTATGTTGTACAATAAAAATCATAAAATCATGTCCTGACACACTTTAATTAGGGACAGGAAGTCGTAGCCATAGCCACGACTTCCCCAGCAGATGGATGAAGGTATTTGGGTAACTTAACCGAGATTGGCTTCTTGGTGGGTTTTAATTGTGCAATCAGAACGAGGATAAGCTACGCAAAGAAGTACCCATCCTTTCTCTATTTGTTCATCATCCAAAAAGCTTTGATCTTCTTGATCAACTTCTCCTTCTACCATTCTACCCAAGCAGCTAGAACAAGACCCTGCTCGACAAGAAGAGGGTAACTCATCAACCCCTTCGGGGTACTCAATTTCGTCGTCGTTAATGGCATCTTCAAACGCCTCAAGGATATACTGATCCTCTGGAACGTCTAAAGTAATATCCATTTCCGTAATCTCTTCTTTCTTTCCCGTCTCTTGATTTTTTCTTTTAATAACTTTCGTGAGACGAACTTTGTAGGTTGTAGTCATATAGTGTTCTCCGTAAGAGTAGGAATGTTTACCAGTGATTATTAATCATTAATGGCTTCAAAAAATGAAGTAAAATGATCAATTAATCAAAGCTTTTTTTAGCTACAGGGTGTAGCTTGACCGCCGCAATTTGCTGTAGAGAAAGATTTGCCGCAGCCACAAGTTTCAGTTGCATTAGGATTCGTAAAGGTGAATCCACTTTGCGTTAAACTGTCAACAAAATCGATGACAATCCCATCTAACAAAGACACACTGTTCGGGTCAACATAGATAGGCACATTATTTTGATCAAATCGTAAATCTTCTGCATTCGGTTGGCTGACCAAATTTAAGGCGTATTCGTGGCCATTACAGCCACCATCTTTAACACCAACACGAATACCCGTGATCTTGCTTGACTCTCCGGTAAAGAAAGTTTGAAGCCGAAAAGCCGCTTTTTCTGTAAGAGTGACAGTCATGGTTTTTTGGGGGTAGTGGGGGTTTTGGGGAGTGTGGGGAGGGGGAGGTGTGGGAGGTGTGGGGAGTTATAAAATTATGAACTCCTTCTACTGTCTACCTTCTACCTTCCGCTTTACCTGCCTGTTGCCTGTTGCCTGTTGCCTGTTTACATAATTAACTAACCGTTGTTGGGTAAAATTGCCACAAACGGAACAGTTAGGATCATGGTAGGGACGGCGTTTGGCGAAGGTTGCAGTTCCTAAGTCCATGGTCAAGAGTTGACCCGTTAAAGGTTCTCCTAGACCCGTCAACAGCTTAATGCCTTCCAAAGCAGCTAAACAGGCTAAACTGCCGGAAACTGCGCCTAAAACTCCAAATCCCCACCGATCCCAATCAGGTTTTTCCGGGAAAATGCAAGATAAACAAGGAGTTTCCCCAGGAATAATGGTGGTTAAGTACGCATCCATGCCACTCATGGCCGCTTCTACCATGGGAACCCCCCAACGAACACAAGCAGCATTCAGGAGATCCCGTTCTTTGAAGTCAAAGGCGCAGTCAAAAGCAATATCAGCCTGTTGTACTAAGGCATCTACATTTTCAGGGGTGACGAAATCATGAACCGCCTCAATTTCAATCTCAGGGTTGATGTTTAAGAGGGTTTCCTTGGCTTTAAAGACCCTAGGTTGACCGACCCAACTATTGGTCATCAAAATCTGACGGTTGAGGTCATCAAGACGTAAATCACCCCCACGAACCAGAATGATTTTACCAACTCCTGCCACGGCTAAGTATAGCGCAACAGTTCCACCGAGGCCACCTACCCCCGTCACGACAGCAGTAGAGTCCTTGAGGCGTTTTTGTCCTTCCTCACCAAAACCGGGAAGTTGTATTTGTCGGGAATAGCGTTCTAATTCAGTAGGGGTGAATTCCATGATAGTTACTTAGTTTCAGCTTCTTTGGCTAAATCTTCCAGTAAGACCACATTTTTTTTGCTGTCTTTGAAGACTTTAAATAGTTTGGTTTCTAGGGGACTAGAGGTTTTAAATAGTTCATAGGCTTCTTCAAAAGCTGCCTTATATTTCTCTAATCTTTCACTTTCACTGAGATCGGGGAAGGCTTCATCAACTGCTTTGATAAGCAAAGAGAACTGCTTAAGGATATGGAGGCGATTAACATTAACAAAAGTAGGGTCATAGCTAATACCAAAAAAGGTTAAAAAGTCTTCAGCATCTTTGAGTTTGGTAAACTCAGCTAAGGTTTTTGGAGTATCAGCATCAATGGTCATTTTAGGGTTTCCTCCCAGATGATAAGTTGTTTTTTCAGTTGATCAAGCTCACGAAAAATATCGTAAGTTCTTTGGGCTGTGTCTAGCAGGGTTTCGTAATCTGTGGGGAGTCCCTCTGCGAGATCATGTAAATCCATTTTCATTTGTCCGGCGGTTGAATTGAGTTTACGAACCTTCTTTTTTAGTTCAGCAACCGCTTCCGGTGTAGGTTGAATTTCAGTTGTTACTGTCATCTTTTTACCTCAATTAAGCTATTTTTAAAGTTTAGCTACTTCAGGGAATTTCTGAACTAATTCAATACCAGCCGTGACTAATTTTTCTCCTTGTTCTTTTAAGGCTTCTAAGGAATCAAAACCGAAGCGATGAGCGTCTCTGAGGGTGCGAGATGTTATTAATAAACGACCACCCCAAACTAAGGCCCAGCCAAACCCTTCATGATTTACGTCAACCACAACTTGACATAATTGTCCGGTTTCTTTTTCTACACAAGCAGCAACGCCTCGATAGAAACACATGATTCTTAATTTTGTGGTTGGATCAACATCGCCTTCTAGGGTAATTTCCCGTCTTTTTTTCTTAGGAATAACGAAGGGAGCAAGCACTAATTCATCTGTCCATAAGCGATACACTCCATAGTGATCGTAGGCGCGTATTTGCTGCACTAATTCTTTTAAGAAGATACTATCTGCAACTAAGATAGGGGTTGTTTCGGAATTACTGGTTGTTGTTGTCATAATAGCAATTACAGATAGAACATTTCAGTAGTCAATGAACAATTTGATATTTTTTTAAGTCAAATTGTTCATTGAATCGAGGGATTAAAAATGATTATTCATCATCTTCAAAATTGGTGGGGTTCGCTTCTTTTTGTAAGACTTTGCGTAACCAAGGAGGAGGATTTCCTTTTAAAGTTTTGACTAATTCTCCAAGAATTTCATCAATTTTATCTTCTTCAGAACGGGCTTTAATCGGGGTGACATTTTTGCGAATTAAACGGGCGGCAGCAGTACCACCGATGGCAGAAACATAGAGTAATGTGCAACCATTTAGGGCAGCTAATTTAGGCTCTAATTTATCTTCGTTACCATCTTCTTTTAAGTCTCCACCAAACTCTAAAGTATTGACAAAATTAAAGCCATCTGGTGAAACATCATAGAGATCAATTTTGCTGGCCCAACCAAAGTGGGCATTGATATGAACATTGTCACTGGTCGTAAATGCAACTTTCATGGTTTTCCTCTCAGATGAATAAAATGAAACAAGGGGAAACTTGTGTGATTTGAACCCGCTTTAATGAAGAGTAGCGGGACTATGTTTGGCTTCTTCTTCCATCAGAATATTGCCTACATCAAATAAAAATTGCATGGTGCCACGATACCCCACTAAACAGCGTTGTCCTAACCCCAATTGATCAAAAATGGGATAACCCATGCGATATAAAGGGGCTTGAAGACGCTTAGAAAGGGCTGTTCCGTGAGAATTCGTAATAATTAAATCCGAACCTGCGGCCAAATCTTCTAAATCTGCTAAGTCACCAATGGTCACATTATCAATCGGTAAACTCTCCAAAATCGGGGATTTTGTGGTGGTAACAGCCGCTTGAATTTTTGCCCCCATTTCCGTTAGTAACCAAGCCGTTTGATAGAGTAAATCTGGTTCTAACGCTAAGGAAACTTTTTTCCCCCCAAAATAAAAATGGGTGTCCAGAATTACATCCTGTAACTGACGGCGTTGACGTTGTAAATTGGCGGGAATATTAGGAACTAGGGGAAAATGATGATCGCAACGGGAGGTTAAAATTTGGGATAACCGCCATAGGAAAGCATCCACCGCATCTAAACCTGCTAAACGGGGGAATACCTCATATTTTGTGCCAAAACGTCCCTCTAAAATTTGGGCAGATTTCCGCATACTTTCCCCGATCGCCAGGGTTAAGCAAGACCGATTTAACTGCTTTAATTGAGTAATGGTGGTTCCCCCCGTCGTCACCGTATGAGGGTTGTCTTCTAAATGACCATCAAGGGAACGGGATAAGTCAGGAATCATCACAGGGGTTAACCCAAAAGCTTCTACAATAGACTTAAGTTCCTCTACATCCCCAGGAGACAGGTGAGAACTGCACAACACCGTGACTTGGGGTTTCATGGACACGGTAGGGGGTTCATCACTGGCAAAGGGGCCATAATCTGTGGCCACAATGCTTTCTATAGCGGCAGTATAACCATCTTGCAATGATCCCTTATAATCGGGAGTTGAGACGGAAATAATCGGTAAAGAAGCTAATTCTGGGTGCTTTTCCCGTACAATTTTGAGGATACGACCCATATCATCCCCTCTCGTCTCCGTTAACCCTGTGGTTAACAAGCCGATGACTTGGGGTTTATATTTGTCAACAATGGTTAAAATTGCTTGTTCAACGTGATCTTCTCCCCCTAAAATGGTGCTAACTTCTGTCATGGCAGTAGTTGACAGGGGGATAGACTCACGGAAATGGCGCACTAACACCACTTTAGCAAAGGCTGTGCAACCTTGCGCCCCATGAAACAGAGGCATCATTCCTTTTAACCCTAAAAACGCTAAGGCCGCGCCTAAAGGTTGACTCATTTTTAGGGGGTTAACTGATAGGGACTTTTGGGGATTTAAAACTGTGGTCATTTCCGTTACTCCTATTTACCTTTTGCATGAATGCCTTTTGCCTTTTGCCTTCCCTTACTCTGCTTCCAAATTCAACAAACTTTCATGTTCTTGTTGCCAAATTTCCCAAGGGGCCGCCTTCCGAACTTGTCGCCAAATGGGACTATGTACCGCTTCATCTAATTCCCTGGCCATCTCCACCATACCCACATATCCAGCATAAGGATGATGACGTTCTTGGTTAATATCTAAGAAAGGAATTCTCGCTTTGAGGGCTGTATATTGATTACGTCCCCCTGCTACTAATAAGTCTGCTTTGGTTTTTTCAATGACTCTTAGTAATTCTTCGGGACTACCTTTTTCTAGCATAATCCCATCTTCACCCAATAATTGTTTGATACGGGCTTTATCTTCTTCGGTGCTTTTTTTAGTGCTAGTCGCAACAACTTCCATGCCTAAATCTTGGGCAGCAGAAACAATTGACCAACTCTTAACACCCCCGGTATATAACACCATGCGCTTACCTTTTAAGCGTTCACGATAAGGGGCTAAAGCAACATCTAATTTAGCAGTTTCTTCGGCAATAATTTCTTCCACTCGTACCATTAAGGCCTCATCTCCAAAGAAGGCAGCAATATTACGAAGGCAACGATTCATATCACCAATACCATAAAAAGATTCCTCAATATAAGGAATGTTGTAGCGTTCTTTCATGGCAGTGGCCATATTAATTAGGGCCTTGGAGCAAATCATCACATTGAGTTTAGCACGATGGGCTGTACAAACTTCCTCATAACGAGCATCTCCGGTAATTTTTGCTAATACCCGAATCCCCGCTTTTTTAAATAAAGGAAGTACGCCCCACATTTCACCAGCAACGTTATATTCTCCGATTAAATTGATATCATAGGCAGTGATGTAAGGCGGTTCTTTTGTGCCAACAACGTGCTGTAATAAAGCTTCTCCTCCTAAACGGTTGCCGAGATTTTTACTGCCCACAAACCCAGGAGCATGTACAGGAATGACAGGAGTTTCATATTTATTAGTTGCTGCCTTACAAACTGCATCTAAATCATCCCCAATGAGGGCAGTGACACAGGTAGAATAGACAAAAATAGCAGCAGGATTATATTTTTTAATAATTTCTGCGATCGCCTTATAAAGCTTTTTTTCACCACCGAAAATAACATCATTTTCTGAGAGATCAGTCGTAAAACCCATTTTATAAACCATGGGGCCACTAGAAAGACTACCCCGACTATTCCAACTATTACCAGAACAGGCGATGGAACCATGAACCAAATGGGCCGCATCAGTAATAGGAACTAAGGCAATAGAAGCACCATCAAAGGCACACCCCCCTTGAGCAGAGCCAGGTTGAGCCTGTTGTGTACAAGATTTGTTCTTAGTCTGTCCCTCTTTATTATGATTATGTTCGCACCCTGGTTGCGTTAGCAATTCGTTGATCTTGCCTTTAGTTAATTTCATGACTGAATTCCCAATATTACCAGTGACAAAACAATTAACAATTGATAATTGATAATTGATAATTGATAATTAGATGATTGTCTGTTGCCTGTTCCCTGTTCCCTGTTCCCTTCTAACAAATATAATGAGTAACATCCTCATTGCAGATATCCGTTAAATAACTCAAAGCTTTCAGTCGTAGCATGACAAATTCATCATACAAAGGATTTAATTTACAAAGAGCAGGAACGTGAAATAAAGTCCGTCCCATGATGGTTATATCCCGTTCAAACGGACAACAACAAGGAATAACTTGACAGATGAGATGGGCAGCTTTTCGACTTGCAACTTCGAGATTATTGATCCAGTTTCTGAGGGGAAATAAGGGATCAATAAAGACTTTTGGTTTCGTTGAATAAGGAGTAGGATGTATCATAACCTTTCCTCATCTTTTCAAAAATAATGGCAGAGAGTGAGAGTTAAGAGTGAGGGGGTGAAGCAGTTAAAAGTAAGAAGTTAAAAGTAAAAAATATTACTTATTACTTGTGACTTATTACTTGCCGAAGAGGAGGGGAGAGGAGGGGGAGGAATAATCTCCCTGGTCTCCCTTTTCTTCCTTGTCTACCTTTGATTAACGAACTAAGTCAAAGGAAATATCGGTCTCCGAAGGGATATTGGTGTTACGGTCAATTTCTTCAAAGAGACTGTTAACAAGCCAATTGAGCAGGTTAATCGCGCCATTGTAACCAATGGTAGAATAACGGTGCATGTGATGGCGATCGAAGATAGGATAACCAATGCGGATTAAGGGGATTCCAGTATCACGCCAGAGGTATTTACCGTAGGAGTTGCCCACTAAGAAGTCAACAGGCTCGGTGAATAGTAAGGAACGTAAGTGCCATAAGTCTTTACCACCCCAAACAGTGGCTTTTTGACCATAAGGACTAGCAGCTAAGAAAGCTTCAGCTTCGGCAATAAATTCCTTAGTAGAGTTGTGAACCAAGACATGGACGGGTTCAACACCCATCTCTAACATGAATTGTAACATTCCCATGACTAAGTCAGGATCACCGTAGATAGCTGCGGTTTTACCATGTAACCAAGCATGACTATCAGTCATGGCATCAACAGCACGTCCCCGTTCTAAGATTAATTCAGGAGGAACAGGATTACCAGTGATTTCAGAAAGTTCGGTTAAGAACGCATCTGTGGCTTGAATACCCCAAGGACGATGGGTAGAAGTGGGTTGCTTCCATTCTTTCTCGATGTATTCCCGTGTTTTTTCGGTGGGATAGGTTTGAAGAGAGATGGTTTTTACTGCATTGATAGCATCAGCACCTTCTTCTAAGGTTGTACCACCTTGGTACATTTTGAATTCACCATCATTAGGAGAATCCAAATAGAGTTCATTGTCACCTAAGATGGTAGCATTAACGCCCATGGCACTAACTAAGTGCTTCAGTTCGCGTAAGTTACCGATATAGGTTTCAAACCCAGGGATGAAGTTAACTTTACCGTTGGTGGTAGCCGCTTTTTTGCCTTCGGTTAAGTTACCGAGGACAGCCTTCATCATGTTGTCATATCCAGTGATATGTGAACCAACGAAAGAAGGAGTATGAGCAAAGGGAACGGGGAAATCTTCGGGAACAGAACCCGCAGCTTTCGCGTTACCAATGAAGGAACCTAAGTCATCCCCAATAACTTCTGCCATACAAGTTGTACAAACAGCAATCATTTTGGGTTTGTAGAGATTGTAAGAGTTCTCTAAACCTTCGATCATGTTTTTCAGTCCACCGAAGACAGCAGCATCTTCAGTCATGGAAGAAGAAACACCACTAAAGGGTTCTTTGAAGTGACGGGTAAAGTGGGTACGGAAGTAAGCCACACAACCTTGTGATCCATGAACGAAGGGAAGGGTTCCTTCAAATCCAACGGCAGCTAAGATAGCACCTAAAGGTTGACAAGCTTTAGCAGGGTTGATGGTTAAAGCTTCACGAGCGAAGTTCTTTTCTCGGTAGTCCCAAGTTTTAGTCCACTCAGCAATTTCAGCTACTTTCTCGTCAGAAGCCATACCTTGCATGGCTTTCTTGTTTTCAAATAACTCTTGGTACTCTGGTTGGTGGAATAACTCAACGTGGTCTTGAATCTTATCAATGTTCTGAGACATTAGTGATACTCCGTTTTCTTCGGTCAAGGATAGTAATGCAATAGGAAAGAAAGATGGGGGAGGGGGGATAGGAGGAAACTCGTCACCTCGTCCCCTAATTCCCTTGTCTTATTTATTCCAAGGAGATTTGATTAATCCCCAAGTAGGATTATTGAGGGCTAAATCCATATCCCGTGCAAAGATAGCGAATCCGTCATAACCGTGGTAAGGACCAGAGTAATCCCAAGAGTGCATTTGACGGAAAGGTAGTCCCATTTTTTGGAAGACATACTTCTCTTTAACACCAGAAGCAACTAAGTCAGGCTTCAGTTCTTGAACGAATTTCTCGAACTCATAAGCGGTTACGTCATCATAGATGAGGGTAGCATCGCCTACATACTCGGTGGTACGTTTATAATCGTCACCGTGAGCAAATTCATAGCCAGTTCCGACCATTTCCATGCCTAAGTCTGTGAAAGCAGGAACGACGTGACGGGGACGTAATCCACCAACCATCATCATGACGGTTTTGCCTTCTAAACGAGGGCGGTATTTAGCTAAGACATCAGCAGTCTGCTTCTCGTACTTAGCAATAACTTGCTCTGCTTTTTCTTGGATGGTTTCATCAAAGAGTGCAGCAATGGCGCGTAAAGATTCAGCAATCTTGGTAGGACCAAAGAAGTTGTACTCAAACCAGGGAATACCGTACTTTTCTTCCATGTGACGACTGATGTAGTTCATGGAACGGTAACAGTGAATCAGGTTGAGTTTCACTTTAGGAGTTTGCATCATTTCGTTGATGGTTCCGTCTCCAGACCATTGAGCAACGACGCGCAAACCAATTTCTTCGAGAAGAATACGGCTAGACCAAGCATCTCCACCGATGTTGTAGTCACCAATGATGGCTACATCATAAGGAGTGGTTTCGATTTCTGGGGCATCATCACGGCTGAATACGTAGTCACGAACCGCATCATTAGCGATGTGGTGTCCTAAAGATTGGGAAACGCCACGGAACCCTTCACAACGGACGGGAACAACGGGTTTGCCAGTGATTTTTGCCGCTTTTTTGGCAACACCTTCGATGTCATCTCCAATTAATCCCACAGGACATTCAGACTGAATAGACAGTCCATTGTTGAGGGGGAATAAGGTTTCGATTTCTTCGGTGATTTTGAGGAGTTTTTTGTCTCCACCAAAAACGATGTCTTTTTCTTGGAAATCAGAGGTAAAGTTCATCGTACCAAAGGTATCAATCCCAGTGGTTCCGATATAGTAGTTACGACGACCAGACCAAGAGTAGTAACCGCAACCAACAGGCCCGTGGGAGATGTGGATCATGTCCTTAATAGGACCCCAAACAACCCCTTTAGAACCAGCGTAGGCACAACCACGAGCGGTCATGACACCAGCGGGGGATTTAACGTTGGATTTTACGCCACAATCATCTTTGCCTTCTTCGTAAACGTTGAGGTGCTTTTTACGTTTCTTGGCTAACTTCTCAGGGTAAGTATCCAGAACGTCTTGAATTAGCTGCTTTCTGTCTTCTACTTTCGACATAGTGTTCCTCTGTGATAGATTGGCGATTAGGATGGAACTTCGCCCTCGTCTGATTGACGAGTGGGGAGTGTGGATGAGGATGCAAGTTGCCTTGCGCTCACAGCATAATCACGAAAGGTAAGGGGTAAGGGGGTTAGTGAAGAACTCTCAAAGGTCGAATTAAGAATTAAGAATATTTAGTTCTGACTTCCGACTTCTGACTTCTTTAACTCCCCCATTTCCCAATTACATGGGCTTAATCAGATTAAGACCCTAGACTACTTAGAACCTCTGGTGAGTTGTTGTGCTGCCACATCAGCTTCCATAACTTTTTTGTACTCTTCTTCGGAACCAAGTAAACCGTAGTTGATCAACAGTTCTTCGAGTTCGTCGTTGTCAATGGGAGTGGGGATGGTGAGTTTGGTGTTGTTAACGATTTTGTCACCTAAATCACGGTATTCTTGAGCTTGAGGATGCTCAGGGGAGTATTGAATAACGGTTTGACGACGTAATTCAGCTTCTTGTACCTGTTTGGAACGGGGTACGAAGTGGATCATTTGGGTGTTTAAGCGTTCAGCTAACTCTTCGATCAATTCGATCTCTTTGTTAACGTTACGGCTGTTACAAATTAAACCACCTAAACGAACACCACCGGTGTGAGCATATTTTAAGATACCACGAGCGATGTTGTTGGCTGCATACATAGCCATCATTTCACCAGAGGTGACGATGTAGATTTCTTGTGCTTTTCCTTCACGGATAGGCATGGCGAAACCACCACAAACAACGTCTCCTAATACGTCATAGGATACGAAGTCTAGGTCTGTATAAGCACCTTCTTCTTCGAGGAAGTTGATGGAGGTGATAATACCACGACCAGCACAACCAACCCCAGGCTCAGGACCACCAGATTCTACACATTTGATGTCTTCAAATCCAGTTAGTAATACATCTTCGAGTTCGAGATCTTCAACTGAACCGCGTTCTGCCGCTAAATGTAATACAGTTACCTGAGCTTTACAGTTAAGGATCAAACGGGTAGAGTCAGCTTTAGGGTCACAACCAACGATCATGATGCGGTTGCCAGCTTGAGCCATTCCGGCTAAGGTGTTTTGCGATGTGGTGGATTTACCGATACCGCCTTTTCCGTAAAATGCAATTTGACGCATAGTTGATTCTCGCTTGTTAGACAGTAAGTGTGTACAATTTTGGAAGGGTTTTGTCCGTCTCTGACGTAAAGATGATTCGTTCATTAATGGTCTTGGGAATTACGTCCCGTCGAACCCTCGATCTCTACGTCAGGCGTGATCTTTCTTCCTAGCAGAAGCCTAAGTCTTGGTTAGGGACGGCTTCAGGGGTGGTGATGTTGATTAACTCAACATCTGGGGGAGAAACGACGCTTATGGTGGCGACCGCTCTCGACTTTTTTTGGTGATTAACATAGGCTTAGTTTGTTTGTTAGTATGGATTTACACAGCAATTACAGTAATCTCAGGGGAGATGCGATCGCGTAATCTGGCTTCGATCATCATCTTCAAAGTCGCGGTACTACTTGAACAGGAACCACAAGCTCCTTTTAGTATCACTTTGACTAAATCTCCTTCGACATCGAACAAGTCCACATCTCCGCCATCTTGTGCTAATGCGGGTCTTACTTCTTCTAGAACTTGTTGAATTAGATTGATTTTTTGTAGGTTAGTTAAGGGTTTTGGTGCAGATTTGGCTTTAACAACTTCCGTGGCAACCGCAACCGCAGTGGCTTTTTCTGTCACAATATCAGCGATCAAATCATCGATATCTGCTAAACAAGAACCACAACCGCCACCTGCTTTCACATAATTAGTAACTTGTTCAGCAGTGGTTAAATCATTCTCTAGAACAATGCGGCGAATTCTCGCATCACTAACCCCAAAGCAACGGCAGATTAAAGCTCCTTCATCATCTTCATGATTATCTAAAGGAATGCCTCTGTAATTAAAGATAGCAGCTTCTAAGGCTTCTTGTCCCATCACAGAACAGTGCATTTTTTCTTCGGGTAAACCCCCTAAGAATTCAGCAATTTGTTTATTAGTCAGACTCAAAGCTTCATCTAATGTTTTGCCTACGAGTAACTCAGTTAAAGCTGAGGAAGAAGCGATCGCAGAAGCACAACCAAAGGTTTGAAACCGAGCATCAAGAATGATTTGTGTGGCTTCATCAATTTTTAGGTGTAATCTGAGAGCATCACCACAAGCAATGCTGCCGACTTCTCCGGTTGTAATTGCCTGTCCTTCTCCTTTTTCCGTAATCGTACCTTGATTACGCGGATTATAGAAGAATTCCATTACTTTGTCTGTATATTCCCACATGATCAGTTACCAGATAGTTAGTTGACAGTTGATAGTTGATAGTTGATAGTTAACTACTTAGCTAACGCTGCTTTTTCTTGCTCCTGTAACCAACTCGCATCATCGCTGTTGAAAGGAGACATAGCACGGAGACGGGCAATCGTATCAGGTAAGACTTCAATAACGCGATCAATCTCGTCTTGGGTAGTGAAACGGGACAGACTAAAGCGAATAGAACCGTGAAGGACACTATAAGGCAGTCCCATTGCCCGCAGTACATGAGAGGGTTCCAAGGAACCAGAGGTACAAGCCGAACCAGAAGATGCACAGATGCCATACTGGTTCATGGAGAGTAAGATGGCTTCTCCTTCGATGTACTTAAAGCCAATATTCATCGTATTGGGCAATCTTTCGATAGGATTACCATTAACTACCGTATCAGGAATTAAGGTAAGGATAGTTTGTTCTAAATAATCCCGTAATTGCCGTTCCTGAGCGATATTAGGAAGATGAGCCTGGGCTAATTCAGCCGCTTTGCCTAATGCAACGATCCCCGCTACATTTTCCGTTCCTGCTCGACGGCCTCTTTCTTGGTGTCCCCCAACCATGGAAGGACGGAAACGGGTTCCTTTACGCACATATAACGCACCGATGCCTTTGGGAGCATGAATTTTATGACCAGATAAGGTCAGCATATCAATGCTGCTGTTACTCATATCGAGAGGAATTTTCCCGACGGCTTGCACTGCATCTACATGAAAGAGTGCGCCGTATTCCTTGGTCATTTGTCCCACTTGTTCAACGGGAAAGACTACACCTGTTTCATTATTAGCATACATGATTGAAACAAGGGCAGTGTTTCCAGTTAAAGAAGCTTGTACTTCATCGAGATCAAGTCTTCCTTGACTATCCACTGAAAGATAGGTAACGGTATATCCTTGTTTTTCTAAATTTTTACAGAGATTAAGCACCGCAGGGTGTTCAACTTCAGTCGTAATAATATGACGTTTATTAGGTTGGGCTGAAAGTGCGGCGCGAATGGCGGCATTATCTCCTTCTGTTCCACAACTGGTAAAGATGATTTCGGAAGCTTCTGCCCCTAATAAGGAGGCGACTTGCTCTCTACCTGTTTTAACCGCTTTTCCGACTTGTCCTCCAAAGCTGTGCATACTGGAGGGGTTTCCATAATAGAGAGTCAGGTAAGGCATCATTGCGCCTAGCACTTCTTCATCTATTTTGGTGGTGGCATTGTTATCTAAATATATACAATCTCTCATCACTTTGTACCAGGAGTTAGGAGCTTCGAGTCAGAAGTCAGAAGTCGGAAGTCAGAAGTTAAATTCGACTTATTAACTACTCACCGTCGTTAAGGTTAAAATTTCTTGGGAGTAAACATCAAACCACTGTTCCCAATAAGGGTTAGTTTGTTTTCCTTTAAGTCTGGCTACCAAGTTGTTATAGTGGTTAAACCAACTGTCCCAATAATCAGCAACTTGGTTTTTGAGTCCCCCAGTGACTTGATAGGTTGGTAAACAACCAGAGTTAGTCGGACAAACAGAGGCACACTGGGGGGTTCCATAGTAGCCTTGGCAATCATTACAGAGAGTAGGGTCAATGAGCAACACATTATTTTGTATTTTGATAGCACCTGTGGGACAAGCCTTGTGACAACGATGACAGGTGATACATTGATCAGTAATGGTATAACTCATGACACTACGCTCCGATGCTATGGGGTGAGATTGCTTAGGTTAGGAAGACAACTGTAGTCTTTGGAAAACCCTGTACAGGGGGGAATAGAATAGTCATCAACACAAGTGTTACAGTTACTTTCTGCCTTGGTATTCGATGAAACCGAGGGGTTGATGAGGGCGGTTTGATAACTGCCTTGGGGGGAAACTTGGGAACCTTTGGGACGATCAAGGGTATAAGTCATAACTTATTAGGCTCCTGCGTTTTGTTTCTGCATATACTGTTCATAGAAGTCGATAGCCACTTTATCGATGACATCGTAAGCTTCAAAGGGTTCGATTCCTGCCTTGCGGAGTTCTTCTTGAGGACAGTTGCCGATTTTAGCAGAGAGAACACCTTGACAATCAGCGATGGATTTAATGATGTTGTCTAGGGTTGCTTCTTCGCCGTAACCGCTTTGGCAATAATGATCGACTTTGCGGTGTGCCACAAATTTAACTTCTGTGCCGTCAACTTCAAAGATTTGGAATTCTTTGGCATGACCGAAGTGTTGGTTAACTAAGCGGTTGCCTTTGGTTGCGACTGCTACTAAGATTTTAGGAGCGTTTTTAACCTGTTTCTCGGCTGCTTGTTTTGCCTTAGCTTCTTTCACTTCGGCGGTGAATTTTTCGATGTTGGCATGAACTTCTTGACGTTGGGCCACATCATATTCAGGAGTCATTTCGAGGAATTTATCTTTGGTGAATTCCTGAGAACGATCTTCTCCTAATAATCCTACCGCATCCGCCCGACATTGGCGACAGTGGCGCATCATTTTCATGTTGCCAGAGCAGCTATCCTGAACCGCTTTTAGTTCTTTGGGGGTGGGGCCTCTTTGTCCCGTTAACCCAAAGTGGGTTCCATGTTCAGGGGCTGAGATCAAGGGCATAATGTTGTGTAGAAATGCACCTTTTGACCGGATGACTTCGTTAACTTCTGCGAGGTGTTCATCATTAACACCAGGAATCATCACAGAGTTAACTTTACATAGCACATCCGCTTCTCTAAGAGCATCCAGGGCATCCATTTGCTTCTCATGGAGGATTTTAACCCCTTCGATGCCTTTGTAGCGTTTGCGATTATAACGTACCCAAGGATAAATCTTCTCCCCAATTTCGGGGTCGATCATATTAATGGTTAAAGTAACGTGATCAATATTCAGTTCTTTGATGCGATCGATATATTCGGTTAACATCAATCCATTACTGGATAAGCACAATTTAATATCGGGTGCTTTATCAGCGACTAATTCAAAGGTGCGGAAGGTTTGTTGGGGGTTGGCTAAGGGATCTCCAGGACCAGCAATTCCCAAAACAGTCATTTGGGGAATTTTACCACCAATTACCAAAGCTTTATGGGCCGCTTCTTCTGGGGTCAGGACTTCGCTAACTACACCAGGACGGCTTTCATTGGCACAGTCATACTTGCGGTTGCAATAGTTGCATTGAATGTTACAAGCAGGGGCAACGGCAACGTGCATCCGTGCATAATGATGGTGAGCATCTTCACTGTAACAAGGGTGTTTAGCAATGCGTTCTTGAATGCTGACATCAATGGTCTGTGAAGTCTCACCCGTTGAAGGGCAAGCACAGTCTCCACTTGATTTGGGAGTAAAGGAAGTTCCCATGGGAGTTGCTTTTTTAGCCGTCGATGCGTCAGCGTTGATTAGACCAGTAGATTGTAACATTGAATTCCGTGGAGTAAGAGGGTGACAAAAGCGTGACTTAAGAGGTTTGGGTCACTTGCTTTAAAGAGCAAAGGGTAAAACAATGAACTGTGTGTCTTCGGCGTTGTAACCTTTATACCATCCCCCTGTTTAGGGCTTCTGCTGTGGTGAGTGGGTTCAGATTCATTGGATTACTTAGTATGTACTCAAATTCTCAATCCTTTAATTAGTGCAGGTTTGAAGTGACTATTTTTTTTATGGGGGGATGGGGTTCAGGTATTTTTGAGGCGGGGTAACAGTATTTTTACTAGGGGAGTCGGGTATTTGTGTACTCAGGGTCTAAGTCTTATCACGTAAGGCTTTGAGTCCATTATTTTCTTGATTTTACTCCCCTCATTTTACACTCAAATTGTCAACGTTGGGCTTAAAAATCCCCTCCTCTTCCTGTTCCCTGTTCCTCATCACATCACACTTCCCTCTAACAAAAGCACCGAGAAAGCATTCCAAACCTTCTCAGTGCTGTCACGGAATTCAATTCTGTATCCAATGTAACATTTTCCTTGAGTGAGATTTGTTATGCCTAATTTTCGTGTTAACTAATGGGGGTGAAAATAGTTACAACCCTTATTTCATGCAGGTTTTCTCCCTGATGTTTCCCTGGAAATTTGAGTCCTGGCATAATGCCCCGAAAAGGGATAGTTAAATTAGCTCAAGTCCTTATCTAATGAGGGCAGACACCTGAGTGCATAAATGCCACTCCCTGCACCGATAAATACTGTCCCCCTCCCCAAAAAATAATCGTCCCCCCACCCAAAAGAAACTTTATTTATCTATGAAACCCCAAGCTGATCAGGGTTTAGCAAAATCTAATTTTGTCTTAATAAGTTTAATAAACTTGACTCACCTCCCAAATCGACTGGGACAGGAAGGGACTTGGTATAAGCATAACAACTAAGTCTATGCGAAAGCACGGAATTTAATGTTTGGATCACTACCTGTCAGAGAGCGTTGTGCAAGTCCAACAGAAACCCTAATTTCTGACTCTCGGACTTCTCAACCCAACCTATTTCAATCTCTGTGGCAAGACTTTCAAATCATCTTTGAAAGAGATCCCGCAGCCCGTCATTGGTTAGAGGTGATCTTTTGCTATCCAGGCTTACACGCCTTAGCAGTCCATCGCATCTCCCACGGGCTATGGCACAAACAAATCCCTTTTGTGCCGCGTTTTCTCTCCCATATCGGACGATTATTCACAGGCATTGAAATTCACCCAGGGGCCACCATTGGCCAAGGGGTGTTTATCGATCATGGTATGGGTGTGGTCATTGGTGAAACCGCCATTGTTGGTGATTATTGCCTAATTTATCAAAATGTCACCCTCGGTGGCACGGGTAAGGAACTGGGAAAACGTCATCCCACCCTTGGCGATCATGTTATTGTCGGGGCCGGGGCCAAAGTTTTGGGCAATCTTGAAATTGGTAATCATGTCCGCATTGGTGCGGGTTCCATTGTTTTACGCAGTGTCCCGAATGATTGCACGGTGGTAGGAGTCCCTGGTCGAATTATCTCCCGCAGCGGCCGCGGTTGTCCGTTAGAACATGGAAAACTGCCGGATGTTGAGGGCCAAATCATTCGGACGTTATTTGACCGAATTGAAGAATTGGAACAAAAGATACAAAAACTACATTGACTCTTACCTTACAATTATGTTGACACCTTCCTATCCTGATGCTTTAATCAGTCAAGTTGAGAAAGTTTCTCGCAGTGAACGCTGGATGGTTCACCAACGCCTTCAAGAATTAATGATTCCCTGTTGGTGTCCTGAGGATGGTTCTCTCTGGGTAGAAATTGAACATGGTATTCATGCAATTTTACTCCGCAGTGCCGTCTATGGAGCGATCGCTTCTCGCCAAGAGTTGGTGGATTGGCTAGAACGATGTTGGGAAACCCTAGATTCTGATTCTATTAAGTCTTACAAATACTGAGAACATTGATGATGACTCACTCTCTGTTGGGTTTTATCTCCCCAAACAGAGCTAATTATTATTGATTAAGTTAGACTTTTTCTCTCCCCCAAGCTTCTTTCGCAATTTCTCAGTTACTGCCTCACCCCTAACCAACATTAGCTTTGGTTTGTTGATAACTGACTTTTCAGTGCTGTCATGGAAAACAATTCAATTTCTACAGAATTCCGTCAATTTTTACAACAAGAACTGGCCCTGTCACGAGATGACCTAGCCGTGGTTCTCAACAATCAACGTCAACCTGGCGACCCCATTCCCATGCTTCTTTGGCAATATGGCTTAATTTCCCTCGGTCAACTCCAACGGATTTGGGATTGGCTGGATGCTCAAATTCAATTCCAGTTGCCTTAATCGGTGAGTGATCTGAGGAGTTAAATCATGAACCCTATCCATATTAACGATACAACCCTACGGGATGGAGAACAAGCCGCCGGAATTGCCTTTAGTGCTGCCGAAAAAATGGCGATCGCGGTTCTTCTGGATGCCATAGGCGTTCCCGAATTAGAAGTCGGTATCCCCGCCATGGGTGGCAGTGAAGCGGAAGCGATCACGACTATCGCCCGTCTAGGACTAAAAACTGCTCTATTAGGCTGGAACCGGGCGGTACGCTCGGATATTGAAGCCTCCATTGCCTGTGGACTAAAACGGGTTCATATCTCGGTTCCCGTTTCTGAAATCCAAATTAAGGCCAAATTTCAAGGTAAAACCCGTCTTGTCTTTGAACGGTTACGAGATAGCCTTAATTTTGCCCTCGATCAAGGTTTATTTGTCTCCGTCGGGGCCGAAGACTCTTCCCGTGCGGAGGAAGGGTTTTTATTAGAAGTGGCGCAATTTGCCCAAGAATTAGGGGCTTCCCGTTTCCGCTTCTGTGATACGGTGGGCATTCTTGATCCCTTGACTACTGGTCAAAAAGTCGGAAAATTGGTCAAATCCTTGTCTATGCCCATTGAAATGCACACCCACAACGATTTTGGCCTAGCCACTGCTAACGCCTTAGCGGGGTTACAGGCCGGGGCCATCTCCGTGAATACCACCGTTAACGGGTTGGGGGAACGAGCGGGCAATGCGGCCCTAGAAGAGATGATCATGACCCTTAAACAACTATACAAAGTTGATTTAGCCATGGATACATCTCGCTTACGGGAGTTATCCCAATTGGTGATCAAAGCGTCTGGGGTGGCCCTTCCCCCCTGGAAAGCGATCGTCGGGGACAATATCTTTGCCCATGAATCAGGCATTCATGCTCATGGGGTGTTACAAAACCCCCAAACTTATGAGCCTTTTTCCCCGGATGAAGTGGGTTGGGAACGCCGCTTAGTGGTGGGTAAGCATTCGGGACGACATTTATTGGCTAATGTCCTGAATCAACATGGGATTAGTTTAAACCGTGACGAATCCCAGGTTGTGTTAGATGCAGTGCGTCATCTATCAGTCCAAATGAAACGGAGTTTAACCGTTGAAGAGTTACTCGATTTAGTACCTAATAGGAGAATGTCTCATGGGATTGTATAATCCAGGCGAAATTGAACTTAATGATCCCCCTGCTTTTGAAATGGAGCAGAAGGTGCGTCTTCGTAAAATGATTCGCAATGATGGCACTTTCCCCGGCAAAGAAATAGGAGAAACTTTAGCGAAGAAGGGTGATGTCGGTTATGTTGTCGGCATTGGCACCTATCTCCAAAGTTATTACATTTATGCCGTCCATTTTTTAGACAATGGTTACATTGTCGGCTGTCGTCGCAAAGAATTATTATCGGCTGACGAAACTGATTTCGATGACTTTGATGATGATGAAAATGAAGTCATTGTCGAGAAGTCGGAAGTGGGAATTATGTAAATTATCAATTCTCAAGGCTTAAGTTGAGAATTCATTGTTTGCCCACAATTAACCATTCACTAATTAGGAGTTTTGCTATGAAGGTTATGTTACGTAACGACGCTCAAGGGAAATTATCGGTTTATGTTCCGAAAAAAGATTTAGAGGAAGATGTGGTTAAACAAACCGTGAGTGGCAATGGCAAAATTTTGACCTTAGCGAATGGCTGGGAATTGGAATTTGCTACTTTAACCGATGAGACTCAATTACCCCAAACATTTGAAGCAAAATTGCTTTCATAGTTAGTAGGGGCTTAACAATGTTAAGCCCATTACCTAGAGTTTTTGTTTACCAATATCTTTCACTTAATCCTCTAACGATATCTCTTAAGGGAGTTAGTCATGAGTTCAGTTCATTCTAGTCAAATTTCTCCTTTCCAACTGGAAGGGCAATTTATCGGATTTATTTATAAGTCAAATGGTCAGTCAAAGTTCTTAAGATTGGCTGTTGGCGAACGAGAATTACGGATCAAATTAGATAAAAGTTTACGCAATTCTCAAGGCTTAGGTTTAATTGCTGGCGATTGGATTTCTATTGCAGGAGAACAAGCATTTAAAGGCAGTTTTACCAGACTAAAATTAAAAGCTTATGAAGTAAATCGTCTGAGTTGTAAGTTAGAATGTAAAACCCAAGATTCTACTACTGCAACCCCAATAATTCAGGGATCAAGTTGTCCCAAAAAAGGCAAAATCTTGTTATGTAATAAGTCAGATTGTGCCAAAAATGGTGGCAGAGAACTCTTTAATACGCTGGAAAAAACCTTGTATAATTTGGGGTTACAAGACCATGTGACTATCGAAAAAACCAGTTGTCAAAATCGCTGCGGTAAAGCTCCTAATCTAATTTTAATGCCTGGAAGAGCCAGACACAGTAAACCCAATCCTAAAACCATTTCAGAATTACTTGAAGACCATTATCTCAATTCTTTGAACAATCATGGCTAAGGTTATTTTTTACGAGAAACCAGGGTGTGGAAATAACACCAAACAAAAAAATCTACTCCTCGCCGCAGGACATGATTTAGATGCACGCAGTCTCTTAACGGAGTCTTGGACACCTGAAACATTACGCCCATTTTTTGGGAAGTTACCTGTTAACTCTTGGTTTAATCCTAGCGCACCTCGTATTAAATCAGGTGAGGTAATTCCCGATAATTTGACAGAGGAAACGGCCTTACAATTAATGATAGCTGATCCTCTCTTAATTCGTCGTCCTTTGATTCAAGTAGGAGATATTTTTCGGGTGGGTTTTGATCTGGAAACTATTGACACTTGGATTGGTTTAAATCCTCAAAATCCGGTGACGGAAGATTTAGAAACCTGTCCCCGTAGTCATGAAACAAACCCCTGTGCAACGGTTCAATAATAGCCAAATATAAGTTTATCTAGTAGGGGTCAACGGCCGTTGACCCCTACGGTAGCTGATAGCTTCTGCAAAGAATTAATCACAACTTGGGCAGCTAAACGCCCCGTTTGGGCTGCCCCATTCGTATAACCATAATACTCCTTAATAATTAGAAGCTTAAATAACTTCCAAAACAAAACGATTCCGTCCTTGATTTTTAGCTTGATAAAGTGCTTTGTCAGCAATATTAATTAAAGTCGAAGGAGAACATCCTTTAATGGGAATCATCGCCGTTATACCCATACTAATTGTCACATAATCACTCACTTGAGAGCGACTATGGGGAATTTTTAATAAGGCAATTTCTTCTTGAATACGTTCTGCTACTTTGATCGCACCCTCTGGGTTAGTATTAGGTAACACAATCACTAATTCTTCCCCTCCAAAACGGGCTAAT
The DNA here is from genome assembly GCF_034932065.1 of Crocosphaera sp. UHCC 0190. Taxonomy (NCBI): domain Bacteria; kingdom Bacillati; phylum Cyanobacteriota; class Cyanophyceae; order Chroococcales; family Aphanothecaceae; genus Crocosphaera; species Crocosphaera sp. UHCC 0190. The sequence continues at coordinate 80,371 of NZ_JAYGHP010000001.1, forward strand.
AAATCGGCAGGTCTTCTTAAGCTTCTTTGAATGGTTTTAGAAACGGCAATTAAACAGTGATCTCCGGCTTGATGTTGATATTCATCATTGTATTGTTTAAAGTAATCTAAATCAGCAAAAATTAAAGCTAAATAACGCCTTTCTCGACATAATCTTTCCCATTCTTTTAGTAAATATTCATTAAAACGACGGCGGTTAGCAATTTGCAATAAGGGGTCTAAAATGGCTAACTGTTCTAATTCTTGATTAGCTTTTTTCAGTTTAGCATTAGCTTTTTCTAGTTTAGCAGTTCGTTCTGCAATGATTTTTGCCTGGTCACGGGTTAAGATTTCTAATTGTTTATTAAGTTCTTCAAGTTGTATCCTTTGTTCTACTAATTTTTGATCTTGAAGATAACTATGTAAGGCTTCAACAACGGTTAATTTTAAATCTTCTGATTGCCAAGGTTTAGGAACATATCGATAGAGTCTGGCGTTTTTAATAGCATTACCCACGGCTTCTAAATTGGCATGACCTGTTAATATTATTTTTAGGGTAGTAGGAGACATTTGATGAATGCGTTTTAAGACTTCATCTCCTTTGATATACAGACTGTATAACCATCCATTTCCGGCATCATTAGATCCAATAAAATCAAATCTGGTGGCAAATTTTGGATCGCAGTTATGGCTAATTTTCCACTAGGAATAGGCCGCACTTGATAACCATTTGCTTTAAACATATCAACTATCAATCGTAAGTTAATCGGAGAGTTATCAACGACTAAAATATCGCCTTTAATGGTGTTAATAATTTAATCATTAATTCCCGGTTACTCCAACGATCATCAACCACTAAAATTCGGTATTTTTGCTGATTTGGTTTTAACCCAATGACTTGTTTTTTTCCCTGCTGTTGTTGCTCAATTTCTGTTCCTTCAACTTCTTCAACCTTAATATTAAAGCGGAAAATTGTTCCTCTTCCTACTTCACTATTAACGGTCATTTCTCCCCCCATTAAATGCACAAATTGGCGGCTAATAGGCAACCCTAACCCTGTCCCTTCATGGCAGTCTTTTCCCGTTTGGGTTTGCACAAATGCTTCAAATAAATTATCTAATTCATTCACAGAAATACCCGGGCCAGTGTCTTCAATTTCCACAATAATCATTCTCTCTGAAGATAAAGTATTATTGTCTATTTCTTGGGTTTTATCTGTGTCAATAAAGGTCAATTTTTCCCCACGAACCCTGAGAGAACCCCCCCTTCTTCGGTGAATTTTAAGGCATTATTCAGTAAGTTAATTAAGACTTGACGTAACTTAACTTGATCTGTCTTAATATATTGGGGAACATCAGGCGATCGCTCAAATAATAATTGTAGTCCTTGTTCTTCTGTTTTAAACTGAAACATATCTTCTAGATCATCTAAGAGACGATAAAAATCGAAGTCTTTTTTGTTAAATGTAATTCGTCCGGCTTCAATTTTAGATAAGTCTAAAACTTGGTTAATAAGGCTCAGTAAATGTTCTCCACTGCGGGTAATAATGCTCAAATTTTCTTGATGATCTGTCTGTAATGTTGGGGAACGCCGCATCACTTGAGCAAACCCTAAAATGGCATTTAAAGGAGTGCGTAATTCATGGCTCATATTGGCTAAAAATTCACTTTTAGCACGGTTTGCTCTTTCTGCTTTATTGGCCGCTTCTTCCATAGCAGTATGGGAAAATTCTAAGGCTGCTAGTAGTAAAGTATCTCGCAATTTTTCGGCGGATTCTTGTTCAAATGGTTGCCAAGGAATTGCTGTTTCTTTGACATTTTCTTTCCAAAGTTTAAAGCATTATTGAGTAAGATTGAAATAGCTAAAATGCCACTCGCTTCTGTTTTTATTTGTCGTCCTTGAGGATAAATTGTACTAAGCTTGTGGGTAGCAAATACATTTTGTCTCTGATGGGTTTCTAACCAAATAATTAAGTCCCTGATCGCTGATTTATGGGGGGTATTTCCTACCAAGATAATGCTATCACCATAACAAAGAACTGCCCCTTGAGCATTGACTAAATTAAGTAAGCTTTGATGTTCAGGATGGACTAATCTGCTGAGCAGATTAATTTCATTATTTAGAGTAGTTTTGAGATAAGTTTGTAGCTGTTTAATTAAATCACCTTGCTGCCAATCTTCGTTTTTTTGAGCCGTTAATAAGTGATCAATGACTGACTCTGCTAAAAATTCACATATCTTCCGAACTTCGTAACTAATATATTTAGATGAATAGTGATGGCAAGCAATAATTCCCCAAAGTTTATTATCTTTAATAAGTCCTAAAGACATTGAGACCGAAAAAGTAATAGTTTAATTGGATTATACCACTCAAGGTTGTCTCGATGGAGGCGATCGCGGATAATATCTAACTCTGACTGACGAAATAATTGAGCAATATTCTGATTAATTAAAGATTCCGCAGATACTCCAAAAAATTGTTCCGTATTGTCACTAACTTGAATTATGGTCAACTCTGGTTCTTGTAGAACAAAAAGCACCCCTTGACCCTGAATAGAGTTAGGAAACTGTAGACAATCCCGACTAATTTCTGCTATAATGTTCTCATTAATAATATGATGAATTGCCATTGTTTCCTCTCCCAATTAATCATCAAAATTGTCTACCGACAACAATCGAATTAGTAGATCTCAGACTTGTTTCTTCCTACAAATAGAAGTTCTTCAGTCTGAACTCTTCCTATCTCGTCCCTAATTATAAAATGGGTGGTTTAAACCATAGATATACTGCAATAATTGTTATTCTGTTTTAATAATTCTTTAGAAACTTACCCAAAAAAGTGGACAACCCTAGGGTTGTCCAATAGCTGTTATACTTTGCGAGAATAATACTCAACCACCAGCAATTCATTGATTTGTAGTGCTATCCATTCCCGTTTGATGATATCGTTCACTTTCCCTGTGAGGGTATTCTTATCAAATTCCAAATGTTCAGGAAGGTTAGCTAACCCTGGATATTCCATATTCGCTTCCACTAAGCGGCGAGAATTATCTTTATTTCTCACAGCGATCACATCTCCAGGACGACATTGATAACTGGCAATGTCCACCACTCTACCATTAACGGTAACATGGCCGTGGTTAACTAGCTGACGGGCCCCTGGAATGGTTCCTGCCATACCCAAGCGAAACACGGTGTTATCTAGGCGCATTTCCAGCAATTCCAGTAACTTTTGCCCAGTGGAACCAGTAGCACGACGGGCTTTCTTAACATAACGAATTAACTGTTTTTCTGTAACCCCATAGTTGAACCGCAATTTTTGCTTTTCTTCCAGTCGAATGGCATATTCTGAGCGTTTACGACGGTTTTGGCCATGTTGACCAGGGGGATAAGCGCGACGGGGGGTTTTTCTGCTTAAACCTGGTAGTTCTCCTAGTCTTCGTACTATTCTTAGGCGTGGCCCTCTATAACGAGACATATAAGCGACTTTCTCCTAATAAACAATATATTCCAAAATTACCATTATACCAGTTTATCGAGTAACAGGAAAGAGAGGGAATTAAACAGCCAAATCTTCTTCCCCTTCGAGGATTGTTTCCGGTAATCGCCGACTAAACAAGGCAATACCAAAGGATAAAGCCCCGATACGACCCGCAAACATGAGAACTATCACCACTAGCTTAGCTCCTGGGGTAAGATTGGGAGTAATGCCCCGAATTTTCAGTAGCAATGAGGACAAAAGAACCGAGAGTCATGTAACCCAGTAACAAATGGGTAGGGGTCAACGGCCGTTGACTCCTACAGAAACCTTCAAGGGAACAGGGAGTTAAGATTCATTAATTTTCGTCCAAACCCGCAGAACTTCCGCCACACTCCAAGCTTGAGCAAAACACCCTCTCGGAGTCATAGGAGCATCTCCATCAAAAATTTCGCTAATATTACCAATACAAGCATCATTAACATGGTTGGCCATCGGTTCTAGGAAACTTTTAGCCAGGTTGCGATCGCCATAAACCCGCCAATGGGCCTGAACAAAATGGCCAATTAACCACCCCCAGACAACGCCTTGATGATAACTGCCATCCCTTGACACTTGATCCCCTCCATAATGACCCTTATATTGATGATGGGTGGGACAAAGCGATCGCAGTCCATAGGAAGTAACCAAAGTTTTCGCCACCGTATCCACCACAGACTTTTGTTGTTCCATTTTTAACAATGGAGGGGCCGCGGGGGAGTCGGGTAAAGAAACCGCAAAAATTTGATTGGGACGCAAGGACTTATCGTGACCTGTCGGGGTATCTAATACATCATGACAGTATTTTAAGGAAGGATGCCAATAGCGTTGAAACCCTTTATGAGTATTTTGGGCCATGCGTTGATATTCCTGGGATGGATGCCCTAAAATCTCAGAAAACTCTACCATAATAATCAGGGCATTGTACCAGAGAGCGTTGACTTCAATGGGTTTGCCTTTACGGGGAGTGACAACCCAGTCCCCAACCTTTGCATCCATCCAAGTTAATTGAGTCTTCTCTTGGCCCGCATAGATAAGATGATCACTATCTAAATGGATATTATAGCGAGTTCCCTGACGATGCCAGTCGATGACTTCTTGCAGCAGGGGATAGAGATGGGTAAGAAGGGCGATATCATTGGTAGAGTCATAATAAGCTCGAATCGCTTCAAAATACCAAAGAATCGCATCTACTGTATTATATTGAGGGGTTTCATTATCATCAGGAAAGACATTGGGTAACATTCCCCCATCCAGATATTTGGCAAAGGTACTCAAAATATGATGGGCAATATCTGGCCGCCCTGTGGTTAAGGTTAACCCTGGTAAAGCGATCATCGTATCTCGTCCCCAGTCAGCAAACCAAGGATATCCCGCAATGATGGTTTTACCTTCAGGGTTATGGCTTAAAGGGCGATCGACAATAAACTGATCGGCGGCCAAAACTAATTGTTGCATCCAAGGAATGGAAAAAGAAGGACAACGGTTTAATAAGGCCGCTTCATAGTCATATCGCTCCTCTAAGGCCTGATGTCCTGTTAAGATGCTTTGAGGGTTAGTTGTTGCGACAATGGTTAAGGAGTCTCCAGGTTGCAAAGTTTGATTAAAAGTTGCAGCATTATAGTGATCATCTCGATCCCATAATCCTCGATATCTTTCCATGGCCAGATCAAAACCCAAATGCCAGTGATAATTCTGGGAAACTTCTGCCCCTTCCGCTAAGATATAGAAGGGGATCGCATCGGGAAAAGCCCTAACACACACCCCTTGGTTGATTTCACTAACAGACATTTTCCATTGGCCAGACTGGGTTGTCCCATGATGATCTCGGTAGTTAATTAAGGCTTTAATGGAAAGATGAAGACATTTGCTGCCCCGTTTAAAGTGATAACGAATATAGGTGGTATTGCTTCCCTGCTGCATCCAAATGCGCTTTTCAATCAACGCGTCCCCACAAGCAAAAGTCCAAACCGGAATTTTCCCCTCTAAGCGAAAACTTTCGATCTGTAAATAGCCATGAGGAGAGACGTTACCATCAAACCAGCGATTGGTAAAACAGGCATAAGTTTGATAATCATATTGAATGGTTTCGTCGAGTTTGGACAGGAGTAGGGTTCGCTTCAGGGGAGGATTTAACGCAGCGACTAACAACCCATGATAACAACGGGTTAATACTCCCGCAACTGTGCCACAACCATAACCCCCAATGCCATTAGTAATCAACCATTCCCGTGATTGGGCTATGTTTAAGTTACCGCAAATCTCTCGTCCATAGTTAAAGGTCATTATTTTTAATGGCTTAAATCTCCTCATCATCAAGATTGTATAAGGGTTTTACCCATGGGGTCTGTTATTTAAGTAAGTTTTATTATTGTTAAAAATTAATTAGATGTTTGGGCCAGGGAAAAAGGGGGGAATACAATGATTTTTGGTTAATATCCAAATTTATTTTTTCTTTTTTTTTGTGATATAATCACTTTACTAATAAGCTTAATATATGGTTGAGTAAAATGAATCAAACAATTGTTTTTGAATTCTCTCAAGAAGAAGATGGCGGATTTGTTGCAGAATGTTTAACGGAGGATATTTTTAGTCAAGGTGATAATTGGGAGCAACTGAAAGCTAATGTGAAAGAAGCAGTTAAAGGGTACTATTTTGATCAAAAAAAAGAATTAGCATTCCGAATCATAATCCTTTGAGGGTAGGAACACTTAATAGTATTTTAAGGGCTATTTATCTTCATAAACAGGTAAGTAAACAAGATATTTTAGATACTTTACAATGGTAATAAAATCAGCGAATTCTGCTGATTTTAGCGGCTTTAGCCCATGCTGCATAGACTCAAGGACAAAGACTAACAATATTTATGATAACTTAAGCCACGTCTCTATAAAATGTGTCTTTTGTCGGGGTAATTCATGAATTACCCCTACTCATTTGTCTACTCATTCCGATATCCTAGAAAAGAGTCAATTAACCTTACCCCATTGCTATCCTAATCTATGGTCATTAAATTTTTCAAGCGATCGCCTTCTATCCGCTACATTATCGCCCTTTTAACCCTTCTCTTACTCCTATGGGGCAATAGTCCCGTTTTGGCTCAAACGACTGCCCCTGAAACCCCTTCCTCATCTATTACCCCCTATTTAAACCGAGCCATTGAACGGGTTACAGAATTTAAGTTAGACAATGGTATGAAGTTCATTGTCATGGAAAATCATGATGCTCCCGTGGTTTCCTTTGTCACCTATGCCGATGTAGGGGGAACAGATGAACCAGATGGCAAAACAGGGGTCGCCCATTTTTTAGAACATTTAGCCTTTAAAGGAACCACAAAAATTGGTACGACAAACTATACTCAAGAAAGGCCTTTATTAGACCGTTTAGATCAATTATTTACCCAAAGGAAAGTAGCTAAGGCAGAGGGCAAAGAAGAATCAGCCCAAAAATTAGCCGAAACTTTTGAAAAAGTCCAAAATGAAGCTTCAGAATATATTGTACAAAATGCCTTTGGTCGCATTGTGGAAACCGCAGGAGGCGTTGGTATTAATGCGGCAACTTCAGCCGAGTCAACGGTTTATTTTTATAGCTTTCCGTCTAACAAATTAGAGTTATGGCTGTCCTTAGAATCAGAACGTTTCTTAGATCCGGTTTTTCGAGAATTTTATAAAGAACAAAATGTCATCTTAGAAGAACGTCGAATGCGGACAGAAAATAGCCCCATTGGACAGATGGTAGAAGCATTTTTAGGAACAGCTTTTACCGAACATCCTTATAAACGTCCAACCATTGGTTATAACAAAGATATTAGTAATCTCAACCGTGAAGATGTACAGCAATTTTTTAATACTTATTACGGCCCTGGTAACATCACAATTGCTATTGTCGGAGACGTAAAACCGGAACAAGTAAAACAGTTAGCAGAGGTTTATTTTGGTCGTTTTCCTGCTAAACCTGCCCCTCCCAAATTAACGAAAGTAGAACCGAAACAAACAAAAACTCGTGAAGTAACCTTAACTCTACCTTCTCAACCTTGGTATTTAGAAGGCTATCATCGTCCCGCTTTAAATCATCCCGATAATGCCATTTATGAAGTCATTGCTACTTTGTTAAGTTCCGGTCGGACTTCCCGTTTATATCAATCTTTAGTGCAAGATAAACAAGTTGCTTTAGTTGCTCAAGGATTTAATGGATTTCCTGGGGATAAATACCCGAATTTAATCTTATTTTATGCTCAAACATCTCCCAAAGCAACCGTTGATCAAGTCGCCGATGCCTTAGCTGTAGAAATTGAAAAATTGAAAACCCAACCCGTTTCTGACCAAGAATTAGAAAGGGTCAAAAATCAATTACGGGCCGGTTTATTGCGGTCACTTGATTCTAATTTAGGCATGGCTCGTGCCTTAACTGAATATGAGGTTAAAACTGGCAGTTGGCGCAATTTGTTTGACCAATTACAAGCCATTGAAGCAGTCAATGCTGCGGATATTCAACGAGTCGCCAAAGAAACATTTACTCCTGAAAATAAAACCATTGGTCGTATTTTATCCCAAACAAAACCCCCCACTGATAAGTAATAGTTAAGCCGCTTCTGTTTAAACTATGAAGATGTATCGAAAATTGACGACTAAACCACAAAAGACAAAGTTACTTAACCTATCCATGATCCAAAACTCACTGACTAAACGTTTTCGCTGGTTAGGCATCATTTTGATGACAACCTTGTTAATTTTACTATTTCGTTCACCAGCCATTGCCCAAACCCCTCGTCATTACAGCGACTTAACCTTTCCTCCTTTAAAGGAAATTTCCATCCCCGAATATGAACGCTATGAACTAGATAACGGAATGGTAGTCTATTTAATGCAAGATCATGAACTACCCTTAATTAAAGGAACCGCGATCATCCGCACTGGATCACGCCTGGAAGCAAATGATCGCGTCGGGTTAGCAGAAATTACGGGAACGGTGATGAGAAGCGGAGGAACAAAACAACATTCCCCGGCTGAATTAAACGAACTCCTAGAACAAAGGGCGGCCGAAGTTGAGACTGGTATCGGCACAACCTCCGGTAATGCAGGATTTAATACCCTCAGCGAAGACATTGATCTGGTTTTTAAACTGTTTAGTCAAGTCCTTCGAGAACCTGCATTTGACCCAACTCAATTACAGTTAGCAAAAAACCAAAAACGGGGAGAAATTGCCCGTCGTAACGATGATCCAGACGATATCGCCGGTCGAGAGTTACGGCAACTCATCTATGGGAAAAATAGTCCCTATGGCCGCATTGAAGAATACGCCACCCTTGATAATATTACCCGTGAAGATGTGATCGGCTTTCATCAAGCCTATGTACGTCCTGATAACATGATTTTGGGCATTGTGGGAGACTTTGACCCCAAAACCATGAAAACCCTGATTCAAGAAACCTTGGGAGACTGGAAACCTGCTACCCCTACCCCTGGGGTAAAGATTCCCTCCGCCACACAAAAATATGATTCAGGGGTCTTTCTCGTCAATCAACCCCAATTAAACCAAAGTAGCGTTTTGTTGGGTCATTTAGGGGGACAGCTTGATAATCCTGACTACCCTGCCTTAAGTCTGGTTAATGGGGTCTTAAATGGTTTTGGCGGTCGTTTATTTAATGATCTGCGATCGCGTCAAGGGTTAGCTTATACCGTGTATGGTTCCTGGAATGCGGCCTATGACTATCCAGGATTATTTGTCGCGGGAGGACAAACCCGTTCTGAAACGACTGTTCAGTTTATTAACTCTTTAATGAAGGAAATTGAACGGTTAAGAAATAGTCCCATTACCCCAGAAGAATTAAGCTATGCCAAAGAATCAATTTTGAATTCTTTTGTCTTTAAATTCGAGAACCCCAGTCAAACTTTATCCCGTTTGATGACCTATGAATATTATGGTTATCCCAAGGATTTTATTTTTAGTTATCAACAGGGAGTCAAAGCAACCACTATTGAAGATATTCAACGGGTTGCCCAAAAATATCTTCAACCGGAGCAAATTATTACCCTAGTTGTCGGGAATGAGGAAACGATTAATCCTCCTCTTTCTCAATTGGGAAAAACGGTTAAAATAGTTGATGTTACGATTCCTGAAGGGAATAAAAGTTAACCTTTTCTGGTTCTTAGGGGTAATTCATGAATTATCCCTACAGATTCCCCTTTAATTATCCAACTTTCTGTTCAATTATATGAGTTGAACTTACCCAAGCCCCAGTAGCATCATAACTACGAATTAATCGCTGACGTTCTGTTTCGTTTAATAACCAACCTACTTCGACTAAAAAAGGTTCTCTTAGTTGATATTTTAAGGGAGCATTACTGGATGTCCCGTCAGGCAAAAATAAAATTTCTCTAGGATTAATACCTTCATTAATTATCAATTTATTTCCTTCTATTTTTGCTTGTGATGTAATTGTTTGATTGCCAAAAGACAAGACAGTTTCTACATAAGTATCATCATTTTTTTTGATTTCCAAACAAGTCGAATAACTCTCATCAGGTCTTAAGTCTCGGTAAACAGTACAGGCGGTTCCTTGCCATTTTCCTAATAATTTTTCTAAGGTTAAAGGAGGACGTTCTTGGGCATTCGTACCGCTACGAAATTCCCGAATTAAGGTAATATTAGATAAGTCTCCTTGACGGTCATAAAGTTGAACGCAACGCAAGCGACGATCTTCATGAACAAAGCCAAATTCTGCCCCAAATTCAGCAAAAGGGGCTAATTGTAAGGAACCTTTAGAAAAAGCTCCTGTATCAAAAAAAATTGCCTGTTTACCGAGGTTACGATATTCTTCGGAATAGTCTTGAGTCGGGGTTTCATCATAACCACCAGGACCAAAACGACGGACTCTAAACTTTACTAATTGGTTATTATCTTGCCCTTCTAAACTAATAATTGAAGGAGTAGAACCCAGTAGATCACCATTGCCTGAAAATTTGGTAAATGATCCTTGCCATTCCCCAAGATTTTTAAGAAAGTTTTCCCACTTGCTGCCTATCATTATCCTATTGTTAATAATATTATAAATTATAAATATCTTAGCACAGTATGAAAGCTTTTTGCCTTGCTAATACGCATTTAAAATGCGTATTAGCTTACTATGCCCTCTACAGTTAGATTTATGATAAAAGATAAGGTGGGCATTGCCCACCCTACTTTTTCGAGCATCATTTTTAATGACAACTGTACTTCTCTTTATATTCCCACACTTCCCTCACTCATGAAAGTAATAAAGATACCGTGAAAAGTGAGGTTTATCTCCAAATAGCAACTTTAACAACAAAAATGTTGCTAAAGTATTGTAAGATGGTTATAGACTCAGGTTCAGTCCCCAGATGGCATCAACGTTTGAGATAGATTAAACCTGCTGACCGAGAGAACGTACTTGCGTATTACTTCAATTAACCGCATGAATAACCCAACCCTCGACAAAACCAGTTCAGAAACTTACCTAAACAACTTATTAAAACAGTGTCAAGCAAAGTCTTCTGTTATTGATGCTGAATATCTGCAAAACCTACAGAAAAATGCTGTTTCTCAAGTTAAAGAATTAAGTCTTCCTACTAAACGGGATGAAGAATGGCGATTTACTGATCTCTCTGAATTATATCAGCTAGAATTTACAGCAGCAAAATCCGCAACAGTTTCTCAAGAAATTGCTGATATCTTTATTTTACCTGAAACCCAAAAAAGCTGCATTGTTTTTGTCAATGGGCAATATGTTTCTGAGTTATCAAATGTTTCTGCTTTATCGACAGATATCTATGTCGGAAATTTAAGTAATCTTTCAGAATTACAAAAAAATAAAATTGTCAAGTATTTAGGAAAACAAGAAGGAGAAAGAGACGCTTTTACGGCATTAAATACGGCAGGAATTAACGATGCGGCGGTTATTTGGGTCAACCCTAATGTTATAGTTGAAAACCCCATTCAATTGTTATTTCTTGCCGTTGCTAATGATACTCCTACCCTCATTCAACCCCGTACCTTAGTAGTAGCAGAAACAGGGTCTAGTGTGTCCTTTGTTGAATATTATGGCAGACTTGAACAATGTTCTGATGTGCAACAAAATCAGCCCTATTTTACTAATTCTGTGACAGAAATTTGGTTAGAAGATAACGCCCAAATTAATCATAGTCGCATTCAGAGAGAATTAGCCGATAGCTTCCATATTGGTAAGAGTGCTATTACTCAAAATCAAGATAGTCGTTATACTTGTAATGAGGTAAATTTAGGCGCGAAATTATCTCGTCATACTCTACAAATTTGGCAAAACGGCAACCAGACAGAAACCCATCTTAACGGGTTAACCATGATTGATAATCAGCAAGTTTCAGATACTCATACTGCAGTTTTGCTCAATCATCCTTATGGTACTACTCATCAATTACATAAATGTATTATAGATGGTAATGGTCACGGTGTTTTTAATGGTAAAATTTTCGTTCCTAAACCTGCCCAAGTCACCAATGCCACCCAATTAAACCGGAACTTATTACTATCATCAAAAGCCCGTATTAATACCAAGCCAGAACTACAAATTACGGCGGATAATGTTAAATGTTCCCATGGGGCAACCATTAGTCAATTAGAAGCAGATGAACTCTTTTACCTACAGAGTCGGGGTTTAAATGAGACTGATGCCCGTCACCTTTTAATTGATGCCTTTGCCGCAGAAATATTAGAAAGAATTCCTCTAAATTCTTTGCGACAAAGACTGACTCAATGTGTTGCTTGTCGTACTGTAGATGCTTAATTAAGTATCGAACAAAACGAAAACTTCTGACTTCAAACTTCTGACTTCAAACTTCATTATGACTGCTATTAAAGAAAAAACCATCGCCGCCCAAGTTCGTGCAGATTTCCCAATTTTACACCAAGAAATTCACGACAAACCCTTGATTTATTTAGACAATGCTGCTACTTCTCAAAAACCTGTAGCGGTACTCGATGCGTTGCGGAATTATTACGAAAAAGACAATGCAAATGTTCATCGTGGGGCCCATACTTTAAGTGTCAGAGCAACAGAATCTTATGAAGGGGCAAGAGATAAGATAGCCAAGTTTATTAATGCGGCTTCTCGACAAGAAATTATCTTTACCAGAAATGCAACTGAAGCTATCAATTTAGTCGCCTATAGTTGGGGGTTAAATAACTTAAAACCAGGGGATGAAATTATCACCTCTGTTATGGAACATCACAGTAATATTGTTCCCTGGCAAATTGTGGCTCAAAAGACAGGGGCCGTCATTAAATATGTTCAATTAACCGACAATGAAGACTTTGATTTAGAATGCTTCAAATCTTTGTTATCTGAGCGAACAAAATTAGTTACAATTGTCCATGTTTCTAACACATTGGGTTGTATTAATCCCGTAGAAGAAGTCATAAACCTATCTCATAAATTTGGGGCAAAAATCTTAATTGATGCTTGTCAAAGTGTTCCCCATACTGCTATTGATGTACAAGAAATGGACTGTGATTGGTTAGTCGCAAGTGGACATAAAATGTGTGGCCCGTCAGGGATCGGTTTCTTATATGGAAAGCAAGCAATTTTAGAAGAAATGCCCCCATTTTTAGGCGGGGGAGAAATGATTAATGAGGTCTTTTTTGATGGGTTTACCTGTGGAGAATTACCCCACAAATTTGAAGCAGGAACCCCCGCCATTGGAGAAGCGATCGCTTTAGGGGCAGCCGTTGATTATTTAACAGAAATTGGCATGGATAATATTCATGCTTATGAGGAAGAATTGACCGCTTATTTGTTTAAAAAACTGGAACAAATTCCTAAGATTAGAATCTATGGGCCAAAACCAACAGAAGAAGGCAAAGGGAGAGCCGCCTTAGCTGCATTTAACATTGAAGGAATACACGGTAGTGACTTATCAACCATCTTAGATCATGAAGGCATTGCTATTCGTTCCGGTCACCATTGTACTCAACCCTTACACCGCTTATTTAATGCCTCTGGAAGTTGCCGAGTAAGTTTATATTTCTATAATACTCGTGAAGAAATTGATGCCTTTATTGTGGCATTACAAGAGACGATTGATTTCTTTATGAATATGATGGAATAACATCAAAATAGTCTAGTTTTTGCGGTGGGTATTACCCACCTTTTTTATTGATATAATAAAAATAAAAAGGAAACATCAACCTGTTCCTAAAACCCTATGCTTTTACTGCTCTTTCACCTTGGGGATGAAAAATACGCCATTGACAGTAAACAGGTGGTAGAAATTATCCCCCAAGTTTTGCTGAGAAAACTATACCAAGCCCCGAAATATGTGGCAGGAGTCTTTAACTATCGTGGTAAAATTGTGCCGGCCATTGATTTATGTCATCTAATTGGGGGTTATCCCTGTCGTCATTGCCTCAGCACTCGGATTATCATGGTAAATTATCCCATGCCTGATGCTACAACGCGCTACGTCGGACTGCTGGCAGAGCGAGTGACGGATACCATGTATAAACCCAAAAATGAGTGGATTCCCACAGAAGTCACTTCTGAGTCCACGACTTATTTAGGTGAAATGATTCCCGAAAAAGACGGGATGATTCAACGACTACGGGTAGAAAAATTACTGTCAGACTCCCAACGGACATGGCTTTTACCTGAAAACCGGTCACAATAACATGAATCAGCACCATCAGATGATCGAAGCGTTACTTAGCCAAAGAATGGGCTGGGAGGTGAGCAAAATTGGGTCACGTCAATTGGCCAAAGCTATTGCCACCCGTCAAAAAGCCTGTGGTTTTAGTGATCTTCCTCGTTATCTTGAACGCTTACAAGCTTCCGCCAAAGAATTTCAGGAATTAATTGAACAACTGGTTGTTAGAGAAAGTTGGTTTTTCCGCCATCGAGAAGCCTTTGTCTTGCTCCGTCACTACATTACCAACCAATGGCTGCCTCATCATCCTCAAGAAACCTTAAGGGTGTTAAGTATTCCTTGTTCCACAGGAGAAGAACCTTATTCCATTGCCATGACTTTACTGAATTCCCCCTTAGCACCTCAACAATTGCAGATTGAAGGGATGGATATCAGTCAAATCGCCCTAAGTTACGCTAAACAAGGGATTTACAGCAAAAATTCCTTTCGTAATCATGATTGGGTAGAGCATCAACAATTTTTTGAAAGCAAAGAAGAAAGCTATCAAATCTCTGAGTCCATTCGCCGTCAAGTGAAGTTTAGCAGCAAAAATCTCTTGGCCCCTTGGTTGCCGAATGATCCTCCCTATCATGTCATTTTTTGTCGTCATTTATTAATTTATTTAGATGAACCGGCCCGCGATCGCGTGATCAAGACCCTTGATCGCTTACTATGCAATCAAGGTCTGTTATTTGTGGGAGCAGTGGAAACCACCTTGATCAAATCACCGAATTTCCGCTTTATGGCCCATCCTTCAGCCTTTGCTTACCAAAAAATCCTCGCCCCATCTTCTCCGAAACCTTCTATTACTGATCCGCCTCTTCAAAGATTAACACCAATCAAAAAAACCCAAACATCTCAGCGCGTCTCCTTACCCCAACCCCCAGTCTCAGAACCTAAACTTTCTTTATTGGAAATGGCACGACAACTCGCTAATCAGGGAAAATTAAAAGAAGCGGCCCAGTCTTGTCATGACTATCTGAAACGCTCTCCTATTGATGCCTCTGCCTACTTATTATTAGGGGAAATTTATCAAGCGCAAGGGAATAATGAACAAGCGCAACGATATCTCCAAAAAGCCCTTTATCTCAAACCTAATTATCGTGAGGCTTTAGCGCATTTGGTCTTACTCAGAGAAAGTCAAGGGGATGTTCAAGGGGCGGCCGTTCTCAAAAATCGTATGCAACGACTAGATAATCTTTAAGGCTGAAATTATGAAGATCTACAAATCAATGTCTATTGAATCAAAATTGCTCGGATTACTGATTTTTTCAGCATTTGTCATGGGCGTGGGAGCCGTTGTCACTTGGGTGGGAATGTCCAAGCTCTATGCAGAAGTCAGGCAAATGGCCGAACAGGATCTTTCTTTGATCCAAAATTTGATTCAAATGCAGGAAAATCAACTGGCTCAAGTGGTGGATTTTGAACAGGCCTTAAGAGCAGGAATTAATACCACCAAAAATCCCAGCGATCAAACGAATTTTAACCAATCAAGGACTAATTTTCTGGATAAACAAAGTCGCGTAGGTAGTGCTATTGAAGCCTCTCAAAGTTTGATTCAAAAGCAAATTAAAGAAACGGATAATCAGTCAGATAGACAAAACTTTGAATCCATTGCTAAAAACTTAAATGAATATCAACAAAGTTATATTTATTATAATAACCAAGCTGAGCAAATGTTTAGTTTAATTATGAGTAATCAAGTGCCATCTGCTAAAATTGCTGCCATTAAAATTCAACCCTTACAAGAAGAACTCAAACAAGAAAATACTGAACTTTTACAACAGGTTGTTGGCCTGTCTCAAGAAGCAGCTAATATTGCCAAACGACACCAACAAAATACGGTGACAATTGTTTCTTTCACTTTCTTGGTTAGTATTATTGCTATTTTAAGTTTAGGTTATTGGATAACTCGTAATATTACCCGTTCATTAGGAACAGCAGTTCAGGTGGCTGAAGCGGTTTCTCTTGGTAATTTAACGGCGGAAGTCGAAGTAACATCTCAAGATGAAATTGGGCAATTATTAGAAGCTTTAAAAACGATGATTGAAAACCTCAATTCTCTCATTTCTAAGGTACAACATTCCGGGATTTCTATTACCAGTTCAACGACGCAAATGGCGGCTTCTCGAAAACAATTAGAAGCAACGTTAACGGAACAAATTGCCTCTACTAATGAAGTGACTACTACGGCCCAAGAAATTGCTAATACGTCAGAAGAATTAGTCAAAACCATGGAGCAAATTACGGAAATGTCCCAAGGTACAGCCCAAGCAGCAAGCCAAGGACAGCATGATTTAGGTAGGATGGAAACGACGATGCGGCAATTAGCCAACGCAACCACATCTATTGCGTCTAAATTGGGTGTTATGAGTGAAAAGGCACACAATATTAATAGTGTGGTTTTAACGATTACGAAGGTGGCTGACCAAACTAATTTACTCTCTCTTAATGCTGCTATTGAAGCAGAAAAAGCGGGAGAATATGGGGCTGGTTTTGCTGTTGTAGCGAGGGAAATTCGACGTTTAGCGGATCAAACTGCGGTGGCAACTTTGGAAATTGAACAGATGGTTAAGGAGATGCAATCTGCGGTTTCTACTGGTGTTATGGAAATGGATAAATTCAATAAGGAAGTGAGTAATAGTGTGGAAGATGTGGGGAGTATTAGTCATCAAATTGCCCAGGTAATTGAACAGGTACAAAGTATTACCCCTCGCTTTGAATTAGTCAGTAAAAGTATGGAAGAACAATCTCGCAGCGCACAACATATTCGGGAAGCAATGGAACAACTTAGTGAGGGTTCTGAACAAACCGCTTATTCTTTACATGATACTCATATTGTTCTCGAACAATTAGATGATGCTGCCCAAGGTTTACAAGCTGAAATTTCTGTATTTAAAGTAAAAAGTTAAGTTATCAAAGAGAGGGCGTATGCCATACGCCCCCGGTCCCAATTTGTCCGCTTGTAGGGGCGCAATGCTTGCTTCCTCTTGCTTGCACCCTCGTGTCTTCTTTAAACTTCTCTAGGTTCTAAAGCTTGACTCAACACACTAGAAACAAAAGAAAGAATTATTGAGCCAAATAAAGCATCCCAAAAGGAATTAATCTCAAATCCAGGAGTAAAATAAGAGACGAGAGAAAAAGAAATTGCATTGATAACAAATAAAAATAAACCCAGAGAAAGAAAGGTTAAAGGAAGGGTAAATAAAATAAGAATAGGGCGAACAACAGCATTAATTAATCCCATGACCAAAGCAGCGATCGCGGCTACCATCAGCCCTTTAATGATAATGCCTGGAACTAGATAAGCAGTAATCAATAATGACAGGGCAGTAATGATCCAAGTTAGTAAAAATTGTGACATAATCTTCGTCTTCGCAGATGTCGTTGTCACTCATAGTTTAACCCACCTCAGAGGGATTACGAGCAAGAGAAGGGGTTTTCTGTAATGTATGGATTTTCCCACTCAGATTAACCCCTTCTTCCGATTGTTCTAAAACTAAGAGGGGTGTGGGTTTCGCTTTTTGATCCCAATTCATATCAACCACATGGCCTTGAATGGCCGGTTGCCAATGCTGATTGTTGGTACTCGGAGACAAAAAAGTCTCAATACATTCGATAATTTGACTAACCGTAGCCGCACTCGCCTGAGTGGGTAACTTAGTTAATTTAATTTGAATACGAAACAAAATCCCTTTATTCCATTTGCCCTCTTGGGTTTCCACTTCGTAGGTGACATCAAAACTTTCATCAATTTGTCTGCCACCGGCCACAACTCCCGCCTGTACTCTGTCTGTATTTGGCCGTAGGGCGGTGCCGATTAACTGAGTGACTTTCATTTTAATTTGATTAACCACTACATAATGAAAAACTTCCTCATCCATTCGCATTCGCAAATAATCGAGATTAAATTCCCTAGCATGGACTAAGTCGGGGTTTTCCTCCATTTTTCTAATGGTAACTAGGGCTAATTTGAGCTTTTTCTTGAGATCTTTACTCTTAAATTGCTCAAAGGTGAGGGCTTTAGCTGTTTGATGCAGTTGCCATTTACCATAACTCACCAAGGCGATGAGTATGATTAACAGTGTCATTGTGCTAATCACCCAAGGTTGTCCACTGAGATAATTCGACTCAGCAGAAGGAGAGACAGAAAAGGATTGAGGACTTTCTGTGGTTTGTGCTAAAAGGGGTTGACCGAAAAACCATTGAGAAGACATAGGGATAGGGATGATAAACAAAGATTGTTTTGATATCTTAAGAATTCCCAAAAGTAGGGTCAGATCCATACATTCTTTAGGAAAATTCTTTTAAGTCTATCTTTTAGGGGAGGTTTGATGAAAAGATTTTTTCTCTGTTGTTGTTTGTTATTCTGTTTGAGTTTCTGGGGTTGTCAATCGGATTCTACTATTCCCCCTGAGCTTTCTCAATCTTCTCCTGAACCCACTACCAATCCAAAACCCATGAATGATCAGACTCAACCCCCCAATACAGTCATTACATCTGTGACTGAACAAATTGCTCAACAAACCGGCCTCAAAACTGATGTTTTACAAATTCAAGAAACTGAAGCAAAAACTTGGTCTGATGGCTGTTTAGGATTGGCTAAACCCGATGAATTCTGCACTCAGGCCTTAGTAGAAGGATGGCGGATTGTGGTGACGGATGGCCAACAAACTTGGGTGTATCGCACCGATCAAACCGGTCGGATTTTACGTCAAGAATCTTAAGGGTTACAGCTTACGGATTCAGATAAATTGGGGATCATCTCTCGTCCCTAAGTATATGTTCAAATTTTGACAATTTTGGCGACAATAACTAGGGGAAAATCTTGTTTCAATGATTAGGAATTCCTGAAATTCTCCCCCTGAGACAGAGGCAACTGATATCGTTAAGAGCGATAGGATTATTAATCTTTAGTTAGCTACATCACTATCTGAAATTTTTGACTTTGACACTCATCTGTAAGGAGTAATTATGGCAACATTATTAGAGCAACTGCGGAAATTTACCATTGTGGTTGCTGATACTGGGGATATTCAAGCTATTGAAACGTTTACACCCCGTGATGCCACCACCAACCCTTCTTTAATCACTGCAGCGGCCCAAATGCCGCAATATCAGTCCATTGTGGATGATACCCTGACAACGGCTAGAGCAGAATTGGGCAAAGAGGCCTCGGCCTCTGATGTGGTGACTTTAGCCTTTGATCGCTTGGCGGTGTCTTTTGGCTTAAAAATCCTCAAAATTATTCCTGGGCGTGTCTCGACAGAAGTCGATGCGAGATTATCCTATGATATGGAAGGAACCCTCGAAAAAGCCCATTATTTGATTTCTGAATATGAAAAAGCTGGGGTATCCCGCGATCGCATTTTGATCAAAATTGCTTCGACTTGGGAAGGGATTAAAGCGGCTGAAATCCTTGAAAAAGAAGGAATTCACTGTAATTTAACTCTCTTATTTGGGATGCACCAAGCGATCGCCTGTGCTGAGGCTAAAGTTACTCTTATTTCTCCCTTTGTGGGCCGCATTCTTGACTGGTATAAAAAGGAAACCGGAAAAGACTATGCCCCGGCAGAAGATCCCGGAGTGGTTTCAGTGACAAGCATCTACAATTATTACAAAAAATTTGGTTACAAAACCGAAGTGATGGGGGCAAGTTTCCGTAATATTGGCGAAATTTGTGAACTAGCAGGGTGTGATTTATTAACGATCTCTCCGAAGTTGTTAGAACAATTACAATCAACGGAAGAAGTATTACCTCGCAAGCTAGATCCAGATAAGGCAGCAACCATGGATCTTGAGAAAATTTCCTTGGATAAGGCCACATTTGATGAGATGCACAAGACAGATCGAATGGCCTATGACAAGCTAGATGAAGGAATTACTGGCTTTAGTAAAGCCTTAGAAAGCCTTGAAGAAATGCTCAAAGAAAGATTGGCCCGTCTTGAAGGAGATGTTACTGTCAATAATGCAGCTGCAGACATTTTCCGAGTCTATGATTTAGATGGAGATGGGTTTATTACCCGTGAAGAATGGGCCGGAACCGATTTAGTCTTTGATGCGATCGATATTAACCACGATGGCAAAATTACTCCCGAAGAAATGGCGGCCGGTTTAGGGGCGGCCATTAGTTTAACGGAAGCTTAAAAAGATAGGGTGGGCTTTTGCCCACCTTCCCTTGTCCGACATTAAGGAATAAGTTTACTGTTGCTGTTCAATCGCTTCAATCAGCGATCGCACTTCTGAGGTTCCTTCCGAAGCTTCAAAGGATGAAGGAAATTTGCCACTGGCGATCATTCGCAAGCCTAAAGGTGCAATACTTAATAACCCTTGTAAGTCTCGAAAATAATTGCCAACCACAAACACCCCAAATTTACGTTCATCAATCCATCCCCCTTGTTTCACTAAGTCGATCAAAACTTTGCGGTGACGGATGGCACGACTTGCCTGAGCATCCTTACGGTCTAAAATTTGTTGTTTGAGACGACTAATTTGATCCATGGGAGCAACTTCCATGGGACAGACTGCATTACAAAAATAACAACGGGTACAACCCCAAACCCCTTGGGTTCCTTGAGTATAATTTTCTAAGCGGGTTTCAATTTCTGTATCACGGGAGTCGGCCACCATCCGTTGTGCTTTGGCTAAGGCGTGGGGCCCCACAAAATCAGGGTTAACCGTTAGGGCATTACATTCCGAATAACAAGCCCCACACATGATACAGTTCCCTGTCTGATCAAGACGCGATCGCTCTTCGGGGGTCTGCAAAAATTCTTTTTCAGGAATTTTGCGTCCTTGGGTACTAACATAAGGATCTACCTTTTCTAGATTATCCCAAAAACCTGACATATCCACCACTAAATCTTTAATTACGGGCATATTGCCCAAAGGAGCGATGGTAATCGTTGGTAAGTCTTGCTGAGGAGAATGGGATAACATTTCTAATTCTTGGCCAACATTCTGCTTACACGCTAAGGCAGAACGACCATTAATTCTCATGCTACAACTACCACAAATGGTATTGCGACAATTTTTACGAAACGCTAAACCACCGTCTTGCTCCCATTTAATTCGATTAAGACATTCTAAAATCGTATTGCCAGGCTGAACCTCTAAGAAATAATTCTGGAACTGAGGCGCATTATTAGGCTGTTGTCGAAGAATTTTAAACAGGACTTGCATGGAAGCAATGAAGATAATTTTATTAGGAGACTTGCTCTTTTATTTTATTGTCTCAGGGAGTGGGACTGAACAGAATAAGTCTTAACTTAATACATTTTACAGATTCGAGGAAAGAAGTTTATTGTCTTCCCCCTCTTCCCACCCTTCCCACCCTTCCCCCTCTTCCCCCTCTTCCCACCCTTCCCTATTCTTGTCAAACAGATTAATGCGTAGTGCTATATTTTTAGACAAGTAGCATCCCCAAAAATCAGCTTTTAGCCTGGTCTGAAAACCATTTGGCCGATGTTTAGGAAATGCCTTGGCACGGATTGATTGGGCACTCAATCTGACCAGTCTGGCCACACTTATAGTGACTAAAAATCAAGCCTAGTCAAGTTTTGAGCATCTTTATCTCCGACTTTCTTGAGCTTCTTTTGAGAGTGAGTAACTAAAATCCTGGGGGATATTTCGGGGCAATTTGTCTGGAGAGGGGTCAGATGCCGTCAATTTCCCCCCCTTGAAGTCTACTCGAATCCAGTTCATAATTCTTGAAATTTTTTTGCTCAACTTAGGAATTTAACGCTATATTTTTGATATGATCAATAAAGATCAAGAAAATAAAGCAACCATCGAGATAAAATCAAGGAACATTGACAAGATCATGACAGACCCAAATCCTACTCCCTTAACAGGAAAGGCTCTACTTCAAAAAGTAAAAGAGTTGTCCCACTTGCCTCGGCGGGAAACAGCCAAGAAATGTGGTTATTACTCAGTGACAAAAGACGGCCAAACTCGCGTTAATTTAACCGACTTTTATGATGCTGTTCTCGGTGCTAAAGGCGTTCCTCTTGAGCCTGGCATGGCTAAAGATGGCCGAGGCCGTGAACCTACCTTCCGTGTCAGCGTTCATAAGAATGGTCAAATTGTCATCGGTTCCACCTATACTGAGCAGATGGGATTGAAACCAGGGGATGAATTTGAAATTAAATTAGGCTACAAGCACATTCACCTCAAACAACTCGATATTGAGGGTGAAGTCATAGATGAGGATGCGGCCTAATTCTCATTCATCTAAGGCTGAATATCAACCTGATGCCATAAAACTACATCGCAAAAGAAGGGTTAGTCTCTAAGCTTATCTTTACGATTGGCACAGGTTAAAAGTTTCAATTCTAATGACAGTGATACCCAAACATTTTGGGGCGGACTCTAGCTAAAAAGATATGTTATCGTCAGATGAGAATTCTTAGCTACTCTGCCCCTATGCTCTTCTTAATCCCTGTCAAAAATGTCTTAGCTCTTACTCCTAATGGGGTCAATTGGGAAGAAATGTTACTTCCCGACTTTGATCATTGGCTTAATAATTTGGAGAGACTTCCTTCTGGGAGTAAAATAGCTCTTTTCCTATTAGCTTGGGTAATTTTTTGGTTGCCCATTGCTTTGCCATTGGGAAAAAAGCTGCATTGGCAACCCTTCCAACCCCTAAGCGTAGCCCAAAAACTCCCTTTGTTAGTTCCTTTGTACCTAATTGTTCCCCTGTTGGCATGGTTTACCGTGATACTTGAAAGAACAACCCTATCTGATTATGGGTTATCCTGGCAACCTCATCTTTGGGTTTCTCTCGGTTTAGGCATTGTGATGGGGGTTGGGGGGTTAGGAATCATTTTTGGCTTAGAAAGTCGTTTGGGGTGGCTAAAATGGCATCCTGAGAACCGAATGAATCTAGGTAAGGTTGCGTTGCCGATTTTGGGTTTAGGATTATGGGTAGGGATCACAGAAGAATTTGTCTTTCGGGGAATTTTTCAAACTATCTTAGAACAAGATTATGAAAAATGGGTTGCTGCTATCATTGCCAGTAGTATTTTTGCCCTAGTCCATTTGTTATGGGAACGCAAAGAAACTGTACCTCAGTTACCTGGACTGTGGATCATGGGAATGGTTTTAGTGTTAGCTAGAATTGTTGATGGCGGTAGTTTAGGATTAGCCTGGGGACTCCATGCGGGTTGGGTGTGGGGGTTAGCATCCTTAGATACGGCGCAAATGATATCTTATCAAGATAAAAGTATTGAGTGGATGATTGGCATTAATAAGCAACCTTTAGCGGGTGTTATGGGAATTTTGTGTTTATTAGGAACAGGTTTAATTTTATGGCAATGGCCAATTATTAGGGACGGTTTAATCTAACAACAATGTCTTACATATTCTCTGAAAACAGGAGACAAATTAAAGAAAATATTCTCTTGATTAATTTGTCTGACTAAATAGCGTTGTTGTAGAGATTGTAAACTGTTCATGAAATCTGTTAAAGATAAATCTAAATTTTGCCTTAAATCTTCTCTAGATACAGGGTTATCAAATTTACTAAACTCTAAAATAAATTGCTGTTCTACGGGAGATAATCGATCAAATAACAGTCGAAAATGATATTGCATATTTTTGGTAATAACTAAACTATTCTCTGACAAAAAGTCAGAAACTTTCCCACTATAAATATCTTTGATTAAAATAGCAATATCTTTTAAATAAACTATATTACCTTCGTATAAATTGATTAATTCTAACCATCTATCCTCATCTTTTAAGGTTTTATTGTTAAGAATATCAACATTTTCTATTCCAAATAACTCCAAGCATTTAATGGGATATAATTCTTCATCTAAACAGTGCATTTCTGAACATTGTTCTGAACTGATTAATATAACATGACTTTGATGTTCAGCTTCTGTGATCATCTTAAATAAGTTTTGATAATTGTAGTATTCAAATTGATATTGTCCAGAAAACTGACTACTTACAAAGATATCTTGAACGTCATCTAGAACAATCAAACACTTTTTATCAATAAGTAAATCTAATAACTGTCTAAATTTATCATCTATGCTATCTTTAGGTTCTTGTTTACAAATATTCAATAAATCATCAAGAAGTAAATCTATATATTTAGGAAACTTTAGGTTTTTCCAGATAATAACTTCAAATTGTTCTAAGTTTAAATCAATAAATCTTTTAACTAAAGTTGTTTTACCAATTCCAGATAATCCTAAGACTGAGATTAGAGGAATATTTTGATTTAATATCCAATTAGATAAGTTTTTTAGTTCAGTTTCTCTATCATAAAAATGAATAATTCTAGGAGCAATGGTTAAATCATGATTAAGTAAGTAAGATTTTGTATCTGTTTTGCTTTTTGGATATTTGATATTGGGGAATTCTTGTGAACCAAAATTAAAGTTATGATTATTATTTTGTATAATAATTGGTGATGATGTTAATTGTAATCTTTCAAGAGTAGAACGAAAATTGCGCTTATTAATATCTTCCTCCAATTGTTCAGATAAAAGTTGCCATAATTTATAACCCACATCTCCCACATGATTTTTAGTGACATGACACTTATCGGCAATACTATCATAAGTTTGTCGTTCCCAAGTTCCCTGGACTACAGACTTTTGAACATGATCTAAATGCTTTCCTGTTTGTTCAAAAACCAACTTATCCACAAATTGTAACACTTCATTTACACTCATAGAAACTATACATCATCAAGATTTCATTCATTATAGCTGAACTTTATCCGATCTTTTCCGTTATTTACTTAAAATTTTGTAATAAAAACTCCAGGTTAAATCAGGTTCTTTCGGGGTTGTCAACTTCTTAAAATCTTTGTCATGATGGAATGTAATTAAGTAAGACAGCCAAAACACCTGTCATATCTTATTAAGTGATATCCAATATTATTAGTTGTGAACAAGTTGAACAGAGGTACAAAATGGCTACATTTGTTTTAAGTGGGACGGAACTTGATTCTAAAAAGTCACAAGCGAAATCAAGGATAGCTAATGCGCTTGGTTCAGGTGTAAAAATTTCAGGAGATACAATAGAAGTAACATATAGCATTGACGCACCCAAAGTTGCCCAAATTTTGAATGAAGAGGGTGTAAGTTATTCGGGGGGATAAATTTTCCAAACAGACTCAACATTTTCTTTTTTATTGTACCACTGATATTCAAAACTACCATGATTAGGAGTTCTAACTTATGAGCATCTACGGAAAACAAGCAATAGTTTTTCAAAAACAATATAGTGATATTGAGGACAAAGTCGTTATGCTTCAAGTTAGTGTTAACAGTATAACAGTTGAAGTGAAAACCGTAAGTCCTCTTGGATTTAAAGGAAACGATTTAAACAATAAAATTAATTATTTGAAAGTGGATGCGGAAAAGTTAAGGCATGAAGTATCAGTAACTAATAATAATGTTAATAAGATTGTTAATGATGGTAGTGCCAGCATCGATGAATCAGAGCGTTCTATGTTTGAAGGATTAAATAAACAAGTTGATGATCTTAACCGGAGTATTTTTAAAATCAGTAATCAATTGGAAGAAACCAAAACTGAATTGATAAATAAAAATATCTGGGCTGCACTTCTTGACATTATTTCAGATGTGATTAATGTTTTTAACAAAGTTGCTCTTATATCAATAAAATATGTTGTAATTCCAGTTTTTAAGAAATTACCACAAGAAATCAAAAAACCTGCTATTGGATTTTTCGGGAATATACAAAAATTATTGACTGGTGGAAAACCTCCGAAAAGATAATCAAATCTTTCTGTAAATTATTTATTGTCTGAGGATACAAATATGTCTATTGAACACACAAATCAAGAAAGGAGAAATCCTTATGACAAAAAACTACGACAGTGGGAAGAAGAAGTTATTCAAATAGAAAATTTTATTGGTGAACTCCCTGACGCTAATATTATCAAGGCTACTTGTTCTTTGTTATATCAATTAATTAATCATAGCTCTGATATTGATCTTGTGGCAGAAAAACAAGAGAAATTGGAAAAGATTAAAGCGGGAGTTCAAAAGATGAAAGACACATTGTCCTATGCTATCTTGGATGATCCTTCTAATAATGATTTTGATAGCTACATAGAAAGACTTGTTAAATTACAGATTAAGATTGATCTTTTAAGTGACCAGCTTTCAGAAAAAGATTTGAAAAAATACATGAGGTATATGTTGAATAACGAATCCTGATCTTGTCGGGTGCATTAACGAAGTATAATGCGCCTCGAATACTAATTTAGTTTATAGTGCGAAAGTTTTATATATGGTTCACTTAATTGTTACATTTGTGAGGTTTTTAATCGCTATTGCAGTAACAGCTTTTTTGTTATTTCTTTTCCCCATCGAGATATTAATTCGCTTAACGTTCACCATCATAACTTCGGTTTTTTCAAGAAGAGGGGCAGAAGAGATTTGGGAAGGTTTTCTAGCATTATTTGCAAGAATTCCTGAATTATGGTACTGGGTATTTAACGATGATTAAGTTAGCTTTTCACAAGGATAACTCCCTTTTACTTATCACACCAAATCCTGTTTTGAAAAACTGATTATTTAAAATCCTTCAACCCTTGTAGAGACGTTGCTTGCAACGTCTCTACCTCTACGTTAATAGTCTAACTAAACCGGATTTGGTATCATACAATCCTGAAGATATAGTATTCCAAAATAGAAATACTAAACAAGTGAGCTATTAAGCTTCTTTAATACATCTTCGGTTAAAATAGCTAATTGCTCTAATTGTTCTTTTAATTGATTAGCTTGTTGTTGATAGTTTAACTTTTTTTGTAATGCAGCACGGGCCAAATCATCGCGGTTACGTCTTACTGCTTCTTGTGCAACTTTTTGCCAGGTTTCTTGTTCTTTTATCGCTTGTTTATATTTAGGTTGAATATCATCCCAAACCGTTTTAAGATCTCCTAATGCACTGTTTAATAAAGCTTGAGCAGTTTGAGAATCAGTATCTTGTAAGGCATTTTTTAAAGGATCATATAAATTACTAACTTTGATTTTTTTGAGAGCAGGAATAAAACTCTCAATTTGTTTACTATAACTCATTCCCGTTTTACACCAGGTTGCAAAATGTTCACAGTTATTAAACAATAAATTATATTTTTTTTCTCCCAAACGACTTTTAGCACGACTAACGACAACATCAGCAATAAAACAAAAACTATCAGGATATTGTCGTAAATAAATGGGGTTTCCTCTCGTAAAGGTTGCTAAAGAAGTGCATTCAACTACTTCACTCGGTTTTCTATAGTGAATAATTGTCCCATCTCCACAGTCAATGCCATGATGTTCATAAACCCCTTCTAGGTTCATTAATTCTCGATAAACATAGAGTTGATCGCCCTGTGCCATAATTAAACCAATTATCCTAATCCTAATTCCCGCTTTAATAAATTAATCGATTTTTCCCCTATATAATTTTCAGAACAGATGACATCAGGGGGACGAATTAAATCATCTCTCACTGCTAGAATAGCCTGTTTAACAATCGGATAACTAGCCGGATCAGTTATAATAGTCTGGGCAGATCTAACTAAAGCCAAAAGTTGATGGCGATCGCTTGCTTGGGCTGCAATTAATAATAAATCATCTCCCCGCAAACTGTGGATCAAAATTTCGGCCACACTAATAATTCCCACACTTAAACTAACAATACCTAAACGGGTATCTGTGGGTAATTCTTTGATCATAGCCAGTTCTTTAACATAATCATAAATATCCAAGGGAATAACGCGAGTTGCATAGGGAGAGGCGATAGACTCTGCTTCTGCGATAAAATAACGGCTAGTAACGACTGTTCCCGACTGGGTTTTAGATAGTATCTGGGCCAACTCTTCCATCGGGACTAATTGTACAGGAATGGCCAATGCCTTCTCTAATTCTTGTAAAATGAGTTCACCAGCCCCTAAATCTCGGTTAGGTACGGTGACTAAAACCTTTGCACTACAGCGTAAACGCCAGTCTATAGCAGTGAGAAACAATTCTTTGACCTGAGTTAAGGTTAACCCTTGCCAAAGGAGTTCATCAAGGCTTTTATGAATGAGTTGACTAGCATGAGGATATTTGCTAAATAAAGGAGAGTCAGGTAAGGATGGGTCTTCGTGGCGTTGTGCTTTGACATAAATACCAGAGCCAGCAATAGATTCAACGAGGCCAGATTCTTCTAATTGTTGATAAACTTTACTGATAGTATTGCGATGGAGTCCCGTAATGGTGGCTAATTGTCGGGTACTGGGTAAACGATGCCCAGGGGGATATTGACGGGAGGCAATGGCAAAGCGAATTTGGTCAAACAGTTGTTTAGAGGCGGGAATATCACTGTCGGACTGTATTTGAAACTGGAGCATAGCAACCACGCCAAGGGAACACTAAAATTATAGGATGCTATTTTAGCCTGAATCGTTCCCTGAAGAACTATTCTGGGTTTTTAGGATTTTAGGGTTTAAATTTTCTAAAGCTAGACGAATACGAGCGCATACCCCTAATTCTGGCTCATTAATTAGCATCTGTTGCAACCGAGGAACTAAAGTATCCATTAGTTTAGGTTGAGTCTGTTTAGTCAACATTCCCAAATTCTGTAAACCCACCACCGCAGCATAGCGCACCACCCATTCTGGATCATGGGAAACCTCAATTAAAGTCTCAAGCACTTGATTTTGAGCCGTATTAACTCTTTCATCGGGTAACTTATGCCAGCAAATATTCCCTAATCCCTTAGCTGCCGAACGACGAACACTCATAGAAAAATCACGTTTAGCCGCTTCTTGGAGGTGAGCGAGGGCAGAAGGATGACCAATACCAGCCAAGGCACGAGTCGCCCAAGCCCTTGCCCCATAATTGTAGCCATCAATTTGGGCCAACAGATAGGAAACCGTCACATCCCCCATCTGAATCAACCCTTCCACGGCGGCCACTGCCGCCCCTGGATTGTTGTACCCTAAAGCTTGAATCAGGGTAGGAATCGCCTTTTCATGGCCGCTGACGGCTAAGGATTGAACCGCTTGGAATAAACCGAAGGAGGAGTCAGCTTGCTCCACCTTTTCAATTAAGATTTGAACCTCTTGTTCTGTCATCACTATTCAGTCAACCCTAATAACCGCTTGGTATGAATAATCGCCAGTACCGTCACCTTCTGTTCATGCACCTGATAAATCACGCGGTAGGTGTAGGCTAATTGATCGCGGATGGTGAGATTGTCACCTTCCGAGATAATCTCACCCGCCAAAGGAAACTCCTCCAATTGACTCGTGGTGTCCAGAATTTGCCGCACCACTGCCGCCGCATAAGAAGGCGAGTCACGGGCGATATAAGTTGCGATTGCTTCAACATCTTCAACCGCTTTAGAAGACCAAATTACTCGATAAGCCATTTACTTAGTAGCCCCTCGACTTCCTCCTGTTGTAATATCGGTTCGCGTTCAGCGACCTGTAATCCTTGACGGATTTTTTCGAGAACATACAAATGATACTGGATATCTTCAATTGAACAATCATCTGGTAATTGATTCAAGATCGATTGAATTTTTTCTTTAATCGTATTCATAAGGGTTATCAGTTTAATTTTTGCTCTAAAGTTAGGGATAATAAGGAATTATATAGAAAATCTTTGTTTTTAGGTTGACTGATTCCAGAGAACAGAGACAACAAGATTACCTCTAGCCCAAGAATAGCAATTATGGATAGAATAACCTAGGTAAGATACCCCTTCAGAAAGTTGCTTAATCCTTCTTAACAAGCCGAATGCAAATCAGAAGACGACCCCCCAACCCTTCCGTAGAAGTCGAAACCCTTCGTTATCAAGTGCCTGATCCCGATGGACAAGCCAGACATATCCTCGAAGAAATCGTCTGGCATAAGGAAAAAGAAGTTGATCGCCTCAGAGAAAGGCTTTCTTTATTAGAACTACGCAAACAAGTCCTAGATGTTCCCCCACCCCAAGACTTTTTAGGAGCGATTTCTCAGGGAAAAACCCAACCGGCCCTGATTGCCGAAGTCAAAAAAGCCTCGCCGAGTAAAGGGGTAATCCGGGCTGACTTTGATCCTGTGGCCATTGCTCAAGCCTATAAAAGAGGGGGCGCGACTTGTCTTTCTGTCCTTACCGATAGTAAATTTTTTCAAGGAAGTTTTGAAAATCTGGCCTTAGTACGTCAAGCTGTCGATATTCCCCTACTGTGTAAAGAATTCATTCTCTACCCTTACCAAATCTATCTCGCACGCCTTAACGGGGCCGATGCCATTTTACTGATTGCGGCCATTCTCCAAGACTCGGATTTGCGTTACCTCATCAAAATTATTCAATCCTTGGGTATGACTCCTCTTGTAGAAGTTCATTCCTTAACAGAATTGGATCGGATTTTGGCCATTGAGGGAGTATCCTTGATCGGGATCAATAACCGTAACTTAGAAACCTTTGAGGTCAATTTAGAGACAACAACCCAACTGTTAGGGGCCCGTCAAAGGCAAATTAAACAATTAGGCATTCAGATTGTCAGTGAATCTGGGTTACATACCCCCCAAGATTTACAAACAGTCAAAGAAGCGGGGGCCAATGCGGTTCTGATTGGGGAATCTCTAGTTAAACAACCCGATCCCGAAAAGGCAATTTTTGCTTTATTTTCTTGAACCGTTAAATCAAGAAATTAGGAACAATTGGACTGATTAAGGGTTCATTTTGCCATAAAGCATCAAGAATTTTTAGGATTGAATCCCCTTCAGTCGTTTACTGTAGGAGTGATAGCTAATGTGATCCTCTACCCCTTTGATCACAATGGATTTATGCACTTTATTGCTCACCCAATCACTGATAACTTCGATGAAATCCCTACCCCTTCCTTCCCTCATTCATTACGAATTACTTTTACAACTGCTAGAGCGTAAAACCTTAGCAATGACCTATGAACAACCAGTTCTACAGGAGCAGGTGGAACGGCTGATAGTCACCCTCCGCAAAGCCAGGGCCCAACAAAAACAACTCGAAGCCATCTGTGAACAAAGTTATATTTCCCTAGAACATCATTGGTCACTCAACAGTATTGATGCCCCTCGTCCCCCCCTAATTGAACCCTTAGCTAATTCAGAAAACCTCAGGGAAACAACCTGAATTAAAGCTTAAAAATCCCCCAAAAACTCAGAGATTTTTTTAGGGTTAGTTAAGGACGGGGTAAACTAAATTTTGGACTCCCTGTGAACAAACCATCCTCTGTGTTTTGGCCAGGGGAATTATTATTTTAAGCGCGAAGCGGGAGAGATTATTCATGCAAGATAAACATATGCTCATGATTCCAGGGCCAACCCCCGTACCCGAAAGTGTACTGTTGGCCATGGCGAAACACCCTATTGGCCACCGTAGTGGTGATTTTAGTAATATTATTGGGGAACTGACTGAAAACCTTAAATGGCTTCATCAAACCCAGAATGATGTCCTGATGTTAACTGTCAGTGGGACAGGGGCCATGGAAGCGGGAATTATTAATTTTCTCAGTCCAGGCGATCGCGTGTTAGTGGGCAACAACGGCAAATTTGGCGAGCGTTGGGCGAAACTTGGCCAAGCTTTTGGTCTACAGGTAGAAGAAATTACAGCAGAGTGGGGCAAACCTCTCAATCCAGAAGACTTTAAGGCCAAACTCACAGCAGACACTGCCAAAACCATCAAAGCGGTCATTATCACCCATTCTGAAACATCCACAGGGGTTCTCAATGATTTAGCCACGATCAACAAATATGTCAAAGATCACGGGGAAGCTCTGATTATTGTCGATGCTGTCACCAGTTTAGGGGCTGTTAATGTTCCTATTGATGAATGGGGCCTCGATGTGGTGGGTTCTGGGTCGCAAAAAGGCTATATGATACCCCCAGGGTTAGGCTTTGTTTCTGTGAGTGCCAAAGCCTGGAAAGCTTACGAAACTGCTACCCTGCCTAAGTTTTATTTGGATTTAAAAGCCTACAAGAAAGCAACGGATAAAAACAGTTCTCCCTTTACTCCTCCTGTTAACCTGATGTACGGGTTACAAGCATCCCTAAAAATGATGAAAGCTGAAGGGTTGGAGAGTATTTTCGCTCGTCATCTCCGGCTAACCCAAGCCACCCGTGCGGCGGTTAAAGCCTTGGGTTTACCCTTGTTTGCCCCGGATGATGCCGCAAGTCCTGCCATTACTGCTGTCATGCCGACAGGGGTCGATGCTGAAGCCATTCGTTCGACCATGAAGAAGCAATTTGATATTGCTTTAGCGGGGGGACAAGACCACCTCAAGGGCAAAATTTTCCGCATTGGCCATCTGGGGTTTGTCAGTGAACGGGATATGTTAACGGCAATCGCTGCTTTGGAAGCAACCTTACAAACCTTGGGTTATGAAGGGGCCAACCCTGGTGCGGGTATGGCGGCTGCAGCTAAAGTTTTATCAGTCTAGAGGCTAAAGTAATACAGAGAAGGCCTACCCTTGTAGGCTTTTTTATAAAAAATAAAAATCTGAATAAACGGCTGCTTGTCCTTGATAGTTTTGTTGCTCATTAATAACATTCCAAACAATCCCGTTATTAATTTTAAAACGTTTTCCTGTGCTAGTAATCCGAATTCCTGAAAAGTAACAAAACCCTTTTTTTGTGGTTTCAGCCAGCAGGTGATCCCGTTCTGCTTGTTCCACTAATTCTGCTGTTTTTCTGGAGGGAATTTGGGTAAATTCTTCCCAGGTTAATTCCCAAATTTCTAAAGCTTTTTGATTACCATAATTAAAAATAGGGTCTATTTCTGTTCCATGAGAAGCCACAGCAAAGGGAACTTCAAATAATTGTTGAGCAATGTCTTGGGGTGAAGTTTGTATCTCTGGTAAACCTTTTTCTTTCCACAAAGAATGACCTAACCAATGTTGAAAGCTACTCAGAATTAATTGAGTTCTTTGGATAACTTTTTCTTGTTGCCAAGGTAAACTATTCATATTAATTAATGATTTTTATGGATTAACAAATACCCCAATACCATTATGAACTCTGGCCGCAGTAACGGGAGAACGATCAATTAATTGACCTCCTAATGCTAAAGAGGTGGAACTTCCTCCATCTAAATTTAAAGCATCAACTGCCCCTAATTGTTGCATAATTTGAGCCATTTCATCTAAAGTCGCACCACTTCCCCCAACACGGGTGTGAACTGCTACTAACATGATTGTACCTTTATTTGTTACTCCAATGGCACTACGGGAGGCTTTTTGTTGTTGAAACCCTTTACTAAATTTTTCCGCTTCCCCATTAACCACAATACGGCGATTACTAATTAATAAAGGCCCTGCACCTACAATCTGGGAAAATTGATTAAACTCATCGGGGATAGTATTACTTTCTATTTTAACAGTTGCTCCTCTGGATAAACTATTAGGAGAAACCGCATTTTTACGAATAGTTAATAGGTAGCCATTAGCAGGAATAGGAAATGTATTATTACCTGATTGTCCTGCTTGTTTTTTCTCAATAATTTGATTATTCTGCACTAAAATAATTGTTTCATTGTCGCTTAAGGTTGTGTAGTTTTGCCCCCATTCAGGGGTATAACGAGCAATACCACCTTGAACATAGCCACTATTTAAAAACAGAATCGGTATCGTTTGTCCCGTGGATGTAATTAAATTTTCTCGTAAACTTAAGCGGTTCATTTTAACCAGTCCCTGTTCATTCCAAGCAACGGCACCACGTCCTAAAATTGGACTCGATAACCACTTATTATCTTGACGAATTGCTCCTAATGGTAATTGATTATTTCGGTTAAAAAATCCCCCATTAATAGCGGCTGAAGCTTGCCAATTTTGGGCAGTTACAACTAAAGGGGAAGTTCCCATTTGTTTGTTAGGATTACTATTAATTGGTTTCAGGGAAATATGGGGCGATCGCTGAGCTATTTCTAACCAATTTACTGGAAAAATATCCTCACTTAATCCATTTTTTATTCTAACAAATTGTTGTCGCCAAATAATGCCTGGAGTCCAAACAATTTCTTTGGGAACTATGACATCAGAACGGACATCAATTACAATACGATTAGGATTGGATAAACTAAAGACATTTAAGCCAGAAGCTGTGGGCAAATTAATCTTAATTTTAGTTAATTTTTCCGTATTTTCTAAGGAAAATAAAGAAGAATTTAATGGTGTAGAATTCGGACTCCCTAAGTCATCCTCATCTATATTATTCAAAGGCTCAGAATTGAAAAGAGGACTATTATTATCAGGAATTGAATTGTTAGAAACCTTACCAGAGATCATAACAACACCTTGATCTTTTGCTTGACTGACTTGCCAAACCGTTGGTCGATCAACATCCAGAACAATTCGTTTACCCCAAGGTTGATTACCTTGACGAATATTGCTAATTTGTGCTAGAGGAAAATTCAATTCTAAGGTATTATTTCTAGCTTGTAATTCTCCCCGTGCTAACTGAATTAATTCCGTTACATCTAAATAGCGATAGGGCGCGATAAATCTTGCTAAAATTGGTAAAGGTTGACCCGAATCTGTACCAAACCAACGAATCGGTTGTAAATTAGGTTCATTCGTGCTAAGCAATTCTAACCCTAGTAAATTCATGGCCCCAATATCACTAATTCCCGTGCGTATTTTATCCCCTTGTTGCCATTGAGTCCAAGGAATATTATATTTATTTCCATTAAGAATAATTTCCTTTCCCTGTTGGATAGAATCAGAAGCTTCCACAGGTAATATTTGAGGAGAAAGGGTTATAGTTTGTATTTTGCTTTGAGGTAAATTACTGATGAATAAATAAATGATTAAGGTTGAAATCAGGGAAATCAAAAAAAGCGTTAGGGGATACCAAGGCAGTTTTCTCACTCAATTCTCCTTCTGTGGTTAAGAAAAGTTGATTTAAACCGATACTTAGCAATCATAACAAAAACGAAAAGTTTGAATCATAACGATCATCCACGGAGAAACCTTAAACAAACCTTAAAAAAATAGAACTAAATGTAATAACTTTCCGAAAATTCAGCTATCATCGAATATCTATGGGATAAATTGTCTTAATAAGAAAATTAGATCATTCACTCTTAGGTTCGATAGCATGGGAAATAAAGGCCCAATGATTCCCCCACAGCATAATACTTATCCTCTTTTCCTAGACTGAGGCTAAACAGATAAGCTTTGCGGAATCGATCGCTTAATTATCTCTTAACGTTATGGTTTGGGAAACTGACCAAACCAGCTTTAGCCACCCCGTAACCCCTAAAATTTGACTTGCTATGGATGAGCGCAGCATAATGAAAATGACCCCTAATACCAACGCCAGCAACCAACCCCCAACAACCTATATGGGGCCACCCTCCCTAGTAGAAGAAAGAGACGCTTGTGGGGTAGGCTTTATTGCAGATGTCAAAGGAAAAGGCAGCCACAAACTGATCGAACAGACCTTAACTGCGTTAAGCTGTATGGAGCATCGGGGCGGTTGTAGCGCAGATAATGATTCGGGAGATGGATCAGGTATAATGACGGCTATTCCCCGCGAATTATTAGCCCCCTGGTTCGCAGAAAAAGGTATTACTATGCCCCCAGTGGAACAATTAGGGGTCGGTATGGTCTTTTTACCCCAAGATAGCAGCAAACGGGCAGCAGAAAGGGATCATGTTGAAGCAGTGGTCAAAGCTGAAAACTTAACCGTGTTAGGATGGCGGGAAGTCCCGGTTAAACCGGAAGTTTTAGGAAGACAAGCAAGAGGAAACCAACCCCATATAGAACAGGTGATGGTGACATCTGCTGATGGGTTGTCAGGGGACGCATTAGATCGGGTTTTGTATATTGCGCGATCGCGTATTGGTAAGCGTTTGGCCGATGATTTTTATATCTGTTCCTTCAGTTGTCGTACCCTAGTATATAAGGGGATGGTACGCAGTGAAGTATTAGGGGAATTTTATCAAGATTTAAAGAACCCTGCCTTTATTAGCCAATTTGCGGTGTATCATCGCCGTTTTAGTACCAATACTATGCCTAAATGGCCCCTAGCTCAACCGATGCGTTTATTGGGTCATAATGGGGAAATTAACACCCTAATTGGTAATATTAACTCGATGGCGGCCAGGGAAGTTAATTTACAAGTACCAGGGTGGAAAGCAGAAGAATTAGACGCATTAACGCCTGTTGTTAATGCTGCCAATAGCGATTCCTATAACTTAGATAGTACCATGGAGTTATTAGTGAGGACTGGTCGCAGTCCCATTGAAGCGGCCATGATCTTAGTGCCGGAAGCTTACCTAAATCAGCCAGATCTCAAAGATTATCCCGAAATTACAGACTTTTATGAGTATTATAGTGGCATCCAAGAACCTTGGGACGGCCCAGCGTTATTGGTGTTTAGTGATGGTAAGATGGTCGGGGCTTGTTTAGATCGTAATGGGTTACGACCAGCAAGATATTGTATTACCAAGGATAATTATGTGGTAGTTGGTTCAGAAACGGGGGTTGTAGATTTACCTGAGTCTGAAATCATTGAAAAAGGAAGATTAGGGCCAGGACAGACTATTTCTGTTGATTTAACCACTCAAGAAATCTTAAAAAATTGGGATATCAAACAACGTATTGCCCAAGCACAACCCTACAAACAATGGTTAGAAACCTACCGTCAAGAAATCACCCCTCAACCTTTTTCTGAAACCCTTTTATTAACCGAAGTACGTCAATTATTGCAGCAACAAACTGCCTTTGGTTATACAGCAGAAGATGTAGAAATGATCGTGGTTCCCATGGCCAGTCAAGGAAAAGAACCCACTTTCTGCATGGGTGATGATATTCCCTTAGCCGTTCTTTCTAATAAACCTCACCTACTTTACGACTACTTTAAACAACGGTTTGCCCAAGTAACGAACCCTCCCATTGATCCCTTGCGGGAAAGTTTAGTTATGTCTCTGACCATGTTGTTAGGAGAAAGAGGCAACTTATTAGATCCTAAAGAAGCCGATGCTAAACGGCTAAAAATAGATACTCCTGTTCTCAATGAAACAGAGTTAAGCCAGATTAAAGCGTCTGATTTCAAGGTGACAGAATTATCTACCTTGTTTGATATTACATCAGGGCCAGAAGGACTAAAAACAGCGTTAGATCGTCTTTGTACCGAAGGAACAGAAGCGGTGAAAAATGGGGCAAAAATCCTCATTTTAAGCGATCGTTTTTCTGTTGTAGAGACGTTTCATGAAACGTCTCTACAAAGTATTAATGAGACAACCAGTTATATTCCCCCCTTATTAGCAGTGGGGACAGTTCATCATCACCTCATTAAAGAAGGGTTACGTCTGCAAACATCTCTAATCGTTGATACGGCCCAATGTTGGAGTACCCATCATTTTGCTTGCTTAGTCGGTTATGGGGCCTCTGCCGTATGTCCTTACCTTACCCTAGAAACCATCCGTCAATGGTGGCATGATGAAAAAACCCAAAAATTGATGGCCAATGGTAAACTCGAAAACGTCAGCCTCGACAAAGCTTTAAACAACTATCGTCATGCAGTAGAAGCAGGACTGTTAAAAATTCTCTCTAAAATGGGAATTTCTTTGTTAGCTTCTTATCATGGGGCCCAGATTTTTGAAGCGATTGGCCTAGGCATGGACTTAGTAGGGAAAGCCTTTGAAGGGACAACCAGTCGGGTTGGTGGGTTAAACATTGCCGAACTGGCCCAGGAAATTATTGCCGTCCATTGTCAAGCCTTCCCCAGTTTAACCGATAAGAAATTAAAGAACTTTGGCTTTATTAATTACCGTCCAGGGGGAGAATATCACATGAATTCTCCCGAAATGGCTAAATCTCTCCATAAAGCCGTGGACGCTTATAAAATCGGGGGAAATGGGGCCAATAAAGAGGCATACAATCATTATGAAATGTATCAAAAATACCTCGAAGAACGACCCATTACGGCCCTACGGGACTTATTAGAATTTAAAGGCGATCGCCCTTCTATTCCCGTTACAGATGTGGAACCTGTAGAAGCTATTGTTAAACGCTTCTGTACTGGGGGAATGTCCTTGGGGGCCCTCTCACGGGAGGCCCACGAAACCCTGGCGATCGCCATGAACCGTTTAGGAGGAAAGTCCAACTCAGGAGAAGGAGGAGAAGACCCCACCCGGTTTATTACCCTCTCAGATGTAGACGAAAATGGCAACTCTGCTACTTTCCCCCATCTGAAAGGACTGCGTAACGGTGACACGGTGAGTTCTGCCATTAAACAGATAGCCTCCGGCCGGTTTGGGGTAACACCTGAATACTTGATGAATGGGAAACAATTAGAAATTAAGATGGCCCAAGGGGCCAAACCAGGAGAAGGGGGCCAGTTACCAGGGCCCAAAGTTAGCCCCTATATTGCCATGTTACGGAAGTCTAAACCGGGTGTAACTTTAATTTCTCCCCCTCCTCATCATGACATCTATTCCATCGAAGACTTGGCCCAGTTAATCTTTGACTTACATCAAATTAACCCAGAAGCCAAGGTTTCCGTGAAATTAGTGGCAGAAATCGGTATCGGAACCATTGCGGCCGGAGTTGCTAAAGCTAACGCTGATATTATTCAAATTTCTGGTCATGATGGTGGTACAGGTGCGTCGCCTCTGAGTTCCATTAAACACGCGGGTTGTCCTTGGGAACTAGGAGTGACGGAAGTACATCGGATGTTGATGGAAAATAAACTGCGTGGCCGGGTTATTTTACGCGCTGATGGTGGCTTAAAAACGGGTTGGGATGTAATGATGGCTGCGTTAATGGGGGCCGAAGAATACGGGTTCGGTTCCATTGCAATGATCGCTGAAGGTTGCATTATGGCCCGCATTTGTCATACTAATAACTGTCCTGTTGGGGTTGCTACTCAACAAGAACGGTTGCGTCAACGGTTTACAGGTGTCCCGGAAAATGTGGTCAACTTCTTCTACTTTATTGCGGAGGAAGTCCGGTCAATTTTAGCCAAATTAGGCTATCGTTCCTTAGATGAGGTCATTGGACGGTCTGATCTGCTGAAAATGCGCTCCCAAGCGAATTTAACCAAGACTCAATCGATCAATTTAGACTGCCTCCTCAACCTTCCTGATGTCAAAACAGACCGTAACTGGTTAAACCATGAGGAAGTTCACAGCAATGGGCCGGTTTTGGATGATGAATTATTGGCTGATACTGCTATTAGTTCTGCGATCGCCACTCATGGAACCGTTAGCAAAGACGTTAAAATCATCAACACCGATCGCACAGTAGGGGCGCGTATTGCGGGAAAGTTAGCCAAAAAATACGGCAATACGGGTTTTTCAGGGGAAATTACCTTTAACTTTACTGGGGCCGCGGGTCAAAGTTTTGCCGCGTTCAACCTCCCTGGAATGATTATGCACCTAGAAGGGGAAGCCAATGATTATGTAGGGAAAGGGATGCACGGTGGCGAAATAGTGATAGTTCCTTACAAAACAGCGACATTTGAGGCAGCAGATAACGTAATTGTCGGGAATACCTGCCTTTATGGGGCAACAGGCGGCGTTTTATATGCCAATGGCCGGGCCGGTGAACGGTTTGGGGTACGGAACTCTATGGGCCAAGCGGTAATAGAAGGGGCCGGGGATCACTGTTGTGAATATATGACTGGCGGTGTGATCGTCGTTCTCGGTTCCGTTGGCCGTAATGTGGGCGCAGGAATGACGGGAGGTTTAGCTTATTTCTTAGATGAAGATAACAGCTTCCCCGAAAAAGTTAACCCTGAAATTGTGGAAATTCAGCGAATTTGTACAGAAGCAGGAGAAGCACAATTAAAAGAATTAATTGAGACTCATGTTACTCGTACAGGCAGTAAAAAAGGACAATTAATATTAGATAATTGGGGTGATTATGTCGGCAAATTCTGGCAAGCAGTCCCCCCATCAGAAGCAAATAGTCCTGAAACAAATCCTAACCCCGTCATGGTAGCGGAGAAAACCTTAACTCCTGCTAAATAGCTGTAGGGTGGGCAATGCCCACCTTTTTTCTTGTTATGAAATAACTTAATATTTGACGAGAAGATTATACAATATTTATCTTAAATATCAGAAATAAACAATAAAATAATTTAGTTTTTATTATTGTTTTGTAAGAGATTGAGTAAAGGTGCATTTTCATAAGAATAAGTAGATATATATTTTGTTGTTCTTTTAGCAGATGTTTTCTTTACCTTACCTATTTCAATAGCTCTTTCTAACCAATCTTGAATTTGAGTAGGACGAATGTTAAAAATTGTAGCAAGTTCTTTTTTACTTTTTTCTGTAATTAATTGTTGTTCAAGACGAGGAAGGACAGTATAGAATAAATCATGCCTGTCTCAACATGAGACGCTCTTTAACCAATTTTTCGGGCTTCCCTATTATGAAAAGCTTAATGTTTGTTTTTGGTCTTACATTATTACAATCATTTTTTGTTTTTCCCATCAACCCATCGCTATCAGAGGAGACGGAGATGGCGATAGAACAGGCGGCGGCGACTCACAAAAATACGAAATACGTTGCGGCTGTTCACTATTGCGAGAAAGAACTAAGAGATGATTTTGGTGATATTCGCTTTAAAAGAAATTGTGGAAAATTTACTTTTATGGCTCGCGAAACTAAAGAGGATGCGCTTGAGCAAGCAATTTATTGGGCAAAAGTACATAGTATGGTAGGAGGTACAGAAAGGGCAGAAATAACCGTACAGTTGGCAATTTCAAGTGACTGTATTCTTTCAAGTTGGAGGTATATTGATCACGAAAGAAAGTGGACGGAGGGAAAACTATTGGCTTTAAAGGCTGGAAAGAGAGAAGATTTAATAAAAGAACTTGATTCTTACAGAAGTAAATATTCTGATTCATGGGGTAATGTTTCTTGCATGGCTCAAGATGTGTTGTCGCGCCCCAATGCCGGTGGAGTAAGTTATTCGCAAATTGGTACTTTTGTCGTCGCTAAGATACTTCGCAAAAAAGAGAAAAGCGTCATCAAACAATATAAACTTCGATCGGGTAGTTTTATAACTAATCAATCACAGAAACAAACTAATCAACAAAATGTTCCAACACCTGGCTCTGGGAATCCTATCAATACTAACAATCAAGGCGAAAACAACTCTACAAATCCACTTAATATATTTGGAAATACGAACAATAGAATTAACCAGACTACGAATGAAATCGATAGAACTCGCCGAACCGTAGAAGGTCTTATCAATATATTCCGTTAATTGTAAGCTCCAAAATAGTTTTCTGCCTTTGTAGAAACTATTACTCGAACGCATCCCCTTCAAAAAAGCAAAAAAGATATCAGGGCAAGAGGAATGGACGTAGAAAAGCCACCATAGTAAATTAAAGCTATGGTTCGATGAGTAAGCCTAACCCTCATACTGGTTAGGCTTTTCTCTACCTTTGCAAACAGATAGTTAGTACGGGAGAAAATCAATGAAATTTGAAAATTTAAAAACAATGAATCCAATGAAATCTTTATCTTATATCCTCATAGGAACTGTATTTAATGTTTTCTCTTTGAGTGTATTGGCACAAAACAATCCGGGTAATTGCAAAACTTTAATAGACAAAGGAACAGTAGTCCCAGAAAATGTTAGCTGTTCTTTTGTCAACCGTGACAAGGTAGCAACAATCACTCAAAGCCAGTCTATTCTAGTCCTTAAAAAAATTGAAGATTTGGCTAATCCTATAAGAGATAGCTTGAAACAAGAAAATCAAATGGGTTTGGTTGAGCCCGGTACTAAAATTAAAATAGTTGGAGAAACTATAACGCCTAATTTTATGTTGAACTATACCAAAATTGATATTTTGCAAGGTAGATTAAAAGGTAAAACTGGATGGGTATCTTCAAACGCAATTATCCTGAGATAACGACGAAGTTGGCGTTGCATCCCTGCGGGATGATTTATAATTAAAGAGGAAATTTTATAACAGCGATCGCTATAAAACAAACGTGCTATCTTATTTCTAGAATTATTGCGATTGCTAATCTTGTAGGGTGAGCATTGCCCACCTTATTTTTTTAGTTTATTTTGGTCTATGGAAATACCATCAGTGCGATCGCTGATCTTGTAGGTTGGGTTGACAACTCCGAAACCCAACACAACAATTATAATTAAAGAAGTCTCTAGAATGCCAACAGCCTTACAATCATCAAAATGTATTATTCTCTGTCAAATACTCTCTAATTGTTACCGACCGATTCAATTACTTCGGTATGATAGTAAAAGAAAAGAGATATTTGTTATAGCTGGAGAACAAGGAACAATTGAAATAACTATTTTTGAAGGAGGAAACTGGAGATATGATGTCACCAAAACCTAATTTTAAAACTATGAGTCTTCAGGAACTAAGAAGTTATGTTTTAACTCATAGAGACGATGAGGAAGCTTGGCAAGAATTCGCTAACCGTCGTCGTCCCAATGCTATCTATTTTGAGGTAGATATGTCTTTATTAGAACAGGAAACTAAACTTAATGAACTCCTTGAGAAAAAACTCAATGACTAACTTAGTAAAATACTAATTTCTGAATTTCTTCTATTTGGAAATAAGCAAGGTTGGAAGAAGAAAAATGAAACAAAATGCCCACCTTACTTCTCTCAGATTAGTTATTGTTTTTTTATGCACATCATTTCTCGTAAAGCATTGCATCAATTCTGGGAGAAATATCCTGATAGTAAAAATGCTTTAACTCGTTGGTTTAAACTCATCAAATCTGCCAATTTTCAAAACTTTGAAGAATTACGTTCTGTTTTTCCGAGTGCTGCCTAAGGCAATTGAGATTTCATCAAACTCTTGTTTGATTTCTGTAATTGTTTTTTGAGCTTTTTCCGGTAAGATTTTCATAGTACCAATATACCCTACATCGATTTATTTGTAAAGTTTATTTATTCTTACTGCCTAATCTGTCACCGATGACAAATAATCTGTCACTGTACAGGTACAAATCGGGATGACAGGATTTGAACCTGCGGCCCCTTCGTCCCGAACGAAGTGCGCTACCAAGCTGCGCTACATCCCGTAAGCGATCGCTCCTTATCTATATTACCACGCTCTTTGAGATACACTAAGTAAAGATAATTCCAGCACAGGAGTATGTACGGCGTGGCGGTTAAACCAGAATGGTTAAGGGTAAAGGCACCACAATGGGAACGGGTGGGCAGTGTTAAAGAGATATTACGGGATTTAGGCTTAAATACGGTCTGTGAGGAGGCATCCTGTCCTAATATTGGGGAATGCTTCAATGCGGGAACGGCCACCTTTTTAATTATGGGGCCTGCTTGTACCCGTGCTTGTCCCTATTGTGACATTGATTTTGAGAAAAAACCCCAAGCTTTAGACCCCCAAGAACCCCTAAACCTCGCTGAAGCAGTCCGCAGACTTAAACTAAATCATGTGGTCATTACCTCGGTTAACCGTGATGATTTGCCAGATGGGGGTGCATCTCAATTTGTGCGCTGTATTGAAGAAATTCGCAAACTTTCGCCAAAAACTACGATTGAGGTCTTAATACCTGATTTATGTGGCAATTGGGAGGCTTTACGCATCATTATAGAAGCAAATCCCGAAGTGTTAAACCATAATACGGAAACCGTTCCCCGTTTATATCGTCGGGTACGTCCCCAAGGAGATTATCAGCGATCGCTTTTATTATTACAAAGATCTAAGGAATTATCTTCTCAAGTTTATACGAAATCTGGCATCATGGTGGGGTTAGGAGAAACGGATGAAGAAGTGCGCCAAGTAATGGAAGATTTACGCCAAGTTGATTGTGATATTTTGACTTTGGGGCAGTATTTACAACCATCTTCTAAACATTTAGCAGTACAAGAATTCGTCACCCCGGCTCAATTTGAAGCTTGGCAAACCTTTGGGGAATCTATCGGTTTTTTACAGGTGGTTTCTTCCCCCTTAACCCGCAGTTCTTATCATGCAGAACAAGTACAGAAACTGATGAAAAAATATCCTCGTAAATAGTTTTAATGTTCACTAGAAAGTTTTAGAACTAGGAGATTTAATTAATTCTTCCAACAAAGATAAATAACAATAAATACTTACTTAAGGTGGGCATTGCCCACCCTACAAATATGATACTAGAGAATTTAATTAATTTAAGAAATATAAAAAATTTAAGAGATTTAGAATATTGGTTATTTAATTGGGAAATTCCTGCTTATATTCATTGGTATGGTGCAAGTCAGTATAATAGTGAATTAGTGATTGCTTTATTAAAATATTGGCATGAAAAATATGGTAGTTTTTGATGTAGGGGTCAACGGCCGTTGACCCCTACTATTTTTCAATCATAAAGAATAATTCCCCTGTTTCATCTGTGTTGGATCAATATTAAACCCATAA
The DNA here is from genome assembly GCF_034932065.1 of Crocosphaera sp. UHCC 0190. Classification (NCBI taxonomy): domain Bacteria; kingdom Bacillati; phylum Cyanobacteriota; class Cyanophyceae; order Chroococcales; family Aphanothecaceae; genus Crocosphaera; species Crocosphaera sp. UHCC 0190. Next base: position 124,891 of record NZ_JAYGHP010000001.1, read on the forward strand.
CGTTCTCGAATTAAATAAAGAGGACGCTGTTTAACTTCTTCATAAATTCGGCCTAAATATTCCCCAAGAATACCCAGCGTAATTAATTGTATTCCTCCAATAAATAACATTGTCACCATTAATGAAGCATATCCAGGTACATCAATACCTAAAATCAAGGTACGCATAATCAGAAAACTACCATAGAAAAAGGCTAATAAAGAAATAATTCCCCCCAGATATGTCCAAACTTTCAAAGGAATTAAACTAAAAGACGTAATCCCATCTAAGGCAAAATTCCACAATTTCCAGTAATTCCATTTGGTAGTTCCTTGATGGCGGTTTGGTCGATCAAATGTAATATAAGTCTGTTTAAACCCAACCCAAGCAAACAAACCCTTCATAAAACGGGTTCTTTCCGGCATTCTTTTTAGCGCGTCCACTACCCGTCTATCTAATAAACGAAAATCCCCCGTATCACGAGGAATGGGAACACTACTAATACGACTAATAATGCGATAAAAGGCATTAGCAGTCAATTGTTTAATAAAACTTTCCCCTTGTCTTGAACGACGTTTCGCATAAACTACATCATAACCCTCACGCCATTTAGCGATCATTTGTTCAATTAGTTCAGGAGGATCTTGTAAATCAGCATCAAGGGGAATCATCGCTTGTCCTTGGGCATTTTCTAACCCTGCTGTTAAAGCAATATCTTTACCAAAATTGCGAGATAAACTAACAACTTTAATGGCCGGATAACGATGATGATAATCAATTAAACGCTGTAATGTCTGATCTTTACTGCCATCATCCACACAAACTACTTCATAGGTGACGTTAAGAGTATCTAAAACCCCTAGCAGTCTCTCAAACAGTAGATCAATACCTTCCTCTTCATTGTAACAAGGGAGAATAATAGAGATTTCAACTTGGTTTAGGTTAAATGACATCATAATGAGTAACTTTCTTGAGAGATTTTTATATTTTTTTATGAGATAAAAAGACTATATCGGTTACTATGACTGAGGGCAAGTCATCAAGGTTTCTGTATTTATGGATTATCAAGACGCAGGGGTTAATATTGAAGCAGGTCGGTCTTTTGTGGAAAAAATCCGCAGGGGGGTTGAAAGTACCTATCGTCCTGGGGTTTTAGGGGGAATAGGAGGGTTTGGAGGCTATTTTGAATTACCTACAGGGTATCATAACCCCGTTTTGGTGTCTGGCACGGATGGAGTCGGTACAAAGCTAAAAATTGCCCAAGGGTTAAATTCTCATCAAACCATAGGCATTGATTTAGTTGCCATGTGTGTCAATGATATTTTAACCTCTGGGGCTGAACCTTTATTCTTTTTAGATTATTTAGCAACAGGTAAATTAAACCCTCAACAATTAAGCGATGTGGTAACAGGAATTGTTGAAGGATGTCGCCTGAGTGGTTGTGCATTATTAGGGGGAGAAACGGCGGAAATGCCTGGTTTTTATGGGGCGGGAGAATATGATGTGGCTGGTTTTTGTGTGGGAATTGTTGAGAAGAATCAACTTTTAAATGGTTCTCAGGTAAATATTGGTGATGTTGCTATTGGTTTAGCCAGTAGCGGTGTTCATAGTAATGGCTTTAGTTTAGTTCGTAAAATTGTTGAAGTTAATGGCTTAAATTGGGATGATCGCTTTGATATTTTAGGGGAAAAATCTTTAGGAGAAGTGTTATTAACGCCTACTCAAATCTATGTTAAACCTATCCTTGAAATTTTAAAATCTGACATCAATATTCATGGGATGGCCCATATTACGGGGGGCGGTTTACCGGAAAATTTACCCCGTTGTTTAAATCAAGGACAATCAATTCAAATTGATCCTAATAGTTGGGAGATATTACCTATTTTTAATTGGATAGCTGATCTGGGAAAAGTAGAAAAATCTGCTATGTTTGAGACTTTTAATATGGGGATTGGATTTGTCGTAATTGTTCCATCAACTCAAGCAGAATTAACCTTAAATTGGTTTAAAAATAAAGAAATTTATGCTTGTCAAATTGGGGAAGTAATTGAAGGAAAAGGGGAGTTACTGGGATTAGGTATAAACGACTTGACACAACCTTAGCATCATTTTAATTCTTTAAAACAATTGGCTAAAATTGTCGAAGGGACACAAGGGGAAACAAGTAATTTATGCGGTTACTCTTAATTGAAGATGATCCGGATTTATCAAACTCAATAAAAGCGGAATTGAAACGTGCAGGTTATGCTGTAGATGTTGCTTTTGATGGAGAGCAAGGAGAATTTTTAGGCATGACTGAAAGCTATGATGTTGTTATTCTAGACCTGGGTTTGCCAAAAATATCTGGTTTAGAAGTATTAAGACTTTGGCGTGAAGCAGACAACAATGTACCTGTAATTATATTAACGGCACGAGATTCCTGGCATGAAAAAGTCGATGGTTTTAAAGCTGGTGCTGATGATTATCTCGGCAAACCTTTTCATTTTGAGGAACTTTTAGCCCGTATTCAGGCAATTCTTAAACGGGTTCAACATCGTCCCCAAGAAAAACTTAGCGCGTTTGGTATTGAACTTGATGAAGAGCAACAAACTGTATTAATTAATGGTCAAGAGCAGGTTATATTAACAGCTTTAGAATTTCGCTTGTTACGTTATTTAATGACCCATCCCAACAAGGTTTTAAGCAAAAACCAGCTAATGGAACATATTTATGAATATGATGGTGATCCAGGAAGTAATGTTATAGAAGTTTATATTAACCGATTGCGGCATATTGTGGGTAAAGATTTAATTGTTAACCGTCGTGGTCAAGGTTATATATTCGGTGAAAATATATGATGTCTTTACAACAACGATTAAATCGTGGTTTGATATTAATCCTCTGTGTTGTGTTGTTTCTTCAATGGTTAGCCTCTGATCTGGTGATTAGTGCTGTTGTAGAAAAACAAATGACTACTCGCTTGACTCATGACGGTGATTCTCTAATAGACACCCTGATCCCTAATAGTAAAAATCAATTGCTTTTTAATAGTTTTCATGTCGGTTCAGTCTACGAGCAAGCATTTTCAGGACACTATTATGTAATAGTCATTGACAAGAATTTATATTACTCAAAATCTTTACAAAATATACCTTTGAAGGTTAAACATTTAGATGCTGGAGAAAAAAATCTTTATCATCTTAAGGATGGACCAAAACATCAACCATTGCTTGTTCTGGGACGTAATTTTAATCGATTAGGACATCAAGTTAGTATCAGTATTGCTGAAGATTTAACCAATATACATCATGATATTTCTGATATTCGCCTTGCTTATTTGGGTTTATGTTTAATAATTCTGTTGTTATCAATTGTTTTGCAAACCATCAATGTTAAACAATCTTTACAACCACTTAAGATTATCCAAAAACAATTGATAGATGTTACTAACGGTAAAGAACAACAAATTACGGTGAAGAAAGTACCAAAAGAAATTAAGCCGTTAGTAATTGAAATTAACCGTCTGTTATTGTTAGTGGTTCGCCGTTTGCAACAATCACGCACAGCTATCGGAAATCTGGCCCATGCCTTAAAAACACCACTTGCAATGTTATTTAGAATTGCAGAAAACCCCATTTTTATCGAGCATCCTGAATTACAAGAACAACTGCTAACACAGACATCAGCTATTCATCGTTATATTGAACGTGAACTGAAACGCGCCCGTATTTCTGGTGGTCAGCAAACAATTACCGTATTTAATCCTCATCAAGAATTGACGGCACTAATACATTTATTAAAAAAAATTTATGCAGAAAAAAATTTACAAATTGAACTCAAATCACCTAATGAGTTAGTTAATTTTGACAGAGAAGATTTACTCGAACTGATCGGTAATTTGCTAGACAATGCCTTTAAGTGGGCCCAACAACGTATATTAGTTGAAATCAGTTTTACAGATAATTTAGTCGTTGCGATCGCGGATGATGGTCCGGGATGCAAGGAGGCTGATATATCATTACTTCCCCAACGTGGATTACGATTAGATGAATTAATTAAGGGACATGGCTTAGGCTTAACAATTGTTCATGATATTGTTGAATTCTATGGCGGTTCATTGGATTTTAGCCGCAGTCCGCAATTAGGTGGCTTTCTGGTCACGGTGATTTTACCCTTAGCCCAAAAAAATTGGACATAGTTGACCTTTTTAAGTTTCAATTTAACTACGCTTGCTAGGTTGGTCTAGAAACAGAGATTAGAATCACTCACCTGACGGGGTTATACCAATTTCCTAAATGTAAGCTACACATCTTTGTACTGTAGGGGTCAACGGCCGTTGACCCCTACACCAGACACATCTGTAGTCGGATTTTGAAGAATTGGTATTAAAGGCAACGGGCAAAGGGTGCAGGCCTTGCATGGGGATTTAAAAGAATAATTTTGAATTTCCCGCAGGGGTTGACTCTAATCTTCCCTAACCAGAAAAGCGAATACTGTTATGACAAGCCCTTTTTCAACTTTCACTAGCTCTGACACATCTACACTTACTGGAGCTCTTTTAGCTGCTAATTCAGGAATCACGATCAATAATAGTTCAATAGTTTTAGACGCATCGGCACAAGAAGCAGTCAATTTTTATGATGGTTCCCTTTCCCCATTAGGCATTGGTGCAGGATTATTGCTTACTTCCGGGACTATGCCTGGCACGACAAACACCGTCGGCTGGTTTGGTACTGATAACAGTGCTAGTAGTGGCTTTAACAATGGTGATGCGGACATCAATGCAGTAGTAAATACGGTCTTCCAAACCCAATCTTTTGATGCCACAAGCTTATCATTTGATTTTAGCGTCGCTGATCCGAATGCCACATCAATCAGCTTTGATATTGTGTTTGGTTCTGATGAATATCCCGAATGGGTTGATGCTTTTGTTGATTCAGCCGTTGTCATAGTTAATGGTGTCAACTATGCACTATTTAACCACGATCCTAACCATCCTTTAAGTGTTGTCAGTTCAAATTTGGCCGCTGGTTATTTCCAAGATAATGCCAACAACGTTTTACCAATTGAATATGATGGTGTTAGCCATGTATTAAAAATCGTTGCGCCAATTAATGTAGGTGGTGCAAACAACCATATTAAAATCGGCATTGCTGATACAGGCGACCATATTTACGATAGTGGTATATTTATTTCTAATTTATCAGCAGGTAATATTCCCGGCTCAGGTGTGGTGATAACGCCCCCTAGTTCCGGCACTGACAACAGCGACAACCTGACTGGAACATCGAAAGATGAGTATTTTGACTTAAAAGCGGGTGATGACATCTGTTACGCTGGTTCAGGCGATGACATTATCGTAGCGGGTGCGGGTAACGACACCATTTATGGCGGTAGTGGCAATGATGAAATCAAAGGCGATGCAGGTGACGATGTTTTAGATGGTGGTGATGGCCTCTCAGATACTGCCGTCTATGCTGGAAATAGCAGTGATTATAGCCTTACATTTAACGCGGATGGTAGTTATACCATCTCTGACAATAAAACAGGCACAGCATCCGAAGGCAAGGACACTTTGCTAGGTGTGGAACTCGTGAAGTTTAGCAATGGACTATTTGCATTAACGCCAGATGGTCTGAGTTCAGTTACCAATCCTAACCAACCGCCTACAAATACCCCTGGATCAGTCATTATCAGTGGCATTGGTTCAGCAGGAAGCGTCCTAACTGCGACGGTGAGCGATCCTGATGGGGTTTCGGGTGCTATCGGCTATGAGTGGCAAATTTCAGCCGATAATGGTGCAAGCTGGAACACTGTAAGCAATGACAGTAATACTTACACAGTTACTGCGGCTGATGTCGGCATGATGGTTCAAGTTGTGGCCAGTTACACCGATAATGGGTCTATACTCGAAACTCCTGTTAGTGCATCCAAAGAAATACTGGAAACGAATAATGGTGATTTGGTTGTCACATTGATGCAGCTTAAAGCACCTTTGGGTACTAGCACGATCAATCCATTAACAACCTTAATTCAAGATGCCATTGATTTAGGTTTATCCCCTAACCTTGCCGCGTTGAGTGTTAAGAATGTATTAGCTATTCCAGACACTATAAACCTTCAAACTTATGATGCTTACGCAGCTTTACAGGTAAATCCAAGCGACCCAACCGCCCTTCAAGTCGAAAAAGTTGCCGTGCAAGTTGCGATTTTGACATCACTTTCTGATGATGATACTGGCGTAAATCTGACTTCGGCTATTGTTAATGCGGCCACCAATAATAAGGTACTAGATCTTGCCAACGCCAATGACCTAGCGGGTATTCTTGGGCTTGATATTACAGGTTTAACCAAAGAAAATTATCCCCAACCCCTCAAAGAAATTTTCGACCGTAATAAGAGTATGTCCGATGCTATTGCTGACGGTGGCGATGTCAGTGTCATCGAGACAGAATGGCAGGATTTGCTCAGCATCCAGGATGGCATCAATTCAAAGTCGATCTCCGATCTTAGCATCCACGTTAACCAGGCACCGATTGGAACCGCAACAGCCGTCTTAGCTGAAGGCACGGAAGGTTTGGCTTATACCCTTAACGGTGCCGATTTACTGCTCGGTTTCAGTGACTCAGACGGTGGCGTTTTATCAGTAACGGATCTTTCTGCTGCCGTTTCCGGTAGCTTTACCGATAATGCGGATGGTACTTGGACATTCACCCCAGATGCCAATTACAATGGCCCGGTAGAACTCACCTATACGGTCATTGATGGGCAAGGTGGCAGCGCATCTGCCAGCCAACTGTTTGTTATCGCACCGAATACAGTAACTCCGGTCAATAATGATCCCACAGGTTCAGCCATAGCAACTCTAGCTAATGGCACTGAAGACACAAACTATATTATTAGTGCAAATAAGCTACTAGAGGGTTTTAGTGATGTTGATGGCGATATCTTATCAATTTCTGGATTAACTGCCAACAACGGTGGATTAATTGACAACCAAGACGGTACTTGGACATTTACCCCTAATACAAACGACAACGGACCCGTTAACTTAAGCTACAGCGTCATCGACGGTAACGGCGGCAATGTTGCGGCTGACCAAAGTTTCAGTCTAGAGGCGGTAAATGATGCTCCCATCGGCACAGGCACTGCGATCTTGGTTTCTGGCACTGAAGACACCGCTTACACCATTAACAACAGTGATCTGCTACAAGGTTTTAGTGATGTTGATGGCGATATCTTGTCAATTTCTGGATTAACTGCCAACAACGGTGGATTAGTTGACAATCAAGACGGTACTTGGACATTTGCCCCGAATACAAATTACAACGGGCCCGTTAACTTAAGCTACAGCGTCATCGACGGTAACGGCGGCAGTGTTGCTGCTGACCAAAGCTTTCAAGTGCTTGCCGATGTTTTGGGTTCCCCTCCAGTAGCTAATGATGACACAATAGCCACATTGCAGGAAAAACGGGTAACAGTGAACGTACTGGCTAACGACACTGATCTAAATAACGATGGGTTGGCTATTTCTGCTTTCGATTCAACCAGTGTCAATGGCGGGAAAATTGCCCTCAACGCGAATGGCACATTGACCTACTCTCCATTGGATCATTTTACTGGTGTAGATAGCTTTACTTACAAAGCAACTGATGGGCAAAATCAATCAAATACTGCAACCGTCAATATTTTCGTCTTGAATCAAGAGAAAGTTGAATCAAAGGTATCAACCACATTATCGGATACTCAACTCAATTTAAAGTTAGAGGGCAAAGCTAATATCAATGGTACTGGCAATCAATGGGATAACAAGTTGATTGGTAATGAAGGAAGTAACGTTCTTGATGGTAAAAGCGGTAATGACTATCTTGACGGTAAAGCAGGTAATGACACCCTTCTTGGTGATATCGGTAATGATGTCTTAAATGGCGGCGATGGAGCGGATATCTTACTTGGTGGCGACGGTGATGATCTGTTAGTCGGTGGCGCAGGTAAGGATATCCTGACAGGTGACGATGGAGCGGATATTTTCTGGTTTAATACTACCCCCAATACTTTGTTTAATGTTGACACTATTACTGATTTTGTCTCCGGTACTGATAAATTAGTTTTCAGCCGTATCAATCTTGGTGCTTCTGGTCAATTCCACATCGATGATCCCCGATTCTTATCCAATAGCACGGGCATGGCTACAACTACTAACCAACGCTTGATCTATAATCAGTCTAGCGGTCAGCTTTACTACGATAGTAATGGCAGTGCCGCTGGTCACTCGGTTTTGGTTGCCATCTTGCCAACCTCCTCGGCATTAACAGCGTCAGACATTTTGGTAGTTTAACTTGCCCGTTGTTAACTTAGACTGAGGGGTTAGATACTGAGCTAAGCCCCTCATGTTCTCTGTCGGAAAAATTCGGCAATTGCTTATAGTTTTATGAGGCTTTTACTTGCAAAAATCCCATTAAATTTTGCAGGAATTCTTGACTTAAACCATTAGCATTGGTTCCCAGGCTTTCATTCTCCATAACATCAGACTCAGAAGCAAAATTAGCCGTAACCATTGGCAATTCTTCTACTAAATTAACCACCATTAAACGAAAGGCAATCTGTTGTACTTTTTCGATAGGTAATCGTAATTGTTCAGCAACAGCTTTCAAGGAATAATGATCATCGGTAAATTCCCAGACTTGCCATTCTAATTGATTAAGATGTAAATGGGGTTTATTTTTAACGATACTGGTTAAAGAAGAGGAAGAATCAGGTAATTTATCCCTTAAGGCCGACCAATCTTTTAAGGCCCGTAAACCAGCCAAACTTACCTCGGCTCCTGGACTACTTAAGCCAGTGGTTTCTATCATGGGTAAAATACCATGAGAATCAAATTCAAATTGAGCATCAGCAAGAGCAAATAAAGCACAAATTTGCTGCATTACCTGGACATAAAATAAGAGTTTTAGTTGCTCTGCTTGGATTAAATTGTGGGACTTTAAAAATAATCCTAATGGGTTTCCTTGTAGATGACTTTCTGTTAGTTTAGTCGCTGCTTGAGCATTCATCCAACCCCGTTGCACAATTAAGGATAATAACCCTTGATTATCTAAACGGTTACTCGCTGCAATAATTCGCCCTTGACGTAACCAAATATAGTAGGTTTTCTGGGAAGTATTGGAAGATAAGGGGCGTAACGTCAATCTTCCGGTTTTTTGTCCCTGTTCTAAAAATTGAAAAATTTCTGGGAGAGAAAATTCTGATAAATATCCAGTAATTGCCATGGTGACTTCTCTTTTAATCTGCTATCTGTGAATAATATTAAGATTCTGCGGGATAACTCTTAAACCAGACATTTCTGCATTAATTCTTTCACTAAAACCATAACTGCTTGAGCCACAGAACTCTGTTCATTGGCATTAACATTAATTATAATAGGACAGTCATTTTTATCAGGATATCCTAATGCAATGGCAACATTTTCAGGAAACCAAGCCCCAGGACAATCTGTATGAGTTAAGCCAATAATCATGGGGATTTTTGCCCGTTGATTCATAAAGTTAATAATCCGTCTGGCATAACGAAATTCACTGGGACGATGAGCCGCGACTAAAATCATATAGGCATGGGCTTTACAGATTAAAATATCCCACATAAAATCAAAGCGCGATTGTCCTGGTGTTCCATAAAGATGTAAGGCCATTTGAGGACTAAATTGTAAACGCCCAAAATCAAAAGCAACGGTTGTTTTTTGCTTGATTAATTGGGTTTCATCAGTGGCAATTCGATCCGTATCAACTGGTGTTATTTCACTCACAGAGCGAATAAATGTTGACTTGCCCGCCCCTACAGGGCCAGTTACCACCAAACGCATAACTTCCATCAGTTTTTTATCTCCCCGTTATTCTAAAAAAATGGGTTAATTAGGAAGAGAAAGCAGTCATCAGTAAAAGGCTTAATGATTGTCCCTGATGACTGTTCATTCAATGTTTATTTAAGTCATCACTAATTTTAGTTCACTGAGAGCAGTCTTAATTTCTAGAAACAGGATGCCTTGTTTAACGGCTTTACTGGCTAAGACCAAAAATACAGCATCAGAACCACAGCTACTTAAGACTCCATAACCATCATTGCCTTCAACATAAATTCGGTCAATACTACCTCTTGATAATTCTCCACCAATTCTTTCTCCTAAAGAAAGCATCGCTGCAGACATAGCAGATACCCGTTCTTCATCCATATTTACAGGTAAGGTTGAAGCGAGAGATAAACCATCAGGGGTAACTAAAGCTGCTCCTTGAACATCATTTGTCGCAGAAACAAAGTTTTGTAGAATGTGGTTAAGTTTATCAACATTAATGGCCATAATTTTTGTCCTTTTTAGATTGAATTAATGAGTAATTAAAGACAGAAGGGAGAAAGAAAATTACTTTTTTATGCTGTGGCGTGTTGCCCTGCACCCGTAGAAATTAAGCGACGGAATAAGCCCTCCGTCCAACCTGTTTCTTTGAGAACAGCACTGGAAGAAACTTCAACATAAGCTTGCTCAATAAAGGCTAAATCAATCATACAAATTTTGCCTAAAGCATTTCTTAAATCATCATTTTTTCCTTCTGCTTGTAGCTTGTCACCTACGGCTCGCACAACGGTAGCCATCGCAGGAACAACGTGCTGTGGCCCGATGCCAATTTGCACATGAACTAGACCAATTCGCCAGCGACGATCTGCATAAGAATTACCCCATTCATCAATACCTGTAAACATTTCTAGAAACCACTGAACAAAGGTTTCCCGTAAGCGATGTATACGCCCTTCTTTTGCATTAATAATGGCATTCATTTCTGGATCACGTCCGAGATAATTATAGAAGTGATCGGCCATTTCTTCCGCGACTTTTTTGCCCCAGTCTTCTCCTGCTTTCAGTATAGCTTTATCTTCATTACTGAAAACCATTCTGGCTTCCATCTTTGCCATGAATTCTTGTGGATTTAAGGACATATCGGTGATCTCCTGCTAATATTGTTAAGCATTTATTACCTCTGTTTACCAACAGATTGTCTTAGTAATTGACTTTCGTTTAGTTAGGGATTGAGGTTAGGAATTGAGGTGTTTTTCAACATGATTTAATTATGGCAAAATTAGTCCAAAAAACATAACCGAGGCATTACTTATCTTTTATAAACTAATATAAACAGTTTGTTTCAAGACAGACTCAAAAAAGTTTATATTCTCAAATTGTTACCTTTATTAATGAATAATCTTGAAGTTTTAGAATTGGACTTAACAATTAAAATCCTTTATTAATCATGGTTTTCGGGTTTTTGAGACTTAATTAATTAAGGTAATTGAGACAAAAAATATAAAGATTGTTTGTTGATAAAAATTTACGAACAGATTTATGTTTACAATTTGTTCTTGCTTGCCGTAGGGGCGAACGGCTGTTCGCCCCTACGAGAATTGTGCCAGACTACTTATTGAAGGGATAAAAGTATAAAAAGGGTCAGTGTTCCTCAGAAATCGGTTCTACAATAGGTGAAGATACATAACCTTATCCTAAGTGCTATGCTCTCACAAATTGTGCGCCCCCTTGTTCAAACACAAGTTCGCTTGTTGGCCAACTCCCATACCACTCAGACAACCCTGGTTGATACCATTGCCCGTTGGTTGGGTTATATTGGGGTTAGTGCAAAAGTGACTCAATTAGCCCCCGACTGCGATCGCATCAAGGTTTCTTTGACCGTAGGTAAACCAGATTCCTGCGATACTGAAGATTGGCAGCGTATTTTAGAGAATTTGCGATCGCCCCATCATCTTGAGGTGTCTTCTCAGGAAGCCTATTATAAGATGAATGGGTCACAGCAAGTACAAATTGCCCGTCTCTTAGCTTATTTAATTCAAATTAGTGATCCTAAGCAGCAAATCACTTGGCAAGATGTAGAAACTCAATTAACCCCAATGAATCTTGATCCCTTGATTTTAGAGGGAATAAAATCTGCCATGAAAGTCCCTCAATCTCAGGATTTATTGGAAAAAATCGATCCAGATGTCGCAGCAAGTGCTTTTCCTATTGCGGTTAAAATTGCTTGGTTAGATCAAGAAATTAATCCCCATGAAAATCATGCCCTTTCTGCTTTATTGGGAGCGATGAAATAGGAAAATTAACAGCGTTTAAGCTCCCCTAATGTTAAAACAATCTGATCGATCACTTCTCGTAATTGCGAGGGTGATAGGTTTGATTGATTGACCAAAATACTAAATACTAGGGGGGAATAGTTTGGGGGATCAAGATAACCTGATAAAGCTGAAATACCGGAAAGGGTTCCTGTTTTTGCTGCCATTCTCCCCTCAATTATGGTATCTTGAAAACGCTTCTTTAGGGTTCCGCTTTTTCCGGCCACAGGTAAAGAATTACGGTAGATATCCCCTTCTGATGTTTTAAGTATCAAGGATAAAAGGGTGACAAATGCTTCTGGAGTTGCTAAGTTATGACGAGATAATCCCGATCCGTCTTTGAGTTGATAAAGCTCCGGCTCTAATCCTAGGGTTTTTAAGGTTTCTTGGAGGTTTTCTATCGGGGTTATTTCTGAGGTATTAGAGGCAAAAAGATTGAGTAAACTTTCTGCATACAAATTGTTACTATTTTCATTGGCTTTTGTGATGATAGTGGCTAATGATGGAGATTTAATTGTTGTTAATTTCCTTGATTTTTCCTCTGTATCAGTTTGAGTGATTATTGATGATTTAGTGATGATAATTTCTTCTGTTTCTAAGGCATTTTGTAGAGAATCTAAAAAATAATCTGCCGGATCAACAACCGCTAAACCGAAGGTATCGGGTTGAGAATTAATTGCTAATTTTCCTGTAATTGTTAATAAGGGTTGAGCAAAATTTCTCTGAATTGTAATCGAATAAGGGGTGTTTTGAGAAGCGGTTAAAGTTTGATTATTTATTTGCCATTGTTGTCCCGCAATTAAATCTGACCATTCTAATTGTAAAGGTTCATCAATTTCTTGAGGTGTTAAAGTTAAAGTAACTGTATTTTCATTCAGGATTAAACGGTTAACTGCTGTGGCATAATAGAATTGAATATCTTCCCATTCCCAAGTTAAATTAATGGGGGTAATATTGCGCTGATTATCTTCCACAATTAATTGCTCAATTCGCCTAATTCCTTGCTTTTTTAAGGTAGTTGCTAACTGCTTTAATTGTTCCGTTTGTAAAGTCGGATCACCGTTTCCAACTAATTTTAAAACCCTTAAATTAGGGGCAGTTCCTTGGGCATAAATTGGTGTGTTAATCTGAAAGTCAGGGCCAAACTTCACTAAAGCTGCTGCAGTGGTGAAAAGCTTTATATTAGAAGCAGGAATAAAAAACTTTTGCGAATTTATCTCATATAATGTTTCATTATTGTCTAAAGTTTTGACAAGAATTCCCCAAGGCGATCGCTTGACGATTTCCTCTTCAATAAGCTGATCAATTCTTGTTTTTAAATGAGCTTTACAAAATTTTTCAGAGGACTTTTGAGGAATTAATTTTGAGGCTGAATTATTGTTTTCAAAAGCCAGAGAGATTTGAGAAAACTGAGCCGTTAATAAGATCAATAAAAGACTCCATAAAGAGCAAAATTGTCGAAAAAAAATTAACTGAAAAAACAAAGAATTCATGAGTAAATTACATTTAAGTTGTAAGAGAAATTAACCGCTTAATCAGCAAAAATCATTTTATCATTAACAAGTGTCCCCATAAGAGATAAAATACAAAACGAGAGACAGCCAACAAGTTCAATAAATTGACTAAACTACAGGAGAATTATCTACTATGACTTATGATTATGACCTATTTGTGATTGGTGGGGGTTCAGGGGGAATTGCTACCGCCAGACGCGCCGCAGAATATGGGGCTAAAGTAGGATTAGCAGAAGTTGATCGCTTAGGGGGAACTTGTGTTAACAAAGGCTGTATTCCCAAAAAATTAATGGTCTATACTTCTCATTTTCCTTCTCTTTTTCAAGAGGCTCAAGGTTACGGTTGGAGTCCAGTCAAAAGTACCTTAGATTGGGATAAAATGGTAACATCTGTTAATCAAGAAGTAGAACGTCTTAATGGAATTTATCAGCGAATGTTAGATAATTCCAAAGTAGAACTTTATCGGGACTATGGAAAGTTACTTGATCCCCATACCATTGTAGTAGGCGAGAAACAAATTACGGCTGACAAAATTTTAATTGCTGTTGGGGGTCATCCCGTAAGACCAAATATTCCAGGGATCGAACATACAATTATTTCCGATCAAATGTTTACCCTTCCCGAACAACCAAAACGGATTGTAATTTGGGGAGGGGGATATATTGGAGTAGAATTTGCCTGCATTATGCACGGGTTAGGTTCAGATGTGATTCAAGTGATCCGCCGCGATAAAATTTTAAGAGGATTTGATGAAGATCTGCAAGCCACCATCCAAGAATCAATGGAACAACATGGTATTCATATTCTCAAAAACTGTGAAATTACATCCATTGAACAAACATCTCAAGGCTTAAAAATTGCCTTACAAGGGGAACAAAATACGGAGATGGTGTTAGCAGATACCATTGGTTTAGCCGCAACCGGAAGAAAACCTAATATAGAGAATTTGGGCTTAGAAAAGGCGGGGGTTGAAGTCAAAAATGGAGCGATCGCCGTTGACAAATATAGCTGCACCAGTCAACCGAATATTTATGCCGTGGGAGACTGTACCGATCGCATTAATTTGACCCCTGTGGCCATCAATGAAGGGCGGGCCTTTGCCGATACCGAATTTGGCGGAAAACCCCGTTTAATGAGTCATGAAAACGTTCCTTCCGCCGTGTTTAGTTACCCCGAAGCGGCCACCGTTGGCTTGACAGAAGCAGAAGCTAAAGAACAATATGGGGAAAATGCCATCAAAGTGTATCGCAGTAAATTCCGTCCCATGTACTATGTGTTACCAGATAAGCAAGAAAAAACCTTAATGAAACTGGTGGTACATCAAGAAAGCGATCAGGTTTTAGGGGCCCACATGGTAGGAGATCATGCCGCAGAAATTATTCAAGGAGTGGCGATCGCCGTGAAAATGGGGGCGAAAAAAGCCGATTTTGATGCTACCGTTGGCATTCATCCTAGTTCTGCCGAAGAATTCGTAACCATGCGTTAGAAATTCGGCTCCGGGGGCGGGTTTTTTCTCGTGGTGAGATAAACCCCCCGATTCTTAGAAAGGCGATGGCCGAACCATTCCCATAACAAAGCGCGACATTGAAGGCAAGTTAGAGCCTTCAATAGCTGAGTGACCCCTTCTGAGGTGGTTGGATAAGTCCCTGTCAAGCGATCGCCATTAATAACGGTATGGGGCGAAATTTCTGCAACAAAACCATAAAGTTTTTGATTAGAAAAAGAACTATTAATGGCCCAACCCGTTTGATTAAGGGGCGTTAAGTCGATAATATCTGAGTTAAGTATTCCCAGTTCTCGGTAGAGAATTTCTGGTACAGCAGCAGTGGGAGTAGAAGAAGAAGGGACTCTTCCCCCAGGAAAATCAAGAGTTGCCTGTTTAACACCAGGACGATAGGAGGGAGTGGGTAAGAGAAACTGGGCATTTTGAATCGTAACAATGACGACGGAATCAGCCTTTTCGACTCGCCAATAATCTAACACTTGTTGCCGTTCATCTTGCAATTTTTCACCGATTAAAGTTAGCCAAGGCGTATTAATTTCGATAAAACGTTCTAGGACGTGCCAATGGGGCTGATTATTCATCGGTCAATGCAGGTTGAGTTTGTCTTCGATCATAATGGAGATCAAAAGATAGTCACTATTCTAAACTTCCGAGGCCTGACTTCCATCTAGTGGCATTAGGGGTTTATCATTAAATACGGAGTATTATGTGATTCCAACATCAGCTAAACCATAACCTAAAGCATCAGCACAAGAGATTATCCAATCACGAAGATCGCTGAAAAGTATAGAGAAACTCACTATGACGGACGAGCAACAACAACTAGAAACCCCCATAGAAACCCCCCTAGAAGAGTCAGTGAAGGGGACAGAGTCCAGAGAGGAAGCTGAAACCCCAACGGAGACAGCCCTTGAGGTAGAAGTGGAAACAGTCACGGCAGAAGGGACTCAAGAAGAAACTAAACCGGAGCAAGTAATTGTCGCCCTAACCGAACAAATTGAGGCCCTTCAGCAAAAACTCAAAGAACAGGCCGAACAATTTGAGGTACTTAAAAGCAGTCATATTCGGTTAACCGCCGAATTTGATAATTACCGCAAACGCACCGCCAAAGAAAAGCAAGAATTAGAAACCCAAGTCAAATGTAAAACCATTGGGGAACTCTTATCCGTTGTCGATAACTTTGAACGGGCCCGTAACCAAATTACCCCGGCCAACGATGGAGAAGCAACCATTCACAAAAGTTATCAAAGCGTTTACAAAAATCTTGTCGATAGTCTCAAACGGTTAGGGGTTGGCCCGATGCGTCCCGAAGGTCAACTTTTTGATCCCCTCTATCATGAGGCTATGTTACGGGAATACACCAATGAGTACCCAGAAGGAACCATTATCGAAGAATTGGTGCGAGGTTATCTGCTAGGAGAACAGGTGTTGCGCCATGCTATGGTGAAAGTTGCTGCTCCGAAACCGGTTGAAGAAGAAGAAACTTCCCCAAGTCTTACTGAACCAGAATCAGGGGATTAATTTAGGCAATTGCGCCTAAACCATGACGGAGATTAATGGGTAAGATAAATACTAGGAGAAGCCTTTGCCAGAATTACTGAAAGGCCTGGATCACTTCTCCGAACTTTTTTTATTAAGAGATATCATCACTGTGAGAATGCTATGGGAAAAGTCATTGGCATCGACCTAGGGACGACCAATAGTTGTGTGTCCGTCTTGGAAGGCGGAAAACCCATAGTCATCCCTAACTCAGAGGGGGGACGTACTACCCCTAGTATTGTGGGATTTGGCAAAGGAAATCAACGTCTCGTCGGTCAGTTGGCCAAGCGGCAAGCTGTCACCAATGCTGAAAATACCATTTACAGCATTAAGCGATTTATTGGGCGACGCTGGGAAGAAACCCAAGAAGAGCGATCGCGGGTTCCCTATCAATGTGTCAAGGGGCGCGATGATATGGTGAGCGTAGACATTCGGGGGAGTCACTTTACGACCCAAGAAATTTCAGCAATGATACTGCAAAAGCTGAAAACCGATGCGGAAAATTATTTGGGAGAACCCGTCACAGAAGCGATCATTACCGTTCCTGCCTATTTTACTGATGCTCAGCGACAAGCGACGAAGGATGCGGGAACCATTGCGGGTTTAGATGTCTTGCGGATCGTTAATGAACCGACGGCCGCGGCCTTGGCCTATGGTTTAGATAAACAAGATGAAGAACAATATATTTTGGTGTTTGATTTAGGTGGGGGAACCTTCGACGTATCGATCTTACAACTGGGTAATGGGGTTTTTGAAGTTAAAGCAACGGCCGGTAATAACCATTTAGGGGGAGATGATTTTGATAATGTTATTGTTCGCTGGATGGCAGAAAACTTTAAGACGAAGGAAAATATCGACCTCAGTGGCGATAAAATGGCTCTACAACGGCTACGAGAGGCCGCGGAAAAAGCCAAAATTGAATTATCGAGTATGTTGAATACCTCGATCAATCTCCCGTTTATTACCGCCGATGAAACTGGCCCGAAACACCTGGAAACTGAACTGAGTCGATCTCAGTTTGAAGAATTAACCAAACACTTATCTCACGCTACCTTAGAACCGCTTAATCAAGCCCTACATGATTGTGAACTCAACGCGCAAGAACTAGAAAGGGTGATTTTAGTTGGGGGTTCCACAAGAATGCCCGCAATTCATCGTGTGATTCAACAGGTATTCCCCAATAGTCAAATGGACCGTTCGATTAATCCTGATGAGGCCGTTGCTTTGGGGGCCGCCATTCAAGGGGGAGTTTTAGGGGGTGAGGTCAAGGATGTACTGTTATTGGATGTCACACCTCTCTCTTTGGGCATTGAAACCCTAGGGGAAGTCTTTACG
This sequence comes from Crocosphaera sp. UHCC 0190, assembly GCF_034932065.1. Lineage (NCBI taxonomy): Bacteria > Bacillati > Cyanobacteriota > Cyanophyceae > Chroococcales > Aphanothecaceae > Crocosphaera > Crocosphaera sp. UHCC 0190. Next base: position 142,897 of record NZ_JAYGHP010000001.1, read on the forward strand.
AAAATTATTGAACGCAATACCACTATTCCTACCAGTAAGTCTCAAGTTTTCTCTACCGCAACCGATGGTCAAACCTCAGTGGAAATTCATGTTCTCCAAGGGGAACGGGCCATGGCTAAGGATAATCGTAGTTTGGGGAAGTGTCTTCTGGCAGGCATTCCCCCCGCCCCCAGAGGAGTCCCCCAAATTGAAGTAAGTTTTGATATTGATGTCAACGGGATTTTAAAAGTGGCGGCCCAAGATCAAGGGACGGGTAAAGAACAGACGATTATTATTAGTCATACAGGAGGGTTGAAATCTGGCGAAATTGAGCGAATGCAGCAAGAAGCTCAACAATTTGCTGAACAAGATCGTCGTCGGATGCAGATGATTGAAGTCCGAAATCAGGCGGATAGTTTATTCCATACCTATGAAACGACTCTGAATGAAAATGCTGAATTGATCCGTGATGAGTTGAAATTCCAGAGTAAACAAAAGAAAGAACAACTAGAGGCCGCTTTAAAGAATTCTGGCATGAGTCTAGAAAAAATAAAAGCCTATGTTGATGAGTTTCGGCAAATTATTCTGGCTATTGGTACGGAAGTCTATCAGCAAGCAAGTCCCAATAAAGGGTTCCAAGAGACATTTAATACCATGGGGGAACCTTTGACCACTCAAATTACGCCCCAACCCCAAACCCAGTCATCCTTTGGTACGACTATGCCCTATCAAACCACTGCTTCTATTGATCTTGACTCCCTCCCTGATCTTAATGATCTTGATGATATGGACTCAGAAGATTTAGAGGTGACCTTTAGTTTTGATGAGGATGAAACTATTGCTAATGATTATGAAGCCGTTGATTAAAGAAGGTATAGCACTACGTGCTAGGGAACAAGCAACAGTAAGCTGTCACTGCATTTCAGGAGGTAGGAATGTCAAACACCTTAATGGGTAGTGCTATAACTATAGCGTTTCCTAGACTCATGAGGTACACATCAATTTTTTGACTATTGCCTGTTCCCTGTTCCCTGTTCCCTGTTGCCTTTAAACCCTCACCCCTTACTTTTGTCTCGGTGGACGGGCAGTTGAAGAAGAGCGAATTGGCCCTAAAATCTGGTTAAGTTGCCTTAGCTGTTCAGGGGTTCCCATACAAATTAATAAGTCCCCGGCCATTAATTCTGTCTCTCCCGTGGGGCCCCCAATTAAAGTCCCATCAGACCGACGAATGGCTAAAACTAAGGACCCTGATTGAAGTCTCAGTCTTGCTTCACTCAAGCTTTGCCCCACACAAGGACAAGACTTGGGATCAAGCAGAAATTCTTCCATGTAGAAGGTGCGATCGGTTCCTGTTAAAATTCCATCCACAAAGTCCATCACTTGTGGCCGCAACGCCGCCGCCGCCAACCGTCTGCCCCCAGTAATATAGGGAGAGACAACCGCATCAGCCCCCGCTCTTTGTAATTTTAAGACGGCTTCCTCCGTACTCGCACGGGCGATCGCCCGAATTTTGGGGTTTAAAGTTTTGGCCGATAAAACCGTGTAGAGGTTTTCCGCATCGGAAGTTAAGGCAGAGACTAAACAAACGGCTTGATCGATTCTGGCATTGATCAAACATTCATCACGGGTAGCATCTCCTTGTATGACGATATAACCTAATTGTCCAGCTTCTTCGACTTGCTCAGGACGGGAATCTATAATAACAAAGGGGACTTCTTCGGCTGTGAATTCAACGGCCACTTGACGGGCCGTACGTCCAAACCCGCAAACGATACAATGGTTTTCTAAGGTGTCTATCAAGCGTCTCTCCTGTCGTTGTCGAATTCCTTCTTGAAAATAACCTTGAATTAAGGCTTCGGTTAATCGATTAACAATATAACCAATGGTAATCACTCCCATTAAAATTAAAGCAATGGTGAACAATCGAGATTTATCATCCAGGGGATGAACTTCCAAAAATCCTACCGTTGAGAGGGTGATCGTGGTCATATAAGCGGCTTCGATGATTGACCATTTTTCGATCAACCAATACCATAAGGTTCCCAGGCAAAAAACACCCCCTAGGGCGATCGCCCCACCGAATAATTCTTGTCGTAAACGTCGGTATTTTTCTTCAAAAGAATATAAGGTCATAGTGAAGTTAAATAATTTTCATGGCAAGATTTTTAGAAAATTTATTGATGGTTTTCCTCAATATTATATGTTCTTATAAATAAAGCAAAAATTTTGATGTTTTGCCCTCGAAAAAATCAGGTCAAATGATTTTGTAGACAGAGGCTAAACTGGCAATTTTAAGACTAACTTGCTTAAGATTAAGACGTGGTATTATTAGAATAATTTATCAGACCTATATTAGCGGTAAATACCTAAACAACTTAACAAACACAGTGCCATTCTATTTTTCAAGATTTTTGTCCCTAAGACTAGGCTAAAGGAGTCTGGGGGTTTATTATTAACACAGCAAGTATGCTATGTCGCAGATCACAGACGTTCCTAGTGTCCTTCATCCCCTAAGCTATGATAATAACATTCAGGAGATAAATAACATGACAGCGGAAAAGCTTGAAGCCAACGGTACTCAAACCCAAGAGACTGAAAAAGCAACCACCACCAGCAAAACGGCGACCCGCAGTACCCGTAGCCAAGAAAAACAACAAACCAGTGCCTTATCCGTCAAGGAAAAGACGAGCCAAACTGTCCAAGGTATCCAATTAATTATGGAACCTGGTCATCTTCCTGGAAACCGTCCTATTGAAGCGAGTCACCTCGACATCGTGAGTACCTATAAAGCCGTCGGTGGGAATCGTCCTGTGGTTGCTAGCAATATGGAAGTCGCCGGAACCTTGACCATTTCTGGGCAACGTCCCATTATGGCGAGTCATTTACACGTTAGTGAAACCTATACTGTAATGGGCAACCGTCCTGTTGCTTCTAATGACATTGATGATCCTGCTTTATTAATGGGATATCTTGATTAGTTAGATTGTTAGATTAATCTTATCAATACTTACTAAAAAGCCCCAGGTATCTTGCTAATATCTGGGGCTTTTGAAGATCATTTATTGATAACCATAAACCATTCTAAACACTCAATTTAAGTGCATTGACTGGTACATCATCCCATGATTCTACTGTTCTTAAACAAGCTATCCAACCTTCTTTTTTTTGGTCTTCTGTCAGGTTATTTAACCAAGTTTGATGACAGTCTTTTGCCGCTTTTTCATCATAGCAAGCAAGACAAGAATAGACAATTCCACAGGGATCGATTTGTTCATTTACCCAAATTATCATAATTGTTTATTTTCTGTTTTTAAATTATGATAACATGGACTCACACCTTGAAAAAAAGCTAAATCAACATCTACATATAGACTGAAGCCTGATATTATAGAAACCAAGTCTCCCAAGGGAGACTAAATTAAACCCGCGTAGGCGGGTTTTGTCTGTATAGCTTAACTCTTAAGAGTTTGAGCCTATATTTTTTAATAGTTTTACATCGTTGGTTCGGTGGAGTCAAACCAGCTATGGTTTACCAAGAAGCCTTTAGTAAAGGAACAATTAATTCGATGAGAAAACTTTATTTTTTAGTACCAGGAACAGGAAAAAAATTTGCTTGTGGAGGACTTTTTGCTGAATTAAAAGCGTTTAATTTAGCTCAACAAGTTTGTTCCTCAGCTATTGTTACCTATCGTCAACGAGAAACCGACAATCTTTTTTTAGACGATGTTCTTAAAACACAGGATTTAGATGATGTTATTTTTGTGATTAGTTGGGGTTTTGATGTTCCTAAATTGGCGGCTAAGTTAAAGCATTACAATGTGATTTATCACGCTCATAGTGCGGGTTATGGATTTAATTTACCTTCTAGTGTCCCGATTATAACTGTTAGTAGAAATACGATGGGTTATTGGGGACAAAAATCTCCTAATACTTTAATTTATTATTTACCGAATCAAATTTCTGATGAGTTTACCAACTTAAATTTACAGCGAGATATTGATGTTTTAATTCAAGCCAGAAAATCCTCTGAATATTTATTAAAACAGTTAATTCCTCGTTTACAAAAACACTGTAATGTTGTGGTAATTGATTCTTTTGTGGAAGATTTAGCCAAGATTTTTAATCAGTCTAAAGTCTATCTTTACGACTCAGCAGAATATTGGGCGCAACAGCGAGTTAGTGAAGGGTTTGGACTGCAACCGATGGAAGCTTTAGCCTGTGGTTGTCAAGTTTTTTCGAGTATTAATGGGGGACTTTCCGATTATTTAGATCCTGGATTTAATTGCCATAAAATTGCGGGTTATTCAACAGAATATGATGTACAACGTATTTTAAAAGCAGTACATTCATCAGAAAAATTAACCTTGTCACCCCAGGTTTTAGATGAATATCGCGGTGATAATATTATCAAACGATTAGAAATAATTCTAGATGATATTAATTTCTTTTTTGACCATAAATCTCAACATTTAGGGGATATTAAGGCTTTAACTCCCTTTAAAATACTTCAATTATTGTTAGGAAAAGCATGGAGAAAAATAATTAAATAGGAAGAATAGGAAAGTAAATATTCTCGATTTTTCAACGTTGATCGCCTATTAAATAAACATCTAAATGATTAATTATCCTGATTTAAGTAGACTTAATTTTGTGTCGCAAACTTGCTAAAAGTTTATTAAATTCACCGGGTAATGGGGCGATCGCTTCAATCTTTTCCTCCGTCACAGGATGGACTAAACTAAGTTTATAAGCGTGCAATGCTTGTCCTGATAAATTAACCCCAATAGAATGATTAGAACTATACAAAGGATCACCAACAATGGGATGACCAATATGACTACTATGTACCCTTATTTGATGAGTTCTTCCGGTTTCTAAGCGAAACTCTATTAATGTATAATTCCCTAATCTTTCTAAAGTTTTCCAATGGGTAACTGCTTCTCTTCCTCCTTTTTCTATGGGAACAACTGCCATTTTTTTCCGATCTACGGGATGACGGCCAATAGGTAAATTAATGATTCCGTTGTCGATTTTTTGCCCATCTTCCTGCTTATTAATTGGCACACCATAAACTACTCCTAAATACTCTCTTAGTGCCGTTTTCTGCTTAATTTGTGATTGTAAATGTTGATGAGAAAAATCTGTTTTTGCTACGACGATTGCCCCCGTGGTATCTTTGTCTAAACGGTGAACAATTCCAGGCCGTTTTACCCCTCCAATTCCTGCTAAATTAGAACAATGATATAATAGGGCATGAACGAGGGTTCCTGTCTCATGACCAGGGGCAGGATGTACCACTAACCCCGCAGGTTTATTAATAATAATTAGTTCATCATCTTCATATAAAATATCTAAGGGAATTGCTTCTGGTTCCAATGCTAAAGGTTGGGGAGAAGGAATAAAAATTTGTAGTATATCTCCTAATCTTACCTTGATTTTCTTGTTAGTACAAACTTCATTATTTAGGGTTATATTTCCCTGTTCAATCAGTTTTTGAAGATGGGAACGAGAGAGATCACAAAGATGTTGTGATAACCAAAGATCTAAGCGATCGCCTGGATCTTCTACAATTAATTTAATAGTCATGATAACTGAAAAATATATGCAGACAAAATCTGCCTACAAAGGTTTAATTTAGCCTCCGAAGGGAGGCTTTGTTTCCATAGTATCAGACTTCAGTCTATCTGTCGGTTTTGATTTAGCATGGCCAAGTTAGTACAAGCATCATAATTAACTTATTTAACGACCTCATGTAGATCGAAAATCCTGATTTTTTTGTCACCACAACCCGTTGCTATTCTCTGACAATTGGAATCAAAAGAAACGGAATAAACCTTATCAGTATGAGTAATTGTTGTAATTAATTCTCCTGTTTTAAAATCCCAAATTTTGAGGGTTTTATCTTTACTTCCACTGAATAACCATTGACCTTGAGAATCGATTGCTAATGAAGTAACTGAATCAGAATGTGCTATAATTGTTTTTAATTCTTGTTGAGTATCTACCTGCCAAATCTTAATAGTTTTATCTTTACTGCCACTCACTAATAATTTACCATCAGGACTAAAAACTAAACAATTAATTGCTGAAAACCATCCTGAATGTCCCGATAAAGTTCTTACTTCTTTTTCTAATAAATTCCATAGTTTAATAATTTTATCATTACCATCTCCAGAACTCGCTAAAGTTTGACCATCAGGACTAAAAACCACAGATAAAACACCATCATTATGACCTTGAAATGTATAAAGATGTTGATTTTCCGTGATCGACCACAACTTAACTGTTTTATCTTCCCCACCACTTGCTAATAGTTTACCATCAGGACTAAACGCCAGGGAATAAACTTTTTCGTCATTATTCATAAATTTCTTAACTTCTTTTCCCGTCTCTAATGACCATAATCTAATCGTTTTATCATCACTTGCACTTCCTAACAATTTGTAAGGGGAATTAAAAGCCACTGAATTAATATTAGCAAACCATTCAGAGTCTCCATGACCAGTCAACGTAATTTGTTTATTTTTTCCTAAATACCATAACTTAATGGTTTTGTCCTTACTGCCACTTGCTAAGACTTGACCATCAGCACTAAAAGCAACGGTTTTTACAGATTTAGTATGTCCTTCTAAAATCTTAGCACCAATTAAATTACCCATGATTAATAATCTCCTATAATATCTTGATCCTGTCTTAAGATACCCAGATTGTTGTTAAATACATCATTTATTACAAAAAAAAAGACATACTTTTAATATGCCTCTCAAATACAATTTAAAGACTAAATCAGTTAATTAACCGTTTTTTGATGACGAACTTCAATCACAGTATGAACATTGCCTCTAGGGTTAAAATCACCCTTTAGGGTTGCTTCTAAAGGTTCACAAGCTGCCACAAAATCATCAAGAATTTGATTAATCGACTCCTCATGGGAAATGTAGCGATCGCGGTAACTATTAATATACAATTTTAACGCCTTTAACTCCACCACTTTTTGATCTGGTACATAAGTCAGATAGAGAGTCGCAAAATCAGGATAACCAGAAAAAGGACATTTACAAGTAAATTCAGGTAAAGTCACCTGAATATCATAACGTCGGCCCACCCGTGGGTTAGGAAAGGTGATCATTTGCCCTTCTGCAATGTGACGTTCCCCATATTTCGTTGTAGAGGGATCAGACTGAGAGACTTGACTCATAACTAAGGTGTTCCTGGTGACAGTTTTCGTTAACTATTATGTCAAAAAATAAAAACAAAATAATTTTTTTCAAGGGAACCGATTACAGTTTTAATTAATAACAAAGCCCCAAACTCCGGATTGAGCAAAGATTGTAATAAGTTTAATCTCGCCAGTTTCCGTAAAAAACCGGATGGAGCATTGGGTAGGATTGGGTAGCATTAAGTAGAAGAAAGTTTACTGCCATTGAATCAATGGGACGTTTGAGACGCAGGATGTTTATGAATTGTTATACAAAGCGAATTTCAGCACTCTCCCTGGGTCTGGCTTTAACCCTTGTCACTACGGTTAAAGCCCAAGCATTAGACATCATTTTAGATCTAGGTTATAGCCTCACGGATACAACGGGAACAGAAAATGACCCGAATAGTGTTTTCACCTTCGGCATTGAGTTTACACCATCAGAAAATTTATTAATAGGCGGTTTAGGTGTATACGTTAAAGGAGGCGGCAGCAGTTTTCCCCAGGATGATGTTGATGTGGCCCGTTCCGTTGGGTTATGGCAAGTTAGTTCAGGCACTCTATTAGGGCAAGTTACCGTCAACCCAGGAAAAGATATTTGTCAAGATGATTTCTGCTTTGCCCGTCTCAATACCCCGATTAATATAATCAAAGATTTTGACTATCGAGTGGGAGTCTTTTATGAAGATAGTCAAATTGGAGATAAGTTATTGGGTTTCACTCCAAGTCAAATCAGTTTCGATTCTCGACTCACTTTAAATACAACAAGCACCTTTTACAATGATGCTACAACCTTAGCTTATCCTGAATTTGAAGATGATACATCATTTAGGGCCAGTGCCAATGTTGTCATTGGCCAAATCCCCCTACCGACAGAAATACCTGAACCTCAGTCCATAGCAGCGTTATTTTTGTTAGGGTTCGGTGCTTTACTCTCGAAGAAACTATAACTTAACATTCTTCGGCCAAAGGCAGCCAAATAATAAAGGTTGTTCCTCGGTTTCTTACTTGATTTGTCGGACTTAATAATTCAATTATTCCCCCCATCAGAGCCATTAATTCTTGAACAATGGCAAGTCCTAACCCCGTTCCTGGTATCTCCCCCTCAGCTTGTATCCCTCGATAATGTCGCTCAAAAATATGAGCTTGATCTTTTAAAGGAATGCCATAACCTGTATCTTCAATGGCAATGCCTTGATATATTTTTTCCCCTTCAACCCTCGATAATCCCAGCTTAATCTTCACTTGGCCAGGTTTTGGGGTATATTTAATCCCATTATCGATTAAGTTACTCAAAACTTCCCGTAGGGCCGAATCATTGCCCCAAACAGGGTGTAACTTCCCCACAATTTCTGATTGCACCTTAATTCCCTTCTCTTGAGCAATTGATTGGGCAGAAATAAGAATCGGTTCTAATATCTCCTGCAGCTTGATCTTTTTTAAGTTCATCCCTGTACTGGGTAAGGAAAGGGGCTGAGTATCAACAGAAGGGATACAATCTGTATTCAGGGTAATGAGATCCCTCTTGGTTGCGATCACTGCTTGATTTGTCTCAAATTCTTGGATTAATTCTTCTAAATGTTCGCTCTCTCTCACCATGTTCTCTATAATGGCGCGATTTTTGTCATTAGAGGTAAACCGCTTTAACAGTAGCTTCCCAAAAATCCGTAAGGCAGTAATGGGGTTACGAATCTGATGAAACAAATCATCGAGGCGATCATGTTCTTGTCGTTGCTGAATCTGTTGTTGTGTTAATTGTTGTTGATACCATCCTTGACGTTGATCTAAAAGACGTGCAATAGCCAAAGTTCTGGTTATTTTCTCGATTTGAGTCAACTCTTGTGGTTTCCAAGGCTTATTTTTCCGTCGAGTTACTAGCAAACCCACCATCATCTCTTGATGAATTAAGGGTAACACCAGTTGATAAGCCTCTGGACTATAGGGATTTTCAGCCCATTTCTTGGGTTTGCTCTCTCGGTTAGGAGGCAATGATTGGGAAATCTGAGAAAATTTAACTATTGGTAACGAAATCGAAGGAACAGACCCTGGCCAGTTCTCTGGTAAAGTAATTGAGGGAGTCTCCTCTGTTTGAATGGTGTCCGTTGGTGGATAAACCACAATGGGAATGAGATCCATTTGTTGACCCTCTTGCTCCGCCGTCAAATACACCGCACTCCAGTCTGCTTCTAGAGTTTGGTGCAACAAAGTGACCTGGGATTGACACAAGGTGATAAAGTCTTGACTAGGGGAAGGAACGCTCGCTGTCGAAGAAAACATAAGAATTGAACATCTTTTTATTGACTTTTGTTAAGAAAATAAAACTTTTGTAACAGTAAAATTACCTATAGATTTTGCCGATTTGCCAAAAATGCGGTTATAGCGGGAGTTCTCAAGATTATGAAAATTCACAACTTGGGGAGAGACACTTGATTTTTTGATATGAACCGGATATAATTGGCTCGGCTTTTGTAACTATGATTACAGTGTGTAGCCGAAATAGGAGGTAAAAGGGTTGGCCAGAAAACGCAAGCGTAAGAGTCGTCGTCGCCAAGAAGGGCGCAAAATTCTCGAACTTGTACCCCAGTATAATATTGAAAGCGGCGAGGATAAACCCGTAACCGCCGCCAGAAAATACATTCATGAAATAGGGATACAGCCCCCGGCTTTGTTAATTGTAAAACGAAACGAACACACCACCGACAGATATTTTTGGGCAGAAAAGGGTTTGTTCGGCGCCCAATATGTTGAAGAGAATCATTTCCTCTTCCCAAGTTTGAGAGAATTTCAGCCCCCAGTTCCGAGCAAAATTCCTGCCGTAGCTGGTTGATGACTACTCTAACAAGTTGCAGTCCCCCCAATTCCACGTTGGGGGGTTTCTGCGTTTAATGATTATACCTCAACTGATGGGTCTTAAAGCAAGTGCTTGTTGTAGTTGAATTAATTCATCGCGGTGGGCGATAACTGTGACGACACTACATTCCCCTAAAGCTGAGTCTGGAGTATTTTCCAGGGTTAGACAGATCTTTTCCCGTCGGCCAGCCTTTTTCCAATAAAAAACGCCAGCTAGGGGCGACAATAGCCCGATACCCAAAAATAAAGGGGTCAAGGGAGGATAAATAAAACATAAAACGAATCCCAAGCAGAGGAGTCCCACCGCCGCTAGGATACTCAAAAAAATGGCTAAAAACCAACTGGGACGCACAAACCCTTCAAATGTCATGGTTTCCTCTTGAGGATCTACGGCAGTCAAGTCATAGGCCCGTTGGGTAAAATAGGTTTGTAACTGCTCCAAAAGAGAGATTTTAGGCAATTGTGCCATTAATTTAACTTGTTGAGTCCGATCTTTGACAGAGGCGCGAATAAAGAAAAATAAGCCAACCATCAATAAAAGTGTCAAAAAAAACGTTGAGCTAAGAATAGGAGCATTCACAGGGGTTTTCTTTAGGGCTGTTAAACTTGAATATTGTAGCTTTTATTAACTTATTCTGCCCATTGACGTAACAAATTAGCATGGGTTTTAGCCAGTAAATCAAATTCCATTGTCTTTCCCTCTTTCGCAAAAATAGCACGACGTACCGTATCAATATCAAACAAAATTTCTCGTTTGATCGGATCTCGGATTAAACTCTGAATCCATCCTACTACAACTAATCTGCTGCCTGTGATCACAGGTTCAACCCGATGTAAAAACGAGGCAGGATAGAGCAGAATTGAGCCTGGGGCTAGTTTATAACTCAGATCTCCTTCCGGTTTTTCAATGACTAATTCTCCCCCCTCATAGCGATCGGGAGAACTAAGAAATAAGGTAAAAGAAACATCAGAACGAAAAAATTGTTGACCCCCCATCAAAGCATTGTCTGTATGACTGCCATAGGCCATTCCCACTTCATAACGGCTAAATCGTAGGGAGTGGATGTATTTAGGGTTAATAGCCAGTTTAAACAACAAATGACGGCTCAGGGCATTGATCACTAAATTTTGTAACTCAGCCGCTTGAGGTGCCGTTTTCTCAAGTTGGGTATTCTGTTTCACTAATTGAGCGTGCCATCCCGCCGTGGTTTTACCATCCACAAAATTCCCTTGGGATAACCCGTCAATCAACCTTTGGAGTTCTTTGGGAGTGAGAATGGCATCAATGGTCAAAATCATCTCAAATTGTAGTGTTTAGGGTTTATCATTACCTATTATCCCAAAGAGTAGGGGATTTCATAAGATAAATTTATTGGTAATTTTAGGAACTTCTATTTAGAATGTAGGCTTTAGGCAAGATTACTTGAGGAAAATGGTAATGAACTTCAAAGCTGTTCAATTGTTGATTGCTCTTGGTTTAATGACAACCCTAGGTGCTTGTGGCGGTGGTGGCGAAAAACCTGCTGATTCAGGTACAACAGGAGAAACGACTGAACAAGCGGCTCCTGATGGTGCTGCTTCCCCTGAAGCCCCTGCTTCCCCTAATTAAATGATTAAAACGTCTGCTTAAAACTTAAGCATTAAACAAGATTAGTTGAGGAAAACGAGAATGAATTCTAAATCTGTTCAATTATTGCTGGCTCTTGGTTTAGTGACAACCCTAGGTGCTTGTGGCGGTGGCGGCGGTGATACCCCTGCTGATTCAGGTACAACGGGAGAAACGACTGAACAAGCGGCTCCTGATGGTGCTGCTTCCCCTGAAGCCCCTGCTTCCCCTGATGGTGCTGCTTCCCCCGAAGGTGGCGAAGGTGGCGAAGGTTAATAAGATCCTAACCTAACCAAAAGCTGTTGGCTCGTTTCAGATCAAGTTTCTGAGATACCAACAGCTTTCACATTATTTAATTGTCACAAAAAATCTACTTGCTACCGACCTTAACTTGAATGGCACTAAAGAGGGGAGTTCTGAATTTGACTAGGAGAATCAAACTTAGGATATGAATTAACCAATGGGAAATCACTAGCCCCCAGATGAGACAGGCCAAGGCACTGGCCACCGCTAGAACCCCAAAAATATCATTTTCTGTGCGTTGATACCAGAGAACACTCCCAAGGGCAGTGATCAAAAATAAGAGGGGGAAAATGGGGAGCATCATAGCGATTACCTTTTAGTCTTTGGGGTGGGCAAGGAGTTTAAGGAATGGCTGGTTGAGGTTCATTCCTGGACTTGTGTTTTTTTTACGATAACATTCCCCTCCTCAAAAAATGGGTAATATAAATTACTTAGCCGCGATATTGTAAAAAATCTTTGCATAACTTAAACATCGCCCCGATCAAACCCTCCAAATGAGTCCATTTTTGTTAACAAGTGTTGAGGGGATCAGTCAGTTTTAGGCATTTATCTCTAGGGTGAAGATTTAATTTATCTCAAGAACTCAACCAACCAATTTTTGAGGTGAAGGGTTGCCAGACAATCATCCTCATTGTAACGCAAAATAGAAGCCAAGAAAGTGCGATTGCCTGTCTTTAACCACTGGTCATACCAGCAAACGCATTGATCCCCGCCCATACCAGGGTCACGCCAATGAAATCCTAACCAGTTAGCTAAGGACTTTAGGGAATAACTTTCTACTGGGAAAATTACGCAGGTAATTACACAGCGATGAAGGTCAATAAAACGGGAGATTAAACCTTCTATTTGCTTAGGGGGAGTTTGATATAAGTTTCCTAAGCGTTTTATGGTTTCAACTTCGTATTCTGAGAAGTGAAAAATTGGGGCATTTTCATAAGTATTAACCAGGTGAAGAAATTGCTGCCAAACTTTTTCTTCATCTTCGGGGGTTTCCGCTAAAAATGGGTAAAATGTCTGCTCTTGGGTCAAACGGTTAACCACCACTACCCCTAATAAATAGTCCAAATTGCGTTCGGGTTCTGCTTCTATGTCAAAATAGAGTTCAACGGGGTGGTTAAACAGAATTTCGGGACGATGACGCGGTATTAGGGTGCGATGGATAGCCCGATTTTCTACAATGGCCTGGGCTTGCTGTTGCAATTGAGTCCCTATCTCTTTTCCCATCACTTCTCCCATACTGCTTGGAGAAGCTTCGGCCAACAATTCTACTGTAATTAAACCCATCTGTTGAAGGGAGTGATAGCGACTTGGAGTAACTCCTGGAACTAAGGATAAATGTTGTTGAGATTGGGCGATCGCGTAACAATGATCATACCAATTACATAAATTACAGCGTTGACGAGAGATAAAGACTTCAGGCTCCTGGCCGTTACCAAGCATTATGACACATTGTTCTAAAGTAGACTGTAACCTAGGCAACCATTGGATTAAATCAACTTCATAATGTTTTTGGGGACGCAAAACCATGACAGGGTTAGGGGGTAGGGTATCTTGAAGAATTCCTAACAGATAAGCATAAAAAGTAGCAACAATTTTGTATTCTGGTTTGGGACGACGGCCTAAATGAATACTAATAGGATAATATGACCAATCTCCGAATTTTGATTGACCGGGTTGTTTAATTAATAAATGGGGTTTCCCTAGATAATCATAAGGGGAATCTTTTTCTGATAGCAATAATATCCCCTGATAGATACAATTAACTCCTTGCTGCATTAATGTTTCTGTTGCCTCTGCTTTTTCTCTCCAAGAGGGGCCAGTGGGGTTGGGTTTTTGGTAATGGGGATAAAATGTTTCTAATACGGAGGCAACATGAAGCTGATTTTCGTGGCGTAGTTTTAAGAGAAAATCTCGCTCAGGGTTACGTTGTGTAATATCACCATGTACATTAAGAAAGGAACGACGGGAACATCTTTTATAATCGAGTAGCAGGACATCAGTAATTAGCATTCTGGGGTTAAATATACAGTGGGATGGTTATTAGGGTATCGATGGATTGGTTAAAATTATATCTTTATATTAATATGAGATTGAATAATCTCTTTTAAAGCAACTTTTAAAACCTCTTGACTTTGGAGATTATGGTTTAAAATGATTGTTCCTTTACTTAAATTTTTATCTTCATCATTTTTTAAGTCAAGACTAGCCAAGATAATATATGTTATGACAGTTTCTAAGACCTTCTTGTATCAGATAAAGAAATAATGTTATTATAATGATAACTCGTCCCCTAAAATTTCTCAACATTTCCGACTCATTAAAGAATGATTGATACTCAAGCGTTTCCGTCCCAAGTCGAAGAGCAAAGACAAGAGTTCCCTGGACTCATGAGCAAAGTTTACTTTAATTTTGGGGGACAAGGAACCTTGCCCCGTTCAGGTTTAGAAGCGATTATTGATGCTCATAAATTGTTACAACAACAAGGGCCATTTTCTCTGAAAGTGAATGCTTGGATTACCCAAAAAGTTGAAATACTGAGACAAGATATTGCCAATGAATTCAGTGTTTCTGCTGCTACAATTACCTTAACTGAAAATGTTACATCTGGCTGTAATATTGTTTTGTGGGGAATCGATTGGCAAGAAGGTGATCGCCTTTTAATGACTGATTGTGAACATCCTGGAGTCATTGCTATTGTTCAAGAAATTTCTCGTCGCTTTGGGGTAGAAATTGATATTTGTCCCATTTTAAATACTCTCAATGAAGGTGATCCCGTAGCCGTTATTGAACAGCATTTAACCCCCAAAACAAGATTAGTATTATTAAGTAATTTACTGTGGAATACGGGACAGGTTTTACCCTTAACAGAAATCGTCAATCTTTGTCATAATTATCCTCATAGCGATCGCCCGATTTCTGTATTAGTAGATGCGGCCCAATCTGCGGGATCTTTAGGGTTAAACTTAGCAGAAACTGGGGTAGATTTTTATGCTTTTACCGGTCATAAATGGTTCTGTGGCCCCGCAGGAGTTGGGGGACTTTATATCCGTCCCGAAAGTTTTGAATCATTGCATCCTACCTTTATTGGTTGGCGTGGGATTGATCAGGACGAAAAAGGGCAACCCATAGGGTGGAAAGCAGATGGGAGAAGGTTTGAAGTCGCTACTTCTGCTTATCCTCAATATGAAGGATTAAGGGCCGCGATCGCTGTCCATCAAGACTGGGGAAACCCAAAAAGACGTTATCTACAAATTTGCGAATTAAGTGAATATTTATGGCAAAATTTAGCTAAGATTGAAGGAGTAAACTGTTTAAAAAGTTCTCCCCCAGAAGCGGGATTAGTGTCTTTTCAAGTTGATAAAAATATCAGTCATGGAGCTATTGTTCAACAATTAGAAAATCAAGGCTTTTTATTGAGAACAATTCGTGATCCTGACTGTATTCGTGCCTGTGTTCATTATTTCACCCTTCCGGCAGAAATTGAGCAGTTAGTTGGGGCTATTCAAGGAATTATTTAGGTAGGAATCAGGCAAAAGGCCATGGTAGGGGCGAACGGCCGTTCGCCCCTAGGAATTTATCGACAACCTAAACTATCTCTAGTTGATACTCCCGTGACGGGGTTAACTCCTGCAGCTTTTTCACACATCAAAGCAACTTGATAACGATCAATCACTGCATTGCTAAAATCTGCCCCGGTAATAATGGCATCATAAAATCGAGTCCGAGTGGCGATCGCATCAACAAAAATGGCATTAGTTAAATCAGCAAAATCAAATGTCACCCGATCCACCAAAGATCCCGTGAGATTAGCATCTTTAAGATTTGCCTTTAACATGACCCCTTCCGTCAAAATAGAATAGGAAAGGTTTGACCCCTCAAAAGTTGTTTCCCGCATATTAGCAGAGGCAAAAACGCCCCCTTCCAAATCTTTGTGGGAGAAATCTTGTTGTTGTAACTCTGCGTAGGTATAGTTAACGGTTTTTTCTTGGGCGATCGCCGGATGAGCATCGAGTAAAATCCAGAAGGTGGCCAATAAAAGTAAGCTAATTATGGTTAAAAACCGCCACCCTAATGCTTTAAGCTGTTTCATTAATTCGTATCTAAATCTTGAGGTTGTTTAAGGAAACTGTCTCCTAATACTAAATCCTTAGCATCTAAACCAATGCGTAGGGTTAGCTGAGAATCGATGTCTCCGGTAGATGATGCTTCTACTCTACCTGTCCCCAAAGCGGTTTGCAAGTAATTAGCGGCTTCTAAGTCTCCCTGTTGTACCACAATTTCCGTTTCCCGTAATAATTGGGGGGCATCGGAAATGGTATAAACGTTACGAAAATTCTGCTGAATGAGATATTCTTTAACTTGGTTAACTAACCCTGGATCATCTGTTGCATTTTGGATGGCAATTCTCACACGGTTAGGAGAAAGACGACGGGTAGACTGCCATTGGGGGGCAATACCGAAATATTCTTGCATAACTTTATCCCGTCCCGTTTCCGATAATACCCAATAGCTACGGTTATCAAATTCCTCTGCTTGACTAAACCTTCCTGGTAACATCACCATTTGTACCTTTTCTCGGTCTAATTGTCGCCCAAAATTGACTAAAGCCAGCATTTCTTCCCAAGTCAAATTAGTATCAATATGTTTCTCTAGCAGTCCCAAAGCTTGGGGAATATGAGGTAAAATAGTGGGGCTAGTTACCCTTTCTCTTAGGGCTTGGAGTAAAACTTGTTGTCGTTGGACTCGGCCAATATCTCCATAACCATCTTTACGAAATCGGGCAAATTGTTCTGCTTGTTCTCCACTCAGAATTTGTTTTCCTGGGGCTAAGTCTATCTTTAAATTCTGAGTCTTGTCTTCATATTGCATCTCCTGGGGAACAAAGACTTCCACTCCCCCCACTAAATCAACTAATTCTTTAAACGCATCTGTTGTCACACGAACATAGCGATCAACAGGAATATCATTCAGGGTTTTGCTAAGAACTCTAGCGGTTAAGGCAGGGCCACCATGGACATTGGCATCATTAATTTTAGTGTAACCTACCCCTGGAATATCAACCCGACTATCCCTAGGAACAGAAAGCATTTTAACGGAATTATCGGTAGGATCAAACCTTAGCAATAAAATGGTATCACTACGCCCTCTAAACCCCTCTAAACTGCCAGGAGGGGCATCTAATACCCGATCAATACCTAACACTAACAGATTAACAGGGCGAGAGAGACGATATTGAAACAGGGAGTTACTACCAACTGACACAGGGTTAGTCTGGGACTCAGTATCATCCCCAGCAGTTTGCCAAGGCATTTTGACTTGTTCCATTAAGGGTAAAAGAGTCTCTGAGAGGGGACTAAACAGGGTAATGGTTGCCCCAACGGTAGCAGAAAGGGCCGCAGTACAACTAAAGGTCATTCCCCATAACAGTCCTCGAAAAAAGGGGGATAGTCCTTTCTTTTTAGCTTGTTTGTTCGCAATTGCTTTTCTGGGAAGCGTCGATGAAGATTTCTGTTGTCCAGAGGCTGATTTTCCTGAAAAACCCGAACCCGTAGACACCCTTTCCACACTATTTGCCATGTTTAACCTCAACCACCACAAACCGCCCTAATACCATTACAATTACCCACGGTATCGCACTAGCTCCTTTAGAAGTTGAATTCGGTTAAAAAGTTCCGATAACTTTTGCTTAACTGGGTTAAATTTAGACTCTGTAGGGGCAATGTCCCCCTGCTTGCCCTAAAACTGTTTATTAAACGGAGATTTAAGATACTATTAATTTCGTATAAGTTTGTAGTAAGGTCTTGAGCATCAAAAGGGTTTACTACAAACCGAAAAGGGCGTAAACCTTGCACCCCTACCAGACTTTTAGCTGAACATTTTATTGATAAACAGTTTCTAATGTTTGAATCTTGGCATAAACTTCCCCATTGGTTACGATTAAGTATTAGTTTTCCTCTCTTGTTCCTCAATGGTTGGTTACTGGTTATTTTAATTAGTTATCTCGAACCTCTGGGAACTATTTTGACAACGGCAACTCTCTTGGCTTTTTTGGTGGATTTTCCTATTCGTCTTTTAGAAAAGCGAGGGGTTAGACGAGGACTGGCAACAGCTTTTGTTTTGTTTATGGTATTGATTATTATTGGTCTAATTTCTTTTATTTTTATTCCAATTATTATTGAACAATTAAGTCAACTTTTAAAGAGTTTTCCTCAATGGCTTGAGTCTGGCAATCAGCAGTTAGAATCGATGAAACAATGGGCGATCGCTAAAAGAGTACCGATTGATTTTCAGGAAATTATTGGTCAGTTAGCTGAAAGGTTATCCAACCTTATAAAATCTTTAGGAGATCAAGTTTTAGGGTTCGTTGGGGGAACAATTGGCACGGTTATTAATCTGTTATTTATTTTCGTGTTAACGGTGTTTTTAGTGTTAATGGGAGAACAAGTTTGGGCGGGTTTATTTAGTTGGCTTCCTCAACCTTGGGATCTGCAAATTCGGGACTCTTTAAGAACAACCTTTGAAAAATATTTTGCCACTCAAGCCATTTTAGCAGGAATTGTCAGTGTGGCCCAAACCATTGTATTTTTAATTTTACAGGTTCCCTATGCT
Source organism: Crocosphaera sp. UHCC 0190 (assembly GCF_034932065.1). Lineage (NCBI taxonomy): Bacteria > Bacillati > Cyanobacteriota > Cyanophyceae > Chroococcales > Aphanothecaceae > Crocosphaera > Crocosphaera sp. UHCC 0190. The sequence continues at coordinate 161,442 of NZ_JAYGHP010000001.1, forward strand.
TTATTATTTGGCTTTGCCATTGGTATTGCAACTTTAATTCCTTATACCAGTGGTTTTGTTATTTTGCTTATTAGTTGTTTATTGATGTTTCAAGATTTAAAATTAGGACTAACTGCCTTGATTTTAACCCTGATTGTGGGTCAAATTAATGATAATATACTTTCGCCAAAATTAATGGGAGGAATGACGGGTTTAAATCCAGTTTGGATTATTATTTCTTTATTTATTGGGGGAAGATTTGCCGGAATCTTAGGATTATTAGTTGCAGTTCCTTTAGCTAGTGTCATTAAAACGACTATCGAGACATTACGTTATCCTCCTGATGTTTATGAGGAAGAAAATATATCCAAACTTGGTCAATGATCAAAAGCAATAAGAACAAAAGAACTAAATAAATAAATCCCACCGTGGGGTCGTTGATTGAGTTAACATAGAATCAACTGATAACCCATGGGGTTATTATCCCGATGGATTCTCTATTCTTGCAAAAACCCACTACAGGGAAATAAAGAGCCAGGAGAGGAATAATATGGTGTCTCCTGATACTAGCGATCGCCCCTTGATTGATCGGGGATTAACTGCTGAACAAGTTCGCTTGAGTCGTCACCGTTATGGTAGTAATAGTTTAACGCCTCCTCAACGAAAACCCTGGTGGCATCTTTACCTAGAAAAGTTTGCCGATCCGGTGATTCGTATTTTAATGATTGCGGCAATTATTGCTTTGGGAATTGGTATTTTTCAGAATGAATATGCTGAAGCGTTGGGAATTTTAATGGCGATTTTTTTGTCCACAACCTTAGCTTTTTTCAATGAATATAAAGCAAATCAAGCCTTTGAATTATTAAATCATGTTTACGATCAGACTCCTATTAAGGTAATTCGTGATGGTAAGTTTGCTCAAATTCCGCGTCAAGATTTAGTGGTTGGGGATATTGTTTTTGCTGAACAAGGGGATGAAGTTCCGGCGGATGGTGAATTGTTAGAAGCAGTCGCTTTATTGGTGGATCAGTCAAAAATTACAGGGGAATCTAACCCAATTAAAAAGTTAGCAAAAACCTCTGGAAATTTTGATCTTTCTCATAATGGAACTTATCCGCCTTTTTATGTTCATCGTAGCACCATTGTGGCTCAAGGTCATGGTGTTTTTCAAGTTACTGCTGTGGGTGATCGCAGTGAAATTGGGCAACTCGCACAGGCGGTTATTTCTATTGAGGATGGTCAATTAACGCCCTTAAATCTTCAATTAGAAAAGCTAAGTCAGTTAATTGGTATTGTTGGCTTATTGATTGCGAGTTTAACTTTTTTTAGTTTGTTGTTAAGGGGTTTCTGGACACAAGAGATAAATCTTATTTCCTCTCAGGTTTATTTACTATTTTTATTGATTTTTAGTGCAATTATGGCGTTAATTCCTGTCTGGTTGCCGATTCTAGAAGATGGGGTAAATGCTCTTAATATCTCTTTAAATTTTTCTCGATTTCTTCCCAATAATTCCCTTATTCAATGGCTGATAAGTTTAGGACTAGGGAGTTTATTATTGATGGGAGGTATTGCTGTTAGTTATTTGGGGGAATGGAACATCCCTTTAGGAACAGTTTGGCTTCCCAAGGAAGTTGGGATAAGTCTTCTTAATTATTTCATGGTTGCTGTGACAATTATTGTGGTTGCTGTCCCTGAAGGATTAGCCATGAGCGTCACTTTATCTTTAGCTTATAGTATGAAGAAGATGGCAGCAACCAATAATTTAGTCAGACGAATGCACGCTTGTGAAACTATTGGGGCAGCTACGGTTATTTGTTCTGATAAAACAGGCACATTAACTCAAAATAAAATGCAAGTTGAATCAGTTAATTTTCCTTGCCTTAATTATTATGATATTGAAGAAAAAAAAGTATATCAGAATCTAATTTTTGAGTCTATTTGTGCTAACAGTACCGTAGACTTAGAAAGAAAGGCAGATCATATTGTTAACCCGATTGGAAATGTTACTGAGGGGGCTTTATTATTGTGGTTAGAGGATCAAGATATTGATTATCTCACCTATCGTCAAAATTTTAAGTTACAGTCAAGAATTCCCTTTTTAGCCGAGAATAAATATATGGCAACGGCAGGTAAATCGGCAATTATTGACAAGAATATTATCTATGTAAAAGGTGCGCCTGAAATCATTTTATCTCGATGTTCTCATCAACTCACTGAAGAAGGAATAAGGAAATTAGATTGTATAAATTCCTGTTTAGAAACTATCCATGAATATCAAAAACGAGGCATGAGAGTTTTAGGATTTGCTTATCATTCTTTAGAGACTGAACCGACTGAAGAAATAATTAATAATTTAGATCATGATTTAACTTGGTTAGGATTTGTTGCTATTACCGATCCCTTACGTCTTGATGTTAAAGCAGCGATTCAACGTTGCTTAAGCTCAGGCATTGAAATCAAAATTGTGACAGGAGATAGTCAAAAAACAGCAGAAGAAATTGCCAGACAAATTAATTTATATTCCTTCGAAGAAAAAGAAAATAATCCTCAGCTTCATTTAACAGGTTATGAATTTAATCAACTGAATGATCAAGAAGCAAAAGAAGTAATTAAAACCTTAAAAGTGCTATCAAGGGCAACCCCATTAGATAAACTAAGATTGGTGAAACTCCTGCAAGAAAATGGGGAAGTTGTGGCAGTAACTGGTGATGGAACGAATGATGCAGCCGCTTTAAAACAGGCTCAAGTAGGGTTATCAATGGGTAGTGGAACAGCTATTGCCAAAGAAGCTAGTGATATGATTTTATTAGATGATTCTTTTAGTAGTATTGTCACGGCTGTGATGTGGGGACGCTCTTTATACGAAAATATTCAACGGTTTTTAGTATTTCAATTAACCATTAATATTGTGGCTTTAGGAATTGCGTTTTTGGGGCCATTTATTGGGATTAATTTACCCTTAACAGTGACACAAATGTTATGGATTAATTTAATCATGGATACGTTTGCTGCTTTAGCATTAGCAACGGAACCCCCCCATCAAAGTGTTATGAATAAGCCTCCTCGTCATCCCCAAGATTTTATTATTTCGTCGAGAATGTTCAAAATTATTGTGGGTACAGGTCTAATATTTTTGCTCTTTTTAATGGGATTTTTGGCTTATTTACAAGGGGATGGAATGGTTAATGCTTATGAATTATCTGTCTTTTTTGCAGTATTTGTCTTTTTACAACTATGGAATTTATTTAACACCCGTTGCTTCGGTTTAAAGCAATGGTTTGGGTCAGGAATAGGCAAAAATAAAGCTTTTTTAGGGATTGTTGCTGTGATTTTTCTCGGCCAAATTGCTATTATTCAATGGGGTGGTAAAGTATTTAGAACTGTCCCCCTTTCTTTACAAGATTGGCTCTGGGTTATTATGGGGACTTCTGTTGTATTATGGATAGGTGAGTTATGGCGTTTTCAACTTAGGATGAAAGATTTAATCGATGATGAAACCCTGAAGGGTTAAGGTATAAAAATAAAGTCCGCCTTCGCGGACTAATTTTAAAGATCAAGATAATTATTTGCTAGAATCGCCACTATAGGGTTGTACACCAATAGCAGGAGGAGCATTGTCATGATCGGGGCTAAATGCTTCAGCGATCGCCTCCGCTAATTTACTAAAAAAACCTGGTTTTTGCTTTAACTCATCTAAGGCTTCATCCACGTTTTTTGAGGAAAATTTAAAGCCCTCTTTTTGAGCTAATGTGGTTAACTCATCGGGATTTTTAACAGTTTGTAACTTATCTTTGAGGTCTTGATTTTGGGCGGCCTCATTCAGAAATTCAAGAACTTTCTCTTTAGCCATAATAATCACTGATGGGGTAACAATCCTAACGAATCTTCTGTTAAGTATTGAGCCAAAGATCCGCTTTGCACTTCCATTATAGCTTGCATTTTATTCTCTCAATCTTCTGCAAAGCAAAACTTAACCGACAAATTATCATGAATTAGGAATCGTCATTATTCCTTCACTGACTAAAACTGATGCCCCTCCGACGCGAATTTTAGTAATTTCCCCTTGTTTTTTCTCAGTAAACACTTCTAAAATGCTAGGTCTGCCCATTTCAAAACCCTGTTCAACCCGCCAATGTAGGGTTCCCTCGGTTAAGGGTTCACGAATGCCTAAATAGCCCCCTAATGCGGTTGCTGCTGCCCCCGTTGCGGGATCTTCTAAAATACCCATTGCAGGGGCAAACATCCGCGATCGCAAGTCAGATCCTTCTCCTTCAGGATCGCAACAAAAAACATAGACAGATGGGGCCCAAGTTTGGGATAAAATCTTTTGCCAGTAGTCGTGGTTAAATTTAATTTTAGCTAATATTTCTCGGTTTTTGAGGGGAACAAAGAGAAAGGGAACCCCACAGGAAACAGCTTGGGGTGAATAGTCATCATTTCTCAAGTCTTGGGGGTCTAACCCTAAGATTAAGCTAAGTTCAGAAATTGATGGGGTTGATGACTGAAATTCTGGCAATTGTGCGGCGGTTAATTCAGTATAGACTGGCTTTCCTGCTACAGTTTTAATATTAACAGGAACTAAACCCACTCCTTCCTCAAAAATAATACTAAAGTCTTCTGCTGCGGCAGAAATTTCCCCAATAGCAGTTAAAATATAGGCAGTTCCTACAGTGGGATGACCCGCAAAAGGTAATTCAGTTCCAGGGGTAAAAATCCGTAATTTTCTGGTTCCGGTTGGGGTTTCTGGGGGCAAGACAAAGACGGTTTCTGAGTAGTTAAATTCAGCCGCAATTTTTTGCATTTGTTGAGAGTTTAATCCGGTTGCTTGAGGCAATATGGCTAATTGGTTGCCCCCGAAAATCTCATCGGTAAAAACATCTGCTGTGTAAAATTTATATTGATTCATAATCACTTTTTGGCTTCTAAATTAGCAAGACGACTTTGCAATTCTTGATTTTCTTGTTTGAGTTTTTCAACTTCATCTCGTAAGGACTTAAGACCTTTATCTGATCCTAATTTTTTCTGGACTTTCTTGATAGCTTCTTCGGCTTTTCTTTTCACTCGTCCATCAGGGGTTCTATCAGCTAAACCCTGTAAAATACTGATAGCTTTTGGGGTTTCCATTTGTCCTAATGCGGTGGTTACGGAAACTTGCGTTAAGAAGAAAGTTTCTTGAGAAATAGCTTCTAATTGTTCGAGAATTTCTTCGACTTTATTGGGGGTTTGTCCAGTAGAAACTGTTCCTAAGGCACGAATAGCTGCTAACCTTAAAGCTTGGGGAATTCCTAATTTGGTATAGTCAGCAATAATATCAACAGCAACGGGATCGATTTTTAGGTTACTTAATCCACTAATTGCCCCTGATCTTACCACTTCATTCCAACCGGAACGGGTTTCTAAAACTTGTTTTAATAAGTTAATAACCTCGGTTGTTTTGTCTTTTAAGGTTCCCGATAAAATTGACCCTAAACTACTGGCTGTTGCTGCTTCACAATAATAACTTTTGTCTTCTGTTTCTAAGCAAGATTTTAGGGTTTCATAGCAATGGTTATTTTTGATATTACTTAAGCTTTCAATCACCGCACGACGGACTTTTAAGTTATTATCAGATAGTCCTTTAATTAATGCTTCTCCTGCTTGATCTAAGGAGATTTTTCCTAACTGTTTAGCTGCTTCAAATCTTACTCCCCAAAAGTGATCTGTAGTTAGGGCTTCTTCTAGTGCTTTAATAGCTTCTAGGTTGCCTTTTTTCCCTAATGCAATGGCTGCATAAATGCGAGAAACAGGATCATTATCATATTTTAGTTGTGCCTTTAATTCGGCAATAGGATAATCTAATTCTACGGTTTTTAAGAAGTAATTACCCACATCAAAACTAATAAATTCTGGTTTTCTTTCTAAGGGAATATAAAAAGTTTGTTGCTTCTCATGAAGACGCAAAGTAAAGGTTTTCATGGTGGTATTGCTGTAACCAAAACCAATGGGTATTCTCAGATCAAAAATGTCTTTACTGTTGCCGTTTTCTGTGTCTTTTACTTGAGTTTGGACAATAGTTATTTTTCCCAAATTATTATCATTATCCCAACTATAAGAAATCTTATAATCAGGATGTCCCCCCCGAAAGACATATTGATCAAACAAGAATAATAAATTATAGCCTGTCGATTTTTCAATTGCCCTTAATAAGTCAATGGTTTCGACTGTTTTGTGGGCGTTTTCATTGACAAAAGTATGAATGGCTTTATCAAATAATTCTTCTCCTAAAATGCCGCGAATCATGTGATAAATACAAGCTCCTTTTTCATACAAATGGCGGTCATATAATTCGATGGCTTCTCGATAAATATTGGTGACAATAGGGCGACGATAACGGGATGAATCTTCATCTAAATAACTTCTGGCTTCTTTTAATAAATAATAAGCTGCGTCATCTTTTCCGTATTCATTCTCTGTCCATAATACCTCAGAATAAGAAGCCATTCCTTCTTTGATCCAAGCGTGTGACCAATGTTTAATAACCACTAAATCACCAAACCATTGATGGGCTAATTCATGGGCGACTAAACTTTCTGTCCAAACGTTATCAAGGGCAGCTTTTTCATCTAATAAACAACGATCTGTTAATAAGGTAGTTGAGGTATTTTCCATCCCCCCAAAAATGAAATCATCGACACAAACTTGGGCATATTTAGGATAGGGATAAGGATAACCAAATTTATGAGAGAAATACTCAATCATGCGGGGAGTTTTTCCCATGCTTATTTTGCCTTGTTCTTCCCTTCCTTTTTCTACATAATAGCTGACAGGAATACCCTGCCATTCGTCTTTAATTTCTGTAAATTCTCCCACTGCTAAAGTCATTAAGTAAGTAGGATGAATTTCTTCCTGTGACCAATGATAAATAGTCTCATTTTCAACAGTTTTTTGATTAATTAATTTTCCATTAGAAATGGCTATAAACTTGTTAGGAACTTTAACTTTAATTTCGGAGGTTGCCAGTTGTCCAGGATAGTCAAAACAGGGAAACCAGAAGCGGGAATCTTCATCTTCTCCTTGTGTCCAAACCTGGGTTGGTTTCTGAGGATAATGTTCATCTGGCCCCACAAAATAAAGTCCCCTTTGCGGTTGTTCAACTTGGTAATTAATGGCAATATTAATCGGTTCTTCTTGGGTAGGTTGCAGCAGATGAATTGTTAACTGTTCTCGGTTATAATCAAAGGGTTGACTAACTTGATTGATTAAAACAGCTTGAATGTTTAAATCAACAGCATCAAGAATTAATTGATTAATTCCAGAGCGTACAGGGGTTAAAGTAATGGTACAAGTTCCCCCAAATTTTTTCTGAGGAATATCTAAGGATAGGTCAAGAAAAATATGATTAACTTGTCCGCAACGATCTGGGTTATAATGAGGCTTCGCACCCGGCAATTCAAATTTACGGTTATTATCTTCACTATCAAACTTTTTAATACTCATAACCCTGATTCTTTCCTTGGATTTTTGGGGAATTTATTTGATGTATGTCTTTATATTATAACCTGGTAATGTTTTAAATGTGTTATCAAATAAAATGAATGTCCACTTAACATATTTTGCGTCACAAAGCGGCTCTACTGAACCTAGGATGTAAAACGATTAAAAATTACAGGCTTAAACCCGATCGGGTTAAGCTATAGGAACTAAGCCTGGCTACCCAGACTTAAAATTAGGCTATGTAGACAGCTTTTGTGCTTATAAAATAAGGCTTTAGCCTGTATTCATTTATTAATTTTACTCCTCTTAACTCTAAAGTTTCCCAAGCTATAATAAAATAGTTAAATGACCATTAAGTTAACCTAATGAATGACCAAGATTTAAGCCAATTACGTCAAAAAGTTCAAGATTTATCTCTAGAATATCAACAAAAAGATGATTTTACAGGGTGGTTTGATGTTATTTATCAAGATTCTTCGGGGAATACGGATCAGATTCCTTGGGCAAAAATGAGTCCTCATCCTACCTTAGAAAACTGGTTAAAATCCCATGATATTACCAATAAAAAAGCCTTAGTTATTGGTTGTGGATTAGGCGATGATGCAGAAATATTAGCCAATCAATCCGCAATTGTAACCGCTTTTGATATTGCGCCTACTGCGATTGAATGGTGTAAAAAACGCTTTCCTAATTCTTCCGTTAACTATTTAGTGGCTGATTTATTAGCTTTAGATTCGAGTTGGCAAAACAGCTTTGATCTGATCTTTGAATCAAAAACCATTCAAGCCTTACCCTTAACCATTAGAAACCAAGTAATAGCAGCGATCGCATTTTTAATCAAACCAGGCGGCACCCTATTAATTATGACAAGAATTAGAGCAACAGAAGATATCCCAGAAGGGCCACCTTGGCCAGTTTCAGCCTTAGAATTATCCCAATTTCATCAATTAGGCTATGAAGAAATTTCTCGAACCCCTTACCATGATCTTAATAATCCATCCGTTGAACAAGTTTTGATTGAGTATAAACGAATTAGTTAATAGTTATGAATAATCGCCCTTATACCGTTGTTTTACTCGTTCCGACAGGCATTGGGGCAGCTATTGGGGGCTATGCAGGAGATGCTTTACCCGTTGCGCGGGCCATCTCCCAAGTCTGCGATCGCTTGATCACCCATCCCAATGTTCTCAATGGGGCCCAACTTTATTGGCCCCTCCCTAACACTTATTATGTCGAAGGCTATGGACTTGATCGCTTTGCCCAAGGACAATGGGGACTGCAAAGCGTACATCAAAACCGCGTTGGCCTTATTTTAGACCAAGCGATCGAACCCGACTTAAGAACCCGTCATCTTCAAGCCGCCGAAGCCACCAGAGCCACCCTAGGACTCGATTTAACCGACTATATCGTCACCGATGCCCCTTTAAACGTCGAATTACGCACCGCCTCCTCTGGGGCAAGTTGGGGAACCATTGGCAACCCCGACAGCTTATTGAGGGCAGCAGAAACCCTGATCACCAAAGCAGGGGCAACGGCGATCGCAGTGGTGGCCAGGTTTCCTGATGAAGTCGAAAGTCTCGCCTTAGAAAATTATCGTCATGGTCAAGGGGTTGACCCCTTAGCGGGTGCAGAGGCTGTTATTTCTCACCTGATTGTCCGTGAATTTCGCCTTCCTGCCGCCCATGCCCCCGCCTTACTACCGCTACCTCTCGATCCCACCATTTCACCCCGTGCGGCGGCTGAAGAATTGGGCTATACATTTTTACCCTGTGTCTTGGTGGGGTTGAGTCGCGCTCCCCAGTTTTGTACCGAACGTTCGGTAGGGGCGATTTGGACAGACGCTGTGGATGCGGTGGTGATTCCTGAGACAGCTTGTGGGGGAAGTGCTATGCTGAATTTTAGTCAACACAATGCCCGCATTATTGCCGTTACGGACAATCAGACCCAACTCCATGTTACCCCTGAGTCCCTAGGAATTGAAGCAATTAAGGTACACTCGTATTTAGAGGCGTTAGGTGTTTTAGTGGCTCATCGGGCTGGCATTAGTGTCGATGCTTTGCGTCCTCAAGTATCCTCTTTAGCGTGTTTGTCTCAAACCTGTGAGTAATCAGAATTCATCCGATATCGAACCCTTAACCCGTACTCAAATTTTAGTGGTGATGGGAGTCACTGCCATCATTTTATTAATCATTGCCAAGGTTTGGCAACGGTTAGGATCAATTGCTTTATTAGACGTAGAATTAACGGGTCAAGCCTTATTATTTGGGGTAGGATTATCTGGGGGAATTATTGTGGCCAGTAGTTTAATTTATCGACTTTGGCCAGCTTATCGTCAAAGTGCTGATTCCTATTTAGAATTAGTGATTAAACCCTTGGTTTGGCCGGATTTAATTTGGTTGGGTTTATTACCTGGGTTAAGTGAAGAATTGTTATTTCGTGGGGTGATGTTACCCGCTTTGGGGTTTGATTTATTAGCCGTTATTTTATCAAGTATTGTCTTTGGGGTACTGCATTTAAGTGGGGTTCAACAATGGCCTTATGTTGTGTGGGCGACTATTGTTGGTTTTGCTTTAGGTTATAGTGCTTTAGTCACAGGTAATTTAGCGGTTCCCATTGTGGCCCATATTATTACTAATTGGGTATCCAGTAGCTTGTGGAAACTGGGAAAAGCCAAGAGTGATGTTGTTTCTTAATTGGTGAATTTTTGTTTTATGGAAGTACAATTTCGAGAGTTTAATCCCTTTGATTTATGGATTTGGTTAGAGTTTGAAACCACCCCTTCTCCTATGGAGCAACAATATGTAGAGGAGGTGTTTAATTCTTGGTTTTATTTAGGAAAATTAGGGGCATTTAACGCAGAAAATCTGCAAGTACAAGACATGGGGGTTGATATTAGTTATATGGACTATAATGTAGAGATGTCTGATCATATTATGATGGCCCCCATGCACAATATGGCAGAATTTCAGTATGAAGGAACTTGGGGACGTTGTTGGTTTGATTTAGGAACCAGTGATTTAATTTCTCTGGACATTTTAATTAATTCTCTCCATCAATTAAGTAAAGAGTATGTGAATATTAATAAGTTAATTATTGGGGGAGAAAATGAAGATTGGAAGGTTGATGCTAGACAAGATGCGATGTTTGCTGATAATTAATTTTAGTTAAAAGTTATTAAAATTAAATCAAAATCCGTTCTAATTCACTGGGATCAGTTCAATAAACTTAAAATTAAAACCATCTCAAGTTAATTAATTCCAGGAAAACCCAACCTTAAAAAGTAGGGAAAACCGCCTTAACCTTTAAATTAAACCAGATTACAATAGCAATATAACGAACTATAGATATTTCTAACAATGCAACCCACTAACCCCAATCAATTTACCGAAAAAGCTTGGGAAGCGATAGTCCGAACCCCCGATATTGCCAAGCAAAATAGTCACCAACAAATTGAAACTGAACACTTAATGAAATCTCTCTTAGAACAAGAGGGACTTGCTATCAGTATTTTTAATAAAGCTAACATTAGCGTTCAAAAATTACGGGATAGAACCGATGATTTTATCCGTCGTCAACCCAAAGTATCTAACCCTGGTGAATCTGTTTATTTAGGACGCAGTTTAGACAGTCTCCTTGACAGAAGTGAACAGTTTCGTAAAGAATTTGAAGATGACTATATTTCCATTGAACATCTTTTATTAGCCTATGGAAAAGATGAGCGTTTTGGTAAGAATTTCTTCAAGGAATTTGGTCTAACAGAAGCTAACTTAAAAGAGATCATTAAAGAAGTACGAGGCCATCAAAAAGTGACCGATCAAAACCCCGAAGGAAAATATGAATCCTTAGAAAAATATGGACGAGATTTGACCCAATTAGCCAGAGAAGGTAAACTAGATCCGGTCATTGGTAGGGATGATGAAATTCGTCGCACCATTCAAATTTTATCCCGTAGAACCAAGAATAATCCTGTTTTAATTGGGGAACCAGGAGTCGGTAAAACTGCCATTGTTGAAGGGTTAGCACAGCGAATTATTAACAGAGATGTCCCCGAATCTTTACGCGATCGCAAGTTAATTGCATTGGATATGGGTGCTTTAATTGCCGGGGCCAAATATCGTGGTGAATTTGAAGAAAGATTGAAAGCAGTTCTCAAAGAAGTCACCGATTCCCAAGGTAATATTATCATGTTTATTGATGAAATTCATACCGTTGTGGGGGCCGGTGCAACTCAAGGGGCCATGGATGCAGGGAACCTCTTAAAACCCATGTTAGCACGGGGAGAATTGCGCTGTATTGGGGCAACAACTCTCGATGAATATCGCAAGTATATTGAGAAAGATGCAGCCTTAGAACGGCGTTTTCAATCAGTATTAGTCGATGAACCTAATGTGGTTGATACAATTTCGATTTTACGGGGACTAAAAGAACGTTATGAAGTCCATCATGGGGTCAAAATTGCCGATACAGCAGTAGTCGCTGCGGCCATGTTATCTAACCGTTATATTAGTGATCGTTTCTTACCAGATAAAGCCATTGATTTAGTGGATGAAGCTGCTGCTAAATTGAAAATGGAAATCACCTCTAAACCAGAAGAATTAGACGAAGTTGATCGCAAGGTTCTTCAGTTAGAAATGGAACGACTTTCTTTACAAAAAGAAGAAGATAGGGCTTCCCGTGAAAGGTTAGAAAAGTTAGAGAAAGAACTCGCTGATCTCAAAGAAGAACAATCTCAACTAAATGCCCAATGGCAATCGGAAAAAGAAGTCATTGATCAGATTCGCAAAGTAAAGGAAACCATTGACCAAATTAACTTAGAAATTCAACAAGCTGAACGAGACTATGATCTTAATAAAGCGGCTGAATTACGCTATGGTAAACTAACAGATTTACAGCGACAAGTTAAAGAGCTAGAAAGCAAAATTGCCGAACGACAAACCACAGGTAAAACTCTATTACGAGAGGAAGTATTAGAGTCAGATATTGCTGAAATTATTTCTAAATGGACAGGAATTCCCCTCAGTAAACTCATCGAATCTGAGAAGGAAAAACTCTTAAATTTAGAGGAAGAACTTCATGAGCGAGTTGTTGGTCAAGAAGAAGCAGTAACGGCTGTATCAGAAGCAATTCAGCGTTCTCGTGCGGGACTTTCTGATCCCAATCGTCCCACAGCAAGCTTTATTTTTTTAGGGCCAACAGGGGTTGGTAAAACAGAATTAGCCAAGGCATTAGCACAAAATCTTTTTGATACAGAAGAAGCCTTAGTTCGTATTGATATGTCCGAGTATATGGAGAAGCATAGCGTATCTCGTTTGATGGGTGCGCCTCCCGGATATGTCGGTTATGATGAAGGGGGACAATTAACAGAAGCAATTCGTCGTCGTCCCTACTCCGTTATCCTCTTTGATGAGATAGAAAAAGCCCATGCTGATGTCTTCAATGTGATGTTACAAATTCTTGATGATGGACGTTTAACAGATTCTCAAGGTCGCACCGTAGACTTTAAAAATACTATCATTATCATGACCAGTAATATCGGTTCTCAATACATTTTAGATATCGCAGGAGACGATTCTCGTTATGATGAAATGCGTTCCCGTGTCATGGACGCAATGCGTAATAATTTCCGTCCAGAATTTCTCAACCGTATTGATGAAATGATCATCTTCCATGGGTTGCAAAAGTCTCAATTACGGGAAATTGTCAAACTACAAGTTCAACTGCTGAGAAGTCGTTTAGAAGATCAAAAAATGTCTCTTAAATTAGCAGAAGCTGCTTTAGATTTTGTGGCAGATATCGGTTATGATCCGGTTTATGGTGCCAGACCCTTAAAACGGGCAGTTCAAAGGTACTTAGAAACCTCCATTGCTAAGTCAATTCTTAAGGGAGAATTTAAAGCAGGAGACACGATATTTGTGGATATCGAAGATGAAAGATTGACCTTTAAACGTTTACCCTCTGAGATGTTAACCGTTTAATTAGTAGTATTACAAATGGTATCTCACGGGTTAATTGCTGCGGCCTTATTCTTCCTTTGTGGCAGCACTTATGCGGTATTTATTGCCCCTGAAATTGATTAATCAATTATCAACAGATCAAAATTTGAGACTACACAAATCAAGGCTGCTAAGGCAGCCTTTTTTGTATTAATTGAGACTTGGAACTGTCAATTTTTGAGTCTGAAAAATGCTAAGATGAAATTAATCGCCAATGAAGAAGTCTTAATCTGCTAGATATGGGTAATTGGTTTTGTTTAGGTACTTGGTAGGATTCAATTCTCGCACAAAATAGCTTATGGTTGACCCAATTATTACCCCTACTGTCATCACGGTTATCACTCACATCGTTACCAGTGAACCGTTTAAAGAATTTGGTCTAGCCTTTATTAAAGGTATTGGCAGAAAATCGGGTGAAAGTGCTTACAAATTGGGGTCTTCTTTAATAGGAGTGCCGGATGCTTCTAAGATCAATAAATCAAGCCAAAATTCTCCTTATCAATCTGCTGTTAAAAAGTATCTTGAAGCCAAACAGGAATATTTAGACAAGGATATTAACCTTCGGGAAAGAGAATTAGCAGCAAAACGAGAATTTAGTCAAAATCTGTTGCAATTATTAGGAGAATCGCAAAAACAGAATAATGAAACCAAACTCAGAGAAATTCAGAATAACTGGGACAAAGATAACTGGTTTTCTAAGTTAGATCGTCATGAAACGGAGCAAATTCTTAGACAGGCAGAACATCGTTTATTGATTTTAGCATCGCCTCCAGATATTAGCTCAGATTGTCCAGAAACCTTTGAAAATAACCTTAATAAAGAAATTAAAAACCGTTTGGGGCTATTTATCGGTCAATATTACTCTGTCAATTCCCCGATTCATCCCGTACAGTTTTATGGGGATTATTTCAAGGAACCCATTTCCTCTATTGATGTTAAACGGTTACAGTTCTTGCTAGAAGGGTTATCAACCATTATTTTATATAGCGACATCACTGACTATGAGGTGCATTTTCATCTCGACTGTTTGGGAGGAGGAAAAACTCATCAATATCCTTTACCTGCGTGGAATTGGGAAGAAAGCTATAAAGCATTAAAACAAGAAGGGAAAACAGAGAAAGAAGCCTTAAGAGAAATTCGTAAGATGATTGTGGATGTTTATTTGTTGTTATCTGCGTTTATCAGTGATTGGTACTATTTACAGATTAATTTGCTTTATGAACCTCAATTAACTAAAGCATCGGTTAAGTTACCGGATGAGTGGGTAACGCCTTGTCAAGAACAGTTAGACCATCTTTATCGTTTAAATCAAGCAGAATTGAGTTATCAAGAGGGATTATGGTTATTAGAGAAAAAAGAGTATGAGAAATCTTTCCAGTGTTTTCAAGCTACCTTAGCAGTAAAACCAGACAATCAAGTAGCGATGTTTTATGCTGAATATGCTAAAGGTTTCTATCTGTTAGAAATTGGCGAATATACAGAAGTATTACCGTGTTTTGATGCCGTATTGCAGCAACAACCAGAGTTAGCAGAGGTTTGGTTTAATAAAGGGGTTGCGTTAGAGCAATTAAACCAGATAGAGAAAGCAAAAAACGCTCTTAACCAAGCTTTGACGCTACAGCCCAATTTATTTGAAAGGTTAACGCCAGAATTCGCATATTTATGTAACTTTACCGAAACTTTGCCTAATGGTATCAAACTAGAGATGATTGCCATACCTGCGGGAGAATTTATGATGGGTCCACCTGGTGGAGAAGGAGATAGCGATGAACATCCTCAGCATAAGGTAAGGCTAAAAGGCTTCTATTTGGGGAAATATCCCATTACTCAAGCGCAATATCAAGCGGTGATGGGAAATAACCCCTCTATGATTGAAGGGGAAAATAACCCAGTAGAACGGGTTAATTGGTATGATGCACAAGCATTCTGTCGAAAATTATCGCAAATAACCGGAAACCCCTATCAACTCCCTAGCGAAGCACAGTGGGAATATGCCTGTCGTGCAGGAAATAGCGGTAAATGGTGTTTTGGCGATAACGAGAATTTAATAAAAGAATACGCTTGGTATCGTGAAAATCCTGGCAGTATCTGGGATTATGATCCTAACGAAGAAACCCATCCTGTTGGAGAAAAGAAACCGAATCAATGGGGACTTTACGATATGCACGGAAACGTCTGGGAATGGTGTGAAGATAATTATGAGGAAAATAATTATCAAAATACCTCTACAGATGGCAGTCCTTGTCAGAATCCGAACATGAAGTTTGGTGTATCCCGCGGCGGTTCTTGGGTATACGATTTGGACTGGTGCAGCTCTTTCTCCCGCAGCTTATGTAACCCGCGCGACGGCGCCATCGATACTGGGTTTCGTGTAGTGCGTTCATCCCCCAGGACTTTTTAGCCCTTTGCACTGGTTGGTGCATACATTGCATTGAAAGTTATTATCGGAAATTTTGGGTTTAAAACCCCGTCGTTAACTTAGCTTATTTATTATTACTTTTATTATGACAAATTCTCTCTATATTAGCACCATTGAACCCAGAAGCGGAAAATCTCTAATCGCTTTGGGAATTATGGAACTTATCCTCAGAAAAACGACTAAAGTTGGATTTTTTCGCCCCATTATTCAAGATCCTATTGATGATCAACCAGATAAACATATTGATTTAATTCTCTCTCATTTTAAATTACCCCAAACATACCAAGATTCCTTTGGGTTATTGTATTCAGAAGTTAATAATTTGATGGGACAAGAAAAACTAGATGAGATTTTAGATAAAATTATCACTAAATATAAGAAATTAGAGAAAACTTGTGATTTTATTGTTTGTGAAAACTCTGATTATGTAGCAGAAAATGCAGCTTTTGCATTTGATCTTAATGTTGCTATTGCTAAAAACTTAGGATGCTCTTTTTTGATCTTAGGTAATGGTCATCAAAAATCCATTGAAGATATTAGTATTTCTCTCAAAATTGTAGCTGATGCTTACCGGGAAAAACACTGCAAAATTTTAGGAATTATTGTTAACAAAGTAGCTCTAAATGATGTCAAAATCTTAGAAGATAGCCTTCAAACAATTTACACTGATAATCATTATTTATTCTCAGTCATTCCCTATGATAAAAAATTAGATAGTCCCAGAGTCAGAGAAATTGCAGAACAACTAAAAGCCCAAGTTTTATATGGACATAATCGTTTAGATAATTTAGTTTTTAATTATCTCGTTGCTGCGATGCAAATGCAACACGCAATCACTCACTTAGATGACAATTATTTAGTTGTAACACCATCAGATAGAGGTGATGTTATCATTGGAACATTACAAGCTCATCAGTCTACAAATTACCCCAATTTAGCAGGTATCCTCCTAACCACTGAATGTCAATTAGAAAGTTCAATTGACCGATTAATTGGGGGACTTGCTGATCCGTTACCTATTTTGTGGGTGGATACTTACACCTATCCGACTGCTTCTCGTTTGCAAACTGTTTATAGTTCTTTAAAAGCAGGAGATATAGAAAAGATTAATTGGAGTATTGAAATTTTTGATGAATCTGTTAATTTACCAAAATTAGAACAACTGATTAACGAGATTGAAGTTGATGGAATTACCCCGAAATTATTTACCTATAACCTAATTCAACAGGCCAAATCTAAAAAACGTCATCTTGTTTTACCCGAAGGAAAAGATCCCCGTATTTTGCAAGCGGTTGCTATTTTAACATCACGGGATATTGTAGAGATTACCTTATTAGGAGAAAAAGCAAGAATTGAACAAACGATTCAAAATAATGGGATTCAATTAGATCTTAATAACTTAAATATTATTAATCCGCTAGAAAGTCCCCATTTAGAAGATTATACTCAGACATTATATGACCTCAGAAAACACAAAGGACTAACCTTAGAAAGTGCCAAAGATATTATGATAGATGTCTCATATTTTGGGACAATGATGGTTTATAAAGGAGATGCAGATGGCATGGTTTCAGGAGCAATTCATACCACAGGACAAACCATTCGTCCGGCCCTACAAATTATTAAAACAAAACCAGATTACAAACTCGTTTCTTCAGTCTTTTTTATGTGTTTACCCGACAAAATTTTAGTCTATGGAGACTGTGCAATTAATCCTAATCCTACCGCCGAACAATTAGCAGAAATTGCCATTGTTTCCGCAGAAACAGCCGAAACCTTTGGGATAATTCCCAAAATTGCCTTACTTTCTTATTCATCAGGAGAGTCAGGAAAAGGGGAAGATGTAGAAAAAGTTAAACAAGCAACCATCATCGCTAAAAAACGCCGTCCTGACTTATTATTTGAAGGGCCAATACAATATGATGCTGCGGTAGATATGACTGTTGCAGCGCAAAAAATGCCCGATTCAAAAGTAGCAGGACAAGCAACTGTTTTCATTTTTCCTGACTTAAATACGGGAAATAATACCTATAAAGCCGTCCAAAGAGAAACGGGAGCCATTGCCATCGGCCCTATTTTACAAGGGTTAAAAAAACCCGTCAACGATCTCAGTCGAGGTTGTACCGTTGAAGATATTATTAATACGGTTGCGATCACAGCGATTCAATCAAACTGATTACATTTAAAAGTATTTTAGCTTAATTTGCTATGATTGATTTAACAATTTTAGGCGGTAGTAACTGATAACTGATAACTGGTAACTGAAACGACAACCCTAGACCAGATTTCTGAAATTACTTGTCCTCCCACCGATTTATGGAGTGAGGAACCTCCCTTGGAAAGTGACTTACATTTACAACAAATTATCTTATTATTAGCTTGTTTAGACTGGTTA
This sequence comes from Crocosphaera sp. UHCC 0190, assembly GCF_034932065.1. Classification (NCBI taxonomy): domain Bacteria; kingdom Bacillati; phylum Cyanobacteriota; class Cyanophyceae; order Chroococcales; family Aphanothecaceae; genus Crocosphaera; species Crocosphaera sp. UHCC 0190. The sequence continues at coordinate 179,701 of NZ_JAYGHP010000001.1, forward strand.
TGGCAAGAAAGAACGGATTACTATGCTTCCGGTAATCTGACTATATACTACAACGAAGAACAACTGAAAAAGCGAGATTTCTGTGGCCCTGATTTTTTTGTCGTTTTAGATACTCAAAAACGTCCCCGTGAGAGTTTGGGGAGAAGGGGGTAAATATCCCAATTTAATTATCGAAATACTCTCAGATTTTACGGCAAATGTGGATAGAACCCGTAAAAAAGACCTTTATCAAAATATTTTCCGTACCCCCGATTATTTCTGGTTTGACCCGAATACCTTAGAATTTGAAGGGTTTAGTTTGACCCATGGACAATATGAAGCGATCGCACCCAATGAGCAAGGCTATCTATGGAGTAAGGAATTAGGATTATATTTAGGGGTATTAGACGGTAAATTACGCTATTTTACCAATGAAGGCCAATTAGTCCCTACCCCTCAAGAATCCGCCTTGCAGGAACGATTAGCTAAGGAACAGGAAAAATTAGCCAAAGAGGAGGAAAGACGAGCCAAAGAGCAAGAAAGACGAGCTAAAGAAGAATCACAACGACGTGAAGCTATCTTAGCTCAAAAATTGCGAGAACTGGGCATTAATCCTGATGAAATTGTCTAGAATTGGGTTAATTACCTATTTTATCTTTTTGTTCGCTGGTTTCTCCTTGTGTTTGAACTGGATCTAGGGTAATTTTAGGGATAGGTTGTTTCAGGGGTGAAATTCGTTTAGGTAATGCAGTCGGGTAATTTTGAGGGGTTTGAGTTGTACCTAACCCTTGTTGAGTTACTAATTGATATTCCACCTGATCGCTAACGACTTCAAGAACTTGGGCCGTGTAAACTTGTTGTTCCAATTGTTCCGTATAAGAGACTAAATTACTCAGTCCATTAATCAATTTACGAACATTATCACGGAAGGAAGGATCACCTGTTAATTCTTCCACATCAGAGGTGATTTTTTGAGCATTTTCAAAAGTTGAGCGAGCCGAATCTAAGGTTTTTTGAATGCCTAAAATAACTTGTGGATCATTAATCGCTTGGGAAAAATTCTGTAAATTTTTAGAAGTTTCGGCAGCATTAGCCATCAATACTTCTAAATCCCTAGCAATTTGTTTAATATTAACTTCATCAAGACCCGCATTAACCCGATTAACCGTTGTGCCTAAATTAATCGCTAACTTTCGCGCCTCATCACTGGTACGCTCAAGACTATTCAAAGTATTAACAACATTACCTCTATTTTCCGCCACCAACCCATCAAGATTACTAATTAAATTAGCAGCACCGCTAATAGTGCGATTGAGATCAGTGCGATTTTCAGTGACGACTGTATTAACATTTCGCATCAATTGAGAAGCATCTTGAGCCGCTTGATCCGCACGACGAATGGCACCCGATACCCCACCAATTTGCCCGCGAGCCGCTTTGGAAAACCGGGTTACTTCTTCGCTGAGTGTAGCAATTTTATCCCCTGCTTTTGAGACATTTTTCGCGGCTGAGCTTAAATTGCCCACAAATTCAGGGTCACTGTAGGCATTACTTAAACGGGTCAAAGCTTCAACCAATTGGGAACCTGTCTGCCCTTCAATTTGATCATTATTGCAGAGAATTTTTTGAGCCGCAGCACAATCTTTGCTGGTAGGATCAATGGCTAAGGCCTCCTTTGACAAACTACGGGAGGGGGTAATGTCCACTGAGGCCTCGCCAATAAGTCCAACACGGTTAATTTGAATCTTTGAACCACTGGGAATGCGTAACTCGGTCGAAGATATTTCTACCGCTACCTTGACTCCGTTACTACTCGGTTGGAGTCCAAGAATTTTCCCCACGGCCACCCCGCGATAACGAACAGGGGCCCCAATTTGTAAGCCGCTTACATCCTGAAAATCAGCGATAATTTGATAGGTTTGTTGGCCTAAGACACCCCCTCGAAGCCATATTACCAATCCCCCAAATATAATTAGTCCTAAAAGAGCAAATAGCCCGACTGAGCCTTCCTGAAGGGTTCGCATTCGTAGCATGGTTGTTCCTCACACTGTCTCACAAAATGATCAAGGAATAGGTAAGATTGTTCATCTTTCATCCCCTCATACCATAGCTTAATCGATTACTCGAATTGGGCCTTTGACACTGGCACTAAAGAACTGTCGCACAATAGGGTTAGGGGTAGAGTCAATCTCATGGACTGTCCCCTCCCATTGAATTTTGCCCCCGTAGAGAAAGATTACCCGATCTGCCGTGCGGCGAATGGTACTATCTTGGTGGGAAACCATCACATAGGTGTCACATCCCCCAGAGGCGTTTTGCAGACGACGCACTAAATCTTCAATCACGGTGGACGAAATGGGGTCTAAACCCGCCGTTGGTTCGTCATAGAGGACAATTTCGGGGTTGTCTAGGGGATCTTCGGGGTTGGCAATTAAAGCGCGGGCAAAACTGACCCGTTTTCGCATCCCCCCGGACAGTTGGGAAGGATAGCGATCGCCCATTCCCTGTAATCCCACCATAGCGAGTTTAGCATCGACTAATTCCCGAACTTTGAGACGGGGTAATTTAGAATGTTCGTAGAGAAAAAAGCCCACATTTTCATCCACCGTTAAGGAGTCAAATAGGGCAGCTTGTTGGAAAACTAAGGCAATTCGCATCGGTTGATGGCCGTCTTCAATAATGCCTTTGCGTCGTTTCCCTTTCAGGTAAATTTCGCCGCGATCTAGGGGTAATAATCCGGCAATGAGCCTTAAAATCGTTGATTTTCCCGTACCAGATGGGCCAATAACGACCAAGGCCTCTCCACGATAAATCGTCAAATCAATTTCATCAAGAATGACATTACCACCAAAGGACTTAGAAACGCCTCTGAGTTCAATTAAGGGTTCTTTGACCATCTTTGCTCCAAAGGTTGCTTTTTGCTGCTCTCAGACAATATAGCAAAGGCAGATAAGCAGTTTTGTTCAAAACTTAGAGACTGAGATCCCAAGGAGTGCCTTCTAAACAAGCTCCGTCTAAGGAGGCTCCTTCTAAAATAACTCGTTCAACTTGAGAGCAGAATAAATTGGCCTCACTGAAATTAGTCCCTCTGAGGATGGCACCATTGAGAATGGCTTCTTCTAAATCTGCTTGAGATAAATCAGCCCCCGATAAATTCGTATTGCTTAAATCAGCTTGTTGTAAAATCGTTCCGACTAAGGTTGCGCCCCGTAAATCGCACCCCCTTAAATCAACCCTTGTTAAGTCTAAATGGCTTAAGACTGCCCCCGCGAGAAACGCTCCCGCTAAACTGATATTGTTGCCCGCTATATCTAATAAAATCGCTCCCCGTAAATCGGCATTACGACAGTCAGCCTCTCTTAAATCAGCCCCCGTCAGATCCGCTCCCCGTAAGTTGGCCCGTAAATTAGCACCCCGTAAATTGGCTCCGCTTAAATCAGCACCCGATAAGTTAGCCCCAGATAAATCTATTCCCGCTAATTCTTTGATTTTGCCCTGACAAATATCCGCTAAATTGATGGTTTGATTCATTTTTTTTGCCTCCATGTTGATTAAACTTCTGACTTCAAACTTCAAACTTCTGACTTCATTTTGTCGCTTCTTCTAACCAGATAGCTGGCAGTTGACTAGGCCTATCTGGTAAGGCCATTAACCCCATTTCTGTGAGACGAATAATCGTCGTTAGGGAGTCGAGTAAAGTAGGATCAAACCAACTGTCTCGATAGTCAAGGCATTTTTCTAAGGCTTCCCCTAAACTAAGGGCCTGGCGATCGCCTCTGGGTTGGGTTAATTCTTGGAAGTGGGCAACTAACCCTAAAATTCGGGCCTCTATCATGATTTCTTCCCCTTTTAACCCATTGGGTTTGCCGCTACCATCCCAATGCTCTAATTGCTCTTTCACAATCTCTTTGATGGCATGAAGTTCGGACATGGTAGATAATAATTGGGCCCCTAAAACTGAGCGATCGCGCCAAAAAGCATAACTCGCATCGTTTAATTGCTCTGGGGTTTGTTTAAAGACTTCTGACGGGGCTTCTGCTAATCCGATACGATAGAGTAATCCGGCCAAACGCAGTCGTCTCAGTTTTAAGGTGGGTAAGTCGATTAATTGTCCTAGGGTTTCTGCTAAGGCAGATACTTGTAAGGAGGCAATGGGATTATCTCGATCGCGCTCATCAACCCGTTGGGCCATTCTTAAAAAGGCCTGTAACTTACTCGCGGCTAAATTGCGGTTTAATCTGAGGGCCTGACCTTCTAAGTCTACCAGTTCTCTGGTTTGACGGTTAATGGTGACTAATTGTTGTTGACTGGTTTGTAAATAGGTGACAATGCGGGAGACAACCCCACTGAGATCGGTTTTTTCCTCACTAGGGGTTGTGGTAATTTGGGTTTGAATATCGGTTAATTTATCGGCTAATTCTGGGTTATAGGGACGCATTTCCTCGATTAAGATCTTGGCTGCTTTTTCCACCGGTGTGCGATCAAATGTCCAAAATCCGTAGAATTTTCGCTCTGTATCAACTTGGGGTTGGGTATCTGCGCGATATTCTTCGGGGGAAAGTTCATGACATAGGAGCATCGCCGCATAATCTGGGGCTAAAATGATGAGATTCCATTCATGGACGAGGGGATCATCTTCCTTGAGATGAACTAAGGAAACCTGGTCTAATTTCCCTGTTTTATGACTCTCAAATCCACTATCGGCCATGGCCGCGATCGCAATATGACGGGAACATTGGGCAATCTCATGATAGCGATCGGCTTCTTGTAAGTACCATTTTCCTCGTTGGAAGGTGACAAGCACTAAGGGATATTGTTCGGGATTTTCTGGGGTACTCTGTAAAATATGGTCTTCTAAGGCGTGACAAAGGGCAACTAGGGTGTTTTTGAAGTAAACACCGTAACTTGAGGGTAGTTGACCATCGGGAAGGGCGGTTTTGAGTTGGTTTAGGATAGACTCAGGTAACATTAGGGATTGACTAAATGGCTCTTGATAGTGGGGTTATTTTAAACTAAGCATAACTATAGCTTATCTGATTAATCAATCAAATTGTGAATCCCGAAAATTGCTATTCTTGAGGCAGAAACTTCAAACCGTGAAACAATTTAACTGGAATGAGGATAAAAACAGGCAACTTCAGCAAGAACGAGGAATTACGTTTGATGATATTATAAAATCAATGCAACAAGGCAAACTACTAGATATTATTCAACATTACAATGCTGATAAATACCCTAATCAAAAAATCTTTATTGTTCAACTAGATAGTTATGTTTATGTTGTTCCTTTTGTAGAGACTGACTTAGAAATTTTTCTTAAAACAATTATTCCTAGTCGTAAAATGACCAAAAAATATTTAGGAGATAATTAGACAATGAACTCCCTAACCCCAGAAGAAAAAAATATATTAGATAGTGTTGAACAAGGTAAATGGCAAAGCGTCGATCATCTTTCTGAAGAAATTAATCGTTATCAGGATTATGCAAATCATCATATAAATCGGCAAACAATAGAAGTTACGTTATCAGTAGAAGATGCTCAAAAAATTCAAGGGTTAGCCAATCAACTAGGTACATCTATTGTTGATTTAAGTCAAGAAATCTTGCATAGATATTTACAAGGAGAATTTCAATAAATAGATTCACTAATGAATAATTAATAATTATTTATTGATAATTTTTGTTGTTTTGTAAAACCCTTGCTTAAAAAGTATACTTTAATATAATTTATTCTCACAACAAATGTTTGATAATTTAGGTGATCGCTATTGGCTAAAAAATGCCCATGTTCCTCTCTGTCTTTTGGAAAATATAACTGATTTACCTCAAACCAGAGAAGGATTATGTAATCTTGATCTAGAAATTTATCACGGTAAAATTAGACAAATTATTCAGAGTAATTCTAATTTACCAGATCGTCCTGGGGTTGATCTGAAAAAAGGGATTATTTTTCCTGGATTTATTGATCTGCATACCCATTTAGATAAGGGACATATTTGGGAGCGATCACCCAATGTATTAGGGACTTTTGACCAAGCATTAATTACTGCTAAAAAAGATGCTCAAACCTATTGGAAATCAGAAGACATTTATCAACGGATGGAATTTGGATTGAAATGTAGTTATGCTCAGGGAACTGTTGCTATTAGAACCCATTTAGATTCTTTTGGTGAACAGGCAAAAATTAGCTTTGATGTGTTTAATTCTTTACGGGAAAGATGGCAAAACAAAATTATCCTTCAAGGGGTTTGTTTAGTCGGATTAAATTATTTTTTAACAGATGAAGGCGAAGAATTAGCAAATTTTGTTGCTAATAATCAATCAATTTTAGGGGGCGTTGCTTATATGAATCCCCAGTTAGATGAACAATTAGATCGTTTTTTTTCTTTGGCAAAAGAACGAAATTTAGAGCTAGATTTCCATGCCGATGAGACAGGAGATCCTAATTCAATTTGTTTACAAAAAATTGCTCAAGCAGCTATCAAAAATAAATTTACAGGTAAAATTTTATGTGGTCACTGTTGTAGTTTAGCGGTTCAATCACCTGATGTTGTTGACAAAACAATTAAGTTAGTAAAAGAAGCCAATATTAATATTGTTAGCTTACCGATGTGTAATTTATATTTACAGGATAGAAAGCCAAATCATACCCCAAGATGGCGTGGTATAACTGATGTCCATGGCTTTAAAAAACAAGGAATTTCCGTTGCTTTTGCCAGTGATAATTGCCGAGATCCTTTTTATGGATTTGGAGATCATGATGGTTTAGAAGTGTTAAAAGAAGCGGTAAGAATTGCTCATTTAGATACTGCTTATGATGACTGGGTTTGTAGTGTAAATAAAACCCCTGCTGAGATCATGGGATTAGACAATTTAGGAAGAATAGGTCTGGGTTTAACTGCCGATTTAGTAATTTTTAAAGCCCGTTACTTTAGTGAATTATTTTCCCGTCATCAAAGCGATCGCCTCGTTTTACGTCAAGGAAAATCCATTGATACAAACTTACCTGACTATGCTGAATTAGATCAATTAACTATAATAAAAATTTGGGACACCGTAAGTCAAAGCGAAAGGATTAATTAACCGTGACTGACACCAATTTAGATTTTTTAGCTCAAAGCGATCCAACCCTTGCCAGTATGATTCAAGGAGAACTGCAGCGTCAACGGGAGCATCTAGAATTAATCGCTAGTGAAAATTTTACCTCTCCAGCCGTCTTAGCAGCCCAAGGCTCGGTGTTAACCAACAAATATGCGGAAGGATTGCCCAAAAAACGCTATTATGGCGGTTGTGAATGGGTAGATCGGGCGGAACAATTAGCCATCGATCGCGTTAAAGAACTATTTGGGGCTGCCCATGCCAATGTACAACCCCATTCAGGGGCCCAAGCCAATTTTGCCGTATTCTTAGCTCTGCTGAACCCTGGGGATACCATCATGGGAATGGACTTATCCCATGGGGGACATTTAACCCATGGCTCCCCTGTTAACGTTTCAGGAAAATGGTTTAAGGTTTCTCATTATGGGGTTAGTCCTGAGACGGAACGGCTTGATTATGACAAAATTTTAGAATTAGCCCGCAAAGAAAAGCCTAAAATGCTGATTTGTGGTTATTCTGCCTATTCTAGAATCATTGACTTTGAGAAATTCCGAGCCATCGCTGATGAAGTGGGAGCCTATTTAATGGCGGATATTGCCCATATTGCCGGATTAGTCGCCACTGGTCATCATCCTAGCCCTATGTCCTATTGTGATGTAGTTACAACCACCACCCATAAAACCTTACGGGGTCCAAGGGGAGGTTTAATTATGACCAATAACCCCGAATTAGGCAAACAGTTCGATAAGGCCGTATTTCCAGGAACCCAAGGAGGCCCCTTAGAACACGTTATCGCCGCCAAAGCAGCCGCCTTTGGAGAAGCCCTTAAGCCAGACTTTAAGGTCTATTCTGGGCAAGTGATTGCCAATGCCCAGGCCTTAGCTAATCAATTGATGGTACGGGGCTTTAAACTCGTTTCTGGTGGCACGGATAACCATTTAATGTTAGTGGATCTTCGTTCCATTGGTATGACAGGGAAAGAAGCGAATAACCTAGTCAGTGGCATTAATATCACGGCGAACAAAAATACCGTTCCCTTTGATCCCCAATCTCCCTTTGTGACCAGTGGTTTGCGTCTGGGTTCCCCCGCTATGACCACCAGAGGGCTAGGAACCGAAGAATTTGTCGAAATTGGCAACATCATCGCTGATTGTCTCTTAAATCCCCAGGATGAAGCGGTTAAACAAGACTGTTTGAGTCGGGTTAAGACTTTATGCGATCGCTTTCCTTTGTATCCCCATCTCAATATTCCTCTTCCTGTGCTTGCCTAATCATTAATGATTCGGGTGATGGGGTGATGGGGTGATGAGAAACTTTTCTTCTTACTTCCTCACTCCTTCTAGAAGACTGAAACCTACATAAAAATTGACATTTTTTGACATTATGTCTAGGAATTATGGCGGCTCTTGGTCAATCAATTATTTATTGACGAACCTTGGAATTAAATGTTAGAATGAGGAGAATTGTGACGGAAAACTTAGTTAATTCACTTTCTCTTAAATAAGGGAAAACCAAGCCAGAAAAACTATCATGAATAAACTGTCAAAAAGTTCTGGACAACCGTTACGATTAAATTAAAAAACAACGAAAGTTAGTTATAAAATGCCGATGGCTTATCGGTTTAATCCTGTGGACTAGAAGAGACAGATCTCCTAGGTTGAAGCAGGAATTGTACGCTAATATTGTCTAGTATTGCTTAAGTTTCATGAAGCAGTAACGTAGGTGGTAAATCTTGTTACACTCGACCCAAGGGAACAGATCAGGCCCATGTCAATGCCAGGAGAACTATACCATCTCGCCGCCTTTTTAATCGCCCTTACTGTAGTTTGGTGGAGTACCCCCATCATCAATCGGTTTGGACGACAAAGGGGACTTGTCGATAATCCTAAAAACGACGAAAATAACCGAAAAATGCACCGACGCCCCATGGTTCGGTTAGGGGGAGTTTCCATCTTTGCCGGAACTATCACTGCTCTGTTATTGGTGTGGGTTTTTGGTGGGTTTGGCTGGCTTCCCCCCAATAAAGAATGGGAAATTTGGGGCGTAACCTTAGGGGGTGTGGCCTTCTTTCTCATTGGGTTAGCAGATGACCTTTATAATTTAAGCCCCATGCGTCGCCTCATTTTACAAACCGTTGTGGCCAGTTGTGCTTGGGGGGTGGGGGTTCGGATTGACTTCCTTTCCGTTCCTTTTGCTGATTTGGTGCAATTGGGCTGGTTTAGTCTGCCGATAACGGTTATTTGGCTGGTGGGCATGGCCAATGCCGTTAATTGGATTGATGGGTTGGATGGCTTGGCCGCAGGGGGTTGCGGTATTTCTGCGGTGGTGATGATGGTTTTAACCCTATTTATGGAACAACCGGCCGCTGCCTTAATTGCCGCAGCATTAGCAGGGGCCGCTTTGGGCTTTCTTCGTTACAATTTTAATCCCGCTCAGATTTTTATGGGAGATGGGGGAGCCTATTTTATGGGGTTTACCCTGGCAGGTGTTGGGGCCGTTGGTTTAGTTAAGGTTGCGGCCGTGGCTACTGTTGCGGTAACGGCTGTGTTATTACCCTTTGTGGTGTTGGCCGTTCCTATTGTGGATATGTCAGCGGTGATTATTTCCCGTATTAGTCAAGGAAAATCCCCTTTTAGTGCGGATAAACGCCATTTACATCATCGTCTCATTCAAGCGGGTATTTCCCATCGTCTGACGGTATTATTTATCTATGCCTTGACTTTATGGGTGGGTAGTATCGCCCTTGGTTTATCTAATATTCCTAGCGGTTGGGGATTTGCGATCGGTGCAACGGTATTATTAGGGTCTGTCGGTTGGCAAGCTTGGCGCAAAAGTCGTAAGCTTCGCAGTTAATATCATCAGCAAGAAGTAATCCAAAAAATTGTTTTTAGAAAAGCTTTAAACCTTGACCTTCTAAATACATTTCCTGCCAAGAAGGTTGACGATAATCACTATTTTCTGCTTGATCAACGAAACCAACCACATTTGGTAATTCTCTCATGTTAATTTCTTGGTTGACAAATTGCAGCAATTTTTGTTGAAGATCTCCAGGATAATCTCGAATAATGGGATGTTGCACCACTAAGGAATGATATTTGCCTTCTTCGGGATCTGTCACCACATCCAGACTAAACAAAGCTAAGGGACGGACAAAAATTCCCGTGGCTGCAATTCTAAAACTATCATCAACTTTATGTTGTTTCAGAATTACCACAAAATGTCCACCCTCTGGAATATCATAGGGGACTTCATTGCGATCAAGGACGGGTTCAACTTCAAGATTATAACCCAAGGTTAACCCTTCTTCTAGGGTCATATTTTCGTATTTTTGATCAGGATGGGGAACATAAATTGTAAACTGATGTAAGTCTAACCAAGGATTATTGATCGCCTCATCGGTTTCCGATTTCCAAGCATTATAACGTTGCTTCATACCTTGACCAATGTAACTTTCTTGGTTACAAATATTGATTAACGCTAGATTGAGAACACATTGATCGAATTTGTTGGTAGCGAGAATTTCTGAGGGGAGAAGTTCCATGAAAGTTTACCCTGATGTTTGCAGTGGGGTCGAATAGCTTTATGCTGGCACTGTTAGGATCATTCTATCATCCGTCGTCAGTTTCTATCTGTTTCCTGTGAACAATATGGAACTATAATAGAGAAGTTTTATTCTTAATAATTATGCTATATCTTGACTCTGCTATTCTCACAGAAGCGCAAATTGCTGTTCAATTGGGATGGGTAAAAGGAATTACCACCAATCCTACCCTACTCGGAAAAAGTGACTTATCCCCAGAGGATACCTTAAAACAATTAGGGGCGATTAGTCCCGGAGAACTCTATTATCAATTAACCGCAACAGATTATGACTCAATGATTACTGAGGGACGGAAAGCTTATCAAATTATTGGTGAAAAAACTGTCTTAAAAATTCCTGCTACAGCCGTTGGTTTTCAAGTTACGGCCACTCTTTCATCAGAAATCACTTGTGCTGTGACGGCAATTTATAGCGGCGCACAAGCGGTAATTGCGAAGGAAGCGGGAGCCAAATATGCTATTGCTTATGTTAACCGAGCAACCCGCTTATTAGGGGATGGGTTAGCTTTAGTTAAAGAGATGGCCCAATTACTTAAAAATAGTAACACTGAAATTTTAGCAGCAAGTTTAAAATCCCCCAGAGAAGCGGCAGATGCTTTACAAGCAGGGGCGGCTCATTTAACTTTACCCTTAGCTATTTTACAAGGGATGACTACTCATGAATTATCAGAACAAACGGTGACAGAATTTAATGAAATAGGAAAAGGTATTAGTTTCAACTAATGGATCATGATTGATTTCTTCTTGTTAAAATGCAAAGTGAAAAACTGATTATTCTCCTAATTATTACCCTGTTTACGACAGTTTTCTTTAGTTCTCTTTTACTGTTAATGGCAGGAACAAAAGCAGCCATTATGGGAGGTTTACTTATTCCTGCTTTAGTCTTTTCTTATTGTTTTCCTCGTTGGAGTATTTTAGTTTTTTTAATTTATTTACCCTTGGGAGGAACTATTACTTATGCGATCGCAGGGGTTTTTAAACCTATTGGCGGCGAAGTCACTTATACCCGTTCCTATCCTTTATTTCATTTAGCTAAGGATGCTTTCTATTTTCCTGCTTTTTTTGCCCTAGTTATTGGTCATCAAGTTTGGCCAAAGCTTCGACCTAAAATTAAACCTTTATTGATAGTATTAGGGATTTTTGTCTTACTTTGTTTATTAACTTTTTTCTTGGTTAATTTACCGCAACAATTAGCAGGAAGTGATGATAAAGTATTATTAATGGGCATCATTGGGCTAAAAATTTGGTTAGGATATATTCCCTTAATTCTCTGCGGTTATTATTGGATTAATAGTCAGAAAAATTTAATTTTATTAAATCGAATTTTCGTGATTCTGATTTTGATTTCTAGTATTTTCTGTCTCATTCAATATTTACTATTAATCAATGGAATTTGTGCAGGAAATATCGATTTACCTGAGCCAGCGAATACAAAAGCAACTCTCCAAGCTCAATGTTTTGTGGGTGGCTCTTTATTATATAATCCCCCTCAAGATTTAATTCGACTGCCAGGAACTTTTGTGTCCCCTTGGCAATGGTCTTGGTTTCTCGTTTCCAGTAGTTTTATAACCTATGGAGCAATGCTTAGTGAGCCTTCTCGTGTCTGGCAAGGAATAAGTTTTAGCTCAATAATTACCGTTTTAATTGCTGCTCTGATTTCGGGACAAAGAACGGCTTTATTATTGGTTCCGTTGATTTATGTAATCTTACTTTTGATCACAGAAAACCGTAAAAAAATATTACTTCTCAAGTTAGGACTCATCTTTGGTTTAACTATAATAATTACGTTTCAACTGTTGTCTTTTGGGGAAATAATCGGAGATTTTATTGATCGCTGGAAATATTCTCCCCCTCAAGAATTTATGGTTAATCAATTTCAATGGTTAGCCAGCGATCGCCTAAAATGGTTAGGCCATGGATTAGGGACAACAGCTAGTGCAGCCCGTAGTTTAGGTACTATTCAACTAATTGAAGTTTTTCCTGTCAAAGTCATTTATGAAATCGGTATCTTAGGATTTTTAGGATTTTTGGCCGTCGTGACGACTTTAACCATTCTTACCTTTAAAGCTTATCGTTCTCTCAAAACTCCGGCTTTAAGCCGTCTTGGACTGTGTTTATGGCTGTTTATTCTCTTTATCAGTTATAATCCCCATTATTACCCCCTAGCCGTCGATCCAGTCGCTGTTTACTATTGGTTTGTGGCAGGGATGTTATTGAAATTACCAGAGTTGGAAGAGGAAAATTTGATATAAAAAGACTGGGTAAGCTTATCGGGCCTCCCAGTGCTGTCACGGAATTCAGTTCACCTCTTACTATAACAGGGACTTTTTAGGGGTTTGTGGGAGTCAGATTTCAGGGATAATTTTTGAGGGTTAAAAATGTCTGTAACCCAGATCGCGGTTGAAGTGTAATGTAGTCTATCATACAATTTATCTGAGTTGTCATTTTTCCTGAATTTTAGCCGGCCAGAGAGGGTTAAAAGTCTGATGATGACTACAATTCAGCCTGAGTACCCTAAGGGGGATCTTCTGAACCCTAAATACCTTCACCATAGATGAGAAATATCAGTCCCTAACCCTAAAACTCTTGAATATTTAGCTGTAAACTATTATTGATCAATCTTGAGGGATTGAGTACAATTCTAAATCAATTTAATTAACGACAGGAATCCTTAGGCGTTAGGGGTTAGAAGGAATATGAATCACGCCAAGCCTATTAAACGCACCTAACATAATTTCAATGGCCAAGGCAGCTTGCATAATGGCAAAAACCCAACCCACCAACAATAAAACAGGAATGCCAATGACTTTCATGATTTTGTCAGCAAAGACTATTCCCAAATAATTTAACCCCATCATTAAGACAATGAAGGCCAAAATTTTCCATTCTAAAGCAGGATTTCCTTGAGCAACCACCATATAAAATAAAATCGCCACTACCCCATAGGGCGTAATAATCACAGGGGTGGTTAAGGGAGACAACGCTAAGGCAAAGGTTTTGGATAAAGGGGTGTCTGCTGTGACTTTTTGTCCTCCCATGGGTTGGGGTTGCATGGTGATTACCTTGAGAGCAAAGAGCAACAAAATTAAGCCACCGGACAATTGTAAAGCTTCTAAGGAGATTTGCCATTTAGCTAAGGTATTACGTCCCACAAAGGCAATAAAAATACAAACGGCAGTGGAAATAATCCCTGATTGTAAGGCAACTTGATTACGAAATTTCGGGGTTGCTGCTTGGGTTAAGCGATAAAAGGTGGGAATTGTCTTAATCGGGCCCAGGGTTAGGAAAAAAATGGTAAATACATAGGATAAGCGAGGCATAATTTTTGAGTATCTTAACTCTAAAATTTAACTGCCCTAAGTTTACTGATAAAAATACCTTCCCACAATCAGGAAGGTATCCATAAGGGACAATGAGTTTAACTGTAAACCCTTATCCTTAGAGATCGCCACCCCGAAACGCCAGCAAAAAGATGACGATGGGGCCAGCAATGACAATCAAAGCAACAAAGGTTAATTGAAAAATAGGCTCTAGATTTAGGGCGGCTAATAATTCCATATGTTCTCCTGAATTTACCCAATGAATGATATTTAGAGGCAGCAATGCTAAAAAAACCATAGTCTATAATACCTGGGAAGGCTTCTTTGTTTTTCAGTAACGACACAAAAATATATAAAGTTTTGTTACAAAATGGAAATTAACAGAATGATTGTACGAGAAGAATGGCGATGTGTAGAGGGTTGTGGAGCTTGCTGTCACCTTGATCCTAGCGATCGCCCTGATTTAGAGGATTATCTCAGTCCCGAAGAATTACAGCATTATTTAAGTTTAGTCGGGGAAGACGGTTGGTGTATCAATTTTGAGCATCAGACCCGAAAATGTCGTATTTACGAACAACGGCCCCGTTTTTGTCGGGTACAACCCGAAAATTTTCATGAGATGTATGATATTGACGTGGCAGAATTTAACGAGTTTGCCATTGACTGTTGTCGTCAACAAATTGAAGGGGTTTATGGGGAAGAAAGCGAGGAAATGCAGCAGTATAATCAAGCAATTCGCCCATAACCTTAAAATGAGAGGAGTCCCTCAAAATTTGCCAATATGACTACAATTAAACCCGTCGAAACCGAAAATCAACCTTCTTCAGCATCCTCAGCAGAAGAATCATCTGTTAAGGTAAAATCATGGAGTTTTTGGACAGTTTTTAGCTCCACTTTTCTGACGATCTTTTTGGCGGAAATGGGGGACAAAACCCAATTAGCTACCTTATTAATCAGTGCTGAATCCCAGTCTCCTTGGGTTGTTTTTCTGGGGGCAGCAATGGCGTTAATTGCTACCAGTTTATTAGGGGTATTAATTGGCTATTGGATCGCTCGTCGTTTATCACCAAAAACCCTAGATTTAGCGGTAGCTTTATTATTGCTGTTGATTACTGGATTATTGATGGGTGATGTCATTAGTTAACCAAAATTTATTAATTATGAGGCGGTTAAAAAATGGATTGGCAACTATTTGGATTGAGTTTTATTACTGTATTTTTAGCAGAGATTGGCGATAAGAGTCAGTTAGCAGCGATTGCTTTAGGGGGAAGTTCTCAGTCTCCCCGTGCTGTTTTTTTAGGTTCAATTACTGCTTTGATTTTAGCCAGTTTTTTAGGGGTAATTGCTGGAGGAACTGTCGCTCATTTTTTACCGACAAAAGTTTTAAAAGCAATAGCTGCCATTGGCTTTGCGGTGATGGCCTTACGACTTTTATGGCCAGACTTAGGAGAAGATTAAAGTTGTTCAATTATTTCCGATTTGCTGAGTAGTTTGGCCTCTAAATTCTCTTGAGGATTAGGGCGTAAAGATTGATAAACTAAGGCACCTCCGAATCCAATCATCAGCCCTCCCAAAACAATTGAAAAGTAACCGGATATGACTAAAATAGAAATACTACAAGAGGGAATAAGTTGAGTAATACTTTTGGTAAAAAGAGCAGAAATAAGAGGATTAGATATATTCTTCATAGGTGAATAAGGAATAGGGGAGACTATTAATAATAGAAACTACATCAGATATTATCTAGAATAAATTAGGATTCATCTAATTGGGTGTAAGGGAAATCACAAGATAACAGCGATCATCGACAGACTTCAGAGATGGGGAATTTTTTAGGTAATTGCTTGGATAATCAATTCTCTGGTTTGATGAATTTGGCCTTTGGGTTGTGTCCAAACAATCATCCAGCGATCGCCAGATCCGAGCATTTCGAGATCATTATCGATTCCAGGTTTACCAAGGACTTTAATTATTAGCCTGGCCAGGATACATTGACTAGAGACTTCATCAATAACAACAGTGGTGATCACCCTATCAGTATCATTGATCGCTTCATGGACAATAGATTCAATTTTCATAATTTGCCAATTTAGGATAATTTGTTCAAGAGTTGGTCAAGGAATCCCTCTAAAGTTGCGATCGCAAGGTAAATTCATAATCTCCCCCAGGTTCCAATTGATAGTCAGAGAGTTCTAAAAATCGTCCTAAAGGTTCATAAATTAACGCTCGGCCCAAGGAAGGTTGTACCAATAACCGTCCGTGGCGAAAATGCCACTGAAACCGCCATTGATAGTTAGCGGCCGTCACTTCTCCTTCAATTTGGCCCCGTTGCCAAGACTGTTGGATAATGCGGACATAAGCGGTGGTTTCTGGTCGATGCTGAGAACTCACAATGGCTTTAATCCTTGATACCTTCAAGCTTTTAACATAGCAAATCCCTTTTATTTTGTCAGTTGATTAATAATAGAATCATAAACTTGTCAAAATCACGTTGAGAATGTCTGAGCCAATTTTTGATGATCAAGGTAATTTTCAAGACTTGGATGAAACCCTTCTAAGCTTTGAAGCTATTCAGGAAGAATTAAACTATAAACAAGCACAAGATACCCTGAGAAACTTGGTTAACCATCTAGATTTAACCGCTCAAGAACAGGTAGGACTAGAAAAACAATTAAATCGCCTGACAGAAATGTTAGGAAAATTAGAGCAGTCAGTGGTACAAATTGCCGCTTTTGGCATGGTAGGAAGGGGAAAATCTTCGGTTTTAAATGCCTTATTAGGCCAAACTATTTTTGAAACTGGACCCCTTCATGGGGTGACTCAAACCATTGATACTGCTCACTGGAAATTACAACCGGATCATAGTATAAAAGGAGTGCAAAGCTTAGCATTATCAGGATGGGGAAATTCTCAAATTCAGTTAATTGATACCCCTGGCATTGATGAAGTGGATGGAGAAACAAGGGAAATTTTAGCCCGTCAAATGGCCAAACAAGTGGATTTAATTCTGTTTATTATTGCCGGGGATATGACTAAGGTAGAATTTGAGGCCTTATCTCAATTAAGAGAGGCAGGAAAACCCATTATTCTAGCTTTTAATAAAATCGATCAATATCCAGAAGCTGATCGCTTAGCGATTTATCAGAAAATTCGAGATGATCGCCTCAAAGAATTACTTTCCCCTGAAGAAATTGTTATGGTTGCAGCCTCCCCATTGGTGACAGAAATTACTCAGGATAAATCAGGTAAATTGCAATCAAAACGTCGTAGAGGAACCCCAGATATTGAGCCGTTAAAACTTAAAATTCTCGAAATTTTACAGCGAGAAGGTAAATCTTTGGTCGCCTTAAATACGATGTTATATGCGGATGATGTGAATGAACAAATTGTGGCGCGAAAGTTAGAAATTCGGGAGGAAGCAGCTAATCAATTGATTCAAAAAGCAGTGATGACAAAAGCGATGGTGATCGCTCTTAATCCTGTGACGGTGATGGATTTATTAACGGGAGCGATCATAGATGTGGCCATGATTTTAGCCTTATCCCGTCTTTATGGAATTGCCATGACGCAACAAGGTGCGATCGCTCTTTTACAAAAAATTGGAGTGAGTATGGGAGGCATTAGTGCCAGTGAATTTCTCACCTCTTTGGGCTTAAGTTCCCTCAAAGGAATGTTAGGGTTAGCTGCACCAGTTACGGGGGGATTTAGCCTGTTTCCTTATATGTCTGTTGCTATTACTCAAGGGGGTGTGGCCGGTGTGTCTTGTTATGCCATGGGACAGGTGACAAAACGTTATTTAGCGAATGGGGCTGCTTGGGGGCCAGATGGGCCGAAAGCGGCGGTTAAAAGCATTTTATTATCCTTAGATGAAACATCAATTTTAAACCGTATTAAATGGGAATTGGGAGCAAAATTAAGACGGGATAAATTGTTTCTTTGAAGTAAACTAAAAATGATTATCAACGCAATGGCCACCAAGGGACTTTATCTCTTGTGGCACTATAAACTTCTTTAAGTCCTTCAGGGTCAATTACCCAGACAAAATCCGCTGATATTTCTGTATTTTTAGCAGGGGCAAGTAATCCCGCTTTTTGCATTCCTTTTAAGACTTGTTCAACGGTTCTTTGATTGAGTTGACAAGCACGGGCAATAATATCAATGGGCAAATCAAATTGATAGATTCCCTTCCCATTGGGTTGGTTTCCTAATTCCCTTTCTTGATAGATTAAGGCTCTTAATAAAGATGCAACGGCTTGGGGGGGATAGGTACTACAATTAAGCAAATGATATTGAAATTTTTGTCTTAATTCAAATAGTAAATGATACCGTTGGCGAAATTCCTCACTCTCTTGATAAAGGGTTTGAAGCGTCTCTAGGGGAATTTTCACGATATGGGTTGTTTTGTAGGCTTCGACCAAACTGGGAAACCCCTGTGCTGCTAAACCAAAGCTGAAAGGAAGACTGCGGATGCCAAAACAACTCCCAGGATAGGTAATGGAAATAATGCGGTCTAGGGGCGCACTTCGGGCAATGACTAATCCCTCTCCTAAGATGACATATAGCCCATCGATATATTGATTAGGACGAAAGGCGGTATAGATAGGCCGATTAGAAAAGAGCTTTTCTTCCTTAATCAGACTGGGAGACAGATATTGCCCTAGCCATGATTCTTCCATCCCCCTAAATAGAAAATTTTGCTCAATTAAGCACTTTAAGAGATTTAAGTCAGGCTTTGGGGTGGATTTTGCCATGATTACTTGCGATCGCTTATTATTTCACTTCTATCATGCCACAGTTTACTTTAAACTCAGCTTGAGCTTAAAATGCATTTGAAATGTATTGAAATTTTTTCTGATTTCGTGTAATATCTTTTTAAGGAACAAGTGAAACACATCTACAACCAAAATAGGAGTTGTAAGCAATGATAAGACCTTCGCACTGTATCGGTTTTATGGGATTGGGAATCATAGTTAGTGGTGCGATCGCTGGTTGTTCAGTCCCTAGTCCAACAACTCAGGGAGATCAACCCATTAAAATCACCCTTGTTTCTTATGCCGTTACCCAGAGTGCCTATGAACAGATAATTCCCAAATTTACGGAGAAATGGCAGCAAAAAACGGGTAAAACCGTCATATTTGAGCAAAGTTATGGGGGGTCAGGTTCTCAGACTCGCGCCGTGATTGATGGCTTAGAAGCGGACGTTGTTGCCTTGGCCTTAGCCTTAGATACGAAAAAAATTGAAAAAGCAGGGTTAATCGATCCAGGATGGGAAACCGAACTTCCTAATGATGCAATTGTTCATAAATCTGTGGTTGCCCTTGTGCCTCGTAATGATCAGATTAAAATTAGCGGTTGGTCTGATTTAGCTAAAGATAAGATTCAGGTAATAACAGCCAATCCCAAAACATCTGGGGGTGCGAGATGGAATTTCTTAGCATTATGGGGATCGGTGACACAAGGGGGTGGAAACCAGGAAAAAGCTCAGAAATTTGTGGAAAACGTCTTTAAAAATGTTCCGGTACTGCCGAAAGATGCTCGTGAGGCCAGCGATGTTTTTTATAAACAAGGTCAGGGAAATGTGCTGATAAATTATGAGAATGAGGTGATTTTAGCTAAACAAAAAGGTAACAACAGCAAATTTATTGTGCCAACAGACTACAACATTTCTATTGATAATCCTGTAGCTGTGGTAGATAAAAATGTTGACAAACATGGTAATCGAGAAGTGGCTGAAGCATTTGTACAATTTCTCTTTACTCCTGAAGCTCAAAGGGAATTTGCAAAAGTGGGGTTTCGTCCTATCGATCCAACCGTTACCAAAGAATTTTCCCAACAATATCCGGCTATTAAAAATCTTTTTACTGTTAAAGATTTAGGAGGATGGACGAAACTTCAATATGAATTTTTTGAAGATGGGGCAGTCTTTGACAAAATGTTGTCAAAAATCAATAAAAAGTAAGATGTTCCTGTCTTACAATCTCATTGTTTAGACTCTTTAATTGTGGAGAAATGAAATTATGTCTTCTGAAATTGTGGAACAAAAAAGACAAATTGAACGGCGCATCAAGATTCAAATACCTCCAGAATATCACCAAGACCCAATTATCTCTCAGTTAGCCACATTTTATCATCTCAAAATTAGTATTGTGGGAGCAATGTTAGGTCAAGATAGCAACGGAAGTGGCTGGTTTGATCTGGAACTTCAAGGGGAATATCAACAAATCGAAAATGCCCTACTTTCTCTTAGAGAAAACAACATCATCATCTGGGATGATTCTAACGAAGAATATGATGGCTGGTAATTTTTTATGATTTATCATCAGCAATCAAAAATGACAATTCAACCTGAAACAGTTCCTTTGAAACGAAGATTATCTTTTCCCTCTAAAATTTCCCTGCCTTGGATTGTTACCCTTAGCTATCTGTTGATTCTCCTGGTAATTCCTACCATTGCTCTGATTAGTAAATCCTTAACCTTAGGACTTTCAGAATTTTGGAGAATTGCCACCGATCCTGTTGCTTTATCTGCCTATAATGTAACTTTTTTGACTGCTTTATTCGCTGGTTTAATTAATGGAGTGATGGGAACTTTAGTGGCTTGGGTATTAGTTCGCTATCAATTTACTGGCAAAAAATTGATTGATGCTTGTATTGATTTACCCTTCGCTTTACCCACTTCTGTCGCAGGTTTAGTGTTAGCAACAGTGTATAGTCAGGAGGGATGGATTGGTCAATTTTTTGCCCCATTTGGTATTAAAATTGCTTTTACTAGGTTAGGGGTTTTTGTTGCCATGTTGTTTATTTCTTTACCCTTTATCGTAAGAACTTTACAGCCTGTTTTACAAGAAATAGAACCAGAATTAGAAGAAGCAGCTTGGAGTTTAGGGGCTAATCCCTGGCAGACTTTTTGGCGAGTTCTTTTGCCCCCTTTAATTCCCCCGATTTTAACAGGTGTTTCCCTAGGATTTGCCCGCGCTATTGGAGAATATGGCTCGGTGGTAATTGTTGCTTCTAATATTCCTTTTAATGATTTAATTGCCCCTGTTTTAATCTTTCAACGATTGGAACAATATGACTATGAAGGAGCAACGGTTATCGGCACAGTTCTGATGTTAGTTTCTTTGTTAATGTTGTTGGTCATTAATTGGCTGCAACAGTGGGGACAACGTTATCAAGTAAGATGAGGCTTAAAGATCATGGAAGAAACTAAAACATCAGTGAGTAAATATGTTCCTTTTGTCTTGATTTTTGTGGCAATTACTTATCTTTTATTAGTCTTATTTATTCCGGCACTAGCTGTTTTTTATGAAGCATTACATAAAGGATTGGTCCCTTTTTTGGGGGCAATTCAAAAGACAGATTTTCTAGCATCAGTGCAATTAACTGTCATTATCGCCCTGATTGTCGTTCCCCTGAATACTGTTTTTGGACTCTGTGCGGCTTGGGTGTTGGCCCGTAAACGTTTTCCAGGACGTACCTTTTTAATTAGTATTATTGACCTACCTTTCTCCATTTCTCCTGTGGTTGCGGGTTTAATGTTGGTGTTAGTCTATGGTCGTAATGGTTGGTTTGGCCCATTTTTAGAGCAAATAGGGGCAAGAGTTATTTTTGCTTTACCTGGTATGGTTTTAGCTACTATTTTTGTCACCTTACCCTTTGTCGCTCGTGAAGTCATTCCCGTTTTAGAAGAAATGGGATCTGATCAAGAAGAAGCTGCCAGAACCCTTGGGGCTACAGATTGGCAAATTTTCTGGCGTGTCACTCTCCCTAGTATTCGTTGGGGTTTACTCTATGGGGTATTACTGACCAATGGACGAGCAATGGGGGAATTTGGGGCGGTTGCAGTGGTATCAGGGAGTATTTTAGGAAAAACAGCTACATTGCCTATTTTTGTGGAATTGGCTTACAAAAATTATCAAACAGAAGCTGCCTTTGGTGCGGCGGTGATTCTTGCCCTTCTCGCCCTTGTCACCCTCATTTTCAAAGAAATTCTCTCACATCGCACAGGGGTGAGGGAGTGAGGAAAAAATTTGTTGATCACCCCATTACTAACACGAAGACATTTATCAATCTTAGTTCAAGGAATTAAATCATGAGTATTATTGTTAGTCAAGTCTCCAAAAAATTCGGTCAATTTCAAGCCCTGGATAACATTAATTTGGAGATTAAACCAGGTAAATTAGTGGCTTTATTAGGCCCTTCCGGTTCAGGCAAATCTACCCTTTTAAGAGCGATTGCCGGACTGGAACCCCCAGATACAGGATCAATTATTATTAATGGGAAAAATACCACTCATTTAGATATTCGTAAGCGCAATATTGGCTTTGTTTTTCAACATTATGCTCTGTTTAAACATTTAACAGTGCGTCAAAATATTTCCTTTGGTTTAGAATTACGAGGTCGTGTTAAAAAAGGGATTAAAGCTAAGGTCAATGAACTGTTAGAATTAATTCAATTAGAGGGACTCGGTGATCGCTATCCTGCCCAATTATCAGGGGGACAAAGACAAAGGGTAGCCTTAGCCAGAGCATTAGCTGTAGAACCCGAAGTTTTGTTATTAGATGAACCTTTCGGGGCATTAGATACTAAAGTCAGAAAAGAATTGCGGGCCTGGTTGCGCCGTCTTCATGATAATGTTCATGTTACCAGTGTTTTCGTCACCCATGACCAAGAAGAAGCCATGGCAGTTGCTGATGAAATTGTCGTCATGAACCAAGGACGTATTGAACAGGTGGCAACTCCTGAAGAACTTTATGAACATCCTGCGACCCCATTTGTGATCAACTTTATTGGGGATGTTAATGTGTTACCCGCAACCAGCAATTTACTCACAAATCCCGTTCCCCGTAACAATATTTCCGAGATATTTGTACGTCCCCATGAACTTAGTATTTCCCATCAAGAAAACGGTGAGGGAAGTTGGGGAATTGTTAAAAGAATTATTCATTTAGGATGGGAAATTCAAGCAGAAATTACCCTAGAAGATGGTCATGAAATTGTGGCCCATCTTAGTCGAGAAAAATTTGATCAGTTGAATCTTAAAACCCAGGAAAAAGTTTTCGTTAAGCCTAGTAAAATGCGTTTTTTTCAGATGCACTAATGTTATAGTAAATCCGGTTATTAAAGTAGAGACGTTGCCTGCAACGTCTCTACGGAGTTTTGTCGGTTTTAATAACTCTACTTTTTAAGGCAGATTTGGTATTAGGGAATGGGAAAAGAAAAATGTCCTAACTTTACAGCAGTGGGGGCAATTCATGAATTGCCCCTACATAAATTAATTGGTATACTATTCCCCAATGGTATGAATTTTCAAAAAGTTGGTTCCTTTGGCTTTTTTAGTAGGAATACCGGCCATGATTAAAATTTTATCCCCTGGTAAAACTAAATCTTTCTGAATTAAACAATTTTCTGCTTGGTTAACTAATTCTTCAAAGGAATCAACTTGATCATTAATTAGCATCGGAATTACGCCCCAAATTAAATTTAAACGATGATAAACTTTTACATGAGGAGTAATAGCAATAACGGGAACGGATGGCCTTTCTTTTGAGGCAATTAATGCCGTATATCCTGATGTGGTAAAGGTGACTATATAGCGTAAATCTAAGGTTTTGTCAATAACATTTAAGGCTTCACTTAAAGCGCGAGTTTCATCTTTATCCGATGGGGGAAGATTGGGAAAATGTAGATCTTTTTCCACTTCTTTGGCAATTTTTGCTAACATTTCTACGGCTTTAATTGGATAATCTCCTACCGCAGATTCACCTGATAACATGACAGCATCTGTCCCATCAATAATCGCATTTGCAACATCACTTGCTTCTGCACGAGTCGGACGAGGATTATTAATCATACTATCAAGCATTTGTGTCGCAGTAATCACAGGTTTACCCCGAAAATTACACAATTTAATCATTCTTTTTTGCAAAATAGGCACTTTTTCGGGACTCATTTCTACACCTAAATCCCCTCGTGCTACCATTAATCCATCACATTCCTCGACAATTTCTGCTAGGTTTTCAATGGCTTGAGGTTTTTCAATTTTAGCAATTACAGGCACATCAGAATGACCTTTTTCTAACAATAAATTTTTGAGGGTGCGAATGTCTTCAGCTTTACGAACAAAACTCAAAGATACCCAATCAATACCTTGAGATAAGCCAAAGTCTAAATCTTTTTTATCCTTTTCTGTCATGGAAGGAAGATGCAAATCTAAACTAGGAAGATTGACACCTTTGCGACTTTTTAAGATACCTCCCTCAACAATTTTACAGATAACAGAATATCCTTTAATTTCTTCGATTGTTAACTCTAATAAGCCATCATCTAAGAGAATTTGCGCCCCTAATTGTGCTTCTTCTGCTAAATAAGGATAATCAAGGGAAGCTGTGTTAAGTTGGTCATGATATTCGGCAATGGGAACTAAAGTTAAAGAGTCTCCGTCTTTAAGAAATATTTGACCATCGGGTAACTGCCCAATGCGAATTTTCGGCCCTTGTAAATCTTGTAATAATGTAATAGGAGTTTCTAATTCTTGGGAAACAGACCGAATTAACTTGATGATGCGTTCATGATCATCATAACTGCCATGGGAAAAGTTTAAACGGGCCACATTCATACCTGCGTTTACCATTTTCTTGAGAATTTCGGGGGAACTACTTGCAGGGCCAATGGTTGCAACAATTTTGGTACGGTGCATTAAGTGTTTCATTAATTTATCTTATGAGAATTATGTAATTAGTCTATGTTTCAGAGGTTTATCTTAGTTTTCTTGCAGTATAGTCAGTTCAGGTTAAATTAAGATAAAGCTGTTTTTAAAGTCCAGTGCTATTATATTATGATACCTAATTATTTGTTAATCTCCTAAAAGTATGAAGCTGAAACTGAAACAATATCCCTTAGATAGAATCAATAAAAATTTATTCCTTTTTATTGCAGTTTTACTATTGTTTATTTGGCTTGCAGCAGAAGTTGTTTCAGGAAATTTAGATGGTTGGGATAGAAATTTTTTAGATTGGGTTCGTCACTTTCATCATCCTAGTTTAATGATACTTGCCAGGGTATCTTATTTTCTGGGAGAAGCGGAAGTCGTCGTCTTTATTGTAATTGGTATTTTAGCTTTTTTATGCTGGAAACGCTATTGGAAAGAAGCCCAAGTTTTGGCAATATCAGCCCTAGGGGTGTTATTATTAATTGACAAGATTTTAAAGCCTTGGTTTGGGCGGATTCGTCCCGCTCCAGGGGTGATTGATGTTCATGGAAAAAGCTTTCCCAGTGGTCATCTTTCTGGGAATTTTATGCTTTATTTGTATCTTTCCTATTTAGTTTCTTTTTATTTTCCCAAGTGGGGAATTTATTTCTATATTGCTTCGACAATTTTAGTTTCCATGATGGGTTGGGCCAGTATTTACTTAAATATTCATTGGTTTACAGATTTAATTGGAGGGTTATGTATCGGATATCTAGGATTCATCTTTTGCGTAACTTTGTTAAAACTTATTAGTAAAAAATATCGTGACTCTTAAAAATTACTTTTGATTATGATGAATAAAGCAACTGTAGAAAAAGATAAAAATATGGGTCTTAATTTCTGGGAAAAAAATCTCAAAACCCTCTGGATTTTTTCGGTTTTATGGCTATTGTTAATTAGTTTTGTGGCTTTTCTTGTCAACTTAGGCAGCATTGGCTTAATGGATAAAACCGAACCCATGTTTGTCGAAGCGGCCCGTCAAATGGTAATTACAGGAGACTGGGTAACACCCTATTGGAATGGGGAAACACGGTTTGATAAACCCCCATTAACTTATTGGTTAGTAGGGCTATCTTTTAAGGTATTTGGTATTAATGAATGGGGGGCAAGAATTCCCTCAGCTTTAGCAGCGATCGCCGTGGTAATTTTGGGTTTTTATACCTTAAGATATTTTGGGTTTTCCCGTGCCAATGAAACTCAGAATTCTGATAAAAAGTTGTGGTTTTCTGCATTTATTGGAGCCGCAATTATCGCCTTAAATCCTTTTTGGATTGCCTGGGGAAGAACTGGGGTTTCTGATATGTTTTTATCCAGTGGGATAGCACTGGCTTTGTTATCTTTTTTCCTGGGGTACGGCTATTCAGGAACCAGTTCTAAGCAGTATTTAGGACTATCAATTGGGAGATTGTGGTATATAGGATTTTGGGTATTTATGGCTTTAGGCGTATTAGCTAAAGGCCCTGTTGCTCTGGTTTTGCCTGGTGTTACTGTTATTATTTTTCTTCTTTATGTCGGGCGGTTTATTGAAGTTGTAAAAGAAACACCTTGGCTATTAGGAATTAGCAGTTTTTTATTAATATCAGTTCCTTGGTTTATTTTAGTTACATTAGCCCATGGACAAGAGTATATTAACACCTTTTTTGGGTTACATAATGTACAACGATTTACCAGTGTTGTCAGTCGCCATCCTGGGGCTTGGTATTATTATCTTCCTGTGATATTAGTGGGATTAGTACCTTGGTCAATTTATTTACCTTTAGCAATTGCTAATTTAAGGGTTTGGCAGCGACAGAAATGGGTTAATTCTCCCCGTTCAACCCATTTAGGAATCTTTTGTTTATGTTGGTTTTTAGTAATTCTTATATTCTTCTCTAGTTCTGTTACCAAATTAGCCGGTTATGTGCTTCCTTTAATTCCCGCAGGAGCAATTATTATCACTTTATTTTGGAGCGAAAAAGTCGAGAATAAGCAAGAAGAGTCAGGTATTTGGCCCTTATTATTCTGGTTAAGTGGACTTGCTAATATTGGGATTTTAATGGGACTTGGTGCTGCTAGTTTTATGAGTTCTCAACTCATTGGGGAAGATATAATGATGCCCCAATTTAAGGAGTTATTGCAAGCTTCAAACCTAGCAATGAAAGGGGGAATTATTTGGTCATTTGCTGGATTTAGTGCCTTATTTTTACTCTTTTTCCGTAACTACCGCCGTTGGTTATGGGTAGCGAATTTAGTTGGGTTTATGGCATTTTTTACTTGGGTTGGTTTACCTGTTGCCAAAATTATTGATAATCAAAGACAACTCCCTTTAAGAGAACTTTCAGAGATGGTAAAAGTAGAAAGACAACCAGGGGAAAAACTTGTATTTTTAGGTTTTATGCGTCCTACTTTAGTATTTTATACCCAAGAAGTTGTAGATTCAGTTACAGAGGCAGACATTGATAACGGGCCAGCTTTTGAGTATTTTAAAAAGACAGATGGCCCTGCTACGGTGTTGATTATTAGTGAAGACAAATATCTCAATAAATTACGTTTAACCAATTCTGATTATGAGGTTATTCGTCAAGAAGGGGCTTTTAAATTAATTCGGATTAATAAGCAAACAATTATCAATAAGAATTGATAGTAAACATCAACAAAACCCTGTAGGGGCAATTCATGAATTGTCTCTACTAAATTTATTGATTGTTTATCCCAACCATTGCCCAATTAACCCGACTGCTCCTCCACCTAAAATAAGCAACACAGAATTAACCCGAAAACGGAATAAAGCCACAGCACTTAATAGGGCCAAAAGAGTGGTTAAATTGTCAATAATAGCTGCATTGGCTAATGTGTAAGTAACCACTGCCATTAACCCCAAAGAAGCAGCATTAACCCCATCTAAAAAACCACTTGTCCAAGCAGACTGACGCAATTTATCGACCCAAGGATTAATGATTGCTACGAAAATAAAAGAAGGAATAAAAATGCCAATTGTTGCTGCGATCGCCCCGGCATTTCCTGCTAATATATAACCAACAAAAGTGGCTGTGGTAAATACGGGGCCAGGGGTTATTTGACCAATGGCCACAGCATCAAGCAACTGTTGTTCTTGTAACCATCCTGTTCTTTCTACTAAGTCCTTTTGTAAAAAAGCTAATAAAACATAACCACTCCCATACAAAACTGACCCAATTTTTAGAAAAAATAGAAAAATTCGCCACCAATTTGCTGAGTATTCTGGGGTAGAATTAACTTGTGCTATCAGCGAAGAAAATGGCAATAAAAAGAAGCCTATCGTTTGATTTTTTAGCCAATTTTTTACCATCATTACCCATAAACCAGATAATAATAATAATAATAATTCGTTGATTCCTAGGAAAAATGCAGAGATTACAAACATTCCTGCGATCGCAGTAGGAATATTTTTAATTGCTTTACGTCCTAGTTTCCATAAGGCTTGTAGGATGATGATAATAATAACAGGTTTAATGCCATATAGTAACCATTCTACCTGGGGAATACTTTGATAACGAACATAGATAATTGCCAGGAACCAAACTAAAAAAAATGCAGGTAAAATAAAGCATAATCCTGCAATTATTAAACCCCATAAACCGCCCCACTCATAACCAATATGAATGGCTAATTCTGTGGAATTAGGCCCAGGAATTAGGTTAGTAATTCCTAATAAGTCTAACATTTTTTCACGAGTTAGCCACTGACGACGTTTAACGATTTCGTCTTCCATCATTGCAATATGAGCGACTGGCCCTCCAAAAGCAATTAATCCTAGTTGAAGAAACACAACAGCTAGTTCTTTTAATCGTTGTTGTTTCTGTTGAAAATTTAACTGATTATAGGGAGTAGTTTGAGAAGTTAATGAATTGGGTTCTATTTCCTGTGACATAATATTAAATTCCTGTTACTAAAACTTTTTTTTGTTTAAATGAAAAGAAGATAGATAAGAAAGTTTGATTTTTTCTCCGCAAGTTTTTTCAAGTATTTTTTTCAAGTCTAAAAATAAATCATTCTTCAGTTGTTTTTCTAATTGTAAATAGGGAGAATAAGTGTTTAAGAGCAGCAAATAATCATCAATACTATAGTTGACTTTGGTGTTAAATATTTTTGTGATTACGGTTTCAAATTTTCCTGAGTCAATACTCATTTCTCCTAACTGTTTTAAAATGTTTTCTTGGGTTTCTCTATCTTCATAACGCTTTAAAGAAGAATCATATTTTTGATAAATATTAGCTAAGTTTTGGTAAACTTCATAATCAGGTTGCAGTTCTTTATTCCATAGTAAAAGTAAGTAACCATCGTCTTTTAAACTTGCAAAAGCTTTTGTATATACTATCTCTGGTGGTATCCAATGAAAAGAACTTGCACCTAAGACAATATCAAATGTTTTCGGTTCTAATTTCCATTTTTCAAATGATGTATTGTTAATGATTACATTAGGATAAGATTGACAGTTTTCTTTCGCTAATTTACAAAAATCTGGATTAGGTTCAAGACATAAAATTGAACAACCTAATTTCGCAAAGGGGACGGTTGCAATTCCTGGGCCGCAACCAATTTCAAGTATTCTAGTATTAGGATTAACCTGAGTTAATTCAACAACTCTATCAATTAATTTTTGAGGATAACGGGGCCTCACTTTATTATAAGCTTCTGCTGCGGGAGAATACCAGGTGCTTCGTTCCCCTAAGTCTTTACTATACCAGTCTTTTAATTGTTCTTTTAAGTCTTTCATCAGAGTCAATTTTTTGCTTTTCATTAAGTGATCGGACATAATTAAACAAATACAACTTGTAGGGTGGGCAATGCCCACCTACGCTTATTTATGTCCGACCATTTATAAATTATAATAAACTCTATTGAAGTACGGGTCAACGGCCGTTCAACCCTACAATAAATAATGATTGTTCATGATGATGATGATTTAATTACTTATATAGTCAATGTCAGAAAATAACCCGAACCCTCAACCTACACAACCTTCTTCACGACAAGAAGCTAGAAAAAAAAGAGTTCAAGAGGTGTTAAAATTCTTGAAAATATTAGGTTTTCCTGTTTCTGGTGGTGGAGTAGCAGGAACAATTATTTTACTCAAAAATGGTCAATATGAATTAGCAGCTATTACTATTTTTGTGAGCATTTTAGCTTTGGTTATCGCTATAGGTGGTAAGTTTATTTCACGGGTAATAAATCGCATTTTAGACTCAATTGAAACAGAATTAGAGAACTTAGAAGAACCTCTAGCTAACTGGATAGTTAAGCTATTAAAAACCTTTTCTATCAAACTATGGTGGCAGTTAAACCCCAGTTTTCAACGTAAATATTATGATAGTTTAATTGATAGCTTTCGGGAATTAAAAATAGAAGGTTTTCGTATTGGTTTACCCGCACTTGATTTAGAAAATGTTTTTGTTTCTTTGCGAGTTAAAACCGGAACCCCTGATAACATTCATGGGGTAATTATTCCCTCTCAAATAGATGAAGGTGATCGCCAAATTTGGGACTTTTTAAGCAATATTAAGCAATTTCTAGCCTATCGTCGTCTTGCTGTAATTGCGGTCTCTGGTTCGGGAAAAACTACTTTATTAAAGCATTTAACCCTAACTTATGCTAAAGAAAAACATCAAGAATACCAGGCACCAAAATTTATCCCCATTCTCTTATATTTGCGGAATATTCGTCATCAAATCGCCACAGAAAACCCTCCCAAATTGCCCCAATTGATTCGAGAACATATCCAAAACTTGCCGGCCGATCCTCCCCTCATTTTGCCCCCAAACTGGCTGGAAGACCAGTTAAAATTGGGTAAATGTTTGGTGATGTTGGACGGACTTGATGAGGTTGCTGATAGCATTGAACGGGAAAAAGTCAGTCAATGGGTTAATCAGCAAATGACTGTTTATCGGACAACTGTTTTTATCCTCACTTCCCGACCTCATGGTTATTTGAGTAACCCTGTGGAACGAGTGGGAACGGTGTTAGAAGTGCTTCCTTTTAACTCTCAACAGGTTAGGGACTTTATCATCAGTTTGTATCGGCAAAATGAGATTATGAGGACGGGAAGAAAGTCACCGGCCGTACTTTCTGATGCTGAAAAATTAGCTAATGATTTAATCACACGCATTGAGGATAATCCGGCGATCGCAGCTATGGCCAAGAATCCTTTATTACTAACTATGATAGCAAATGCAAAATAAAACCCGTGAATTTACTCCCATTCAAGGACAAGAAATAATTCAAACGGAACTGGGACTATTTGAATTTGCTCACTTGAGTTTTCAGGAATATTTAGCCGCAGCCCAAATTAAGGAATTACAACAAGAAAATATTCTCTTTGAGAATTTTCAAGATCCTTGGTGGGCTGAAACTATTCGTCTTTATATTGCCCAAAGTGATGCTACTCATCTGATTCAAAAAGCGATAGAAAATCCCACAATTTATACTTTAAGTCTGGCCTTAGATTGTGAGGAACAAAGTTTAAAGGTTGACCTCGCAACCAGACAACAACTAGACACAATGTTAGAACAGGGTTTAGAATCTCCTGACCCAAAAATCGCCACCTTAGCAGCAGAAGTTAAGTTATGGCGGCGCATCAATAATTTATTAGCAATAGACGAAGACCTAGAAATTGATACTATCTATATTACCCGTGCCGAATATCAACTATTTGTAGACCAATGGTTAAATTCTGAGGAACATTTTCCGTCGGGAACGGCTAAACAACCAATTACACAAGTTAGTTGGTACAATGCGATGCGTTTTTGTGCTTGGTTGAGTGCCAAAGCGTTATCCCTGACTCAAGCTCATTCTACAGACACTACTGTATTTTATTACCGATTGCCGACCCTGACAGAAACCGAAAACTATTGCGCTAGAGAAGATGCAAACTTAGGTTGTTGGACATTGAGAGATAGTGATAGTCAAGACAAGGGTATTCGGGTGGTAAAAACCAAAATACCGCCTTCTGTGTTTGAATTTGATGTCATCACGGTTAACAGTCAAGGGCAGGAAATTAAACGGCAACGCAGCGCGGCTCCCTATGAAACTGAAAATTTGGGCAACAATATCGCCTTAGCTATGGTTTATATTCCTGGGGGGACATTTATGATGGGTTCTCCTAAAAATGAGCAAGATTCGAGCAATTCTGAGCGTCCTCAACATCAAGTCACTGTCCCGCCTTTCTTCATGGGTAAATATCCTGTAACTCAAGGGCAATGGAAAGCGATCGCTTCCAGAACGGATTTGAAAGTCAAGATTGACCTGGAACCCAACCCCTCACGCTTTAAAAGGGATGATAGACCCGTAGAACGAGTTAATTGGGATGAAGCCGTAGAATTTTGTCAGCGACTCACTAAGCTAACGGAAAAGAATTATCAACTCGCTTCTGAAGCGCAATGGGAATACGCTTGTCGTGGGGGGACAAACACCCCCTTCCATTTTGGGGCAACCATTACAAAAGCATTAGCAAATTACAATGCTCAACAAACTACCTCTGTTGGTCAATTTCCTCCTAATACTTTCGGTTTATACGATATACACGGTAATGTCTGGGAATGGTGCGCTGATGACTGGCATAAAGATTATCAGGGTGCGCCCACTGATGGAAGTGCTTGGATTGATAAAAAAAAGCAAAAAGGTTCAGATTCCGTAGTGCGGGGCGGTTCCTGGCTCGACTATCCGAATTACTGCCGTTCCGCGATTCGCAACTACTACAGCCGCCGCGACTACCGCGACTACGCTCTCGGTTTTCGGGTAGTATGCGTATTCGAGAGATCGAATTTTTTGGGTTAATTTTTGAATTAATTAAGGGTGGGCTTAAAGATTAAATTTTTCTTGAAGGCGTTGAGTAATTAATTCAATTTGTTGTTCAGGGGTTAAGGTATCTAATTCATTGACACCGATGATCACTTGTTTAGGGTGTTGCTGTTTACGATCTAAATAGGCATAAAAAGCTTCTTTATTGTCTTTATGTTCAAGAAAATATTGTTTGAGTTCTTGATCATTCATGTTAGTGTAATTAACTTGTTTCATTAGAAGATTTCTCCCTTAGGGGTAATAACAATTTCAATGTTTTCTTGATGTCCTGCTAAAATAAACAAGTTCTGGTTTCGTTCGTCTAGACGAATAATGTGAATCGGTTGGAACATCACATTAGTTAATGTATAACTTAGCAGGTATAAGCGTTTAAGTTGTGGTAAGGTGGGTTCATTCATTATATTATTATATATAGATTTATGCGATCGCTTGAACAAATTACCCAAGAAGCTTTATCTTTACCGGATGATCAAAGACTTCTACTGCTAGAAAAAATTAGAGAAAGTTTAGGGTTAGAAGTTGATGAAATAAACCAAAATCTTTGGAGAATAGAAGCACAAAGGCGACAGGATGAAATTAATAATGGAACATTCAATAAGCCCTAACCCTAAAGGGTTGGGCTATAGGAACAAAGCCCGCCTGCGCGGGCTATCCGACGAATTATTAATATTTGAGCCTGCGTAGGCAGGCTTCGTTCCTGTAGCTCCAGGCTTCAGCCTGCGAGCATTTCAAAAGAATGAAATTCCCTTAAATTTATCAGAGTAAACTTTTCGCTTTTAACTGTAAATAACGATTAACTAATTGTTCACTAATTTGATTTGCAGGAGCATCTAAAACTAACACACCTCGTTGTTTTAATTTGGCAAAAGCAACCTGACGCTGTGATAATAAATCTAAAGCAACTGCACGTTGATAAGCTTCATCAACTTTTAGGGTAGAAGTATGAGCAATAGTATCAACTTGGGGATCTCTTAATGCAATACAAAAAGGCAAATAACGGGGCGTTAATTTTGTCATTGCGGATAATAATTCTGCTGAGGCAGTTATATCAATAATATCCGTAATTAATACTACCAAAGCGCGGCGTGTTTGTTGTTGAACTAATTGGGAAACTGCCCCTACATAATCAGGTTCTAATAATACAGGTTGAATGGGGGTTAAACGGTCTAAAAAAACAGATAATTGATGTTGTCCCCGTTGCGGTGGTATCCACGTCATAACTTGTTTATCAAATACCCCAATTCCTACTTTATCCCCTCGATGTAAACCCGCTAAAGCTAAGGATAAAGTCGCATTTAAACCCCAATCAAATCGTTTTAAACCTTGCACTTGAGAAGTCATTAAACGACCTCTATCTAGTAAGATAATTAAAGTTTGTTCTTTATCGGGTTCTAATATTCTAATAAAAGGACGATTTCGCCTCGCGGTTGCTTTCCAATCAATTAACCGCATATCATCACCTTTATTGTATTCTTGTAACTCAGAAAATTCAGTTCCTATGCCAAATCTTCGCGCTTGACGCATACTTCCTGTCGCTTCTAAGGTAAGACGAATAGACAGCGATCGCAACCCAATTAAATCAGGATAAATTGCCACAGTTTCTTGAGCAGGAATTTTCCAATCATACCAGGCCAATTTCCATTTTCCCAACTGTCTAACTTGAATATTTCCCCAGTTATATTCCCCCCGATGATTAGGATAAATCGTATAACTTAGGGTTTGATTACTGTTGGGTGATAAAATACTTTTCAAGGTATTAGTAGAAACCAAAAAATATAAAGGATAGCTATCTTTAATGATAATTTGTGCATTTCTATCCTGATTTTGCACAAACAATTCAACTAAATTATCCCTACCAATAGAGAGACGATATAAGGGGTTACGGGTAATTTGTACCTGATACTTTTTAACCTGTTGACTATCCCAAATCCCTAAACCTAGAATAATACTGTCAAAAATTAAGATAAATACAACACTACTTTGAGCATTAAAAATCATGGCAGATAAACCACCAATAATCAAGCCAAATAGTAACAATAAATACAGTCTAATAGCAGGAATCATGGCAGTTTTAATGGTTATCTGGGGACAGGAACTTGATTGAGTAAAGAAGCAATTACCGCATCAATTTTTATGCCATCTAATTGTGATTCTGGTTTCAAAATTAAACGGTGACGTAAGAGAGGAGAAGCAATGTTTTTGATATCATCAGGGGTTACATAATCTCGTTGAGAAAACCAAGCTTGTGCTTTACTTGTTTGTAACCAAGCAACTGCTGCTCTCGGAGATGCACCTAATTCTAAATCAGGATGTTGACGGGTTTTATCAATTAAATTGAGCAAATAATCAATTATTTTATCATCAACTTTGATATTTTGAATTTGTTGACGAGCTTGCAAAATTTCTTCTACAGTAGCGATGGGTTGCAGTTGATCTAAATCTATTTTTTTACCCTTAAATCCTTGTTGAAAATTGAGTAACATTTGTTTAGCTGCTTCTGGGGGGGGATAATCAATAATTAGCTTAAATAAAAAGCGATCTAATTGTGCTTCTGGTAGGGGATAAGTTCCTTCAAATTCTAGGGGGTTTTGGGTAGCAGCAACCCAAAATAAGGGAGATAAAACTAAGGTTTCGCCATCTAAAGTGACTTGTTGTTCTTCCATTGCTTCTAACAGTGCAGATTGAGTTTTAGGGGGAGTCCGGTTAATTTCATCTGCGAGAAGAATTTCCGTAAAAATGGGCCCTTTTTGCAGGGTAAAACTACGACTATTGAAATCAAAAATATTGGTTCCTAAGATATCTGAAGGAAGAATATCAGGAGTTAGTTGAACCCGTCTAAAATCTGCTTGAATTAATTTAGATAGAACTTTGACTAAAAGGGTTTTTCCCGTTCCTGGGACACCTTCAAGAATAACATGGCCCCCACTGAGAAGTGCGACTAATAATTGTTTGATGACAAGGGGTTGACCAACAATAATTTTGTTAAGATTTTGACTAAGATTGATTAAGATTTCTGGTGTAAGGTTCATAAGGTTATGATAGGTTCATAATCATTGTAATTTTATCGCAATTTTAGTCATTTTGATGGTTTAACATCCTGATTCGATTTTAATTGACGAAGATTAAATAATAAACTCATTCCTATTGTCCAAGGAATAGCAAGTATCCATCCTCCTAAAATATCACTAGGAAAATGAACTCCTAAATATAAACGAGTCCAAGCAATCAGTAACACAAATAAACTCCCAAATATAGCAACTAAAAAACGCCACTGAGTTCCCCATGTTAACATTAGTAAAGCAATTACCAATGTCATACTTCCCATTGCATGACCACTGGGAAAAGAAAAATCTTGAGGTCTATAATACAATGATTCCCAAAGATAAGGACGCACTCGATGAAACAACATTTTAGTCATTATATTTAGGATAGTATTACCTAAAATAGTTATAATTAAATAAGCTAGATATCTCCTTCTTTTTTGATAAATAAGTAATAAAATGATTGGCATTAATAATCCCATAATACCCTCAAAATTACCAAGCTTTGTGATGTTTTTAGCTGTTTTGTCTAAAAAAGGCTGAGCAGTATCATGAATCTTTAATAAGATGAAAATATCCCAAGAAAATCCCTTGTCAGCTTGACAAACTTGCCAAGCAAGAATACTAAAGATTAGTAAAGGACAAATAATGCCAAATGTCAATATTTTCCAATTAATAACTATCTCATGGTAAGCTTTTTTTTGCAGTTGACTTAGATTGAATTTAAGCATAAAAAAACATAAATCTCTAACTAATTTTTAATTATCCTTCTAATTTCTTGCCACTTTTCTAACCACTTTCTTAGACTAACCTCATTCATCTTGCTTTTGTTATTTGTAAGATTTAAAATTCCTCTTAATCCTTGAACTGATTGTCCGGTTTGTTGTTCCCACGCTTTAATTAATCTATCAGAATTAAGACTTGTATCATTTAATCCTAATGCTTTTTGTAACTGTTTTTGTTCTTCTTGATTAATGGTTGATACAACAAAATCACTACTTTCTGCTTTGTGTAAAACACCGGACAAAGCTTTAACATAAGCTAAACTATTATTAAGATTAGGTTTATCTAAGGTAACAGCTTTACCCAAACGGTGATTATTAGACCAAATTAATACTAAAATAATCACTAAACCTTGTACAAAAATCGGCAGTAATGGCGTATTACTTAAATAACTAAATATATTTCCTCCGACTTCTTCTTTGATTTCTTCTTTATCTTTGTATCCATGTAAGTATTCATCAACATAAATAGGATAACCTGATTGAGTGACTAATTGGGCTAAAAATTCATAATTTCCTGGACTATTTTGATAAGCATTGATCGCTAAATTAGGGGTAACGACGGCAATAAGTTTTCCCTTTCCAATATTTTCCTGCCAAATAATTGCCCCAAATTCATCCCCTAATATTCTATTAACATCTTCTTCATTTCTTTTTCTTGTCTCAATTTTAATTTGACCAAACTGACTATCATGTACTGTAGTAAATTGAGCATTTGTAACATTTTCTTTAACCCCTAAGATAATTAAGTTATTTCCTTTTTTAATCCATTCTTCTATAAAGTATAAAGATTTTATGGATTTATTATTAGGGTAAATTTGTAATAGGGTAACAGACTTGTTATCTGGTAAATATTTAAAGGATTTTTGCCATCTTTCTAGAGGTGTTCCCCGTTCTTTCATATAAGCATACCAAGCACCGTAACCATCAGGAGAACGACTATAAGTTGACCCACTGTTAAGTTTATTACTGCTAGGAGCAACGACAATGGTAATTATTATAATTGCTACAATTAGGATAGTAATAAATAGACCAAATTTGCGGTTTGAAATATCTTTCATGACTCAATGTTTTGATAAGCTTGTTGACATCTTTCAAATAAAGAACGGGACGCAGTTTTATCTCGAAAACACAGTTGTTGATGAATTAATAATAAGGTTTCATAGGGATCAGGATAGGGTAATTGTAGGATAAGTAATCGATATTCTTCATCAGTACGACTTTCCTGATGAGGTGCGATCTTGTTTTCATCTAATCCTTGTAACATCGCTAAATAGAGATAAAGACATCCTTGATAATAGTCCCCTTGTTGTTGATATTGTTGTGCTTTTTGCCATAATTTTTTTGAAGATGATTTCTTGTTTTCTTGCTGTTGTGCCTGGTTCCAAGAATTATTATAATTACTCAAAAAGCTTTGAATAAAAGGAATTAGTCTCTGAATATTTTTCCAGACTAACCAACCTAAAGTCAATAATAAAAAGACAATAGAAATATTTTTAATTAATTCTTCCCAAAAACTTAAAGCATCTAAGTCAGGTGAGGGAGTATCAGGAAATTTAAAATTGAAGTTTTTAAGTTGGAGTTCAAACCATTCCCCTATTTGTTGTTGTCGCTGTTGCATTTGCCACCCGATACTATCTTTTTCAAAACCTTGGGGAGTATCGGCTAAAATCAAAGAATTAAGAGTAATCATAGCTTTAATAAATATCATTAGGAACTTGATGTAAAAGATGCTTATTCACAGAAGTTACTAAGATTTTGTCCACTCGATTACCATCCATATCCATGACCTCAAATTTTAAATTTTTCCACTCAAAACCATCAGCAGCTTTAGGAATTCTCCCGTAATGAGTAATAATAAATCCTCCTAATGTATGAAAATTACCTTGAGTTTCTCCAGGGATAATGTTTAAACCAAAAACTTTCTTAAAGTCCTCTATTGAAACAATACCATCCATTAACCAAGAGCCATCATCCCGACGAATAATTGAAGGAATATCTGTCTTGTCAATGCGGGGAATATCTCCCACAATTGCCTCTAATATATCATTAATGGTGACTAACCCTTGAATCACTCCATATTCATCCACAACCAAAGCAATATGATTCCCAGTTTGTTGAAATAATTCTAAAACTTTTAGACCCAAGGTACTATCAGGAACTAATAAAGGTTGTCGTAAAGAAGCGGTTAAATCAAATTGTTTACAAGACAAACAATCAGATAATAAATTCGTCACTTGAACCACTCCTAACAACTCATCTAAACCCCCTTGACAAACTGGAAAACGGGTATGGGTACTATTAATAATTTTATGACGATTAATGTCTGCTGAATCTTCTAAATTTAGCCAAATAATTTCAGGACGGGTTGTCATTAAAGTGCTGACTTTGCGATCGCCGAGTTGTAAAACCCGTTCCACCATATCATGTTCCGCTTTTTCAAACATTCCGGCCTCTCTCCCCTGTTTGAGAAGAACCTTAATTTCTTCTTGAGTCACGGGGGGTTCTGTGATCGTGGTCGCAATGCCCAAAAAGGATAAAATTAGATTGGTGGAAGCTCCCAATAGGTTGACCACAGGAGACAATAAACGGGAGACATAGAGCAAGGGAATGGCCATTAAACTCGCAATTCTTTCAGGATTGCTTAATGCGAGTCTTTTGGGAACTAATTCTCCAATGACTAGAGATAGATAAGTAAGACTCAGAACAACAATTGTAAAAGCGATCGCCTCACTATGGACAGTTAACCCTGGAATGCGCTCTAAAATGACCGTCAGACGAGCAGATAAATTAGCCCCTCCATAAACCCCTGCTAGGATACCAATCAGGGTAATGCCAATTTGAACCGTTGACAGCACTTGATTAGGATCATTGGCTAATTCTAGGGCAACCTTAGCTCGTTTGTCTCCTTTGAGACTCAGTTGTTCCAACCGAATTTTACGGGACGATAACAATGCTATCTCTGATAGAGCAAAAATAGCATTGATCAGAATTAACAAGAAGATGACGAGAAGTTCGCTTACAACCGAAACCATAGATACTATTGATATCAGAGGTTGTTTAAAGGTGCTGATATCTTCTAGTATCGTGTATTCAATGGGTTTTCGTCATTCATGAACCCAAAAAAAAACACTTTTCAGGATAAATAGCATAAATTAAGCATTAATTTGAGAAAAACATGAAATAGCAGGGAATTATTAGGGATTTCTTTATTTATTATAATTTATGATAATTGATCAGAGGGAATGATGAGCATTATTATTTTTGGTAGTATTAATATGGATCTGGTGGTTCAAACCCATCGTTTACCCCAACCAGGAGAAACCGTAACAGGGGATCATTTTCTGACCCTAGGGGGTGGAAAAGGAGCTAATCAGGCAGTTGCAACCGCGCGACTGGGTGCATCAACCTATTTGGTGGGACGGGTTGGCGGTGATAGTTTTGGACAGGAATTATTAGCTAGTTTAAATAATTTTGGAGTCAATACTCAAGGGGTTTTTATTGATAAAAATAGCTCGTCAGGGGTGGCAATGATTAATGTGGAAACAGGGGGAGAAAATACGATAATTGTTGTTCCTGGGGCTAATGGTAAGGTCGAGCAATCTGATGTGCATCGTCTTAATAATATTTTACCTAAAACCAGTCTTTTATTGTTACAGTTAGAAGTTCCTTTAGAAGCCGTACAATCTGCGGCGATCGCGGCTAAAAAGTTCGGGGTAACAGTGATGCTTGATCCGGCCCCTGTTCCTGATAACTTTCCTGATCGTTTTTATCCATTAATTGATATTATTACACCCAATCAAACAGAAGCTGCTCGATTAGTAGGTTTTGAAATAACTGATCAAGAAAAGCTGAATCAAGCTGTTAATATTTTTCTCGAAAAAGGGGTAAAAATTGTCATTATTAAACTAGGGGAAAAAGGAGCATTTTATGGGACAGAAAAAGAACGAGATTTTGTTAAACCTTTTGCTGTTAAATCCGTTGATACTGTTGGGGCAGGAGATGGCTTTAATGGAGGAATAGCAGCCGCTTTAGATCGAGGTTTACCCCTCAAAGAAGCCTTGAAATGGGGGGCAATTGTGGGAGCATTAACCACCACAAAAGAAGGCGCACAAACTGCATTACCAGACTTCAAAATGCTGGAAAATTGTTTAAATGAGTGAGAAAATTAATCTAAATTAAAACCAAAGTAATATAATAAAAAATCGTTGACAAATTAGCTTTTAATAAAATCGACCTTTGCCCATTCCGCAATAATTTGTCCAAGCCAATGGCTTTTTTCATAAGGCTGTCTATAGATTACACTTACTTGTTTATTGGCTTCAACGTTTAACCCCCAACTTGGAAAACTGTCTTCATCTTCTCCTCCATCTTGAATTTGAATGACGCTTTTTATAAAGTTTTTTTGAACTTTTTGTTCCCATCTTAATACTAATATTTTTGTTTCTATAGTAAGATTATTGTCATCAAAATAAAATGTTTTCTGACAAAAAAGTGAGTAAATAATTAAATAAATAAATCCAATAGCAAAGCCCCACATAAACAATGGAATTACTATAAATAACCAGGCTCTTAAATTTAATAAAAAAGGTAAAATTAACAAACAAAAAGGAAGCCATAAAACTAAGCACACAATAAGAAAAGCATTCATACACCCCATTCCCGTTCGCTTGTATTTAATTACAAACTCATAATATCCCGAAGCAATCAGAGTAAATCCGTTTGGGATTGGCTGATTAAACTGATATCTAAATTGATTCATAATAAAATTGAGTTACGCTTCAAATTGTAACGCTTTCCCCCTAACTTCTGTATTTAATTTACCCTGTTCATAAACTACATTGCCCCCCACAATAGTAATCACTGGCCATCCCGTTAAATTCCACCCCTCAAAGGGACTCCAACCGCATTTAGTTTGTAATTCTTCCCGTAAAACCGGATGATAATTATCCAGATCAACTAAGATCAAATCTGCATCATAACCAGATTTAATTAAGCCTTTGTTGGGAATTTTATACGCCTTTGCTGGTGCAGTAGACATCCAATGAGATACTTGAGCAACCGTACATTTTCCTGTCATTGCTTGAGTTAACATTAACGGCAAAGAAGTCTCTACTCCAGGCATTCCCGAAGGCGTATTAGGATAACCTTTCCCCTTTTCTTCTAAGGTATGAGGTGCATGATCTGTGGCAATAAAATCAATCACCCCATCTAATAAAGCTTGCCACAAAATCTGATTGTTTTCAGGAGATCTTAAAGGTGGGTTCATCTGGGCCAAAGTGCCAATTTTTTCATAAGCATCTGTATTTAATAGCAAATGTTGGGGGGTAACTTCTGCTGTCACCCAACTGGGTTTATCTTGCCGCAAAAATTCCGCTTCTATCCCTGTGGAAAGGTGTAAAATATGTAAGCGTCGTTGATACTTTTTCGACAATTTTAAAGCTAATTTTGTCGCATTTAGGGCCGCTGTTTCATCCTGAATTTGCGAATGGATAGCAGGATCAGTAATACCCGCAAATTCCTGACGACGTTGTATAATTCTGGCTTGATCTTCCGCATGAACCGCAATTAAACGGCTTCCTTGGGCAAAAATTGGCTCTAATTC
Source organism: Crocosphaera sp. UHCC 0190 (assembly GCF_034932065.1). Classification (NCBI taxonomy): domain Bacteria; kingdom Bacillati; phylum Cyanobacteriota; class Cyanophyceae; order Chroococcales; family Aphanothecaceae; genus Crocosphaera; species Crocosphaera sp. UHCC 0190. The sequence continues at coordinate 221,691 of NZ_JAYGHP010000001.1, forward strand.
CTGTTCTCGACTCACTAATAAGGCCCCATGAGCAGACCCCATAAAAATTTTAATACCACAGGTCGGATTAGCGGTTAATAAGTCAGGGAAATTATCAGGGGTTGCACCGATAAAAAAACCATAATTGACCAGACATTTTTGTGCCGCTAGATCTAACTTATCATCTAATATGGCTTGAGTGGTGGTTAAAGGCAGCGTATTCGGCATTTCCAGGAAAGAAGTTACTCCTCCCCTAGCACAAGCACAACTCGCCGTAAACAGGTCTTCTTTGTGTTCTAATCCAGGTTCCCGAAAATGTACTTGTGGATCAATAACTCCCGGTAACAAAGTCAGTCCTCTAGCGTCTATGATGGTATTAAGGTTTGTTTCGGAAATCTCTGAGGCAACCTCGATGATCTTACCCTGTCTCACGAGAACATCTCCGAGGAAAAATTCACCATCTGGTAAGAGAATACGAGCGTGACGAATAAGAAGTTGTGTCATTTGAGGATGAGTCCCCCTAAAATAAATTCAAGAATACTTTAATCTTCCCATTGACCAGGGTTTCGTTAAACTAATAATCAAACATTCGTTACCTTAACTTTTCGATTTATTGATTCCCTTACCTCCCACTCTATCCAAATACTATGACTCGAAGCTTGAAACAAGATAAAAATAAAAACTCCAATTCTCCCCCAGAAAATCCCTGGGTTGAACTGACTAAAACCGTTGTTACGGCGGTAATTCTTGCCTTGGGAATTCGGACTTTTGTCGCGGAAGCACGTTACATTCCTTCATCTTCCATGGAACCGACTTTAGAAATTAATGATCGCTTAATTATTGAAAAATTGAGCTACCATTTTAAAGAACCCGTGCGGGGAGATGTGGTGGTTTTTAACCCAACAAAAACCTTAGAAGCCCAGGATTTTCATGATGCGTTTATTAAACGGATTATTGGGTTGCCAGGGGAAAGCATTGAAGTAAAAAGTGCTCATGTTTATGTCAATGGCCAAAGAATATCAGAAAAATACATTTCTGAAGATCCTGAGTATAATTATGGGCCAGTTACGGTTCCCCCTGGACAATATTTAGTCTTGGGAGACAATCGGAATAATAGTTACGATTCTCACTATTGGGGTTTTGTTCCTAAAGATAAAATTATCGGTAAAGCCTTTGTTCGGTTTTGGCCATTTAACCGTTTAGGTTCCCTGGATCAACAACCTTTATATCCTAATAATCCTAAGTAAAATAAACAACTATATACATACAGGCTAAAGCCTGATGCTATTAGGAGCAAAGCCTGGATCGCCGGGCTTTGTTTGTTTAGTTATTTGATGAGATCTCAAGAATGGCTTGTGCCGTTAATTCTGGTTTTTCTAAATGGGGAACATGACCACATTTCGGTATCCAAGTTAATCGACTATTGGGAATTAATTGTTTAAACTGCTCAGCATCTTTTCCCCCTAAAATTTTATCATTTTCTCCCCATAAAATCAAGGTAGATTGTTCTATTTTTCCTAGCTCATCCTTAAAGGAGCCATAACCACCACTTTTTGTAAAGGTAATTAATCCTTGACTCCATCTCTCACAATTAAGATGTAAAGACGCACAAAGTTGAGCATCTTGACTAGCAAAACTTTTATCATAATAAGCGGTTTGACTTATCTTTTGTCTTACCCTAGAATTTTTTAAAAAAGCAGTGGATAAATAATCTAACGGGGGAAACATAAATTTACCAATTTTAGGAGGAGAAGCTAACCCCGCACTATCAATTAAGACTAATTTTTTCACAATATCGGGATAGGTTAAGGTAAAATCAATGGCGGTAGCACCTCCCATAGAAGCACCCACTAAAATCATGGGTTGTTTAATTAAAGTTTTCCAGGTATGGTAAATGTGGGTTTTTATTTCTTGGGGACTCAATGATAAATCAGGCATTCTTTGGGTAAAACCAAATCCTAATAAGTCAATGGCCCAAGTTTCATGATGTTGGGATAATAAAGGAAAAAGACGACGAAATTCTAATAAAGAACTGTCGAAACCATGTAATAGTAAAAGGGGCGGATTTCCCATTCCCTGACAGACGTAGGTGGTGGGAATGGGTTGCGCTAATAAAGGCGTTGAAATGGGTTCAACCTTAATCTGATTAACTAAATCAAGGGAAGTTTTTTCTGTTAAGTTTTGAGCAGCGAGAGGAACCCAAATCATAAAGGATTTTTAGGAACAAGTAGAATGATTAAATCATATCATACTTGCTCATTTTAGCCAAATTATTCTTCAGCAACTTACTTGTTTAGATTTATAATCTTATCCAAGAATATTGCCTAATATGGCATTTTTTTGTCGGAGAATTCTGATGGCACGACTGTATATTTGACGGGCCCTTTCATGACTAATTCCGCATTGTTTTCCAATCGCTTTATAACTGAGGGGCTTACCATCACATAACCCAAAACGTAAGGTGATCACTTCCCTTTGTTTGGGGGAAAGCATTTCTAATAATTTCTCGATTTGAGATGTTTTTTCTTGTTCTTTGACAAACTCACTGGGGGATAAAGATTCTTCATCAGAGAGTAATTGTTCTAATTCTGTTTGATTTTCATCAATTATTAAATTTAAGCTACGGGTGTTTGTTCTAAAGGCAGATTGTTGAATAAACTGAAGTTTTTCTACGGAAATATCCATGATGCCAGCAATTTCTGCTTGAGTGGGTTTTCTGCCTAATTTTAGGCTCAATTCTCGGAGAGATTTTTTATATTTATTGAGGCTTTCGTTGATATGAATAGGCAAGCGAATGGTACGACTTTGTTCGGCGATCGCCCTAGTCATTCCTTGTCGTATCCACCAATAAGCATAGGTCGAAAATTTGTAGCCACGACTGGGATCAAATCTTTCTACCCCCCTAATTAATCCTAAACTTCCTTCTTGGATTAAATCTAATAAAGATAAACCTCTGTGCAGATATTTTTTGGCAATCGATACCACTAAACGAAGGTTAGCTTCAATCATTTTCGCCCTGGCATTTTGTCCTTTTTCAATTATCTTTTCTTCAGTTGCAGTCAATATCTCTTTTTCCAATAAAGGCAACATCGCTTGAATTTGTTCAGCCAGTTTGATTTCTTCTTCAGCACTGAGTAAAGGAGTTTTTCCGATTGCTTGAAGGTAATGGCGAACCGTATCAACTTTCTGGGAAGTAATCATATTTAATTGCTATTTGTCTTGTTTATTTTGTGCCTTGGGTCAAGTTCTCACCCTTGGCTCAAACTTCACTTGCTTTAATAGTGAGTTGATTGAAAACATCTTTTTCCTTAACAAAAAATCAAAACCCTGTCAGTTTATTCATGTTAAAATTATAACCTAAAATTAAGTTGGTTGCAATTTTTTTATGAGAAATTTTAGGGAGATTATGGGATAGTTTAGGAGAATTGGTAAGGAATTGGGCGTAATCATTAACGATTCACCATCTAAATCCTGGGTAAAATTTATTTTTGCCATAGGCCATAGCCCTATGGCCTTTTACTGGGATATTTGTCTTACAACTAAAATAAGACGGCTAGATCTTCTCTGAAAACTTCAAGAATCGAATACAATAGAAATAGGGTTTTAACCTTATAGTAGACAATATTGTGATTTTGAGTGAATCAACCATTAACATCGCCGCAACTAAATATTAAAGACCTCTTTCCCTTTGACCTCGATAAATTTCAAGAACAGGCGATCGCCGCTTTGGCCAAGGGAAAATCTGTCGTGGTTTGCGCCCCCACGGGATCGGGAAAAACAGTCCTTGGGGAATATGCCATCTATCGCGCCTTAAATTTAGGAAAGCGGGTTTTTTACACCACACCCCTCAAAGCCCTCTCTAATCAGAAATTTAGGGACTTTCAAGAACAATTTGCCACCACAGAAAACGGCATCGATAATGAGATTGTGGGCTTAATTACCGGAGATATGGTCATCAATGCCAATGCCTCCATCGTGATCATGACCACAGAAATTTTCCGTAATATGCTCTATGAAACCCCCATTGGTCAAGTGGGAACCTCCTTAGAAAACGTGGCCACGGTAATTTTAGATGAATGTCATTACATTAGCGATCGCGGACGGGGTACAGTTTGGGAAGAATCGATCATTTATTGTCCCCCCACCATCCAATTAGTGGCCCTTTCGGCCACCATTGGCAACCCCGAAGAATTGACTGACTGGATCAACCAAGTGCGAAAAACCGCCCCAAACATTGATCCTGCCACCACATCCGTCAGTTTATGTGAACTAATTAACTCAGATTTTCGGCCCGTTCCCCTGCGCTTCTATTTTAGTAATAAAACCGGACTCCATCCCTTACTCAATGGGCAACAAACCGCCCTCAACCCCCGCCTCAAACCCAAAGGGCCTCGCAATAAACGCAACCGAGTTAAACGAGAAGACTGCCCCAATACCTTCAAAGTAGTTCAACAATTATATGAACGGGACATCTTACCCGCCATTTATGTCATTTTCAGTCGTCGGGGTTGTGATACGGCTGTCGAAAAACTGAGTGGCATTGTTTTAGTTTCCCCAGAAGAAGCCCATGCCATTCAATACAACCTGTTAACTTTCTTCTTAGGCAACAATACAGAATTACAAGAAATTCTGTTGAAAGCCGTTAAAACTGAAAATCCTCCCTTATATCAACCCCTTTTGGATTTTTTTACTAACCCTGCCCCTGATGCTGGCATTTTCCCCTATTTAGCCGCAGATGAAGAGAGTAAAACCCATTTATTCCATCTTTTGGCCAGTAGTTGTAAGTTAGTGAGAGGGGAACAACTCGAACCCTTAACCAGAGGCATTGCCGCCCACCATGCGGGCATTTTACCCGTGTGGAAAGAATTAGTGGAACAATTATTTGAAGCAGGGTTAGTCAAGGTCGTTTTTGCCACCGCCACCCTTTCCGCCGGAATTAATATGCCCGCGAGAACTACCGTGATCTCTGCCCTGTCTAAACGGACAGACAAGGGCCACAGTATGTTAACTCCGTCAGAATTCTTACAAATTGCGGGACGGGCCGGACGACGAGGCATGGATGAGGTGGGCTATGTCGTCACTATCCAAACCCCCTTTGAAGGGGCGACAGAAGCCGCTTATTTGGCCACGGCCCAGTCAGAACCCCTGAAAAGCTGTTTTACTCCTTCCTATGGCATGGTCTTAAACCTCCTGCAAAAACATACCCTAACGGAAGCTAAAGACCTCTTAGAAAAGAGTTTTGCCGAATATTTAGCCCAACTAAAACTCGAACCCGAACAACAGGCGATCGCCTATTTAACCCAAGAATTAGCCAAACTTGACATTGAATTAGGGGGAATCACCGAAAGCGAACTGTTAGGGTATGAAAAGTTAAAAGGCCGTTTGAGAGAAGCGGAAAGACTGTTAACAACCTTGGCAGAACAAGCTGAGGAACGACGTAAACAAGAAATTTTTGGGCAATTACCTCAATTAAACCTCGGAGATTTAGTTTATTTAAAAGGTAAACGCTTAAAAATTGCTAACCCCCAATTAGCTGCCGTTGTGGCATTGGTGTCTGGTTCGGGCCAAATTCATGATTTACTCTGTTTAGGTGGGGATAATTATTGGTATTTGGTAAAACGGGGAGACATTGTCGATGTCAATGGGGACTCTTTACCCCTCTCTTGTCTGAATAATTTAACCCTGCCGAATGTTAAAAATTTGTCCTTGGGGAAAGGGCCCAAAGGAGACAAAGGTTGTGAAGAAATTTGTCAGCAGATGAGAGATCGCGCCTTTGAGAGAATGACACCCTCAGAAGTGATCGATCAACAAAACCGTTTAGATCAGGCACAACAATTATTAGATCAACATCCCCTGGGACAACAAAAAAATGCCACCCGTTTATTAAAATTACATCACCAACGGTTGAGTTTACGGGAACAACTTCATCTGAGTCAAATTAAGTTTCAAAAATTACAATCTCATCAATCTTATTATTGGGAAGAATTTCTGAATCTAATTGAAATCTTACGGGAGTTTGGGGCTTTAGATGGTTATACTCCCACTCCCTTAGGAGAAGCGGCCGCTACCATGCGAGGGGAAAATGAATTATGGTTAGGATTGGTGTTTATGTCAGGTATTTTAAATCACCTGGAACCCCACCAATTAGCGGCTGCTGTCAGTGCCATTATTACGGAAACTTTGCGCCCTGATACCTGGACAAATTATTTACCTTCTCCAGAGGTTTTAAGCTTGTTTCGGGAGTCCCCTGAGCATGGGATTAGTATTGGAGAAATGCGTCGTTTATTGAATCAAACTCAGCGACGTTATCATATTACTATTCCTGTGTGGTTAGAGTTAGAATTAATGGGGTTAATAGAACAGTGGGCTTTAGGCACTGACTGGCAAGTCTTATGTGAAAATACCAGTTTAGATGAAGGGGACTTAGTGCGTTTATTACGACGAACTATTGATTTATTATGGCAAATTCCCCAAATGCCAGGGGTTGCTGGAAGTTTAAGAACAACGGCAAAAGAAGCGATTATGCAGTTAAAACGCTTTCCCATTTAATTGTTAGTCAGTGATTATTATTACTAAATATTAGGCTAATTTTGGGGTAGATTGTTCCCCAAAAAATCAACCGTGATCGCAACTGCTATTTTGACCCCCAAATTAAAACAAATGAACTAACAAATAATTTTTGGTTAAAACAAGCCTGGGACTTTGCATTATAATGATATCATAAGTACCTCAAAAGGCGCAAACTCGTAGACTGATTTTCGACCAATTTGCCTCTGGGAAGCTAAATTGAGCATTTTAGAGAAGCATTAGAAATTAAAAAGATATTTGTCGATTTCATTAATAAAAATTATGTTTTATTGCAATCAAAACCAAAAAGCTTGTTGTCGGGGTTAACGGCCATTGACCCCTACTTTGGCCTGACTGTTCAGTAACTACGTCTTTCGTTACCATAGGTGAAGGATAAGCACTGAGTTAGGATAAAAATTCGATGAGCGATCGCAACACCCCCAACTGGGAACAAAGACTCAAAGACCTGGAAGCAGAAATCAACGGAGAAACTACCCCTGTCCGTCCCTTCAACCCCAACGAAGACACAGAGGGTATATTTACCCGTGTCGCTACTTGGTATCAAGGATTAGCAACTCCTACCAAAGTTGGCATTACCATTGTCGGGGTAATTGTGGGGTTATCTGTCCTCAATAGTATTTTAAAATTAGTGACTTCTGTGATTATTCTGGGAATTTTAGGGATTATTCTTTATGGATTATATCGAGCATTAATTAAAGATAAATCTTCTTCTTGAATTTAGGGATTTAGCCATTCAGGGATTAACTTTTCTGCTCATATTCTCCTCACATATTGACCCCCTCACCTCCTCACCTAAACTTAATTATGAGTTTTGATATTATTATTATTGGTAGTGGCATTGGTGGATTAACTGCCGGAGCTTTATTAGCCAGATATGGTCAAAAAGTCGCTATTTTTGAGAGTCATTCCATAGCGGGTGGTGCTGCTCATAGCTTTGTGCGTCAAGGGTTTAAGTTTGATTCTGGCCCTTCTTTTTATTGTGGGTTAGGGAAAGAGCGTCCTAGTCTTAATCCCCTTAAACAAGTCTTAGATATAATAGGGGAATCTTTAGAAGTTATTCCCTATGATCCCTTGGGACACTATCATTTTCCAGAGGGAAAATTTCCGGTTTTTAGTGATTTAGATAAATATCGTCAAGCTGTTGCTAAAATTACGCCACAAGGAGCCAAAGAATTAGAACAATTTGAGTCGATAATGTTAGGACTATATGACTGTTTAAAAGATATTCCTACTATCACATTACGAGCAGATTGGCAATTAATTCCTGTTTTGATTTCTCGCTATTTTCCTGCTTTATTAAAAACCTTATTTCAAGTAGGAATTATTCAAGGTTCCGTTGGCGATGTGATGAATAAGACAGTTAAAGATCCTTGGGTGCGTCGCTTAATTGATCTCGAATGTTTTTTGTTATCAGGGTTAAAAGCAGAGGGAACAGTTGCTCCTGAAGTTGCGTTTATGTTAGGAGAAAGAACTCGCGCAGGGGTAGAATATCCTCTGGGGGGAAGCGAAGCTATTATTAATGCTTTGATCAAGGGATTTAAACAATGGGGAGGCGAATTATATTTAAGTCATCATGTAGAAAAAATAATCGTTAAATCAGGTAAAGTAACAGGTATAAAATTACGAAAAGGTGATATAATAAAAGCCCCAATTGTAATTTCTAATGCCACAGTTTGGGATACTTATGGTCATCTTTTAGCCCCAGAAGATTTACCTAAAAATTATAAAGAAAAAGAATTAAAAACTCCTTCTGTAGAAAGTTTCATGCACCTTCATCTAGGAATAAAAGCATCTGAGTTAGAAAATTTAACAGGACATCATGTAGTAGTTCATGATAGTAACCAAGATATTACGGTTCCTGGTAATACCTGTATGATTTCTATTCCTTCCGTTTGGGATAAAAATTTAGCCCCTGATGGTCATTATGTCATTCATGCTTATACCTTAGAACCCTATCAGGGATGGAAAAAAAATGATGATTATGAAAATAAGAAAAAACAGCGATCGCAATCACTTTATAAAGCCATTGAAAAAGTCATTCCCGATATTCGTCAGCGAGTAGTTTTAGAATTAATTGGAACCCCCTTAACCCATGCTCGTTTTTTACGTCGTCATCAGGGAAGCTATGGTCCAGCGATCGCCGCAGGAAAGGGAATGTTTCCCAGTTGTCATACCCCCATTGAAGGATTGTATCGGGTAGGAGATAGCACCTTACCTGGGATTGGCGTTCCCGCAGTGGCAGCGTCAGGAATTTTATGTGCCAATACCTTAGTCTCTCCAACAACTGTGGAAAAATTGGTCAATGAAACTATCAAGAAACCCCCAATAATGTGAAACAATGATAAAAGATAATTGTTATTGATGACTTACTAATCACCATGTCTAGTGTTACTGATAGAGATATTGTTAATGATGCCGAAAACACCACAGAAAGCCCTAAAATCCAAACAACCTTTACCGTTCGAGAAATTCAAGAATTATTACCCCATCGTTACCCCTTTGCCTTAGTTGATCGTATTATTGATTATGAACCTGGTAAAAAAGCCGTAGGTATCAAAAATGTGACTATTAATGAGCCTTTTTTTCCTGGCCATATCCCTAGTCTTCCAATTATGCCAGGGGTGTTAATTGTAGAATCTATGGCTCAAGTAGGGGGGGTTATATTAACATTATTACCAGGTATGAAAGGGGTATTTTTTGCCTTTGCTGGTATTGATAAAGTCAGGTTTCGTCGTCCCGTTGTCCCTGGAGATCAATTGATTATGACGGTGGAATTATTAGCCCTCAAAAGGAATAGAATTGCTAAAATGCAAGGAGAAGGTAAAGTCGATGGAGAATTAGCAGTACAAGGAGAAATGCTCTTTTCTCGAATTGATTAATCAGTCATATTGGCAACAATAACTTGGCCGTATTTAAGTAAATTAAAATTCCCACAATATCAACAATTGTGGTGATAAAAGGGCCAGATATTAATGCTGGATCAAATCCTAAAGCCTTAAATACAAATGGTAAAGCGGCACCTGTTGCCGCTGCCATTATACTAATGACCAATAAACTAATACCGACTGTTATGCCAATTTCAGCCGTTCCTAAGAGAATAAAAACTAAAACAATGGCTAAAATACCAAGGACAATTCCTAGCATTCCTCCTGTCATTAATTCTCGCCAAACTACGAGGGGAGGTTTCTTATTTTTTAACTCATGGGTACTGAATCCTCGAATAACAACCGTTGAAGATTGGGCCCCAATATTTCCCCCAGTATCAATGAGTAATGGGGTAAAAAAGGCTAAGGCGACAACCGCATCTAAAACTGCTTCGTAACGACTCATAATCAAGACGGTAACTGAATTAGTTACTAATAAAATTAAAAGCCAAGGAATTCGTTTTTTAATAACATTTAATAGGGAAATTTCAAAATAATCATTTCCTTCAGATTCTACGGCTGCCATTTTATAGACATCTTCCGTTGTTTCAGTTTCTATAATATCAATAATATCATCGATAGTAACAACGCCTAATAAGGTTTCTCCCCGATCTAAAATAGGCAAAGCTAATAAATTATAGCGTTGCATTAAATTAGCAGCTTCTTCTTGATCCGTATCTGTGTAAGCATAAATAATATCTTGTTTCATAATCTCATTGAGAGGTTGCTCAGGGGTAGCTAGAATTAAATCTTTTAAAGAAACAATTCCCAATAAGCGACCAAATTGATCCGTAATATAGCCATAGTAAAATACTTCAGAATCTTGAGCTAATTCACGAATTTTAGCCTGTGCTTCTTCAACCGTTAAATTTTCTGATAACTCCATATATTCTGGAGTCATGATACGTCCCGCTGTCTCAGGGGAATATCCTAATAAAAGAGAGGTGACTTTTCTTTCTTTTGGGGATAATTTTTTGATTAATTGTTTGACAATAATTGGAGGTAATTCATCAAACAGTTTAACCCGCTCATCAGGAGCAATATTATTGATAATTTCTCCCGCTTCTTCCTCTTGAAATTCGGTTAAAAGCAATTGTTGAAGGGGAGAATTAAAATATTCATAAACTTCGATAGCAACAGGTTTATTAAGAAGACGAAAAGCAAGCAGTTGTAAAGATTTTGGTAACTGAGTGATCGCCTCAGCAATATCCACAGGAGCAACAGGTAATAATAAGGTTTTTGCTGCCTCATAATTTTTCTGCTCAAGAAATAATTGTAACTGTTGACTAATAACATCACCAAGATTACGAGGGCCAATTTTCAGATTGCTAGTTGCTGTATTCATGGTAAATCCATATCCTTAATAGATAATATAACGGTTTAAATTCCCAAAATTAATCTGGCCATATTCAGATAAATTAAAATCCCTAAAATGTCAACCACGGTTGTAATTAGAGGGGCAGACATAAAAGCTGGATCAAACCCTAATTTACTAAATAAATAGGGTAAAGCAGCACCAGTTGTTGCTGCAATTATCGTGATACAAAGCAAACTAATCCCCACAATCAAACTAACTTCTTGATGTCCCAAAAAAAGAAAAATTCCGATAATAACTAATATACCTAAAATCAGTCCGAGTAATCCGCCACTAACTAATTCACGGAGAACAATTTCTAGGGGTTTCTTATCTTTTAACGCTTCGGTACTCAATCCTCGAATAACAACCGTTGAAGATTGGGCCCCAACATTACCTCCTGCACCAATTAATAAAGGTGTAAAAAATGCTAAAGCAACTACTTCATCTAATATAGCTTCATAGTTACTCAAAATCATTACCGTTGCTGAATTGGTAAATAATAATAACAATAACCAAGGCATTCTTTGTTTGAAAACATGAAATAAACTGGCTTCAAAATAATTATACCCCGTAGATTCTAAGCCACCCATTTTATAAATATCTTCCGTTGCTTCCTCTTCAATTACATCAATTACGTCATCAATAGTCACAACCCCTAATAAATTTTTATCCTTATCAATAATGGGTAATGCTAATAAATCATAACGTTGAATCAACTTAGCAACTTCTTCTTGATCTGTATCTGTATCAGCACAAATTACCTCCCGCTTCATGATTTCTTCTAAGGGCTTTTCAGGGTCAGAAATAATCAAATCTTTTAGAGAAATCAGGCCCATTAAATGTTTATTTTGATCAGTGATATAAAGATAATAATTAACCTCTGATTTCTGTGCTAAACTTCTGATTTTTTCCTGCGCTTGTCTAGCTGTTAAGTGTTCCTTTAGGGCAATATATTCAGGAGTCATGATACGCCCTGCGCTATCCCCTCGGTATCCTAACAGTAGGGCTGTTGCTTCCCGTTCCTCTGGGGTTAAATGATTAATTAACTTTCGTACTAATTGGGGCGGTAATTCATCAAATAATTTGACTCGTTCATCGGGAGACATTTGATTGACAAGATCAATCGCCTCTTGCGCTTGAAATTCTTGAATTAATGACTGTTGTATGTTACAATCAAAGTATTCATAAACTTCAACAGCTATCTGTTTTTGAAGAAGGCGAAAAGCAATTACCTGTAAAGTACCTGGTAATCCTTCAATCGCCTCAGCAATATCAACTGCCTGAACCGGAATTAAAAGGTTTTTAACTCCTTCATAATTTTTTTGTTCTAGAAATAGCTGAAGTTGAAAACAGACCAAATCTCTGAGTTCGCTACGGGATTCTAAGGGAATCCGAGGAGCAATATTTGTCACTCCAAATACTCCTTTTTGAAAGAAAATATAGTTTGATTGTAGAGATAACAATCAGGTTATCCATAAAATTTTTAACATATCCTGTTTAACAACTGTTTAAGAATAAAACACTATCTTCACTCAAACGTCTTAAAATAGTTAGAGAGCGGAATAGAAAAACTATAAACTATTCCACTCCTAAAGATTAAATGTCAATTAATTATTCACTAAACTTTTAGATAAAGGACGAACATTGGGAACAGAAAACTTGGGACTTTCTTCGAGTAAATAATTTAAGAAAGCTTTAGTAATTACCGATAGTTGTTTTCCCCCTAAATAGGCCACATACCAACGACGTTTAATGGGGAAATGTTCTATATCTAACACCGTTAATTCACTATCTATCCCCTCAGAAATTAGGGTATGTTGGGAGAGAACAGAAATTCCTAGCCCTCCAGCGATCGCCTGTTTAATCGCTTCATTACTGCCTAATTCAAGTCTGACATGAACCGATACCCGATGCTTAGCCAAAAGGTTTTGTACAGCTTGTCTGGTTCCCGATCCCTGTTCCCGCATGATAAAGGGTTCTCCCTCTAAACTGCTAATAGGAATATTGCTCTGGCCGGCCAGGGAATGACTTTTAAGGGCAATCACCACTAAAGGATTATCTAAAAAGGGTTGAGTACATAAATCTAGTCCTTCCGGGGGATTACTGACAATATAAAGATCATCCTCATTTTCTAACATTCGTCGCTGAATTTGTTGATGATTAGTGACTTTTAAGGATACTTCAATGCCCGGATATTGTTGACAAAAAGAACCTAAAATTCTGGGAATAAAATATTTAGCCGTGGTAATCACCCCTAAACGCAGTTGTCCTTGTTTAGTTCCCTTTAAATCAGCCACTTTCATCTCGAAATTGTCTAACTTTTCAAAAATTCCCTGACAAGTTCGCAATAATTCCTGACCCGCTTCCGTCAGATAGAGACGTTTACCAATTTGCTCAAATAACGGTAAACCAATGGCTTTGGTTAGTTGTTTAATTTGACTGGACACCGTCGGTTGAGTAATAAATAACTCTTCCGCAGCACGGGTAAAACTGCCATGACGCGCTGTCGCCTCAAAAACTTTTAATTGATGTAGAGTTGCTTGTATCAATGGTGATGCCCTCTGCTGTATTCTAGGCTAATCCCTAAACTGTCTTCTGTTAATCCCTAGATTGGGTTTAATTTAGGTTATTTTTATTATCATAGACTAAACACCATGATTACACAACTTTAAGTTGAAAAAAGTCTATTGAAATAGCCTAACTATCTTGTAACAAAAACGACTGTTTCCTTTACCTGATAGCTGTATCCTGTGTCAAGCTCTCAACAACAATTAGTAATAATTACTTATGGTTAACCCTAATGTACAAACTTGTCCAGTGTGTGGTGTCAAAATTGAGGAGGGAGATAAAGTCATCTTTTCTGCTGGCCCCCCAGGGACTCGCGCCCGTTTATGGGCGAGGGTCTGTAATTATGCACAAAAACCTGATTGTATCAACCAGGATCACACTGCGATTGGTTCGGTGCATGAAAATGATTATTATAAACCCTTGCCCTAGTTGACAAATATAGACAAGGCTACTATTGGTAGCCTTTCATGCCCGCTCATTGTTATAAAAATCTAGGTAAAACTAAGCCTAATGCCAATAAGATACCACTCAAAAAATGAAGATTAACTGCAATAAACTTACAATTACTAACCTTTTCAGGTTGAGCGTGATATTGTCGAACATGATTAACCAATTGATAGGCCGTAGGAAAACTGAGAAAAATTAGCAAAGTCCAGGAAGAAATGATCCCTAATAAAGAAAAAATCAGGGTTAAGACAAAGATTGAAATGGTTATCCCTGTTAAAATTTGAGAACCTAACTTTGTACCTAAACGAACGATAGGGGATTTTTTTCCGGCAGCTAAATCATCTTCCACTTGATGAAAATGGGAACAAAATAAAATGATTGAGGTACTCAAACCAATAATTGTTCCAGGGATTAAACTCGATAAAGAAAACTGTTGAGTTTGGGAATAATAAGCGGCCGCAATTGCCATAGGGCCAAAAGTAAAAAAGCAAATAATTTCTCCCAATCCCTGATATCCTAGACGAAAGGGAGGCCCTTGATAACTATAACCAAAGGCGCAACAGAGTAGAATAATCCCTAATACCGTTGCATCTTGTTGCCACCAAGTAATTAATAGAATTCCGAACATTCCCAAAGCTAAAAAGAAATTAGCCAACCAAAACATTAAGGATTTATTGCCCGTTAAATTAACAATAGAATGAGCTTTATTTTTATCAATTCCGGTTTCCGCGTCAAAAACATCATTGCTAATATTGAGCCAAGCAATAATTAAAATAGCTGACAGTAAAAAGGTTCCAAAGATTGGAAAATTAAAGTGCTGAGTCTGCCAAAAGGCGGCCGCTGTCCCCACAGTAATCGGTATAATAGCGACACTGTACATAGGAGGTTTGATGGCAGCAAGCCATAATTTCCCTTTTGAGGGGGGGTTGAGGGGGGTGGTTGTGGTCATAAAATGCGACTTCGATAAATTGTATATAAGTTCTCTTGTCCCTATGATATGATGCTCAAAAGGCGAGAACCTGACTTGAATACCTTTCTTCGATACTATCGTTAAACAAGACCTTTTTAACGGTTGACAGGGTTGAGGAGGTATGCTGAACAATTAGGATAACAGCGTCATCAAGAAAAAAGGTATGGATGATATTCAAGACATACCATCAATATCAGGCTAAGGTGGAACAAATTATAAATAACTTTACGATGTCTGTTACCGCACCAGTCATTCCTAATCGTGCTAATGTCGGGTACGATGAACATAAGCTTGATCAATTACTCTTAGCTTGTCAAGCATCTTTAGACGGAACAAATAAATCAGTAATTATCAGTTTTTCTCAAATCATTGAGTCTATTGATCCCTTGTTGGTTTTGTCTTTTTTGACAGAAAAACAACAATCAATGACTTTTACTAAACCTAATGAGCTTTCTTTTTATTGGGAAAATCGAGGTAAAAAAGAGTCTATTCTCGGTTATGGAAAGACTCAATCTTTATGTTTAAATACCCCTGATAGATTTACTCAATCTCAAACATTTATTAAAGATTGTTTGCAAAAAATTATTAGACTTGGTGAACAAAATTTAGCAGAATCATCGCCTCACTTTTTTTGTGGTTTTACTTTTTTTGTTAAAAATCATAACTCAAGTTTTCCTTTCCCGTCTGCTTCATTATTTTTACCCAA
The DNA here is from genome assembly GCF_034932065.1 of Crocosphaera sp. UHCC 0190. NCBI lineage: Bacteria > Bacillati > Cyanobacteriota > Cyanophyceae > Chroococcales > Aphanothecaceae > Crocosphaera > Crocosphaera sp. UHCC 0190. Next base: position 237,230 of record NZ_JAYGHP010000001.1, read on the forward strand.
AATACAACTAATTAAGCGAAATAATCGTTGTGTTTTAACTTTCAATATTTTGATAGACAAACAAACAAATATTAAGGAAATAATTCAAAAAATCAATAACCAAACTAAAAGTATTGATCAAGTTAATAGTTCGAGTCAATATTTGTTTAATTTAACCCCTTCAATTCATCCCCAAACTAAGTATCAAATGTCCCATGATTTTCAAGCTTCTGTGACCTCAGCTTTAAACTCAATTAAAGCTAATCATTTTCATAAATTAGTGCTTGCTCATGCTTTAGATTTAAAATCTCCGACGGATTTTTCTTTAATTAATTGCTTAAATAATTTACGGATTTCTTATCCTGATTGTTATGTTTTTGCGCTTAATAATGGTCAAGGAAATTGCTTTATTGGGGCGAGTCCTGAACGGTTAATTAGTATTCAAAATCAACAATTAGTGACTGATGCTTTAGCGGGTTCTGCCCCTAGAGGTAAAACGAAAAAACTTGATGATGATTTAGGACAAAACTTGCTCAAAAGTGACAAAGAAAGACGAGAACATCAAGTTGTTATTGATTGTATTACTAACCGTTTACTAGGTTTAGGATTAACACCACAAATCTCTCCTTTAAAATTACTAAAATTGTCCAATATTCAACATCTTTGGACACCCATTTATACTCAATTATCTCCCGAAATTCATCCCCTAGAAATCGTTGCTAAACTTCATCCTACTCCTGCTGTTTCAGGATTTCCTACTGAGATAACTTGTGAAGAAATTCGGCGATATGAAACATTTGAAAGGGGGCTTTATGCTGCACCTTTAGGATGGATAGATTATCAAGGAAATAGTGAATTTGTCGTAGGAATTCGTTCCGCTTTAATCTCAGGTAATCATGCTAGATTATATGCAGGGGCTGGTATTGTAGAAGGATCGGAACCTCACAAAGAATTAGCGGAAATTCAACTAAAATTTCAAGCCCTACTTAAAGCTTTGTCTTAATATGGCCTTTCTATTTCAAGACAACGGAGAACGGAGAACCGAAAGTTCTCATCAATCATTCTAGGATTGCTAGAGTTTACAAAACGATACAAAATATTAATAATTCAGGATTATCCCTAAAGGAATCTGTATTAATTAGGATAAATCTGTATGTTGATTCTCTTGAGGAACCAAGATTATGAAGATTAAAAGAACAAAAAGCTTGGTTTTATACGGTTTACTAGCTATTTCCCTCTGTCTTTGCCCAAATTTCCTAATGGCAACAACAGTTAAGGGGTTTAACTTAAACCAACCCGATCACCCGGTTCCCCTGATTGACAATTTAGGGGATTATCACCATAAGATTACCACCCAATCCCCTCAAGCCCAACAATATTTTGATCAAGGCTTAATCTACGTTTTTGGGTTTAATCATGGCGAAGCCTTACGTTCATTTCAACAAGCGGCTAAATTTGACCCCAACTGTGCTATGTGTTATTGGGGTGTTGCCTTATCCCTAGGGCCTCATGTTAATGCCCCTATGGGTAAAGATTCCATGCCCCTGGCTTATCAAGCAATTCACAAGGCAAGTCAACTCAGTAATCAAGTCACTCCCCCCGAACAAGCTTATATTAAGGCATTGGCTTACCGTTATTCTGCCCAACCCGTGGATGATCGCAAAGCCTTCGATCAGGCCTATGCCCAAGGAATGGAACAATTGTCCTCTCAATATCCAGAGGATCTAGATGCTGCCACTTTGTACGCTGAGGCCTTAATGGATCTCATGCCTTGGGACTATTGGACAGAAGGAGGAGAACCGAAACCAGAAACCCAAAAAGTTTTGAAGGCCCTCGAATTTGTCTTAAGCAAAAACCCCAAACATCCAGGGGCAACCCATTACTACATCCATGCAGTGGAAGCCTCCCATCATCCTGAAAAGGCAGAAATGGCTGCGGATAACCTCCGAAACTTGATTCCGGCCTCTGGCCATTTAGTCCATATGCCTTCCCATATTTATCTACGGGTGGGGCGTTATCATGAGGCGGCCGAGGTTAACCAAAACGCGATCGTCACGGATGAAACCTATTTGGCTAGTTCTCAAGAAAAAGGCTTATATTCCCTGCTTTATTATCCCCATAATATTCACTTTTTCTGGTTCGCCGCTAGTATGGAGGGCCGGAGTCAAGAGGCGATCGCCGCAGCAAGAAAGTTAGTTTCTAAGGTCCCGCTCTCCTTAGCAGAACAGTTTCCCATGACAGAAGGTTTCTTGCCTACTCCCTATTTCGCCTTGGTACAGTTTCAGCAATGGGATGAGGTGTTAACAGAACCCAAACCGTCAGCTAAGTTACTTTATACCCTCGCTATGTGGCATTATGCAAGGGGAATGGCTTGGGCAGCTAAGGGAGATTTGACCCAAGCAATGGCAGAAAAACAACTATTGGAACAATTATTGTTACAAAATAATCTTCCTACCTTAGAAACGGCAGGACTTCCCGCTAAATCTTTGATGCAAATTTCTGATGAATTATTGGCCGCCCAAATAGCTAGTTTACGTCAGAAAAAATCACAGGCGATCGCCCATTATCAAACGGCAATTAACTATCAGGATAAGTTACCCTATATGGAACCTCCCTATTGGTATTATCCCATCCGTCAATCCCTTGGGGCAGAACTGCTTAAACAAGGCACGGCAAGGGAAGCAGAGGCAGTCTATCGAGAAGATTTACAAGAACATCCTCATAATGGTTGGTCATTATTTGGCTTAACACAGAGTCTAAAAGCCCAAGGAAAATTAGAAGCAGCGACTCAAATACAGGCTGACTTTCACAAGGCCTGGTCAAAAGCAGATATATCTTTAGGGGAAAGGTGAGGGAGTGAGGGGGTGAGGGAGTGAAGGGGTGATGAGGTGATGAGTTATTATTTTTAATCATCAAATAACTCAATTTGTTTTAAATTTCTAATGTCTCTCAAAATGGCTCAATATTTCCCATTATGAGACAGTATATCATAAAACTTTTCCTTTTGGATCATTAAAGTTGAAATTTCGGGAATTTTTAAGGTTCAGATATTTGATTAAAACAACTGGATAATTTTTCTTGTTCTTGGGGACGGGTGACTAAATAATCATGTAACCAATGACATCCTTGGTCTAAAAGTGAGTTTAAGCGGGCAAATTCTTCTTCTACTGGCCACACTTTTACCATGCCATCTCTAGCGATAGTAAGTATTTGTTGATTATCAGGACTAAATTGTAAACTTTCCACAGATTCTTGATGGCCTTTCATCTTAGTATGAAGATTTCCTTGTTTATCCCACAATCTTACTGTACCATCCCGTGAAGCCGTAATTATATAGTCACCACTGGGACTAAATGCGACACGGGAGATAGGAAATAAATCACTTTTCAGGGTGTTTAATAGTTCCCCTTTTAAGTTCCATAATTTAGCGGTACTATCCTTAGATGCTGTTAAGAAATACTGGCCATCAGGACTAAAGCTTAAGGAATTGATCCGATCTTGATGTCCTGTAAAAGTTTGTAAAAGCTGGCCTTGTAAATCCCATAATTTAGCAGTACCATCGGCTGATCCTGTAGCTATATTTTGACCATCAGGACTAAATATTATCTGATAAATGCTATCATCATGAGCCGTAAAATGCTTAATTAATTGATAGGGTTTTTTCTGAATATTCCATAACCAAACTCCTCCTGAGCGATTAGCGATCGCTAATTTTTGACCATCAGGACTAAAACTAATACTATAAACCCTAACTGTATTGTCATTTAATTCCCCTAATAATTTACCTTGTAAATCCCATAATCTAACGCTTCCATTACTAGCAGAAGTAGCAATTGTTTGACCATCAGGACTAATACTAATCGTATTAACTCCACTACCATGAGCTTCAAATTGTTGTATTTTTTTCCCCTGTAAATTCCAGAGATAAACCATACCACTTTCATCAGCGATCGCTAATAATTTACCATCCTGAGAAAAATCCGCACTGGTAAGATAATTATTGAGGGTATCAAAGCCTTGCTCATTTGCCTTATTGAGTTCCCATAATTTAACCGTTCCATCACTCGAAGCGGTGGCCAAACGGCTTGCCGTCGCATTAATAGCCACATCATAGACAGGATCTTGATGTCCCCTTAATATGGCCACCTCTTGCCCTTGAGTATTCCAGAGTCTAGCGGTACCATCACTTGATCCACTGACTATCCACTGACCATCTCGACTAAAAACCACACTATTGACTAATTCTTGATGACCTTCCAATGTTAAGCGCAAATTTCCCTGTTTATCCCAAATTCTGATCTTACCATCCTTCGCCCCTGTAGCAATAAGTTGACCATCAGGACTAAAACTGATGCTATAGAAAGGAATTGCGTCGTATTGTAAGCTTTTAAGCAATTTTCCTTGGCTATCCCATAATTTTGCTGTACCATCCCGTGAAGCAGTAGCCACAAATTGACCATCAGGACTAAAAGCCACATCATCCACGGATTTTTTATGACCTTTTAAGATAGCCAGTTGTCGTCCTTGTAAGTCCCAAATTCTCGCGGTTTCATCCCGTGAGGTGGTGGCAATACGTTGACCATCTCGACTAAAGGTAACACTATAAACCGAGGCTGTATGGCCTTTGAGGATAGCCAATTGTTTGCCGTTCAAGTCCCACACCCTAGCTGTATCATCTTGAGCCGCGGTGGCAATATGTTGACTATCAGGACTAAAGACAACCCCATAAATATTGCCTTCATGACCCGTTAATAGGGCTTTTTGCCGTCCTTGACTGTCCCAAAGACGTACAGTACCGTCACTGGAAGCAGTGGCTATCCAGCGACCATCTGGGCTAAAATTGACGCTATTTACCGCATCTTGATGGCCCGTGAGTTTATTTTTTTCTTGAATGCGATCAAGAATTTGCTCTAGGGCTAAAATGGGGCTAGTAGCGGGATAATCTGCTAAAAGTCGCCGATCTTCCACTAAGGTTTTCAATTTTTGACCTGCTTCCATGGCAGAGACTAACCCTTCCAGTTGTTCAAATTCAAATTGTCGCCAAGCACTATCCCCAGTCTGTTCTAATTGTGTCCCCATTTGCGCTTCTTTTTGCTTCTGAAAGGCTGATTTTGCTTGGGTAAAGGCAATGGTCGCACCCAGCAAAGAAACGGCTAATATGCCGATTCCTAAGCGGATCATGCGTTGGGCTTTTTGATTGGCTTGGGTTAAGATTTCATTGGCTTGTTGTTGGGCGGCGAGATTGAATTCGGCTTCTCGTTTATCTAAGTTTTGGCTTTCAGTTAAGTATTTATAATCTAAGTTACTTAAACTTTTATCCATGGCCCAACCGAGAGCATCTTTAAGAGCTTGTCCCCGCAATAAACGGGAATCATCTTCATAATTGGAATTGAGCCAAGCGGTAAACATTTCTGAATAGGGACGAATTTTTTCTAGTTCTTTACTGACCCATTTTTGATTAAAAACGTTTTTATAAATAGGATTATAAACCACTAAATGACCATTGCGTTTGACTACTAATCCTGATAATCTTAATTCTGTTTGTTCTGGACTTTCATCGGTTTCCAAGAATTCTTGTTGTAAAATTTGTTGATACATTCCCAGGAGTCTTCCGGCCCGTTTTTCATTCCTAAAAAGTCGATCTCGAATGGTTTTGAGGTGAACGGGTTCATCTTGAGATTCCCAATTTTCAATAATAGATAATTTGACAAAATTTTCGACCCATTTGTCTTCTTGTCCTGGGGGAATAATGGCAGAATTAATTAACAATAAATTACATAATTTTTGAGTTAAGAATGGCTGTCCTCCTGTCCAATTTACAACGGCTTTTAATACTGCCAGAGGATGGGGACTAATGGGGCTTAAACCTGGGGCAAGGGGTTCAATTTCTTCTGGGGTAAATCCTGTTAATTCTATGGGTTGTCCGATATTAAAAGGGGTTTGAGTTTTGTCTTGAATTAAGTCTGAAGGAGTCGCTACACCAAATAAAGAAAAGACTAATCTTTCAAATTTGGGATTTTCTGCTCTTTGATTATAAAAAAAACGAATTAAGGTAAAAAAGTCATCTAAAGAAAATTTTAAACTGAGAACCTTATCAATTTCATCAATAAAAATATAAACCTTTTCTCCCGGACAATGAACTAATAAAACTTCTTCCAAAAACTGACTGAATTTTTGAACTCCTGATAACTCCTCCCGTTCCCGCAACCAGACTTTTAAGTTAACTTTCCCAACTAAATTAAAACCTAAAAATAATTGAGTAATAATGCCACTGTACCATTGTTTTTGGCTTAAATCGCTGCCTAAACTGGTAATATCAACTGAGGCACAACTCATTCCTAGGTCTTGTAATTGGTGCATTGCTCGCACCCTCAAGCTCGATTTTCCCATCTGACGACAATTAAAAACATAGCAAAACTTACCCAAGTTTAAGGCAGTCAATAGGTCTTTATCTGCTTGACGTTCGACATAAGTTGGATGATCAAAAGCGAGACTTCCACCGACTTTATAATTATAAGATTCTTGGGTTGTTAAATTCATCACAAACTGTTAGGTTATTTATTAAGGGAATATCTTAAATTAATTTATTTCTCTTATTCTACCATCTCTCATCTTATCATCTTATCATTTCTCCTCTCACCAACCACCCAATCCTGTTAATCTTATCATCCCAAAAATCCTGATCCATGACCCTAACTAAAATTTCCTCCCGTTCTCAAAAAAAGTTTTTCCGTCCCCGTCTCTGGTTTGAAAAAATCATGGCGTTAATTGTCCTCGCTAATTATAGTATCGTTATTTTTAATTTAACTTATATTCCTCTCCGAGATTTTTGGTTACAGGGGAGGGTACAAATATTTATAAAATTAGGGAGATTTGAGCGAAATATTCCCCCAAAACCCTTAAGAATTTTACCGCCTATTTTTTCAGAAATTATCACCAAATATGATGTAATTAAAGGAATTGAACCTCATCGAGATACGGCTCGATATTTACAAAGAATCGACAATCTTAATGAAGCAGTTAATCAGCAAGTTTTTTCTAATAAAACACCAGATGAAAGACAAAAGGTAACAGAAGAAATTGAGAAAATATTAGCTGATTTGCGACTGAGAAGTCGAGACATGATTAACCAAAATCCTTTTCAGATAGCCAATAAGACGGGAACTTTAGAACGGATAAAAAATAAAATGCGTCAACACATTTTTGAGACAGAAGATAGTTCAGCAACAGAAGCTTTTGAGCAGTTTTGGAGTGCTGAAAACTTCCGTAAAAATGGTTGGCGAGAAGAATTGAACTTTTTTGATGAAAGAATTCGTCCTTTAATCGAGACAAATTATTTTCGTCCTGTGGGAGAAAATGGGCAACCAATTGATAATTTTGGCTTAATAGATTTTCCTTTCTTTTTAATATTTTTAACAGAATTTTTAGCCCGTACTTGGTATATTAGTCGCCGTCATACTGGTGTTAGTTGGTTTGATGCGATGTTATGGCGTTGGTATGATATTTTTCTTTTAATTCCCTTGTTCCGTATCTTAAGAATTATTCCCTTAACTATTCGTTTAAATCAAGCAAAATTAATTGATCTCAAAGCAATTCAAAAACAAGCAAGTCAGGGTTTTGTTGCTAGTATTGCCCAAGACATTACGGAAGTCGTTATTCTTCAAGTCATTAATCAAGTTCAATCTTCTATTGAAGAAGGCATTGTCAGGGATTTACTGATGCAGCAAAATACTCATCAATATATTGATCTTAATGATATTAATGAAACCTCTGAATTAGTGAAATTAATGTCTCATGTCGTGATTGAAAAAGTGTTACCAGAAATTCGCCCTGAAGCAGAAGCGTTTTTACAGTATAATGTCGAAAAAGCCCTAAGCCAAACTCCAAATTATCAAGGCTTAGCCAATATTCCTGGACTCAAAACCATACAAAATCAGCTAACAGAAAGATTAGTCTCTCAACTTTATTATGGTTTATCTGTAGGACTTCAAGGACTCTTAGTCGAAGATACTGAATTTGATCAACTGCTGGAAAAATTGATTGAAAAATTCAGTAAATCTATGGGAAATGAACTCCAAGAAAAGCACAGTATTGAACAAATTGAATCCCTCTTAAATGACTTATTAGAAGAGATTAAAGTTAATTATGTTGAAAGTTTATCCCAAGAAAATGTTGAAGATATATTAGAACAAACCCGCGCCCTTCGCCAAGCCGCAAACATCGCCAATAAAACTTAAAATAATCTACCCTGTAAGCTATAATAACTGAATAAACCCAAACCAAATCCTCCTAAACAAATAACTCCTAATAATGACAAAACTTGCCATTCTGGATAATTTTGTTTTTCTAATTCTAATTTACCTAAAATAGCAGCACATAACAAGATCAAAAATCTCATAAAATCTCCGAGCCATCGTAGCATAAAGACAACAGCAAATGACCAAAACAAAACCGCAAAGATTGCTCGATTATCAGATTTAAACCCACTGCCGAATAAAATTGTTACCAAAGCAACCGGGGCCACTAAACTCGATGTAATTAACAACACGACACAACCTGCTACTATGTGAAGTACGAGAAAAACCGTCTGATCTTCAAAAAACCATCCCCAGGTTTTTCCCCGTTCAACTAACCAATGAGTCCAGGTTGTTACAGAAGCACCAACATACCAGCCAAAGGTACTATAAGTCAGTAGAACAACCCCAAGAGAAAGGAAAGGAAACTTAATTGACTTGATCATTTTAACTATCATGAAATGGAATTAAATAACTCGTTCATTTCCCCCATCTAAAGGAATTTGGGCCGCGGTTATCTTACTAAATAACCCATCACACATTGAGGCAGCTAATTCCGCCACATCTTGACTTGTAACTTCTTCTTTTAACACATTATTGGTTTTATATTCTTGCACTGTCAAACCATAATGTTTGGCCCGCGCCTCTAATACTTCTTCTGTCCAAATACCCGTATCAAAGACCCCGTTAGGATGAATAGAATTGAGGCGAATCTTATCCTTACCCCATTCTAAAGCAGCCACACGGGTTAACTGATTTAACGCCGCTTTTGAGGCAGAATAGGCTGCAACTCCTGGGCCGGGGGCCGGCACGTTTTTCGAGCCAATCACCACGATTCTACCGCCTTTGGGAGCTAATTTTAGGAAGGGGTGTACCTCCCGCATTAAAACTAAATTAGCATCAAGATTAATATTCATAATGCGTCGCCATTGTTCCGTTGAAAGGTTTTCTATTCGACAGGCCGGGGGGAAAATGCCCGCATTGAGGATCATCATATCAATACCCCCAAACTGTCTAATTCCCTGCTCTAAGGCTTGTTTAATGGCGGTTTCATCGGTAAGATCGCAAGGGATACCACAAAAATCAGGGCGTTTATGTAACTGGGTAATTTCCCCGTTAATATCTAGTGCTATCACTGCGGCCCCTCGTTTTAATAGGGACTCTACACAAGCTTTGCCAATACCCGAAGCGGCCCCCGTAACTAGGGCTACTTCCCCTGCAAAAACGGGAGGTTTTCCCCCTTTGGCTAATTTTGCTTGTTCGAGTTCCCAATATTCCACATCAAAGATATCCTGGGAGGGTAAGGCTTCATATCCTTCTAATTCGGTGGCTCGTTGGATAATATCAATGGTATGGTCATAAATATCAGCAACAATGGCCGCTGCTTTGGCATTTTGTCCGATCGCACCTAATCCTAATTCTGGGTCTAAAATTACCCTAGGGGCAGCATCAAGCATCGTTTTCGTCTCTTTAGCTTGGGCCAGATGAGTCTTAAAGTAGTCTTGATAAGCGGTTACATATCCCTGTACATCCCGTCCCAATAGGGGTAAGCGTTTGGTGCGAATAACGTGATCGGGAGTGGCGGGGCCTTGTTGGGAAATGGTCTGAATATCGTCTCTTTGGGCAAATCTTAGGGTTTTTGGGCTTTGATGTAGGGCCAATATGAGGGGAAACCCTGCAGCTTTTGAGACTTGATAACGCAACTCCGCTAAAGTGTGACTTAGGGGGGTTTGGGGGACAGTTACGGGAGTTTGAGGAATATTCCAAGCATCATGTTTTTTTAGATAGTCTTCTGCTTGAGAGACTAACTCAATCATCCCTTGGTAGGATTCTTGGGCGGTTTCTCCAAAGGAAAAGATACCATGATTCATTAATACCATGCCAATCGTATTATCTCCCCTTTGGGCAGCAAATTCTTGGGCGCAGAGACGAGCAAGGTCAAAGCCTGGCATAATGTAGGGGATAATGACGACGCGATCGCCGTAAATGTCCTGTATTCTCTGTCTTCCTTCTGCTGTATTGGTGATGGTAACAACCGCATCCGCGTGGGTATGATCTACATATTTGTAGGGTAAGATGGCATGGAGAATGGTTTCAACGGAGGGAGATGGGCCATTAGGCTGGATCATCTGTGTTTTTAGTTCATTGACCATCTGGGAGTCTGATAATGCCGTAAGTTTGGCTAATTTCAGCAAATGGGGCATTTTTACCCCAGAAAATCCCCCTTCTTCGATGGTAGCTAAATCCCAACCACTGCCTTTAACATAGAGAATTTCTGCCGTTTCCCCAACTAAGTTAGTTTGACGAATTTTAACCGAAGTATTGCCCCCACCATGTAAGACTAATGAGGGATCTTGTCCTAATAATCGGGAAGTATATACTCTTAAGGCTAACTCTGTGGGATATTTAGCCGCATCTTGCTCATTCCACAAACTTTTCATTATCTAGGCGATCGCTTTGAGACTACAACAGCTATTTTTTGCTTCTCAACTGTATAACAATTTGACCCAAGGCCGCCAAAAATACCCAGGATAGTTAAGATTTTAGTCTATCCTGAGTTAGTTGCCAGTCTGAACATTGCCAATTTTGTCAAGTTCTGGTGATTGAATTAGTTTTCAACTGATTTTAAGAGGAAATTATGGCTACGAATGGCATCTTCCCAGTCTAGCAAAGGATCGACGGTTAGACTGGTTTCTTTTTCCAGTAATTCATTGACAAAATTTTCGTATCCTTCTAAAGTATCAAACATTGATGGTGATTGGTTTGTATACATAATTAACCTCTTTATTTTTGGTCGTTACTATTTTTATAAATTTTCAGAGTAGGTTACTCTCGATCATAAAATTTAATCCCCTCAAAGTAAACTCGAAAACCTACGGATTTTAATGATTACCAGTCTTTCCGAAAGAATACTTATCTCCCTTGAAAATAAGAACAATTTTACGGTAGACTTTATCTAAAATTAAGGGTAACTTTTGCCGATTAAAAAAGATGATTCGACTCGACAACCTTGGGGTAACATATCAAGATGGAACCGTAGCACTCCAAAACATTTCCCTTGAATTTACGGAGGGAGAATTTACGGTGATTTTAGGATCTTCTGGTGCGGGAAAATCTACTTTATTACGCTGTATAAACTTTCTGACTTATCCCACCAGTGGTCAAGTGATTTCTCAAACTTTAGGGGTTTTAAATCACCCTAAAATTTTACGGAAACACCGTCAAAGGACAGGGATGATTTTTCAACAGCATCAATTAATTCCCCGACAAACTGCCCTCAAAAATGTGTTAATTGGTCGCTTAGCTTATCATTCTACCCTGAGAAGCTTCTTTCCCTTGCCCAAAAAAGATCAATATATTGCCTTAAATTGTTTAGCAAGAGTTGGGTTATTAGAAAAAGCCTTAACCCCTGTCAATTCTCTAAGTGGAGGACAACAACAACGGGTAGGAATTGCCCGCGCTTTAGCCCAACAACCACGCTTTTTATTGGCAGATGAACCCGTTGCTAGTTTAGATCCTAATACTGCCCATCAAGTATTATCAAATTTACGGCAAATTTGTCAAGAAGATGGCATCGGGACATTAGTTAGTTTACACCAAATTGACCTCGCCTTAGACTATGCCGATCGCATTATTGGGTTAGCTAATGGTACTATTGTCTTTGATGGTAGTTCTTCAGACATCAGACCTGAACAACTGGCAAAAATTTATCAGGTTTCATCCCCTTAAATGTTAACTAGAATACATTGTTAAATAAATAAAAATTATATTAATTTTTGCTGTAGAATGCCTATAATTGATGTTTGAAGTCTTTTAAGAGAGTATGATGTTAAGTCCAAAGCTGAATAAACAATTGACCAGTGTTATTTTATTGGGATTACTAACTTTAGTAGGTTGTAGTGGTTCTAAGGAACAAGTTTCTAATGTTGATAGTGAATCTACAAAAGCTGAGACTAAAGCAAATCCTCAGAAATTAATTATTGCTTTATTACCTGATGAAGCAGCAGCAACCGTAATTCAAAATAATAAAGGACTAGAAACTTATTTAGAAAATAAACTCAATAAAGACGTTGAATTATTTGTCAGTACGGATTATTCCTCAATGATTGAAGCAGCTAGTAAAGGGCGATTAGATTTAGCTTATTTTGGGCCTTTATCCTATGTTTTAGCGAAAACAAAGAGTAATATGGAAGCCTTTGCTGCCTTATCAAAAGATGGAAAAACAACCTATAAAGCGGTAGTTATTGGTAATGCTGAACAAGGAATTGATTCCTATGAAAAAATCAAAGGAAAAACCATGGCCTATGGGGATCAAGCTTCTACTTCTAGTCATTTAATCCCCAAGTCAATGTTAACGGAAAAAGGACTAAAACCAGGGGAAAATTATGAAGAGGTATTTGTGGGGGCCCATGATGCTGTCGCAGTTGCTGTACAGAATGGAAAAGCCCAAGCTGGAGGATTAAGTGAACCCATTTTTACCACATTAATTGAACAGGGAACCATTGATAAAAACAAGGTAATTGTGATTGGTGAATCTCAACCTTATTCCCAATATCCTTGGACAATGCGAGCCGATTTAGACCCTGAATTAAAAACAAAAATTAAGCAAGCATTTCTAGAATTAAATGATGAAAATGTCCTTAAACCATTTAAAGCGGAGGGATTTAAGTCAGTTGAAGATAAAGATTATGATGGGATTAGAAAGTTAGGAAAAGTGCTTGATCTTGATTTTGAAAAGCTCAGTAAATAGCCTTGGAGTTCCTGATTGAATAATACCGAACAATAATGATAAGCAATACAGATAAATTTGAAAGTTTACTCAGGCAACAACAAAGAATCTGGTACAATTCCCTAAGCAAAATTTTGATAATCATAGGAATTATTTTGATTAGTTTTGGGGTCGTTGGTTTATTCGATGGACAACGATTATCGGAGGGAATTCCTGATTTAATTGACATGATTAGAGAAATGTTACCCCCAGATTTTAGTCGTGCTTTAAACTGGATTAAACCTTTAATTGATACCATGGCCATGAGTATTGCAGGTACAGGGATAGCCATTGTTATGTCCTTGTTTATAGCCTTGGGTGCGGCTCATAATACAACCCCCCATTTTTCCATTTATTGGCTATCAAGAATGATTCTAAATATAGCGCGAGCAATTCCTGAATTGATCCTAGGAATTTTATTTGTCGCTGCAGTTGGGTTTGGCACACTTCCTGGGGTATTAGCATTAGGATTTCATTCGGTAGGTATGGTGGGAAAATTTTTTGCAGAATCCATAGAACATACAGATAAAGAACCTATTGAAGCAGCAAGAGCCGCCGGAGCTAATCAATTACAAATCATTTTTCATAGCATTATTCCCCAAGTTTTACCCCAGATTCTTGATGTTACTTGTTATCGATGGGAGTATAATTTTCGAGCATCAATGGTATTAGGAGCAGTAGGAGCAGGTGGCATCGGATTTGAGATAATTGGGGCATTACGTTTATTAAAGTACCAAGAAGTTTCTGCCCTGTTATTGGTAGTCTTAATGATGGTTACTTTAGTCGATAGTTTCAGTAACTATTTACGTCAACAATTAAGTGAATAGATAATATCCTAATAAAATGATACCCAAAGCAAAAGTTGTTATTACCCATTGGATTCATGATGAAGTAATTGACTATTTAAGTCAAACTTGTGAAGTCATTACCAATCAAACGCAGGACACTTTACCCCGTGAAGAAATTATCAAAAGAACAAAAGATGCTGAGGCATTAATGGTATTTATGCCTGATTGTATTGACTCAGAATTTTTAGAGGCTTGTCCCCAATTAAAAGTAATTGCAGGAGCCTTAAGAGGTTATGATAATTTTGATGTAGAAGCTTGTACAAAACGAAGAATTTGGTTTACTATTGTTCCTGATTTATTGGCAGCACCGACAGCAGAATTAACCATTGGATTATTGATTGGCTTAGGGCGAAGAATGTTAGAAGGCGATCACTTAATTCGTAGTGGTCAATTTCAGGGATGGAAACCTCAATTATACAGTACCGGATTGTTACATAAAACCCTCGGTATTGTCGGCATGGGAAAATTAGGAAAAGCCTTAGCCAAACGCTTAGTAGGCTTTGAGATGAACTTAGTTTATACTGACCCCATACCTTTATCTGTCTATCAAGAAACTGCCTGGAAAATTTCGAGAGTATCCTTTGAAGAACTCTTAAATTATAGTGATTATATGGTGTTAGCTGTGCCATTAATTCCTAATACTTATCATCTGATTAATCAAGATAGTTTAGCCCACATGAAACCCCAAAGTTTTATTATTAATCCTTGTCGGGGTTCCGTCGTTGATGAAAAAGCGATTGCTGCTGCCATTGAATCGGGACAATTAGGGGGATATGCTGCTGATGTATTTGAGATGGAAGATTGGGCAATTGCTGAGCGTCCCCAAGAAATTTGTGAAACTTTAAGAACTGATAACCGTCATACATTTTTTACCCCCCATCTTGGCTCAGCCGTTGAGGAAATACGCCGGGATATTGCCTGGGAAGCGGCCACAAATATCCTGCAAGTTTTATCAGGGAAAATGCCTCAAGGGGGGATTAACTTAACCTCGGAAACGAGTTAATGTTTAAGGCACGATCAATTATGATCAAACATGATAAAATCACAAAATCATAGTATCCAAACTTAGTAAAACTATGTCAAGACAAGGAAAAAAACGATTCACAATTGCCACAATTATTGTGGCTAATTTTCTGTTGTTTTCTCCTCATATTACCCTTGCTCAATGGTCATCTCGTTCTCAGTCTTATTGTGAAGGATATGCCAGAGATTTTGCTGATCGCAATGCAAGGGGAGGCTTTTTGAGAGGAGGGGCCAGAGGTGCGGCCAGTGGTGCGGCCATTGGTGCTATTGTTGATGGGGGAAGTGGTGCTGGAACAGGTGCAGCCATTGGTTCAGTTGTCGGTATCATTGGCGGTAGTGCGCGTCGAGCATCAGATTATGATAGCCTTTTTCAACAAGCTTTTAATGATTGTATGCGGGGAGCACCCCTCAGATAACAATTAAGTTTTAATCATCATAATTGAGGAGTTACCATGAAATTAATGAAAAAAGTTTGGGGAATTCTAGTATTAACTGCCATCGTTAGTGAACTGGCAATCATGCCCGGTTATGCCCAAGAAAATGCGGAAGATACCAAAGTTGATTTGAGTAAAGTTAGCTGTCGAGAACTTCTAAAAATGCCAGGGGAAGACAAACGACTAACCCTAGTATTTTTTCATGGATTTATCAGTGCTAAAAAGAATCAAATGATGGTCGATAGCATTGCCTTACGAGAAGCAACCAATCAAGTAACAGATTATTGTATTGATAATCCTGATGCAACCTTAATGAGTGCCTTTGAGAAATATCGTTAGAAAAAGAATTGATAAAGTACCCCAACCCAACTTATAGAGCGTTGGGGTTTCTAACTGAAAAAAATACCAATAATAGATTACAACAATTCGCTTTCACTGCGTACCTTTTTCATCGTTTGGGGGAGTACCCCAACTAATAAGCCAAAAGCCTCATCAGGTAATTGACTGGCTGTATCCACATCAAACCAATGTTCAAATTGGTTGAGAATAACTTGGGCCCGTTGTTGCGGGATAGCATTATCACTAATTTGCTTGGCTAATTTAATCCATTGTCGTCGAATTAAGTAACTATTAACCCTTTCCTGGGAAGTTTTGGCCATGATTAGAGAGAGTTTACCCACAGGAAGCACATCAATCACATCCCCATCAAATTCCGCCCCTATCGCTGCTCCTGGCCCAGCAAATTCAGCATGATAGGGTTTATAAAGAATCAAGCCATTTTTGCGACGGGGGTTAATCACCAATAACTCTTGATTATGCAAACGAGATAAAATATCCTTCACTTGTTGTTCTCGTTTCTGCTCCGGTTCAAGGTTGATTTCAGGGTCTGACATCGCAGGTTTCTCCCTCATGAATGGTTAGGGTTTTTTGTAACAATAACCGTCGTGGACTTTGAAAGAGCCAATTTTGCCAACTGAGTTCGTTTTCTAACAGTTGATAACCACTGGCAAGATAGAGTTGTTTGGCGGCATCGTTATTGTCTAAAACATGGAGATTTAGGGTTTTATATCCCCATTCCCAGGCAATTTGTTCACATTTCAGCAGTAAATGACGGGCTACTCCCTGTCGTCGATGACTCTGAAGTACCGCTAAATTACTAATGTAAGGGTAATGGGTATTCAATCCTGTTTTCAGGGTTAACTCGATAGTACCAATGACCTTTTCCGGTTCTCCCGTTACGGTTGGCATAATTTCAATGGCGACTAAACAGCAATAATGAGGCGCAGCAGTCCGTAAGCGCGATCGCAGATCTTCAGAGACGCTTAATTGTAACAAGGGTTGTAACACAGACAACCGTCCTGAATGGGGATGAAAACTTTGGGTTAGCACCTCAGCAAGTTTTTTCACATCCTGTAATTGGGCTTTTCTGATAGTGGTTTGAGACCCCTTGACGGGGATTTCCCCTAACTCAGAAGCATGAGACAAAAAAGATGATAACCCACACCAATTCACAAACTCTCCCCAGGGATTTTTACAATATGCGATCCTGTTTTTATTATCGCTTACGCCCATTAGAATTGTTACCCAGTCAAAATAATTAAATTATATCAAGGATTAAAGGCCATGGGTATGGATGGGGGGAGATGTTATTTGAAACTTTTTTTGAGCAACAACTTTATCTCCAAAATTAAAGACATTTAATATTTTTTTTTTGTGTTATAATTAATCATAAAAAATAAACAAATTAGAGGTTACACCATGTTGAATTTCCTGGATTCTCTGTTGGGTCGTCATCCTGAAAAGATTAAAGCTAAGGTAGAAATCTATACTTGGCAAACTTGTCCTTTTTGTATTCGCGCTAAATTTTTACTCTGGTGGAAAGGGGTTAATTTTACGGAATATAAGATAGATGGGGATGAAGTTGCTAGGGAAAAAATGGCACAACGGGCTAACGGAAAAAGAACCGTTCCGCAGATTTTTATTAATGATCAACATATTGGAGGTTGTGATGATATTTATCGTCTTAACGGTGAAGAAAAGTTAGATTCTCTTTTTTCACAAGTAATAAGTGTTAAGTAATAAGTGATAAGTTTTACCTTTGTCTGATTAAAAAGAAGCAAGGGAAAGCCTTTCCCCTCTAGGGCTTTTTCAGTAATGATCTTTCTCTAGCCCATTCTAAGATTAACCTTTGTTCAGCACGGGCAATCCCCTGATAAGTAGCAGTTACTGCTTCGGGTTCCACAGAAATCGTGGTAATTCCCCACTGTACCAACTGTTCAATAATTTGGGGAGATTGAACAATCAATTGACCACAAATTGAACAAGGAATATTGAGAGTTTTTGCCTCTTGAATTAAGGCTTTCAGGGCCCCTAATATAGCCGATGAATAAGGAAAAGAAGTATCATTAAACTGGGGATGATCTCGATTGAAGCCTAACAATAAAGGCACTAAATCATTAGTTCCAATAGCCACCCCTTGCACCCCAGCTTGGACATAATCAGATAATTGAAAAATGACCCCAGGAACTTCTGCCATAATCCACAGTTGAAAAGCATCGGAAGAAATTAAGTTAAATTCTGCAATAAGCTGGCGACAAAAACGGAATTCTTCGACGGTTCGCACAAAGGGTAAAATCAAATTCAGATTAGTAAATCCTTGCTGATAAACATCAGATAAAGCCTGTAATTCTAAGCGAAATAGGGTTGAATCAAGCTGATATCCTAAAGTACCTCGACGATCTTGATCCGTGGAAAATTTATCATCAAAGGTTCGATAAAAAATGGGATGGGGAGCAAAAACTTCAGCAAATTGGCCTATCCTTTGTTTCAGCTTTTCGACAATCTCTGATGGCTGAGCATGGATCAGCCATTCTGTTAGGGAAGCGGGGGGACATAAATCTAACAACATTAATTCTGAGCGAATTAATCCTAGTCCATCAATAGGTAAATCCATCACTTGCACCAAGGAACTAGGTTGACTCAAATTAACCATCAATTTTGTGCCAAGAGGATAATTATAAGTTGTTTTTTCTGGTGACAATAAGGGCTTTTCAAGGCTCACATTTGACTCGTCAATGATATTCAAAAAAATACTTCCTCTGTTGCCATCCAATAAAATTACATCCCCGGTTTGTAACCAACTGGTAACACCAGACACCCCCACCACCGCCGGAATGCCTAATTCTCTGGCTAAAATCCCTGCATGGCTTGTCATTCCTCCTTCTTCCGTAATTATCCCTGCGGCTTGCTTAAGCCAAGATAGTTGAAAAGGGTGAATTTTTTGAGTAACAAGAATACTCCCCTCTAATTGAGTCGGTTTAGGCCGACTCTCTTGGGTTAATACATAGATTTTCCCCTGAATACGACCAGGAGCAGCCCCAATGCCTATTAATTGAGATTGAGAGGGGGAGATCGAACTGTGTTGGGTTATCAATGGTGTCCTTTGAGTGGAGAGGGAGGGCAACAATTGCGCGATCGCCCATGAAGAAGATAAGCGATCGCTCGATTCGAGTTTGAGCCATTCTAAAGATTCCCAATAAATTTGATGGTCTTGTAACCTCTTAATTAGTTGCCATAATTCCGTTAGGGACTCTAGATCTAAACAGGATTGTCCTTGTTCTTCATTACTCAGTAAATAGGGTTCTAAGCAACTATCTGTACTGTCTGGATTTTCTAGAGAGGCTTTCAGACGATAGGCGCGGATTTTATTGCCAATTTCTTGTTTAATAATTGCTCCGGTTAAGGTCTCAATTTCCCAACTATCCGGTAAAATTTCCCCCTGTAATAAACTATAACCTAACCCCCAATTCCCCTGAATTTCGCAATGATTTTCATAATTAGTCCCTGTCCCTGAGGCGATCGCCTGAACCATGGGTTGTACTAAAATGGCGAAGTTTAACTGGTCAATTCTAATCCCCAAACGTTGCCAATAAAATAAGCTTTTGGCACTTAATAATTGGGCCCACATTTGTTTAATGGCCAATTCCAAATTTTGGGGAGAATTTTCACAGACTTGGGCCGGAGTTAACCCAGAAAAGTCTTGCTGAGGGGGAAATTGCCCACTTAAAGAGGCACGTAAAATTAAGAATGAGGCTTGGAGAGCGGCGGTTGCTTCTCCTAAACTTTCATGCCATTCCACCGGAAAAGCTGCACTTAAAATGGCTTGGCGACTCTGTTGGGCCACCAATTGCAAAGCGCGAGGATTATCAACATCTAAATACAGAGAAGATGTGGGAAAATCAGCTAGAAGTGAACTGACATCGTTTAAATCCTCAAGAAATTGCCGAAAAACTGTAGAACTAATCACAAAACCAGGAAACACGGGATAACCACTCTGGGCGAGTTGGCTCAACATCCACGCTTTTTCTCCCACAACGGCATGATCCTGGGATTCAATCTGAGAGAGCCAATAAAGCTTAATCACTGATGAAATAAAGTCTAAAACCTAACCCAATGCCGAAAAACCCTTGACAGGGCTTTGTCTAAATTTTGGTAACTTTTGAAAAATATGCCTCAATTGTTAAGATAACATAACAAAATTCAGCACTAATGTCAATCTTTGCTATTCCCTTGTCAGAGGAGGCAGGGGGCCGACCTAAATTCTAATCGTTATATCTTATGAGTGAGTCCCTATTCTAATAATTATGGCGGCAAGTCTTGCAGGACTTTTATCCTGATTTTTCTTGAAAATTCAAGGCATTAGGAAGTCTAGATCACAGCCATTTTTACTAATTTATGCTATTGTGTTCAAGAATCGAGTTAGCTGCTTAAAAATTTCGCTTTTACTCCTTTGAGGATTAATAATATGGTTCAAGCTAAAGAAAACACCAAAAATGATATTGTCTCCATTCCTTTTACTGTTTCTCATAGCGGAGTCTCTGCGACAGAAACCCGTCCTTGGGGATCATTTACTACCCTAGAAGAAGGGCCCGGATATAAGATCAAACGTATTGAAGTAAATCCTGGCCATCGTCTCAGCTTACAAATGCACCATCACCGTAGTGAACATTGGATTGTCGTATCAGGAACGGCCAAAGTGACTTGTGGGGATACAGAAGAAATCCTCGGTGCTAATCAATCTACCTATGTTCCTCAGTGTACAAACCACCGTTTAGAAAATCCAGGCGTGATTAAGCTCATTCTGATTGAAGTACAAAATGGCGAATATCTAGGGGAAGATGATATTATTCGCTTCCAAGATGATTATTCCCGTCATCAAGCTTAAGAAAAGAAAATAACTTGACAAATCTCTTTACTTATGCTAGAGAGATTTTTTAATCTATTAAAACTAAACTTTGCCAAGAATAGCCTAGGGGTCAACGGCCGTTGACCCCTACATCACAAGGTTTTAGGGTCAGTAAATATTCTAACCTTAATACATCCTGCGATAGATTATTGTTATATTGTTAACCCGCCGAAACCTTAAGACTAGAAGGATCACTAAGATCGCCTTTTAAAGCCACACCGCGACCATTTACGGCTAAATGGCGGACAATTTTATACACTGCTTCCACAGCATCGGGCGATCCTGCTTTTTCTGCCAAAGTCATCATATCTAAGGCTTCATTCGTTTCTTGAATCACCTTTTGGACTTGGGTTTGTAAGTCTAAAATAGAAGCGGCCATCTTCTTCCCTGCTTCTACTCCAGGTTGATGATAAGCATTAACATTAACTAAAGATCCATAGAAACTGACTGTCCGTTCATACAGCGCAATTAAGGCCCCAACAATGCGAGGATTAACTTGGGGAATGCTAATGGTAATAGAGTCGCGGTTATTCTCATACAATGCTTGTCTGGTTCCTTGAATAAACCCTGATAAATAGTCTCCTGCCGTTACCCCAGGTTCTAATTCAAACGGAATTGCACGGCCATCTTCTAACACTTCAATAAAGGTAGCAAAAAAGTTAGGAACTCCTTCCCTTAATTGTTGAACATAAGCGTGTTGATCTGTTGATCCTTTATTCCCATAAACGGCAATACCTTGATAAACCGTATTGCCATCAAGATCTTTTTCCTTTCCTAAGGATTCCATGACCAACTGTTGTAAATAACGACTAAACAACAGCAAACTATCTTTATAGGGAAGGATCACCATATCTTTTTCCCCTTTCCCATTTCCCGAATAATACCAAGCAAGGGCTAATAAAGCTGAGGGGTTTGTCTTAATATCTTTAACCCTGGTTGCTTCATCCATCTCTTTCGCTCCTGCTAACATGGCTTGAATATCAATGCCTTGCAGGGCCGCGGGCAATAAACCAACGGCCGAAAGTTCAGAAGTTCGTCCCCCCACCCAGTCTTGCATGGGAAACCTAGCTAACCAGTTTGTCGCTAACTTATCCATGTTACTGCCTGGCATGGTAACAGCCACTGCATGGGGTTCAAAGGCTAACCCTTTGACTTCATAAGCGTGTTTAAGTTCTAACATCCCGTTACGAGTTTCGGGAGTCCCACCAGACTTGGTGGTGATCAGAACTAGGGTACTTTTGAGGCGATCGCCAATGCGGGTTAGGAGGCGATCAATACCTGCCGGATCAGTATTATCAATAAAATGAATGGCCATGGGGGGGAAGTCTGGGGAGAGGGCCTCGGCTACAAATTGGGGCCCTAATGCAGAACCACCGATACCAACGGAGAGAACATCGGTAAACTTGTCAGCAGTGGGGGGTTTAATGGTTCCCTCATGTACCTTTTTCACAAAATCAGCAATTTGTGCGAGGGGTTGGGTAATTTCCTTTCTCACGTCATCATTGGGGGCTAATTCTGGGGCCCGTAACCAATAATGTCCCACCATACGTCCTTCATCGGGGTTAGCGATCGCCCCACTTTCTAAGGCTTCCATATCTTGAAAGGCTTTCTCAAATTTGGGCTTGAGACTGTCAACGAAGGCATCATCAAAGCGCATCCGACTAATATCAAGATATAATCCTAATCCTTCGTGATAATAAAGCCAGTCTTGGTAACGTTGCCAGAGTTGTTGCTTATCCATAGGAATTACTGCACAGGTTGATCACTTAGCAGAGATAGACTATTATCTCTCTCAATCGATCATAGATACAGATGCTAAGTATTAGGAGTTAAGATTTCATTATTTTTTTGAGAAAGAATTATTGTAGACAATAATTTAATGGTATTTTTTTGAGGTTATTTATCCCAATAAAATTCAAGTTATGGAAAATCGTTTTAATGTTCTCGATCTGATCATCAAACTCTTTGTGATCAGCTTGCTATTTGTTTGGTGTTTTATTCTGCTGCGTCCCTTCATCGAGATTATTCTCTGGGGAGTTATTTTAGCGATCGCCATATTTCCCCTATTCTTATGGCTAAAAGCCCGTTTAGGGGGACAGGGAAAATTATCCGGGACAATTCTCACCTTACTGGGTGTGGCTGTTATTATTGGCCCGGTAAGTTTGATGGCCACTGTTTTCGTCGGTAATGTTGATACCTTCGCCGATTATCTTGCGGCCGGTAATTTGCTCATCCCACCTCCCCCCGAAGGTGTCGCTACTTGGCCCCTAATTGGAGAAAGGGTCAATAATATTTGGCAATCAGCATCAGTCAACTTAGGAGCGGTATTGGCTAGATTTCAGCCACAACTTGAGGCTTTAGCCAAAAACTTGTTATTTTTAGCCGCTAATATTGGTCTAGTTCTACTGAAGTTTATCGTTTCTATTATCCTGGCTGGATTACTGATGATCAATGCTGAGGGGCTAAACCGTCGGCTGAGTCAGGTTGTCTTAAGGTTGACCCCAAAACAAGGACAAGGGTTTTTGCAACTGGCCACTGCTACCATTCGCGGGGTGACTCGTGGCATCATTGGGGTTGCTATCTTACAAAGTCTTCTCATTGGTCTTGGTTTGATAGTCGCTCAAATTCCCTTTGCTGCTTTATTGACGCTTCTCTGTTTAGTTTTAGCCATTGTTCAAATCGGGCCGGGGTTAGTGGTGTTTCCTGCCATCATCTTTGCTTGGTCAACCATGACTACCCCTAGCGCATTACTTTTTACTCTTTGGATGGTTCCGACGACTCTGGTGGATAATATCCTCAAACCAATTTTAATGGGCCAAGGGCTACCTGTTCCTACAGTCATTATTTTAATCGGTGTTCTTGGGGGAACTTTAGCCCATGGAATTTTGGGTTTATTTATTGGCCCAGTCATCCTTAGTTTAGGTTATGAGTTAATCATGGCCTGGGTTAATTTTGATTCTTCACCCCTCTCAAGCACCTCTGATGGTGAAGAATAAGTAGTAAATGTTACACTTGAACTCAATTTACAACCAGATAGGCAATATTCATGATCACTCGTCGAGATCTTAAACAATTGCAATCTTTGATCAAGATTCCCGCTCTTTCTATTTTATTACCCACCCATCGGACATCCCCTGATAACAAAAAAGATCCCATTCTGGTTAAAAATCTGGTTGATGAGGCAACAAATCGGCTGAAGGAAGAATTTTCTGTCCGCGAATTAGAACCTTTACTCAATAGATTGGAAACCCTTGTCAACGAAATTGACTATCGCTATACATTGGATGGTTTGGCAATATTTGTTAGTCATGACTTTGGCAAGATTTATGACCTCCCGTTTTCTGTCCCCGCACGGGTAATCATTGATAAAACCTTTGCAACACGAGATTTAGTTTATGGTTTGCATCGCTCCCAATCCTATTGGGTTTTTCTCTTAAGTCAAGCCTCTACGCGCTTACTAGCTGGCACTGGGGAAACCTTAGAGGAAGTTCAAGACGAAAACTTCCCAATGCCCATGACTGGGCCTGGAGCGACAGAAACGATTCCTTACGACGCTGATTCGAGTTATGTAGATGATCGGCATCGTCGCTTTTTTCAACAGGTAGATAGAGCCTTCACGTCCTATGTTGAGGATGAATCACCCCTATTGATTGTCGGTGGGGTCGTTCGACAAATATCCTTTTTTCAGGAAGTTTCCCAATATACGAATGCGATCGCAGGAACTTTGACGGGCAATTTTGATAAAGCGACAATCCCTGAACTGCTCCCTGATGTGTGGCCGATTGTACAATCTGCGCGGGAAAAGCAACGCCAAGATGCACTAGAATCCTTAGATGCGGCCATGGGAACCAAAACCTTCGTTTCTACCATCGGGGAAGCCTGGCGACTCGCTCAAGAAGGTCGAGGTAAATTGCTTCTGGTTGAAAAAAATTACCATGTACCAGCGATTTTAACGGAAGACGGCCAGTTTCAGTTAGTGGATGAACCAGGGGGTACAGAGGTAATGGATGATGCCGTAGATGAAATTATCGAAGTTGTGCTGGCTAAGGGGGGAGATGTCGCTATGGTGGATGATGGAACCCTCTCTATTCATCAGCGAATTGCCTTGATTTTGCGCTATTGATCCCCTTCCCCATCAGGTAAAATTCAAGTTGAGTAGGGTGGGCATTCTCCACCCTACAAATGGGTTAATTTTCCTGAGTTTCTAGGCCAAATACTCGATTAAAGGCTTTTTCGACTTTATAACCAGAATCAATAGTTTCTAGGGGATCTTTCCGCAAGCGGTGGCGTAAACATAACACCATTGTGCGTCGAATATCGTCTACAGTTACCTCTGTGCGTCCTTCAAAGGCGGCTAACGCTTTTGCTGCGCGGTTGGTGACAATATCTCCCCTGAGTCCATCTACATCTAATTCTGAGCAAACTTCCGAGATTTTGACCCGTAAATCATAGTCAATGTTAACGGAGGGTAGAAGATTTTGGGCCCTGACTAAGCTATTTTGGAGGTCATCCTGTTGAGATTGATAGGTTTCACAGAATTTTTGGGGATCGCTGTCAAATTCGGAGCGTTGTTCCACAATTTGGACTCTTAGGGCCGGTTCTTTAACGGTATGAATTTCGGCGTGCATTCCAAAGCGATCAAGGAGTTGGGGCCGTAATTCTCCTTCTTCGGGGTTTCCTGACCCTACCAACACAAATCGGGCCGGGTGACGAATAGAAATACCTTCTCTTTCGACGGTATTCCAACCACTGGCCGCAGAGTCTAGCAGCACATCAACTAAGTGGTCATCCAGAAGGTTAACCTCGTCTACATAGAGGATACCGCGATTGGCTTTGGCTAACAAACCAGGTTCAAAGGCTTTTACCCCTTCTGATAGGGCTTTTTCAATGTCAATGGTACCACAGACCCGATCTTCTGTTGCGCCAAGGGGTAAGTCTACCATGATGACTTTTTTCTGGGCAATTTGGAAGGGAATACCGTCTTCTAACTGTTGACGCGCAGTATCGCTCATCATGTCGGGATCAGTGGGATGGGAATTGAAGGGATCGTTAGCAATGACTTCTATTTCGGGGAGTAAGTCAGCTAAAGCGCGGATAGTGGTGGATTTTCCTGTGCCGCGATCGCCCATAATCATTACACCCCCAATTTTCGGGTCAATGACGTTGAGGAGTAGGGCCAGTTTCATCTCTTCTTGGCCCACAATGGCCGTAAAGGGGAAAACGACGCGACGGGTTTTCGGAGGTGCTTGTAAAGTTGCAGTCATCTGGGTTATTAGGAGCGTTCTTTGTTAAATTTTCTATGCGATCGGTTCCAAGGTCAATCCTTCCTATTGTGCCATAGGATACCACTCCTATAAACCCTTAAAGGCATTCATGTAATGGAGATTGAAGAAAACTTATCATTTACCAACAATAATTGAAAATCTTAGTTATTTACTGATTAATTATTCTAAAATAATATTAATAAACTCTTTCAAGCTTTATTTTTTCAATTAGTAGTATTCTAATATGACCAGATTCTCTCAAGATTTTACCACAATCAACCTAGTAATAAAGACTTCACTGTGTAACCGATGAGTAATTTCTGAGGGACTAGCGGTTTCAAAAAATCACTCTAAGGCTTCAATTAAATTAATTTAATATTTATTATAGTGCAATGAAGCGACCTTTATTAATAAGCGATCTCTGTTATTTTCCTGAAAAAAGTTGAATAAAAATAGCTTACCCAACTTAAGAGTATCAGTTAGCGTTGCATATGTTCATCTAACAAAGATTTTGCCTGAGGTTTATAAATAAGATAAAAGAGAGCTTCTAGATAGCGCAACATATCTTCTCGGTTTTCTTTTGAAGTAAAATTCCAAAAGCCATAAACCCTGGCTAAAGAAAGCAATTGTTTCGTATGAGTTGTCCAAGTATAGTGATTCTGGACTCTTTCAATTGCTTGTTTAGAAATAAATTCCCAAAAACCAGAATTCTCCTCACATTTAGTGATAAATTCTAAAATTTTATCGGCAGTTTCTTCAAGGTTTGTAGGATTAATATAGAAGCCATTCACTTGATCTTGAATAATTTCTAAAGGGCCACCAAATTTAGTCCCAAATGTCGGTAAACCTGACACCATTGCCTCTAAAATTGTTAAGCCAAAAGGCTCAAATAATGATGATTGAACAAAAATTCCGCGATGATCAGCAATAACTCTGTAAATTTCTCCAGCTTCTGTTTTCGGCAATCTTATTCCTAACCAGCGAATTTTTCCATGTAAATTATAGACATTAATCAGATGATAAACGCGCTCAATTTCTTCCCTTTCTTGATCATTTGCGGCTTCAAAAACAGACAGTTTGCCTGTGACAATAATTAAATTACATCGTTTTTGAAGTTCGGTCGAATGACCAAAAATATCAATTAATCCAGCAATATTTTTAATCCTATCCAATCGTCCCATGGAAAAAATTGGTCGTTTTTTGGGATCTTCTAAAACCCCAAAAATATGTTCAGAATCCTCATTGACAAACAGTAATTCTTCTAGTTGATTAATTTTACTAGAAAGTCTATTTTCTTCTTGGCTGTAGGGAAAATAAACAGTTTCGTTGACACCAGGAGGAACAACATTAAATTTAGGAGAAAATAACTCAATTCCATGAACAACATGGTAAAGATCGGGCATGGTAAAACTCTGATAAGATTCATATTGCCCTACACTATCAGGAAAACCAGCAATTTCTTGATAGGTACTAGAAATTATACAGTTTGCAGCATTCATGGCGATTAAATCAGCCGTGAATTGTAAAGAAAAGTGATAAACATTTTCTAAATCTTGCCAGTATAAGTTACTAAATAAATATTTGGATTTTTCTAAGGCATGGGCAATATTAAATTGAGTAACCTTTAAGCGTCTTGCTAGTAAAAAAGCGACTAAGTTTCCATCAGAATAGTTGCCAACAATTAAATCAGGATTTCCTTGAAACTCGGCTAATAATTCTTTTTCCGCATCAATAGCAAAGGTTTCTAAATAGGGCCAAACTTCAAATCGAGACACCCAATTTTGGGTGATATTAGGATTATATTCTCGGAAAGGAACTCGCAGAATCCAGACATTTTCTGTTCCATGAATTCGTTCTAAGCGTTGATTACATTTAGTCCCTTCGCTGTTAGGAATTAAGCGGGTTAAGATAATGACTTTTGGCTCAATTTGTAGAGAATCTAATCCGGCCAAAGTAATATCTTCTTTTAGTTGTTTTTCAAGATTTCTTGCCTGATCAATTATGTAAACAACTTGTCCTCCTGTGTCAGGGCGACCTAACACTGCTTCTTGTCCAAACCATCCATGAATAGACACTAAAGCAATCCGAAAAATCATGGGAATTCGAGATAGAAAGGCTTCTAAAACGCGATCATCAGGAGAGTCAATTAATTCATCCAGAATTCCTAGGGTTTCTTTAACCCTACCTGCAGTATTTCCCCATCCTGCTTCAAACCCCATATTTTGTAATTCAAAGCGAAATTCTTCATAGGATTGAGTATCAGGAAGTCTACTAACAAAGCTCAAACAGTCTTTAATTTGATCCGATAATTCCCGTTGATTTCTAATTCTTCCATTAATCAGTAAGGTTGTGCCATTGTATTGATGAATACTCAAAAATCCAAATAAAGCATCTAACCATTGACGAGGATCTTGAAATAGCTTACTTGAAAGATAACGGTTAATAAATTGCATCCCTTGACCGATATTTTTAGGATCACGAATCATTGGAGAGTAGTCATAAAATGGCTGTAGGTCAATTTCAAATACATCTCCTTCTTCTGGATGAAAATGATCCACAAAATCATCACGAATATCTAATAATTCTCGGACAGTTAATGCTTCAACCGCTAAATCTTCATAAATGCGATAAATTTCTTGTTTGGCAATTTTTGGTCGATAAACGAGACAGATGCTTTCTGTTTCTAAAATAATTTCTTGAGTGTAGTATACTAATCGACTAAGACGGGAATTTCGAGAATAAGAAGAGGGTTTTTCATAGGCTTTGCAAAACTCCTCAAAGGCTAATAAAATATCATTGCGTAACAAGTAACGATGATCGAATTGACGTAATTCGCCAATAAAATTAAATAAGTCTGCTTTTTCATCTGATTTAAAGATCAGTTCAATTAAATTAGCCATAGAAATCTCTCAAATTGAATCAGTAACAATAAATAGAGATAGGAATCATGATTTCTGATCCCTATCTTTCCTTGGAAAAATCTGGGATTAATTATGTGGAGTTTATTACTTTATTTAAAGTATTTTTTTTTTATTAACCCCCATATTGCCATCCTGTACTTTCGAGAGTTAAGGGATTCCCTTCACGATGAATTCCTGCCCCAATCACTTCCCCAACATAGACGGTGTGATCACCCTTTTCTACGGAACCAATGACTCGACATTCCACATATCCTAATGAGTCTTTAATGATAGGACATCCCGTTTCTTTTCCTTCATAAAATTCCACCTCTTCAAATTTATTACCAACCCGACTTTTTGGTTTAAAAAATTGGGCAGCTAATTCTTTTTGTCCCTCTTCTAAGAAACTGAGGGAGAAAACTCCGCTTTTTTTTAGCATAGCGTGGGAACCGGAATCACTTTTGACACAGTTAATGACTAGGGGAGGTTCAAAAGACCCCTGCATTACCCAACTGGCCGTAAATCCATTTAATTCTTCTCCATCCTTGACCCCACAAATATAGAGTCCATGAGGAATTTTTCGTAACATTGTTTTTTTTGCTTTTTCGTCTAACAAGGTGATTTATCTCCTGATTTTTTATTAATCATTTTAGGGGGCATATACCCCCATTGCTATAATATCAAAAAGTTTCTTCAACTTTCTAACACATAATTGAAAATCAAGGGCGCAACAATGGTGGCATCTGATTCAATCACGTAGCTAGGGGTATCTACATCTAGTTTACCCCAAGTAATCTTTTCATTGGGAACAGCACCACTATAGGAACCATAGGAGGTGGTAGAGTCACTAATTTGAGCAAAATAACCCCATAATTTACAAGGGAGTTTCAAGTCTTGTTGAATCAAGGGGACAACACAAATAGGAAAATCTCCGGCAATTCCTCCTCCAATTTGAAAAAAACCAAGGGAAGCTGTTTGGGTATTTTCTTGATACCATTTAACTAACATTTGCATTTGCTCTAGTCCACTTTTCATGATGTTTGTATCACTAAGATTCCCTTTAATAACCTGGGAAACAAACATATTACCGAGGGTGGAATCTTCCCATCCAGGGGTAAAAATCTTTAGCCCTTTTTGCCAAGCAGCTATTACCCAAGAATCTTTAGGATCAATTTGATACTCATCTTTTAATAGCCCACTTTCTAGTAGCTGATAGGTATATTCATAGGGAAAAAATCTTTGATTTGAGCGATCAGCTTTTTGCCATAATGTTAAGAGATGACTTTCGATTTTTCTCATGGCTTCTTCTTCCGGAATACAGGTATCTGTTACCCGATTTAATCCATTATCTAATAAAATTGTTTCATCTTCTGTGGTAAGATAACGATAATGGGGAATTCTTTTGTAGTGATTATGGGCAACTAAATTAAAGATATCTTCTTCTAAATTGGCCCCAGTGCAACAAATTCCATGCACTTTATCTGCGCGAATCATTTCAGCTAAAGAAATACCTAACTCAGCGGTACTCATTGCACCAGCTAGAGTTACTAACATTTTATTTCCTGTTTGTAAATGTCTCACCCACCCCTCTGCCGCATCTCGACAAGCTGCTGCGTTAAAATGGCGGAAATTGCGCTGCATAAAGTGTCTGGTATTCATCACAAGTTTCCTAAAATCATAGTGTTGGTGTCGCTGTAGAATAATTTTAAACAGCCTTATTTTTAGAATAATCTAAATTGCTATTTTTTGACATAATTTTTGGAGAAAAGTTCTCAAAAAAACTTAAGAAATATTAAAGATTTGTCTAGGTTAGCGGTTAGACAAATACATCAAATTAGCCAATTTATAGAGGAGTCTTGCCCCCACATTACCATCCCATTCATTATCACTGCCAGGGGCGACTTCACAGAGATCAAAGCCTATAATGACTTTACCCGCATCTACAACTTTTTGAATCAGATAGACAACTTGACTAAAATCCAGTCCTCCTGGTACGGGGGTTCCGGTATTAGGGCAAAATCTCGGATCTAATCCATCAATATCAAAGCTAATATAGACTTTATCAGGTAATTTGTCTACAATTTGCTGACATTGAAAGTCCCAAGAAATTCCTTGATATTGATTCGTTTTAATTGTCCAATCATTAAACATTATAATTCGGGGATCATTCCTAATAATTTCTAATTCTTGTTCACAAATATCTCGAATTCCTACTTGAACTAAATGGGTAATTGAATCTAATTGTAAAACATTGTACATGATTGAAGCATGGGAATAGATAAAACCTTCATAAGCTTGTCGTAAATCTGCATGAGCATCTATGTGTAAAATGCCATAATTATTGTGTTTTTCTGTCAAAGCTTTGATCAATCCCAACGGTACACTATGATCGCCCCCAATTAGTGCAATTAGTTTATTGTATTCTAACATTTTTTTAGTGGTATCATAAACCCAATCATTCAGTTCTTTTGAAGCTTGATTAATGGTTTTTAAGTCTTTTTTTAAAGCTAGAGAAAGGGGATTATCTTGATAAGTTTGATAATCAATAATAGTTTTAGCAATGGAGCGCATTTTTTGATTTTTTTCTTTGATTTCTAAGCTAATTGGAATGGTTCCATGTCCAATTTTCCAAGCATCTTGAAGATGAAAATCCTCCCATTCTATTTGAACTGATGCCTCTAAAATAGCTTGTGGCCCTTCTGATGTACCTGCATTATAAGAAGTAGTAACATCCCAAGGAACGGACAAAAAAATAATGTTAGATTCTTCAATACTTGTGGAAAGTCCAAAGAAATTTCCGTTCGGTTTAGAAATACCATTGGGGTTTAAATTATCCAATTTTTTCTGAGTCATATTCTGTTTAATTGCTCTAGAGTTTGAATCGTTATCTTAATTGTTTTCTTTTGACTACAATAGCAAGAATTACTAATTTTTGAAGTGTTTTATGGAAAATCTTAAGGATTGAATTTATTGTTTAGAGTCTGACTCAAATTCTTCAAATAGGGTAGCTAAAATTGTATTAGATACTAAAAATCCATCGGGATCAGTGAGACGAATTTTAGTTAGTTCTCCCCATTTGTTATCATTAATATTACTAATTATATGACCATTTGTATCGATTAATTCAACCCATTGTTGTTGAATATAAGGACATAATTTCTGGTAAATTCTTGGCATGATTTCTTTTCCAAATTGTGCAACTATTTTTGATGAATCGACTCCATCACTAAGTCTTAAACCCAACATAAAAGTTTCGAGTAAATGATCAATATTAGTCAAATAAGGACTATCAATAAAATAATTTGATTTTAATAATTCCTCAACCCAATCATAATAAGTTTGACGAGTGCGAGGCCGAGTAAATCTTTGTTGATTTGTGTAACTTGCTGCTCCCATACCAAAAGCGTAATAAGGCTTATTTTCCCAATAAACTCGATTATGAAGACATTGATAACCGGATTTTGCATAATTAGAAATCTCATAATGTTCATATCCTGCATTCGTTAATATTTGCTGAGTCAAACGATACATTTGAGCCGCTATTTCATCCTGTGGCAAAGGAAATTTACCGGGTTTATATTGTTTACCAAAAGCTGTCACAGGTTCCAAAACTAAATCATAACAAGAAAGATGTTTAGGGTTAATTTCAATCGCTTTTTCTAAGGAAAATTGCCAAGCTTCTAAAGTTTGATAAGGCAAACCAGAGATCAAATCTAAACTAAAATTATCAATATTAACTTGATGAATTAAGTTAATAGCATTCTCAATATCTTTAAGACGATGAAAGCGACCACACTTTTCTAATAATTCATCCTGAAACACTTGAATTCCCAAACTAAATCGATTAACTCCCAGATTTTTATAGCTCTGTAATTGTTGTAATGTAAAGGTTCCAGGGTCCATTTCTAAAGAAATTTCTGCATCAGAGCTAATCCCAAAATGTTGAGCTAACGTTGTTAAAATTTTCTCCAAATAAACAGGGGATAATAAAGAAGGGGTTCCTCCTCCGAAAAAAACAGTTTTTAAAGGAACATTATAAGAGGGTGTAACTTGAATTTCTTGACATAAAATATCCACATAGTTTTGAATAGAGAGGGATGTATTAATATCAGTTTTATCCCCCAAAACGGAAATCGGGAAATCACAATAATAACAGCGACGACGACAAAAAGGGATATGAAGATAAGCTGAGGAAGGAATCATTGTTTCCATAAAAGATTGGGTAAAGATAAAAAATATTATTAAAATTACTAAATTTATGTAACTAAAACAGGAACAAACGAGTTGATAATCAATAAGAGCCGATCAAAAGGATATAATAGGGAATCATTTGGAACTTGTAGGAAAACTTTACTAATTTTTTCTCTTGACTCCCACAATATTGATTAAGATAGAAATTATGATTGATGCCATTATTATCCTCATATTTATCCTAGCAGCCGCCGGAGTCGGTTTTGATAGTGTAGATTTGCTCCCCTTAGAGGTTCAAGGGCAAATCTCCAATATTGATGCTTTACGGTGGTTAGGGGCCGGTTTTACCTCAATTCTTGGTCTGGCCCTGGGTTTAGTTGCTCAAACCACCTATCGTCGTTTAGAAATGCGAATTCGGACGACTCCCATTGAAGTCATTTTAACAAGGGCCGTAGGATTGGTTATTGGCCTGTTAATTGCTAATCTGATGTTAGCCCCAATTTTCCTGCTTCCCATTCCCAAAGAGTTTGCCTTTATCAAACCGATGACTGCTATTTTGGGAAGTGTGATGTTTTCTTTCATGGGAATTAGTTTAGCCGATACCCATGGACGCACCTTTTTACGACTGATTAACCCCAACAGCATTGAAACCCTTTTAGTGGCCGAAGGCACCTTACAAGCAGCTTCAACGAAAGTTGTGGATACTAGCTGTATTATTGATGGTCGCATTGAACAACTCCTAGACACGGGATTTATTGAAGGACAAATTTTGATTCCGCAGTTTGTCTTACAGGAGTTACAACAGTTAGCAGATGCGAGTAATGATCAAAAACGGGTCAGGGGACGACGGGGGTTAGATATCCTCAACCGTATGCAAGAAGCCTTTCCTAAACGTATTGTGATCCATTCTGCTGATTATGAAGACATTGCCACCGTTGACGCAAAATTAGTTCATCTTGCTCAAGAAATCAATGGCACCCTATTGACCAATGATTACAATTTGAGCAAGGTGGCCAATCTGCAAAAAGTGACCATTCTCAACGTCAATGATATCGCCCAGGCCATTCGCCCCATTTATTTACCTGGGGACACCTTAGACCTCAAAATTCTTAAACCTGGGAAAGAACCCACCCAAGGCATCGGTTATCTACAAGATGGGACAATGGTAGTGGTAGAAGAGGGGAAAGACTATTTAGGGGGAGAGTTAAGGGTTGTAGTAACTTCCGCCCTCCAAACCTCTGCAGGCCGCATGATTTTTGCTAAACCTCAGTCAATTGTTGCTTCATCATAGGCCAAATCACCCTAAGCGATCGCCAATTCTTGGGATGAGGTTTCCCCTTCATGTAACCCCTTCAAACTGGTTTCTAAATCATGAATTAGCTTTTCTGAATTACTTTTCATCCCTTGGGTATCATAGGAAGCAGCATCAAGGGGAGGGCCAATATTAACTGTGACATGGGTTCCCCAACTGGGATAGGGTTGATTGTATTGGATACTTACTGGCAGAATTTTCACCCCGCAACCAGGTTGTTGAGACTCTACTTCTAAGGCAATGCGGGCCACACCTCGTTTTAAGGGGTGAATCTGAGTATCTCGAAAAATCCCCCCTTCAGGAAAAATCACCAACATTTCCCCAAGTTTTAGAACTTCCACGCTATGTCTTAAACTACTCATGGCGGGATGGTTTACATCGATAGGAAACCCGCCTAAACGCCGAATAAACCAGCCCTGAATGCCTTTTATTTCACTCGATGTCACCATAAACCGCAAATCTCGACCACTCACCCAGCGGCCAAGGGTATAGGGAATTACCAAGGCATCCCAACGGGAACGATGGGTAGGGGCCACAATTACGGGCCCAGTTTTAGGGATATTTTCTTGTCCTGTAATGGTGAGGCGACCAAAAAACGAGGGCATTATGAGCCAATATCCTAAGGGATAAGCGAGACGAATTAACCAAGGGGAAATTCGGGATTTAACTTGATGGCTAGATAGAGTAGATTGAGTCATAAATCTGGCAAAATGCAAGCAAAAATCTTTAAAAATAGGGTTCATTGTAGCTACACTATAAACTCTGGTTTAGTTTAGTGTCTCGCTAAATCAGGACAGTTGATGGGGTGTCAAGATCTTACAATTGATAGGGTTAAGCAAATACCACAGTACGATTACCGTAAACTAAGACCCGATGTTGTAAGTGTAAACGCACGGCCCTAGCTAAAACAAACCGTTCTAAGTCTTTGCCTTTACGAATTAAATCAGCAATGGTATCTCGATGGGAAACTCTAACAACATCCTGTTCAATAATCGGCCCTTCATCTAAATCAGCCGTGACAAAATGGGCCGTTGCCCCAATAATTTTTACCCCTCTTTCATGGGCCCGGTGGTAAGGGTTGGCACCAGCAAAGGCAGGAAGAAATGAGTGATGAATATTAATAACATTGGGAAAATGATGGATAAATTCTGGGGTGAGAATTTGCATATATTTAGCGAGAACAACTAAATCAATACGATACTGTCGTAAGATTTCTAATTGTCTTGCTTCTTGTTGAATTTTATTGTCTTTATTGATGGAAAGATAGTGAAAATCGATGCCAAATTGTTCTGCGATCGCTTCTAACTTTTGATGATTACTAATAATTAAAGCGATCTCGGCCGGCAGTTCTTTGGCTTGCCATCGCCAGAGTAAATCGAGTAAACAATGGTCTTGTTTTGTTACCCATAAAGCTAGGCGAGGAATGGTATCCGAAAAATGAATATCCCAAACGGCTTGTAAGGGTTTAGCAATGGCGGCAAAAGCTGGAGCAATCATATCACGAGATAAATTAAATCCTTCTAATTGCCATTCAATTCGGGCTAAAAATAAACCGGCTTCAAAATCTGTATGTTGATCCGCATGGATAATATTGCCACCATTAGCATAGATAAAATTAGCAAATTTAGCCACTAACCCTTGTTGATCAGGACAGGAAATTAGTAAAGTAGCGGTTGGCCCATTCATAATCGCTGAGATAATATTGCTATTTTTATTGTAATCAATATTTGCTCAAAAAATGATTCAAGTATTCAAATTTAAAGACTTTTTTCGGACTGAGCAGATTTTAGAGGATTCACAATAAAATTATACTAATCAAAGCTTAAAAAAAACATTAAAATTTGGTCAATTTATTGGGTATGATTTTATCCTAAATGTGTTGCCCCTTCTGGAGAGGTTATTAATGATAGGAATTAATCAAAAGCTTTTACAATTTTTAACTATAATTGCTTTAACAGTATCGGTTTTCCTTAGTATTCACTTATATTTTCCGAGCATCGCTCAAAGTAATATTTTTGCTCAGGGAGAAATTTTAGTTCAAAATTCATCTCCCTCAGAATCATCTCAGAAATCAACTGAAGAAAAAAAATCTTATCCTGTGGTTTTAGATGGAGAAACCTTATTTGAATTTCATGCAGAAATTTCCGGTTTTCCTAATCAAGATAGGGCCGCACAAGTTAGTCAAAATTTACAAGAACTTGCCGATAACAATTCAATTTCTACAGATGATTTGAAAATCGTTAATCTTGAAGGTGTTCGGGTCATTACCGCTAATAAGCAATTGGTTGTTGCCTTAATAGAAGCTGATGCAAAAATCGAAAATCAATCCTTAGATGTCCTGGCAACAGAATATTTACAAAAAATTAAAATAGCTGTTAATAATTATCGGCAAGAACGAACCTTATCCCAACTTGGTTTACGGGCATTTTGGGCAATTGTTTCGACAATTTTATTCATTCTAATTTTTAAATTTTTAAATTGGTTTTTTCCTAGAATATCTCGTCGAATTATAGAAGATAGAAGTGTTATCTTTCGAGCCGTTAGAATTCAGAACTGGAGTGTTTTTACTGTTCAAAAACAAAAGCAATTTGCTTTAGGATTATTGAGAATAATTAAATGGGCAATTATTCTCATTGTTCTCTATTTTTATATCCCTTTACTTTTAAGTTTATTTCCACAAACGGAACGATTTGGTAAAAGTGTTTTTAGTTCATTTTATAGTGCTTTAGGTCAGGTTTGGGGGGCATTTATTAGTTATTTACCTAGTTTATTTGTTATCATTATAACTATTATAGCAACTTATTATTTAATTCGTTTATGTGAACCATTTTTTAAAGCCATAGAACAGGAAAGAGTGACAATTCCTGGATTTTATGCAGACTGGGCCCAACCTACTTATAACTTAACTGTTATCCTGATTGTAGCATTAGCAGCAGCCATTATTTTTCCCTATTTACCTGGGTTTGATTCCCCCGCATTTCAAGGAATTTCTCTATTAATTGGGGCCTTAGTAACCTTTGGGGGAGCAAGTACAATTGCCAATTTAATTGGAGGATTTGTGATCATTTATACCCGTGCTTTTCAAATCGGCGATCGCATAAAAATTGATAATCACCTTGGCGTTGTTTTAGAAAAAACTATTCTGTCTACTCGTATTCGTACCCCAAATAATGAAATTATTACCGTTCCTAATTCGAGTATGATTGCTAGTACAATTATTAATTATACGGCCAGCTTACGGGATTTAGAGCATCCCCTAATTCTCAATACAACCATTACATTAGGCTATGATCTTCCCTGGCGTTTAGTGCATGAAACCTTAGTAAATGCCGCCTTAGCAACCGAAAATATTTTAGAAGATCCTGCCCCCTATGTGTGGCAAACTAGTCTGGATGATTTTTACATTAGTTATCAATTAAGGGCTTATACCCAAGATTCAATTGAAGTAGGAGATATCTATTCTGAACTGCATCAAAATATTCAAGATAAATGTGCTGAGGTTGGCATTGAAATCTTGTCTCCCCACTATGCTGCCGTACGAGATGGACATCAAAATACTATACCGGAGAATTACCTACCCAAAGATTATAAAGCCCCTGGTTTTCGCTTACATCCTTTAGAGTCATTTTTTAAGCAGAATATCACAAAAAATAAATCAAATTCTGAAACTGGAGAGCAATAAAAAAGGCTTGAGATTCAGCAAAATTATATTTTTAGCGAAATCTTTTTAAGTTCTTGATATTTTTTGGGGATGATTAATTTATTAATTATAGAACTCAGAAAAAATATTATGGAAAAGATGTTAAATAGGGTTCCAGAGATTACAATTTACTTCTGGATAATTAAAGTTCTAGCAACCACAGTGGGTGAAACTGGGGCTGATTTTTTTGCATTTACGATGAACCTTGGTTTAGGTGTTACTTCCTATATTATGGGTGGTTTACTGCTCATTGCACTTTTCAACCAATTTAGGATTAAGCGTTATGTACCATTGAGTTACTGGCTTGTGGTTGTTTTAATCAGTATTGTTGGTACATTAATTACTGATAGATTAGTAGATGATTTTGGCGTTAGTTTGATAACAACTACCATCGTTTTTAGTTTGGTTTTGTTGGCAGTGTTTGGGTTTTGGTATTTAAGCGAAAAAACCTTAGCGATGCACTCCATAAATACAACTAAAAGAGAGCTTTTCTATTGGGTAGCTATTTTATTTACTTTTGCTTTGGGTACTTCAGCAGGAGATTTCCTAGGAGAGTCTTTAAGATTAGGTTATGCTAACTCAGCATTATTATTTGGGGCTGCAATTGCCATCATAACAGTTGGTTATTATTACTTCAAAATGAATGCAATCTTAGCATTCTGGTTAGCTTATATTTTGACTCGTCCTTTAGGTGCATCAATCGGTGATTTACTATCCCAACCCGTTAAAAATGGAGGCTTTGGCTATGGAACAGTGGGAACCAGTATGCTTTTTCTCTCCATAATTTTCAGTCTAGTTATTTACTTAAGCTTTAAGTCGAAAAAACGAATTTTACTGCCAAGTAATGAAGAAGACTGGGAAAGACAATTGAATAAAGTTGCAGCAGTTACTATCTTTTTTTGGATCATGAAGATACTCGCTACAACTCTAGGTGAAACAGCAGGGGACTTCATTTCAATGTCCTTAAACTTGGGATATTATGTGGGTTTTGCCGTAACATTTGTTATTTTAACCGTTCTCCTATTTATTCAGATCAAAGCTGACAGACATCGTCCGGTCTTGTATTGGACTGCTATCATCGCCACAACTACCGCCGGAACCGAGGTATCAGACTTGATGGATCGTTCTCTGGGTCTTGGTTATACGGCAGGTTCTCTGATTCTTGTGGCTGGACTTTTGACCGTTCTTGCTATCTGGTACTATCGGGATCGGGATCTCAGCGTTTATCCCATTGTTAGGCAAGATGCGGAGACTACCTATTGGGTGGCGATCGTCTTCTCAAACAGTCTAGGAACAGCCTTTGGGGACTTTCTGACGAGCAATATGGGTCTGAGTTATGTACAAGGCGCATTCGTCACTGCTGGGGTTATTGGTGTGGTTATTGCCCTTCATTACCATACTAAGTTGAGTGAGGTTTTGCTATTCTGGATCGCGTTCATCTTTACACGGCCATTTGGTGCTACTTTTGGGGATTTTTTGACTAAACCGGTCGATCATGGAGGTCTAGCATTACCGAGGGGTTATGCTTCAATAATCACTTTATTTCTCTTAGCATTTGTTCTCGTGTTTTCTATGAGAAGGAAAAAAACAAGGGCATCATAATTAATTTTATCATTTTTCTTAATCGGGAAACCAATCATCTGAGAGGGCATTATTGAGAGAAATTTCAGCCGTATCTGGAATAGAAAAAAGTTCTTTCATTACAGCAATACGAACGGGATAAATTTCAGTCCAGATCGGCTCTATCTTATTCTTTAAAGCAGGATTTTTCCGAATAATTTTCTTAATTTGTTCTCGAAAATTCCTAATCTCAGACTTCCAACCTCTCCTACAGTATTCTTTTTCTGATTCCCAGTAAGACAATTTGAGGAGATGTTCTAGAAGACGTTCTAAGTAGCTTTCTAAAGCATTTTCTCGACTGTTTCCCAACTCTTCTATCTCCTCAATCAGATTATCCCAATCTATCTGCTCAAACCGTCTCTGCCTAAGTAAGTTCGCTTGTTCCTTTGTCCATGTGTAATAGTCGGAGGAATAGGTGGTCATAATAGTTCACTTTCTGTATAATTTTTCTTTAAATAATAACCCTTTGGTTATAATTATATTATATTAGCAAAATATAATGAATATTTTTTCTGAGTAACTTTCTCAAAACAAATGAAAATTTTAATCATTGAAGATGACACTCGTATCGCTCAACCCCTTGCCAAAGATTTAAGCTATCAATGTCACTCTGTTGATTTAGCTAATGATGGAATAGAAGGATGGGAATACACACAAGCAACACAATATGATTTGATTTTATTAGATTTGATGTTACCTAAATTAGATGGAATATCTCTCTGTAAACGATTACGAGACGTAAAATATCAGGCGTTAATCTTGATGTTAACTGCCAAAGATACCACAGAAGATAAAGTCATTGGACTTGATGCAGGGGCAGATGATTATTTAGTTAAACCGTTTAAACTAGAAGAATTATCTGCTAGAATTCGCGCCTTATTTCGTCGGTATTCAGATATTAAACCTCCCGTTATTATTCATGGTAATTTACATTTAGACCCCAATAGTCAAGAAGTAACTTATGCAGGAAACACTCTGATTTTAACTCCTAAAGAATATATGATTCTAGAATATTTTTTAAGCAATCCTAATCAAGTCTTAACTCGTTCAGCTATCATTGAAAAACTTTGGACATTTGATGATTTATCAGGAGAAGAAACAGTAAGAACTCATATCACAAATTTACGAAGAAAACTCAAAGAAGCTGGTAGTATTGAACCCTTAATTGAGACTGTTTATGGTATGGGTTATCGTTTGACAGCTATTTCTGAATAAATAGGTATTCATATAAAAATCATAGACTTTTTAGATTGTGTTTAAAAATATTCGCCATCGCTTACTGTTATCCTACTTGCTCATTTTAGCTTTGATTTTAGGCATATTTTCTCTTGGTATTCGTTTAATATTTGCCTATAGTTTGAGACAACAAATGATAGAAAAACTAACAGCATTAGGACAGGGTGCTGCTGCTAATGCAGAATGGGAAAATAACCAATTAAAAATTGACGATGATTTTAAACTTCGAGAATTGTTAAATAATCATCAATCTTTACAATGGTTTGATGTGAAAGGTAACTCTATTTTGAAACAGGGTGAATTTATCCTTAGCTTGCCTTTATCTCAAGATAATTTAGTGCAAATTCAAGCAGGAAATCCGAATATTCAATCAATTACTTTGCCAATTATTGATAGTGATATTGATAAATTAATTGGTTATGTGAGAGTCAGTCAATCTTTGGAAGAATTAGAGGAAATATTAAATAAATTAGATTGGGGATTAGTAATTAGTATTATTGTGGCTTTAAGTATTAGTGGAATTGGGGGTATTTTGTTAACCAACCAAGCAATGAAACCCATTGAAGAAAGTTTTACAAGATTAAAACAGTTTACAGCAGATGCTTCCCATGAACTTCGGAATCCTTTAATGGTTATTGATAGTAATGTTGCTGTTTCTCTTAAATATCCAGAAGGAATGAGAGAAGCAGATAAAGAAAGTTTTGAAGCCATTGCCAGTGCAACAATGCAAATGATCGATTTAACGGAAGATTTACTGATTTTAGCTCGTTCTGATCAAATTAATCTCCTCAAAAAAGAACCAGTTAATCTGGTAATTATTTTAGAAAAATTAGTTAAGTGGTATCAGACAAAAATTGAATCCAAAAATCTTAACTTAAAACTTCAATTATCTGAAACTCTATTGATATATGGTGATTCCTTAAAACTTGAAAGATTATTTAGTAACTTAATTGATAATGCTATTTATTATACACCAGAATCAGGAATAATTGAAATAGAAGGAAAACCCAAAAAGTGTTCAATTGAAATACAAATTAAAGATACAGGAATTGGCATATCTCCTGAAAATTTGGAGAGAATTTTTGAGCGATTTTGGAGAGCAGATACGTCTCGATCTTATTGGAATGGTGGATCTGGTTTAGGACTAGCAATTGTCCAAGCAATTGTTAAACATCATGGGGGAACAATTACTGTCACCAGTCAGTTAGGAATTGGTAGCTGTTTTACCATATATTTACCGATTAATTAATTAAATAATAATCTCTTTTAATAAATAGATAAAATCAACAATTTTATACAGGCTAAAGCCTCATACTACAAAAACTAAGGCTGTCTACACAGCCGAATAAAAGCCTGTGCAGACAGAGTTTGTTTATATAGCTTAACCCTTCAGAGTTAAGCTATATAATTTTTAATTGTTTTACGTTTAACCATCATCATTCATTTCACCATCACCATCTCCCCCGGCATCTTCAGAAACGCGAATACTACTTTGAGGACGGTTTTTCTCATTAATTTCATTATGAGGGGTATCAGTATAGAGAATCTTACCATTACCCGCATCAACTTTCACATCTTTTTCTCCAATAATCACAGAATAAACTAAATTTCCGTCTTCATTTTCTAATACAACTTTAGTTGCTTGACTTCCTAGATTTTTTTCAGCAGCTTGTTGTGCTTGTTGGGGACTAATTTTAGCAAGAGATTGTAAATTAGCTGATTCTTGTTTTTCTTGAGAATCATCATCAGTTTCCCCATCTCCGTCACCTTCTGCTGCTTCTGCAACTTGGTAGGATTTATGCTGTGAAGAAATGACAGCAACTGGAGATTTTACTTGTGTTGTCGTAACGGCTCGTGCTAAGCTACCAATACCTAATATACCCAGTAAAGCTATGACTAAAGTCATTTTAGTTTGGTTTTTCATTGTGATTTACTTCTTTGCTTTTGAATTGATACTTACACTTTAAGCAATCAATATAAAGAAGTTAGAAAGATTAGATTCTTTCAATTTATTTAGGATTATGTAGTGTAAAAAATGATTAAGAACCAAGTTTACAGTCATTAAAATCTTAAGATGAAGCATAATAATCAACAAAAATCTTTTAATCTACTCCGACTTGAACTAATTCTAATTATATTACTTTTGGTATTAGGAGTCATAATTGTCAATTTGAAGATGATTCAAGATGGACTAAATGGCATGACTGATCTCAGATGGCATAGTCTATGGATATTGCATTTTTCTCAACAGCTTGCTGAAGGAATTTGGTATCCTCGTTGGCTATCTAGTGTAAACTATGGCTATGGTAGCCCAACTTTTGTTTTTTATCCTCCTTTCACTTATTATCTAGGATCTTGTCTTAAATGGTTTGGCTTAACTGTTGAGCAATCAATCATATTTTTATTTTGTTTTTCCCTATTTTTGTCAGGACTTTATGTTTATTTCTATGCCAGAATTAAACTAGGATTAATTCCGTCTTTAATAGGAGCTTTAGCCTATATGACATCTCCTTATTTGGCTTTTAATACTTATGAAATTGGTAGTATTTCTGTGGCTTTTGGTATCGCTTGGGTTCCCCTAGGGTTTGGGTTAACTGAAAAAGCGATGATTAATCCTAAATGGAGTATTCCATTAGCTTTGTCTTGGGCAATATTAGCCTTAACTCATTTACCAACTTTACTACTTTGTACCATTGTTTGGATACCCTATACTTTGCTATTTTTACTCTGGCGACCTTGGAAAATAGTGATTAAAAATGTCATTTCAATTGCCCTTGGGTTAGGGTTAGCATCCTTTTATTTAGTCCCTGTCATTGTTGAACAGCGTTTAGTCGATATTAATAGCATGAAAAATGTGGGAGGAGGGTTTAAGAATATGATGTTTGGGGCTGGATTACCTCTAGTTAACCCACGATTTGACTTATCACTTTCTCAAATATTTATTCAACAATTACTAGCTATTGTAATTGCAGGAAGTCTTTCTTTAATAATTTTACGAAATAATAAGCAACGTTTTGAAGAAAGTCGATACTGGCTTATTTTCTCGTTAATTTCAGCTTTTTTAATGACTTCTTGGTCTTGGCCAATTTGGGCAAGTAGTTCCCTATTACAAAAAATACAAGCTCCTTGGCGTTTACTACATCTTTTTTCCTTTGGAGAAGCTATTCTGTGTGCTATTTTAGTTAGTAGTATTACTCAGTGTAAGTTACAGAATAAATTATTAATAATCTCAATAATCATGGTAATTTTATTGACTAATAGTGCGTATTTTTATAAGATTTCTCGAAAATATGTCACCTTTCATAACCCAGGCAGATCAAATTTAGAATATCTTGAACCGACGAGAAAAGCTCTTTTTGAAGGTTATACAGAAGCACTACAAGATGTTTCTGAATATCGTCCATTACTTAATAATGGTTTATCTTCTCCTGATCCTATCCCTAATCAACCTCGATTTTCTGTGACTAAGGGAAAAGCAACTATTGAACTCTTACAATGGAAAAGTTATGAACGAGTTTTAGAGATTAATGTAGAAAAAGAATCTAGGATCAATATCAGAACCTATAACTATCCTGCATGGCATCTATATGTTAATCAAAAATCCCATCCTATAGACACAGCAAACAACGGGACAATTGACTTCAAACTCGCTCCAGGTTTTTACAAAATTGAATTAATTTATCAGTGGACTTCCGCTTTTATTTTAGGAATTATTTTAAGTCTTTTTAGTTTGACTATCTTAATTATATTGATCTTTAAACCATTGTTAGTAACATAAATCTTCTAGGGTTTAAGTAGTCTAGAAGGCGATCGCCTGAATCAGCCCGAATTAAAGCAACCGCCACCTCTGGCCAGGTAGTTACCTTTGCCTAGA
Source organism: Crocosphaera sp. UHCC 0190 (assembly GCF_034932065.1). NCBI lineage: Bacteria > Bacillati > Cyanobacteriota > Cyanophyceae > Chroococcales > Aphanothecaceae > Crocosphaera > Crocosphaera sp. UHCC 0190. Next base: position 281,918 of record NZ_JAYGHP010000001.1, read on the forward strand.
GTGACAGAAGAGAGATATAATCCCAATTAAATAATTACTCTTATTGAAATCCATGACCGAACCCTTAGAAACCTGGTTAAATAAAATTGATATTCCCGCAGATTGGATCGGGTTGCGACAAGTCACGGAAACTTCTACCCTACGTTATATTAGAGATGGAAAACCCCAAAGCAACGGACGCACTCAAACTAAAGGGATGATGGTGGAAGTTTTAGCCAAGGGACAATTTGGCTATTGTGCCACTAATCATCTTACCCTAGAAAATATTAAAATTGCGGCTGAAATTGCCTATAAACAAGCGGTTAATGCTGCTGCTTGGGGGATATATCCTTTCAGTGTAGAACAACGTCCTAAAGCTGTGGGAACTTATCATTCTCCCTACTTAAAACCCCTCGATCTTCTCAGTCCCCAAGACATTAATGATCTGTTATTCAAGGTTAATAAAACCTTGAAAGTTTCCGATAAAATTGTTAGTACCAGTGCGATCGCTCGGATTTTAGAAACAGAAATTCAATTTGTTAGTAGTAATGGATCAGATGCTTATCAAAAATTCCTTTTAATTACGACAGACTGCACTGCAACGGCCCAAGATGGGAATATTATTCAAAAACGTACTGATAACGGAATGACGGCCCATTCCTATCAAGGAGGAATGGAAATTTTAGACGAAACAGAAATATTAACCCGCGCTCAAAAAATCGGGGAACAAGCAGTCGAATTATTATCGGCCTCAGACTGCCCCACAACCACAACAACCTTAGTATTGGCCCCCGACCAAATGATGTTACAAATACATGAAAGTATCGGTCATCCTTTGGAACTTGATCGCATTTTAGGAGATGAACGTAATTATGCAGGGTCAAGTTTTGTCAATTTAGAAGACTTTGGTAACTTAGTTTATGGTTCCCCTTTAATGAATGTCACTTTTGACCCTTCCGTATCAGGAGAATTTGCCAGTTATCGCTTTGATGATGGGGGAAATATTGCCACCCGTGAATATTTAATTAAAGATGGGATGTTATTACGAGGTTTAGGGAGTTTAGAGAGTCAAATTAGAGCAAAAGTGCCAGGTGTGGCCAATTTTCGTGCTTCTTCTTGGAATCGGGCCCCCATCGATCGCATGGCTAATATTAACCTAGAAACTGGGACAACTTCTTTTGATAAGATGATTAGTAATATTGAATCTGGGGTTTATATGGAGTCTAATCGATCTTGGTCAATTGATGATTATCGTAATAAGTTTCAGTTTGGGTGTGAATATGCAAAACTGATCGAAAATGGCAAGTTAACTCAAACTTTGAAAAACCCTAATTATCGAGGTATTACTAATCAATTTTGGCGCAGTTTATCTCAACTTGGAGATCACTCAACCCTGGGAATGTATGGAACTCCTGACTGTGGAAAAGGAGAACCAAACCAAGCAATTCGTGTCGGTCATGCTTCCCCTGTTTGTGCATTTGATAATATTGAAGTTTTTGGAGGAGTGGGTTAAGAAAAAAAAATAAATTATCGAGATTTTGGCAGTTTTAAACAACTGCAATTTTGGACTCCTGATTAATAACTGAATTTATGAACCCCCAAAAATTAGAACATCTAGAATCTAGCTTTAAGCAACTCTGTGACCATCTGATCAACACCCTAAACACAGATGAGCATCTATCGATTGAACTTAGTAGCGAACAAACCCAATTTATCCGATTTAATGGGGCAAAAGTTCGACAAACAGGGATGGTTAAAGATGGCACCATTAAACTCACTTTAATCGTTAATCAAAGAACTGCCTATGCTGCCTTTCCCTTTACGGGAGATGTCCCCACCGATAGTAAAATAGGAAAAGAAAACCTCGATTATTTGCGTCAAGAATTACCGCAATTACCGAAAGATCCTCATATTGTTTTACCCGAAAATTGTGGTTCTAGTCGAGATGTTTATCCAGGAATTTTATTACCTCCTGAAAAGGTAGTTAATGAGATTTTACCCCCAGTTTCTCAAATTGATATGACGGGAATTTATACCGCAGGCCAAGTCATTCGAGGAAATGCAAATTCTGCGGGTCAATTTCATTGGTTTGCAACTGAGTCTTTCATTTTAGACTATTCTTTGATTACTCCTTCAGAAAAAGCTGTTAAAGGCACTTTTTCAGGACAAAATTGGGAGCAACAGCAATATTTAGAGCAAATAGAAACATCTAAAACTCAATTATTGGCTTTAGAAACTCCCTCAAAAACCCTTAAACCTGGGGGTTATCGAACCTATTTTGCTCCTGCTGCGGTTGCTGATTTAGTTAGTATGTTATCTTGGGGAGGCATTAGTGAAGCATCTCTAAGACGGGGAGGTAGTGCTTTATTAAAATTACAACAAGGTAATAGTTTATCCCCTCAATTTTCCTTGCAAGAAAACTTTAATAAAGGGACAGTTCCTAGATTTAATGAATTAGGAGAAATTGCTCCCGAAGTTTTACCGATTATTACAGAAGGAAAGTTAGTTAATACTTTAATTAATGCTCGTACTGCCTCAGAATATCAGTTAACATCGAATGGGGCCAATAGTTTTGAAGGTTTGCGATCACCGGAATTAGCAACAGGAAATCTAGGGAAAGATGAGATTCTTTCTACCTTAAAAACAGGGTTATATGTCTCTAATCTTCATTATTTAAACTGGAGTGATCGCACAGGAGGAAGGATCACAGGAATGACTCGTTATGCTTGTTTCTGGGTAGAAAATGGGGAGATTATTGCCCCTATTGAAAACTTAAGATTTGATGAAAGTTTGTATCGGTTTTGGGGAGAAAATTTAGTCAATTTAACCGATTTTCGAGAGTTTATTCCTGAAACAAATACCTATTCAAAACGCAGCTTAGGAGGGGTTGTGGTTCCAGGAATGCTAGTTGATGATTTCCAGTTTACTTTGTAAATGGAGATAAGCGGACTCGAACCGCTGACTTTCACAATGCCATTGTGACACTCTACCAACTGAGTTATATCCCCGTAACGTGCATTTATTATTATGCCTTACTTATTTAGGGTTTGTCAAGCCCTTAGTCTAAAATATTTGGCGACATTGAGGTAACGAATGTTTGTCGTAATTCCTAAAGGAATTAAAAGCTTTGTTTCATAAGGTCTAAATCCCTTAGGACGAACTTTTCTCTCGTGACTTTCATTATGACTATCTACTTACAATTATAATAAAACCCCTCCAATTTAACAAGTGATTGGATAAGAAAGCGTCATTTCATGACGCTTTCTCGAATTTTTTGGCGATTTTTGTGATCATGGTTTCCTCGCAAAAGATAAATGTTTGACCAAAATAACACGATTTTATTAAATTGTATGTATAACTTAGTGTATAAGATGATTGGGTTTTGTAGTAAGCCCTTTAGGACTAAAATAAGGGCTTTAGCCCCTTTTTAGCCCTAAAGGGCTTACTACGAACCTAAGCACTAAAATATTTAGCCACGGGATGATAGGTAATAATTGCCGTTGTAGACTGTTCAGGATAGATTTGTTCACTCTCATCCATATACATTTTAATGCGATCGCAGCCTAATAATTCTAGTTGTTTATATTGATCTTGAATATTAGGACAAGCAGGGTATCCGAAGCTGTAACGGGAACCTTGATAGTGCTGTTGTAACATTTCTCGAATATTATCGGGTTCTTTGTCTGCAAATCCTAATTCTCGGCGTATTTTGGCGTGTGTCCATTCTGCTAACCCTTCGGCAGTTTGAACGGCCATCCCATGAAAGTACAGATAATTGGTGTAATCATTCGCTGCAAAGAGTTTTTGAGCGTATTCTGTGGCAATTTCCCCTACTGTCACTGCTTGCATCGGAAATACATCTGTTAACCCGGATTCTTTGGAGGCAAAAAAGTCCGCAATACAGAGACGACGGCCAGATTTTTGACGGGGAAATTCTAATATCCAAATTGGATCTAAATTTTCTGGTATTTTATTATCTGAATTTTGGATGATTTCTGGAGCATAAATTAACAAGTTATTGCCTTGAGACTGGCAAGGAAAATAACCATAAATTACCGTAGGATGTAAGAGATTATCCGTGATAACTTTTTGTTTCCATTCCTCTAAAATAGGATAAACTTTCTTACTCAAAAATTGCTCATATTCTTCCCGTGACTGTTCTTTTGGTTTACGAAATTGCCATTGACCTGCTACTAATGCTTGTAAATCTAAATACCAGAAAATTTCAGTTAAATCAAATTCTTCTGGTTTTAATAACTTCGTTCCCCAGAAAGGTGGTGTCGCAGGTTCTATTAATTCGACAGCTTCAGAACGTTCTGTATCGATGACTGCTGGCGTTTCTGAGGTTGAATTTTTGCCATTTTCTTCAGAAGATTGCGTGGCTGCTTTTTCTGCTCTTTCTTCTTGGAATAAACTATTATTATTGGTAAATTCTCCTAAAAATCCTTGTAAATTGTCCCAACTTTCTGCTGATTTTGCTGGCATTAATTTGTCCATAAAATGTAGATCAGAGAAAGCATCTTTTCCATAAACAACTTTACCTTGATAAGTATTTTGACAGTCTTCATAGACAAATTTAGGAGTTAATGCGGCACCGCCTAAGATTACCGGAATATTGATTCCTCGCTCATTAAATACCTGTAAATTATCCTTCATGAATGCTGTTGATTTCACCAATAAACCACTCATAGCAATACAATCTGGTTTATGTTCTTCGTAAGCTTGGATAATGTTTTCAACAGGTTGTTTAATGCCTAAATTAATAACTTTATAGCCATTATTTGAGAGAATAATGTCAACTAAATTCTTACCGATATCATGAACATCTCCCTTAACTGTTGCAATGAGAAACTTACCTTTTCCACTATCATTGCTGTCCCCTTCCTCCTTATCCATAAAAGGTTCTAAATAAGCAACAGCAGCTTTCATAGTTTGTGCAGATTGTAACACGAAAGGTAACTGCATTTGTCCTGATCCAAATAACTCCCCTACAACCTTCATTCCATCTAATAAAAAGATGTTAATAACATCAAGAGGTGGATATTGTTTTAAAGCTGCTTTGAGAGCATCTTCTAACCCTAACCGTTCCCCATCAATAATATGCTGTTTTAGTCTTTCTTCAATGGGTAAATTAGCCGTAGTTGAAGGATCTTTTTTGGTGGTTTTCCCTGCAAATAATTCTGTTAACTTTGTCAGAGGATCATAAGTGCAAATATCCCCATCAAATTCTCGTAAATCATAGATTAAGTCTCGACATACTTTTTGCTGATCTTCTTCTATTTTTGCTAAGGGTAAAATTTTATTTGCGCTAACAATTGCCCCATCTAAACCTACCTGCATTGTTTCATATAAAAACACTGAATTCAAGACCTGTCGCGCCACAGGATTTAAGCCAAAGGAAATATTAGAAATACCTAAGAGAATATGACATCCTGGTAATTCCTCTCGAATGCGTTTTATGGCTTCAACAGTCGCTTTTCCGTTCTCTCTGTCCTCTTCTATCCCTGTAGAGATTGGTAACGCCAACGGATCAAAGAAGATTTCATGGGCAGCAAGTCCGTATTCTATGGCTGCATTATAGGCACGTTTTGCAATCTCAAACTTCTTATCAGCAGTACGCCCCATTCCCTCCTCATCAATGGTTCCAACTACAACACCTGCACCGTATCTCTTGGCTATTTCTAACACTTTTAAAAAGCGTTCTTCTCCATCTTCGTAGTTAGTAGAATTAAGAATACATTTACCACCAGCAACCTTTAAACCTGCTTCCATTTTCTGCCATTCTGTGGAATCTAGCATTAAAGGCAAGGTAATATTATTAACCAAACGAGAGGCTAATTCGTGCATATCTCGTACCCCATCTCGGCCCACATAATCCACGTTAACATCTAAAATGTGCGCCCCTTCTTTTACTTGAGATTTAGCTAAAGAGACTAAACTATCCCAATCTTCTTTATTTAATAAAGTACGGCATTTTTTAGAACCACTGGCGTTTAATCTTTCACCAATAATTAAGAAGGAATTATCTTGAATATAGGGTTGTGTGCTATAAATTGAAGCAGCAGAAGGTTCATAAATCGGATGACGTTCTTTGGGCGTTAATTCTTGAGAAAGTTCTGATAATGCTTTAATATGATCAGGACGAGTACCACAACATCCCCCAATAATTTGTACTCCCAAATCTTCAATAAAGTGCATTAACGCCATCTTTAATTCTATCGGCGTTAAACGATAATGAGCTTGTCCCCCAACATTTTCAGGTAAACCCGCATTAGGAATACAAGAAACAATAAAAGGACAATGTTCCGATAAATATTTTATATGTTCCTTCATTTGTTCGGGACCCGTTGCACAATTGAGTCCCAAAATATCAATATTATAAGGTTCTAAAATAGCAACTGCTGCACTAATTTCTGTTCCTACTAACATCGTTCCCATCGTTTCCATAGTAATAGAAACCATAATCGGTAAGCGATCACCTTTCTTCTCAAAAACGGCTTCTACTGCGTTTAAAGCTGCCTTAATTTGCAGTACATCTTGACAAGTTTCAATGATTAATAAATCTGCACCCCCATCATATAACCCCTCTGCTTGCTCTATATATGCGTCTCTAAGGGTATCAAAATCAATATGACCTAAAGTTGGTAACTTTGTCCCTGGCCCCATAGAACCCGCCACAAAACGGGGCTTTTCGGGGGTAGAATATTCTTGGGCTAGTTTCTTCGCTAATTCTGTCGCTTTTTTGTTGAGATAATAAGCCTTATCAGCTAAATCATACTCTGCAAGGACAATAGATGTTCCCCCAAAGGTGTCCGTTTCAATCACATCTGCACCTACGTCCAAAAACCCTCTATGCACCTTCTCCACCGCTTCTGGTTTCGTATGCACTAAATATTCATTACATCCTTCATATTCGGGTCCCCCAAAGTCGTCTGCGGTCAAATCTTGGGTTTGTAAGGAGGTCCCTGTTGCACCGTCAAACACGAGTACAGGGCGTTTAGGACTTTTTAAGTAGTTGAGGAAGGTACTATTCATGGAGGTGAAAGAGTCGCAGATTAAGGATTGAGGTTTATTATAAAAAATATCTTAACTTAAGAAAAGCAGTTACATAAAATCGTTCTCTTATGTCCAACTAGAGGACATCAGAAAAAATAATTCTGACAGGAGTTTAACTTATGAGTCGAGTGATAAAAACAGAAACCTACCAAAAAGATTACTATCAATGGACTATAGAGCAAGTTAAAGCGTTAAGAGAGCGAAATTTAGACAATTTAGACTGGGAAAACATTATCGAGGAGATTGAATCTTTGGGACGTAGTGATTATAGTGCTGTGTCTAGTCTTCTGATGAGACAGATTGAACATCGCCTTAAAATCGACTACACCCCTTTAGAGGAATGTTATAAAAAATGGCAAGTTGAGATACAAGCTTTCAAAATCGGCATAAAACGCAAGATTTCACCCAGTATGAAACCTAAACTCTCACAAGACTTAGAGGAAATTTATCAAGATGCTGTTAGTCTAGTTGCCTTGGAATACGGTATTGATTTACCCGATCACTGTCCCTACAATCTCGAAGAATTGCTGTATTGATCAGATTTTCAACCTACATTATAGTATCTTTCCCTCTAACTATTGCGCTATAGTAAGACTCCCAAAAAGTCCTGTAAAACCCAGAAATTGGAAGTATTTATTAAGAAAACTGAATAAAGCTTGACAAAATGAGCGGGAGGGGGTGGGATTTGAGAGATTTTTTGGTAATTTCTCAAGAATTTCATGCTTAACAAACTTTTTCTGTCAACTGCCTTTGCTGGTGCAACTGTATTGTCTGTTGCTTCGGTTTTTGGTTCTGCTAATGTGGCCAATGCGGCAACCTTTGGGTTCTCTTTCAGTAATGTTAATGGTGCTGTTAACGGTATAGTTGAAGGAACCATTGAATTACCTGATGGGGATGGAACTTTTGCCGCTACTTCTGTTTTCGTTACTTCAGCACCTGCTGCATTGGGATATACTACCCCCTTTGATGTTTTGGCAAACTTTCCCTCAGTAAATGCAAATAGTTTTACTGTCGCTGGTGGCACAATTGATGCCTTAAACAGTTCATTTTTGGCTAGAAGTGCTACAGAGGCACTCGTTTTGAATTTTCCTGGTGTTGGTACTTTCTTAAACGTTGTCGGTACTGCTAGTACATTGAGTGGTGTTAATGACTCCAATAGTTCAACCCTTACCTATTCTGCCGTTCCCGAACCCCTAACCATTTTAGGTGCAGGTGCTGCTATTAGTTTTGGTACCGCTTTCAAGCGTAAATTAGCTCAAAAGAAAAATAAAGCAGCTTAGAGTTAAACGGGTTAAACGGGGTTAGATCCCCCTAAATCCCCCTTACAAAGGGGGACTTTGACTATTATTGGTGGGCATAATGGTATTATGCCCCTACGGAATATCCAAAGGATAATTCGTACTTAAAATGACATAAGATAATTCTTTAGTTCGGGATATTGGGGAAATAAGCCATCAATACTAGCTAATTTTGCTTGATATTCTAAGGCCGTACTCATAATTATGCGATCAAATGGGTCTTTATGAATAGGAGATAAATTAACTGCTCTCACTGCAATTTCTGGTGTCAAGCGTAACAATTCAATTCCTGAAGGCTCTAAAGAATCTATGAGCCATTGTTGAACATCCATATTGATTTCTAAACGACCTTTGTTATGAGCTAAAACAATTTCATAACAAGAAATTGATGACACTCCTACTCGCTCTGCTAATTGAATTTTCTCTATCCATTCTAAAGGAAACTGGTCAAAGCTTTCATTAATATACCAAAACCAAATATGAGTATCAAGAACAATCATTTAAGACATTCCCAATCTTCTTGATCCACTATAGGACTAACAATATCCCCTAATGTTTTCCCTTGACCGATTAAATGAGCAGGGGTTGTTCGCTTGGGAGTTGAGGACAATAAGCTTTCTTCTTCAATCACAATAATGGCACGAGTTGCCCTTACTTTGGGTTTTTCACCTAGCCACTTAATGTGATCGCCTTCTATGGTAACGTCATAACTTTTGAGCATGGCTGTTATTTCTCTTGTTAATACCTAGTGAAGTTAATTATAGAAGGTATAGTCGAAATTTCTGTCTCATTAACTATTGCGCTATAGTAACACTCCCAAAAATCCTGCAAACCACAGAAATTGGAAGTATTTATTAATAAAATTGAACAATACTTGACAAAATGAGCGGGGGGGTACAGTTTAGGGGCTTTTTCGGTAAGTTCTCAAGAATTTCATGATGAATAAACTTTTTTTGTCAACGGCTTTGGCTGTAGCCACCCTTGGGGTAAGTGCAATCGCTCAATCTGCCCAAGCAGGGGTAATCGTTCAACCTACTAGCGCATCTTCAAGTGGTATTGGCTTTGGTAGTCTTCCTCTATCAAATAGCATCAATCAGAGTGGTTTATCTTCGGGTTATGTCAATGGTATAACTGATTTTGATACTTATATTGCAGGTAATCCCACTCATTCAGGTTTCGGTAATGTAGCGCAAAGTTTTTTCAATCAAACAACAGGTGTTCTGACTTACGATCTTGGTAGTGTTTTAACAACCGCAAGATTAGCATACTGGGCAGGTGTTACTGCTAATGAGAATATCAGTAGTTTTGAGTTATTTTCCGATGATGATGGAAATTTTGGTAATGGGGGAACAACCTCTCTCGGAACTTTCAATCCCTCTACTGCAATCGATGGATCTGTTCAAGTTATTGATTTTACCGATGCGACAAGTCAGTTTATTCATTTGAATATTCTTGCTAATAATGGCGCCGTCTTCACTCAAATAGGTGAAGTTGCATTTGATCAAGGAGTTGCCCCCTCAGCGACAACCCCTGAACCCAGTACCATTGTAGCTTTAGCAATGGTCGGTAGTGGTTTATTATTGAATAAGCGGGTTAAACGGGGTTAGATCCCCCTAAATCCTCTTTACCAAGGGGGACTTTAATGATTATTAGTGGGCATAATACCATTATGCCCCTACGGGTTTTGGGAGATATGTCATAATAAATCAGAAATAATTGAACCTTAAATAACCCATGTTACAAACGATTTGGGCAACAGTAAAACAAGGAAAAATTGAACTATTAGAACCCTTTGAACTGCCTGAAGGGGCAAAAGTGATTGTTACTTTATTACCAGACGAAGATCAACAATTTTGGACAAATACCAGTCAAGTTTCCTTAGATGCTATTTGGGATAATTCAGAGGATGACATCTATGGCGAGTTACTACAAAAATGAGGTTATTCTCGTCCGTTATCCCTTTTCTGACTTATCTAGCACGAAAATTAGACCAGCAGTAGTTGTTAGTGTCTCCCATTCCTCCCAAGATGTTTTTATAACTCCCTTAACCAGCAAAACTCACTCCCTTCTTGATGGAGAATTTATCTTATCTGACTGGAAAAATGCTGGATTAAATGTAGAAACTGCCGTTAAAAGAGGAATTTATACTATTCATCAGAGTTTAATTATTAAAAAAGTTGGTCAATTTGTGAATGCTGATACAGAAAAATTAGAACAATCTTTGCGTATCTGGTTAGGGTTATCGTTGTCTTAGGGATGGTGGGGTAGTTTGTTTTTGAGTTAGGGAGTTAAGGGTTAATTCCTGTTAGTTTGGGGGCATAATGGTATTATGCCCCTATGTTTTTTTTGTAGGGGTTTAACACTGTTAAATCCTATCAAATTTCTTCTGGATTAATGCCTAATTCTCTTAATTTTACTGCTAATTGTTCAGCCCGTTGATGTTCATTAACTGAACCGTATTATCCGACAGAGGATTGCCATCTCTTTCAGGATAAATAATTTCTGATTTATTAAGGCTTTCTAGTTGAGAAACCATAGAATTAATTATTAAGCATTTAAACGGCTTGCTTTCATATTAACATAAACGAAATTAAGGCGATCGCCTGTTGTAACTATTGCGCTATAGTAACACTCCCAAAAATAAGCGATCGCCATTACCCCGACAAATCTGAGTCAATTGTTAAGGAACTTGGATAAATCTTTTTTCGTTCTAGAACTCAGGGACAATCCCCCGTAAAATAGACAGGGGCATTCCTAACCAGACAAAAACTGGGTTCAATATGATAACCGGATGGTTGAGGAGTATAAAAGTTAGATGAATTGGTCTTTAACACTAAAGCAAACAGGACTTCCCTTATTGGTTTTAACCCTAGTGAGTACCATTAGCGCATTACCAGCGAAAGCACAAACCAAGCTAAACCCTCCGCCTCCTGTTCAAGTGGTGCAGTCCGGTGATAAAGTAGATCAGGAGGCCTTAAAAAAGAAATCTGCTCAAGTCATTGAATTGTTGACTCAGGAAAAGTACGAAGACGCAAGACGTTTATTGAGCCGCGATTTGGCGATTGAATTAACGGCCGACCAGATGGCAGAGATTTGGGCGAATTTAATTGAGGTAACAGGCCCCGTCAAAAAAATTGTCGGTTATCGTGTCATTCCTACTATTAACGCCAATATTGTAGTAGTGGAAACGCAATTTAATAGTAAAACCGATGAATTTATCATCACCTTCAATCAACAAGGGGATATTGTCGGTGTTAATTTTCCCAATGTAGCCTCCGTTGATGAAATTGCCCAAATTGTTGTAAATGCTGTAGCCGCCAATGATTTTGCTCGGGCCAGAGGATACTTACACCCTACCCTCAAAACAGAAATTCTTCCCACGCGACTCCAAACCTCTTGGCAAAAAATTCAACAGGAAAGTGGACTCTTTGAACGCATAGACAACATAGATGTGCTTTCTAGTTCCAGCGTTGATCAATCAAATATTGTGGTGGTTGAGGCCAAATTCCAAAAGGGAATTAGAACATTTTTCTTTATATTCGATAACAATAGTCGAATTACTGGTATTGATCTTGCTCAGTAGTCTTATTTCCCTATTTTGGAGATAGTTAATCCATGCTAAACAAACCCGTCGTTTCCATTGAAGCCATTACCGCTAGAGAAATCTTAGACTCTCGCGGCCGTCCCACCATTGAAGCTGAAGTGCTGCTTGAAACAGGCGCGTTTGGTATCGCCCAGGTTCCCAGTGGGGCATCTACAGGAAGCTTTGAAGCCCACGAATTGCGCGATGAAGACCCCAAACGCTACGGTGGTAAAGGGGTTTTAACTGCGGTTCGTAACGTCAAAGAAAAAATTGCCCCCGAAGTCATCGGAATGGATGCTTTTGATCAAACCTCCATTGACCTGAAAATGATTGATCGGGATGGTTCTTCTAATAAGAAAGAATTAGGGGCCAATGCTATTTTAGCGGTTTCCTTAGCTACTGCTAAAGCCGCCGCCGATGAGTTGGCACTTCCTCTTTATCGTTATCTCGGTGGCCCCTTAGCCAATATCTTACCCGTTCCCATGATGAACGTGATCAACGGGGGAAGTCATGCCGATAATAACGTAGACTTCCAAGAGTTTATGATTATGCCTGTGGGGGCTGATTCTTTTGGCGAAGGACTCAGATGGGGTGCAGAAGTCTTTGCTTCCCTCAGTAAAGTGTTAAAAGAACGGAAATTGCTGTCTGGGGTGGGTGATGAAGGGGGTTATGCCCCTAACTTGGGATCAAACCAAGAAGCCCTAGATTTACTGATTGAAGCCATTGAAAAGGCAGGTTACAAACCAGGGGAACAAGTCGCTTTGGCCATGGATGTCGCCTCTAGTGAATTCTACAAGGAGGGACAATATGTTTATGATGGTTCAGCCCATTCTCCTCAAGAATTTATTGATTATCTAGCGAAATTGGTGGATCAATACCCGATTATTTCCATTGAAGATGGCTTACAAGAGGATGACTGGGATAGCTGGAAAATTCTCACGGATACTTTGGGATCTCGCATTCAGTTAGTGGGCGATGATTTATTTGTCACTAACCCCACTCGTCTGCAAAAAGGCATTGATATGGGGGTGGGTAATAGCATCCTGATTAAACTTAACCAAATTGGCAGCTTAACGGAAACCCTGGAAACCATTGCGTTAGCGACTCGTTATCAATATCGTTCGGTGATTTCTCATCGTTCTGGGGAAACGGAAGATACGACTATTGCTGACTTAGCAGTGGCCACTCGCGCCGGACAAATTAAAACAGGTTCTCTGTGTCGTAGTGAACGGGTTGCTAAGTATAACCGACTGTTACGCATTGAGGAAGAATTAGGCGATCGCGCTGTTTATGCCCCTAAAGTTGGACTAGGGCCTCAATAGTTACAGATTCATCATTTTTATGAGTATAACCCGCCTTTTCAGGTGGGTTTATTTTTGGTTCGCTCAAATTCTCAAAGAATTTTCCTCAAGGGCTTTTCTTCGGGAAGAAAATCTGTTAAGATAATTTAAGAGTACAAAAGGGGCAAGCCAGTATCCGACTCATTATTCTTAGCCAAAAGGCTATGCCAGAGGATTAGCTTGGTTTTTCGCCCCAGTGGAAGACAAGGGGTAAAACCAAATAATACATGGGCAACAAGCCAATTATAGCGATTTCCCACCTCGGTTGTGAGAAAAACCGCATTGATTCAGAACATATGCTAGGCTTGCTAACGCAAGCAGGATATTCGGTAGATGCTAACGAAGAACTAGCTGATTACGTCATTGTTAATACCTGTAGCTTTATTCAGGAAGCCAGAGAGGAGTCCGTTCGGACTTTAGTGGAACTAGCAGAAGCCAACAAAAAGATTATCATTTCTGGTTGTATGGCTCAGCATTTCCAAGGGGAATTACTCGAAGAGTTACCCGAAGCTGTGGCCTTGGTGGGAACAGGAGACTATCAAAAAATTGTTGACATCATTCAACGGGTGGAGACAGGGGAAAGAGTCACAGAAGTCTCTCAAAATCCCGAATTTATTGCCGATGAAACCATACCCCGCTACCGTACCACTAACGAAGGGGTGGCCTATTTAAGAGTCGCTGAAGGGTGTGATTACCGTTGTGCCTTTTGTATTATTCCCCATCTCCGAGGAAATCAGCGATCACGTTCCATCGAATCCATTGTCACAGAAGCCCAACAACTGGCCGAGCAGGGAGTTCAGGAAATCATTCTCATCTCCCAAATTACCACGAATTATGGCTTAGACCTCTATGGGGAACCGAAACTGGCCGAACTCATTCGGGCTTTAGGAAAAGTTGATATTCCTTGGATTCGCATTCATTATGCCTATCCCACGGGATTAACCCCCAAAGTCATCGCAGCCATTCAGGAAACGCCTAATATCCTACCCTATCTTGATTTACCCTTACAACATTCCCATCCTGAGATCTTAAGAGCGATGAATCGTCCCTGGCAAGGACAGGTCAACGATAAAATTATTGAACAACTCAAAACAGCAATTCCTGATGCCGTTTTGCGAACCACATTTATTGTCGGATTTCCAGGGGAAACTGAAGCACATTTTGAGCATTTAGTCAACTTTGTCGAACGTCACGAATTCGATCACGTGGGAGTCTTTACCTTTTCCCCTGAAGAAGAAACCCCAGCTTATGGGATGGCCAATCAAGTGCCGTCAGAAATTGCTCAAGAAAGATGTAATTATTTAATGGAAAAACAGCAACCTATTTCCCTTAAGAAAAATCAAGCTTATGTTGGTCAAACTGTGGAGGTATTAATTGAACAAGAAAACCCAAAAACAGCACAATATATTGGGCGTTCAGCCCGATTTGCTCCTGAAGTTGACGGGCTAATTTATGTGGAGGGAGAAGCCCAGTTAAATTCAATTATCCCCGTTCAAATTACCGATGCCGATATCTATGATCTGTATGGAAAAGTTGTCTAAATGACAAAATATCCGTCAGTAAAAACATCAGTGGAAACAAATCGTAACTTATGCTAGAATAAGCCAAAATATTAAGCAGTTTAAGGACCCTGTATCCTGATTCTAACTGCATTGCACTGATACTATTAACTTCAAAGTAAACTTACAACGTAACATTTCTTATGACCATTTCTTTCCAAGACCTAGGCTTATCTGATGTCCGCGCCAAGCAATTAGAAACCCTAGGGTTCGAGCAACCTACCGAAATTCAAACAAAAGCAATTCCTTTAGTTTTAGAAGGCCATGATATTTTAGGGCAGTCTCAAACAGGAACAGGAAAAACCGCAGCTTATTCCTTGCCTATCCTTGAAAAAATTGACATCAAAAATCCCAATGTTCAGGCCCTAATTTTAACCCCCACCCGTGAACTGGCCCAACAAGTAGCAGAAGCCCTCAAAGACTTTTCTACAGAACGCCGACTCTATATCCTAACGGTTTATGGCGGTCAGTCCATTGAACGGCAAATTCGCAGCTTAGAAAAAGGGGTGCAAATTGTTGTGGGAACCCCAGGACGGGTTATTGATTTATTAGAACGGAAAAAACTGGTCTTAGATTGCCTGCGTTGGGCCGTTCTCGATGAAGCAGATGAAATGCTCAGTATGGGCTTTATTGATGATGTCAAGACGATTTTAAAGAGAACTCCAGACAGTCGTCAGACAGCCTGTTTTTCTGCCACCATGCCCAGAGAAATTCGGGAATTAGTCAATCAGTTTCTTAAATCTCCTGTTACCGTTGCCGTAGAACAACCCCAAGCGGCCCCCACCAAAATTGACCAACATCTCTATGCCGTTCCCAGAGGATGGTCAAAACTCAAAGCTTTGCAGCCTATTCTCGAAATAGAATCCCCTGAGTCTGCCATTATTTTCGTACGGACGAAGCAAACCGCCTCTGAATTGACCAGCAAATTACAAGAAGTGGGTCATAGCGTTGATGAATATCATGGCAACCTCAGTCAGTCCCAACGGGAACGGTTAGTGCATCGCTTCCGAGACGGAAAAATCAGGTTAGTCGTAGCGACAGATATTGCAGCGCGGGGCTTAGATGTAGAAAACTTAAGTCATGTCATTAACTATGACTTACCCGACAACAGTGAAACCTATATTCACCGCATTGGTCGGACAGGACGGGCCGGGAAGACAGGAACCGCTATTTCTATCATTGAACCGATTGATCGTCGCATGGTGCGTCAAATTGAACGGCGTGTGCGTCAACAGTTAGAAACCAGCCAAATTCCCAGTCGTTCTCAGGTAGAAGCAAAACGTCTAGAGAAACTGCAAAAACGCATTAAAGATTCCTTGGCCGGGGAACGGATGGCTTCTTTCTTACCCTTAGTCCGAGAATTGAGTGCGGAATATGATCCCCAAGCGATCGCCGCTGCCGCCTTACAGATGATTTATGATCAAGATTGTCCCAACTGGATGAAGACTGATTGGGAAGTGCCAGATGCAACTGCGCCTAAACCCTTGATTAAACGTAAGTCTAACAAAAATAGCTCAAAGTATAATCGTAATCCTGAGCGGAGTGGCAGCGATCGCAAAATTGTCACCCATCAACCAGGACGTTAGGCAGTGAATTAAACGGCTGAAGTCCCTCAGACCTCCTGTTAGAATTGCAATTCTGGCAGGAGGTTAATTTATAACCAAAATTGGCACTACAAAGATAAGGATTCTGATTGATTAGAAGGTTCTTCCGTATTAGGATATTTAAGAGAATTAGGATAGGGTGACTCTAGATTTGTTTCCCTTAATTCATCGACTTTTAAGAGGATCAGATATTCATAAAAAGCTTGTAAGGTACACCAAGCAAATCCTGCTTTTCCGTCGAAAATTCCCCCTAAAATAAAATACATATAAAACCAACGAACAATCGGACGAAAAGGCATTCTTAGGGATAAATCTTTGAGGGCCCGTCGTCGTTCAACTTCGGTAGACCCAAAAAGTAATTGTTTCCAATTAACCCCTCCTTGTTGTAATTGATAAAGGGTTTCTTTCGCTTCATCAGTAGAATAACGATTATGTTTTTCTATCCAACGACTTAACCCTTTACCACAGGTATAATGAGGATAAGTTTCTTTGAGAAAACTCACAGGGCCGGTGTAAACTTCCCGTTCAGTGTGGCCATAGTCGGCAAACCAGACCTTTCCTTTCTCAAACAAACGCATTTGATAACGGGGATATTGGGTACTACGACGAATCCATTGACCCATGAAAATAACCCGTTCTGCCACATAATAACCTACAGCTTCTTTATGTTGACTCGCAGCGACACATTCAGCGAATAATTCAGGGGTCATGCGTTCATCTGCTTCGAGAATATAAACCCAGTTATGTTTGGTGGGGATGGTTTTTAGCATCCAAGTTCGTTGTTTTCCATGACTTTCAAACTTATGTTGTACAATTTGAACCGGATAACGTGAGGCAATTTCTAGAGTGCGATCGCTGCTAAAGGAATCGACGACAATGATATCATCCGAGAGGTCAATGACGGACTCAATGCACTCCGCAATATCAACTTGTTCGTTATAGGTGAGAATGTAAATAGAGATCATTAATGGTATGGCCAAAGATAATTAAGCTTAAGGGTTGGTTTTAAAAGATTTTACTGACAATCAGCCTATAAGTTTAGTGTATCAAGGTATTTAAAGTTTGTCTCCCAATTCCCTATGGATGTTTTCTATCCTTAACAGAACCCTCAGCAATTACCAGTATTTTCGATAATATCAACGGTAAGTCAATGAGCTAAGCAAAATAGTTCATTAGTATCTTCCATATTTAGAGTCTTTCTTCTAAGATAAAAGATCCAAACGCTACATATAGAGTTTGCCCTAATTTAATTGGAAGGAGAAGGAAGTATGAACCATCAACAAGAATGGTTAAATAGTTGTGTCGATGCACAACTGATCGCACTTAACGTCACCGCTTTAGCGGGGACTTCTCCTTCCGAATATTTGCTCTATTCTGAGGCACTTCCTCGACGAAATGATGGCAGAGTTAATGATACCATCTTAAAGCGTTATGAACACACAGAACAAGGGGGTTGGTGGTGTTCCGGTGTTGATGTGATCACAGGAAATGAAGACCTATGGGGGTGTTTTAAACCCGATCAGCCTCGTCTGAGTTATGATGCCCATAAACCGATTAAGTATGAACATCCGCCCCAAACTCCGACAGGAATTTTTGCCTTAAAAGTTCCATTGCACCTATGGGAACAATTAGGACAAAGGCATCAGGTTAATTTTACCTCAGAAATCATCGATGAGACACAAACCGATTTAGGATTTTGGCAATGGGTCATCGATCATCCTACTATTCCCCTTTGTATCACAGAAGGGGCCAAAAAAGCGGGAGCTTTATTAACGGCAGGTTATGCAGCGATCGCCCTTCCTGGGATTAATAATGGTTATCGTACCCCCAAAGATGAGGCAGGAAATCGCATTGGTAGGTCTCATCTTATTCCCCAATTACAAAAGTTGGCAACCCTTGGACGAACTATTTATATTATTTTTGATCAAGATAGTAAACCAAATACAATGAAAGCGGTTAATGCTGCGATTAAAAAATTAGGTTATTTATTAAATCAAACGGGGTGTCAAGTTAAAGTGATTACTTGGAGTCCTGATCAGGGAAAAGGGGTTGATGATTTTATTGTTAATCAGGGTCAAAAAGCTTTTGATGAATTATATCAAAAAGCCTTGCCTTTAGAGACTTGGAAAGCCAGAGAATTAACTCAATTAACTTATCCTGCTAATCTTGAGGTAAACTGTCCTTATCTTCAGCCTTTTCCTATTCCAAATACTGCGAAACTAATTGGCATTAAATCAGGGATTGGCACAGGAAAAACCCAAGTTTTAGAAACTATTGTTAACCAAGCGATCGCCCAAGATCAAAAAGTTTTAGTGATTGGTCATCGTATTAAACTGGTTGAGCAAATTTGTCAACGATTTGGCTTACCTTATATTACAGAAGTTCTGGAAAAGCCCTTAAGTAAAGAATTAGGTTATGGGTTATGTATTGACTCTTTACATGAAAATTCTCAAGCAAATTTTAATCCTAATGACTGGCAAGATGCCTTAGTTATTATTGATGAAGTTGAACAAGTAATTTGGCATGGTTTAAACTCGGAAACCTGTAATAATTATCGTGTTCCGATTCTTAAATCCTTGAAAACTTTAATACAAAATGTCTTAGGTGGTCAGGGAAAAATCGTGATTGCTGATGCAGATTTAAGTGATATTTCTTTAGACTATTTAATGACTTTATCTGGTATTAATTTACAACCATTTATTGTCAAAAACGATTGGAAACCCAAGCAAAAAGAAGCATGGGAAGCTTATAGTTATCCAGAAACAACCCCAAAACGATTTCTCAAAGATTTAGTTGAACATATTCGTCAGGGAGGTAAACCTTTTGTCTGTTTATCTGCCCAGAAATTAAGCAGTAAATGGGGAACACAAACCTTAGAATCTTACTTACAAAAACAATTTTCAACAGCTAAAATTCTTCGCATTGATTCTGAATCTTTAACCGATCCTACTCATGGTGCTTATCAATGTATAACTAACCTTAATGATGTGTTGGGTAACTATGATATTGTCTTAACCAGTCCTTCCATTGAAACAGGAGTTAGTATTGATCTCAAAGGACATTTTACCTCAGTTTGGTGTTTAGCTCAAGGAATACAAACTCCTACCTCCATCTGTCAATCATTAGGGAGAATTCGGGAGAATATTCCCCGTTATCTTTGGTTAGCATCTTATGGGTTTAATAAAGTAGGAAATGGCTCAACTTCTATTCCTAATCTTTTAACTTCTGGTCATCGGTTAACTCAGTTAAATATTCGGCTACTTCAACAATCTGATTTAGAATATTTAGATGATTTAGATACAGGATTTCAAGCAGAGTCTCTACTCTGTTGGGCAAAAATGGCCGTCAGAGTAAATGCTCAAATGATTAATTATAGAGACTCCATTTTAGGTATTATTCAATCATTAAATCATCAGATTAACCCACCCCCCAAAATCACAAAACTGTCGCAAAAACAAGATAAGAAACATGATTTGGTTAATGATTTAACCGAAACTATTGAGCAAGTACAAGAACAAAACTATCAAGCAGAATGTGAAGCAATCTCCAAAATAAAAGAGTTGAGTGATCAACAATATCAAACCTTAAAAAAACGGCTAATCAAAACAAATAAAGAACGTCGTGCGCTTAAAAAATATGATTTACAAAGACGATATTGTGTTCCTGTTACCCCTCAATTAGTGGCCTTAGATGATGATGGTTGGTATCAAAAACTCAGAATTCATTACTTCTTAACAATGGGACGTAATTATCTCGCAGATAGAGATACAATTGTGGCCAGAAAATTAATTGAACAAGGCCAAGGTGGCGTATTTTTACCCGATTTTAATGGTTGCCAACTGGGAGCAATTATTGGTACAATGGAGGTGTTAGGTATTCCAATTTTATTAAGGGATATTCAGCGACGACTAATTAATAGAGATCCTGATCTGATTAAACTATCAGAAATCGCTATTAATAACCGCAGTGATATCAAAACGATCATGGGAATTGGTATTGCCAAAAATGCCAGTCCCATTACAATTATTAGACGTTTATTAGATAAAATTGGTTATGGTTTGACCGGAATTTGTACTCAAAAGATTGAGCAAAAACGAGTTCGAGTCTATCAAGTTGTCACCCCCAATGATGGCCGAGAGGAAGTCTTTCAACAATGGTTATTAAGAGATCAAAAATCCCCAGGAAGTTCCGAACCTTGGTTTGAAGAATATCTTAACTTAAAAGTCAAAATTCAAGACTCAGAAACGTCAGTCAATCACATTCAATTAAGTTTAGACTTTTCTTAATAAATATTTTTGTAAAACACTATGATTAAAAGTCCTTTACGTTATCCTGGTGGAAAATCAAGAGCAATTAAACAAATTGAACAGCAACTTCCTCAAAATTTTACTGAATATCGAGAACCTTTTGTTGGTGGGGGTTCAGTCTTTATTTATCTAAAACAAATTAAACCTGATCTTAAGATTTGGATTAACGATTTAAACCCAGAATTATACTTGTTTTGGAAATTTGCTCAATCCAATTTACAAGAATTAGTAACAAACCTTCGAGAAATCAAATTAACCCGTACAGATGGCAAAAAACTGTTTGCAGAATTAACCAAGGTTGACGTAACAGAATTATCCGATTTTGATAGAGCAATTCGTTTCTTTATTTTAAACAGAATTACTTTTTCCGGTACGGTTGAATCAGGAGGATTTTCTCAATCAGCGTTTCATACAAGATTTACTGAATCATCAATAAACCGCTTAGAAAATTTAAAAAATATTCTCCCAGATATCTACATTACTAATTTAGATTATCGTGAAGTTATTAAGGAAAAAGTCAAAGATGTCTTTATTTTTTTAGATCCCCCTTATTTAGCAGCAACCAAATCTAGACTTTATGGAAAAGATGGAAACTTACATACTTCCTTTAATCATGGAGAATTTGCCGAGGCAATGGCAAAATGTTCACATCAATGGTTAATTACTTATGATGATTCTCCAGAAATCAGAAATTATTTTGAAAACTTTATGATTATCCCTTGGCAATTACAATATGGCATGAATAACTATCAACAAAAAACCGCCAGTAAAGGCAACGAGCTATTTATCAGAAATTATCAACTTAATGAGCACTTATCAGTTAAATTACCAGAGATCCAACAATTATCTTTAAACTTAAACAGCCATTAAAAAATGTAAATATTTAACAACCCTTCAATCTAGTTTGTTAGATTGAAAAGAGTCTTTAAAATCCCTAATTGAATTCCTATGTCGAGAATTAATCCCCATACCTTACAAATGCAGATTTCCCAAATGTTCGACCAAGGACAATCCTTTTTTTGCGCCATCAAAGTACAAGATTGGTTACGGGAACAAAATGAAGATCCCAATGCTTACGAGATCCTATTTCATCCCCAACCCACCCCCCCCAATGCTAAGGTCAAAACCCTGATTAGTATTGAATTACGGCGACGAGACGGACAAGAAGTTGATCCTTGGTTACAGGAAGAAATCAACCGCAGTTGTTAGTTAATTCTGTGAGATTTGGTACGATACGGGAAGCGATCACCAAAGCGGACGCTAAACTTGTAACTCCGAAACCATGTACAGTCAATCCAATCTGTGGGTAACTTCATCAACAACTGACGTATTCACCCCAACGGCGATCGCCCTAGGGAACTTTGACGGTATCCACCTTGGACATCGCCAAGTCTTGCAACCAATTTTGCAACGCCCAGAAGCTGAAATTTCCACCGTTGTGACTTTTACACCCCATCCCCAGGAATTTTTTAGCGGAAAACCGCGTCTACTGCTTACCCCCCTCACAGAAAAGGTTAAATTACTTCAATCTCTAAGTATTAAACAATTAGTACGATTACCTTTTGATCGAGAGTTAGCGTCCCTGAGTCCCCAAGAGTTTGTGGCCAATATTTTAGTCAAACAACTCCACGCCAAATATATTAGTGTAGGGCAGGATTTTCGCTTTGGTCAGGGACGTACAGGAACAGCCGACCAATTGCAGGAATTAGCCGCTAATTTTGGCGTATCCGTTCATATTACGACCCTAAAGACTTGTTCCCCCCTCGTTGATGACACCCTTCGTATTAGCAGTTCCCGCATTCGCCAAGCATTGGCCAGTGGGGACGTAATTCAAGCCAAAGAGATGTTAGGCTATCCCTATACCTTAAAAGGCATGGTAGTAACAGGCCAACAGGTAGGCAGAGTCATAGGTTTTCCTACGGCTAACCTGCAACTGCCCCCCGATAAACTCCTTCCCCGTCGTGGCGTTTATTGTGTTAGGGTTCAAGGAGAAACCGCCACAGAGATCAAGGGAGTGATGAATATTGGTAGTCGTCCCACCGTCAATGGTCAAGTTCCTACAGTTGAGGTTCATTTATTAGACTGGTCAGGGGATTTATATGGACAAACCTTAACTGTAATGTTAGAAAAATTTCTACGGCCTGAACAAAAATTTCCCTCTTTGGATGCACTGAAATGTCAAATACAAGAAGATTGTTTATTAGCTAGAGAAATTTTCGGATAGTTTACCCCATTTCATCAGAATTAACCCTTAAATGAACAATAATGATGATTGTTTGGAGACTGAACTAGATTTATCTAACTTCAAGGGAATTCTCATGTTGTCCTCAGTTTTCTGAATTTTAATGATTAACAGCTCATTGACAATGATTAGCTATGCCCTAGGTTATACTATGCTGATTTTCCTAGCAAGCTTGTTTACAGGACTAGCAAAACAAAGCAAACAGTTGTTACAACATTCCGAGACTATTATTCGCTTGGGTAGTGTGGCAGTGATTATGACAGGATTATATTACCTGTTTACCGGAACTCAATGGTTTGTGGGCGGTTAAATTGTCAACTGGTGAAGCTCTTGAGAGAAAATTGGGCAATCTAAGAATGAACCCTCAAACCAATGCAAGATAATTCCCATGAGAGATAGAATTGTTGCCCTCACCGATAATCTAAGTCGCACCATTGTGGGCAAAAAAGAACCTATTCGCCTCGTTCTCATTGCCCTATTAAGTGGGGGACACGCTCTCCTAGAGGACGTTCCTGGGGTGGGAAAAACCCTGTTAGCGAAATCCTTGGCCCGTTCTATTAATGGAAGGTTTCAGCGGGTTCAATGTACCCCCGACTTACTCCCCAGTGATGTCACAGGAACCAATATTTGGAACCCCAACAGTCGAGAATTTGAATTTTTGCCGGGGCCGGTTTTTGCGAATGTCCTCTTAGCGGATGAAATTAACCGCGCAACCCCTCGAACTCAGTCGGCCTTGTTAGAAGTGATGGAAGAAAAACAAGTTACCGTTGATGGTGAGGCCCGACGAGTTCCCCAACCTTTTTTTGTTATTGCCACCCAAAACCCCATTGAATATCAGGGGACTTTTCCCTTACCCGAAGCACAGATGGATCGCTTTACCATTTCCTTAAGTATGGGCTATCCTACTGCTGACGAAGAACTGAAAATGTTACAGAAACAACTTCATCGGGTGAGTACGGATGATTTAGAACCCTGTATTTCCTTAGAAGACGTACAAGAATTGCAAAGGTTAGCGAGTCTGGTTAAGGTTACACCCTCTCTACAACAATATATGTTAGATTTGGTGCGTGCAACCCGCGCTGATGATGATATTAGTTTAGGGGTGAGTCCTAGGGGTACAGTGGCTTTACAACGGGCAACCCAAGCTTTAGCCTTCCTCGAAGAACGGGATTATGCGATTCCTGATGATGTTAAATTTGTGGCCCCCCATGTTCTTTCCCATCGTCTGATTGTGGCCAGTGGCCGTCAACCGAAAGCGATCATCGAAAAATTGTTGCGATCGGTCAGTGTAGAACCGGAATTGATCGCCGCTTGATAAAGTAAAGGGGTGAGGATAAAATCTTCTTCTCACTCCACACTCAGGTTAATTAATCGTAAACAGATTTACGATGTCCGACTTTGATTACCAAAACGGTTAATTCATTATCAAATAACTCACAAATGATTCTATTTCAGGTGATAAATTAGTATTTTTATTCATAAACATATACTAGAATACTAACAACATGGTAACATAAAAAAATAATGAAAAGTGATCGCCCCATCACCCCATCACCCTCTCATCACGCATCCATCGGATTAAGGGCAATCATTTCCCAAGTAACATAAGTACCAATGGGACTCCACAATAGATAAGGCAATAATAAACCTACGGCCCATCCAGACACCGGCCAAATTAAACACGCTAACATTAACCCCCAGAAAAAACCCGTCCCCCCAATGATTGTCCCTACCTTTAAACTACGCAGTTTACACATCACAGGGGTATAGGCCATAATTAATACTTCTAAAAATAAATATCCTGCCATTAATAACCAAGTTTGAGGAGTTCCTGGATTTGTGATCCACACGACATAAGCAGAGTAGGCACCACAAATAAAAATAAATGTCCAAATAAAGGGAATTGCCCACTCAAAGGTTAACCATTGAGGACGACGTAAACGCATAAACCAGCGAATATCACTTGATGATAGACGATTGATTAAAATAGCAACTAAAAAGGTAATACTTCCAATTATTAACCAAGCAGGAATCATGATATCTAAACAATTAATGTGACAGAATGGGTTACATTGAGAGGAGCAGTCTCGCTCTGCGAGTGCGAAAGCATCGCCGCTTTAACTTGAGTAATGGCAATCATTAATCCATGAAATTCTCAGGTTCTTAATCTCGATTTTATCCATCGGTCTTAAGATACAAATTGTTTAAACAGACAACCCATATTTAGTCCTGTAAAATTGAGAGAAGCATAATGACTCAACCTAATCAGTCTAACGCAACCAGCACCAAGTTAGTGAAGGTGTTGAAAAAAACCATTAAAACTGTGATGACAAAGCAGGGGGTTAACCCATCAACTCGTAAGGGAAATAAAGAGTTAGATATTTTGGTTAAGCAATTGGCTAAACAACCTTTTCCTTCTGAAGAAGAAGCCAAAACTGCCGCTGAAAAACTGGGACGAAGTTTAGTTGAGTTGTCCCAAAAAAACGGGAAAACTTATTTAGACAAAGGAGTTGTGAAAAATTTTTCTTTACTCGGTATTTCATCTATTTTAGCTTCCTCTTCTCCGACAGAAGAAACACACACTATCACTAAAGTCTCTGTTACTCCCGTTGAAGCAGTAGAAGAAACCACTGATAAAGTTCCTGAAACTGCAGCAGAAATTATCTCGGAAACAGTTGAAACTGTGATTGAAGCAGTAGAAGAAACCACTGATAAAGTTCCTGAAACTGCAGCAGAAATTATCTCGGAAACAGTTGAAACTGTGATTGAAGCAGTAGAAGAAACCACTGATAAAGTTCCTGAAACTACTACAGAAATTATCTCGGAAACAGTTGAAACTGTGATTGAAGCAGTAGAAGAAACCATCGATGAAGTTCCTGAAACTACTACAAAAATTATCTCGGAAACAGTTGAAACTGTGATTGAAGCAGTAGAAGGACTCAAAGAAAGACTCACAGAAGATATTAAATTAGCCATGAAAGCGAGGGATAAAATTCGCTTAGAAACTGTGAGAAGTATCAAAAAAGTTGTTCTAGAAAAAGAGGTTGAAGTTCGTCCCAAAGGACAAGAAAAATTAACCCCAGAGCAAGAATTAGAAGTGTTATCACAACAAGCAAAACAGCGTCGGGACTCGATTGAACAATATCGTCAAGGGGGTAGAGATGATTTAGCTGATAAAGAAGCTCTGGAATTAGCAATTATTGAAACCTACTTACCTGCTCAACTTTCTGATGAAGAAATAGGGGGAATTATTGACCAAATTATTGCTTCATCTGGAGCAACTTCTCCTAAAGATATGGGAAAAGTTATGGGGCCAGTCATGAAAGAATTGAAGGGTAAAGCTGATGGCAAGAAAGTTCAAGAAATGGTAAAAGAAAAACTCAGTTAAATCCTGTTTAGTAGAGACGTGATATACAACGTCTCTACTAACTTTGACAGTTTTTTGATAATTTTAATGGATCATACCTGTTTGAACTTGCCACAAACCCGCATAAATTCCCTGCTTTTCTAATAGTTGTTCATGGGTTCCTTGCTCAACAATTTGACCATATTCCATCACATAAATACAATCAGAATGACGAATTGTAGACAAACGATGAGCGATGGCAATGGTTGTTCTATCCTGGGTAATATGTTCTAAAGAACGAGCGATCGCCGCTTCCGTTTCATTATCAACGGCTGAAGTCGCTTCATCTAAAATCAAGATCGGAGGATCTTTTAAAATTGCTCTAGCAATGGCAATTCTTTGTCTTTGTCCCCCTGATAATTTCTGTCCTCTTTCTCCGACAATTGTCTCATAACCTTGGGGTAATTTTTCAATAAATTCATGAGCTTCTGCGATATTTGCTGCTTTGATAACTGCCTCAAAATTGGCTTCAGGATTTCCATAGGCAATATTTTCTTTGACGGTTCCATGAAACAAAAAGACATCCTGACTAACTAACCCAATTGCTCCCCGTAAATCCCATAAAAAGATATCTTGAATATTGATACCATCTAAGGTAATTGTTCCTTTTTGAATTTCATATAATCGCAAGAGTAACTTAACTAAAGTGCTTTTGCCTGACCCCGTAGACCCCACAATACCAATGGTATGACCTGCGGGAATTTCTAAGGATAAATTTTTGATAATTGTATAATTTTCATGATAAGAAAAAGTAACATTTTTGAGAATTATTTCTCCTTGAATTTCGTCACTAGGCAGAGATAAATTGCCCGAATGAATTGTGATAGGTGTATCTAACAAATTCATGACCCGACTGGTGGAAGCCATTGAGCGTTGATATAGGTCTAAAGTTTGTCCTAATCTTGTTAAAGGCCATAATAAGCGTTGAGTTAAAAAGACTAAAACACTATAGGTTCCGACCGCTAATTTCCCATCGACTACTTCCATTCCGCCATACAACAAAATAGCAGTAAATCCCGCTAAAATAATAATACGAATTAAAGGAACAAAGGCAGCACTAAAAGTAATTGCTTGTTGATTACTGCGACGATAAGCTTCACTATCTTCCCGTAATCTTTCAAGTTCATAAGCTTCTGTTGTAAAGCTTTTAATGGTTGTAATACCACTTAAGTTATTAGATAAACGACTATTTAATAAACCTACTTTTTCTCTCACTTCTGCATAACGAGGAGCTAATAATTTTTGAAAAGTAATTGATCCCCATAAAATAAAGGGAATAGGTAACATAGCCATCCATGCTGTTCCTGGGGTTAAAATAAAAAAGGCAGCCCCAATAATTATAACTGTGGTGATAACTTGTAATATTTCATTAGCACCTACATCTAAAAAACGCTCTAATTGATTAATATCATCATTTAAAATTGATAATAACATTCCCGTATTACGTTCCTCAAAATAAGCTAACTCTAAATCTTGAAGATGACGATAAGCATCGAGTCTTAAATCATGTTGAATATTTTGTGCTAAATTACGCCATAAACGTTCATAAGTATATTGAAATAAAGATTCTAAACCCCAAACAATAATTGAGAGCAACGTTAAGACTAAAAGTTGTCCAAAAACATCTTTAACCCCTAAATGAGCAATCAGGGAATCTTGTTGTTTAACCACGACATCAACCGCAGCACCAATTATAGCAGGAGGAGCTAAATCAAAAATTTTATTGAAGACAGAACAAATAACCGCTTGCCAAATTAAAAAACGATACTTTTTTCCGTATTGTAAGAGACGTGGTAAAGGATATTTAGGGAGGTGATTTTTTCTCTGTTTTGACATTGTGTTTAATTTACTAATAATGTTTATTCTTGAGATACCCCTTGAATTTCTCTCTCGATAATTTCCTCAACTCTACCTGATTCTTTTAACTGAATTAGGGCAAGATTAATCTCTCGAACTAATTGACTATTTAAGGGTAAAACAAAGCCATAATCCTCCAAGGATATCGATAGATTAGCAATACGAAATGCTGCATCAGGATGCTGATATAAATAATACTTTAAAGCAGGAACATCAAACATAACGCCCTTAGCTTTACCCGATTTTAACCGTTCAATTGCTCCCTCTAAATTAGGAGATTCTAATAAACGCGCTTGATAATTTTTTGCCCATTCCGCCCCTGTTGTTCCGGTAACGACAGCAATTTGTTTTCCTTGAAGATCTTGCAGTTGAGTAAATTGTTCGGTATGATCTTGTGATAATAATAATGTCATCACAGTGGCAATCCCTGCTGTTAGAGAAGAAGCTGCCACCATAGTAATCAACATCCAGATACTCGTGACGGCTTTACCTGTTTTAGTCACAGGGGCTTTATCGCCATAACCCACAGTCGTTAAAGTTACTAAAGCAAACCAGATCCCATTACCAACTCCCCGAAAATAAGACTTAGGAAACTGTTCTTCATTGCGACGAGATTCTGCTATCCAAATTAAATTACCCACAATAAAAAGAATAACAAATAAACCACCCACAGAAGAAATTACTGCTACTTGAAATAAAGGTTTAATGCGATTCCAAACCGAGGGACTTTCCCCTGAAACTAATAAGCCAATTTGTGCCTTAAAATAGGGCTGAGTAAAGGTAACTCTTTTAAACCGAGCCGCCGTAATACTGATCGGCCCAATCAGAACATCTAGTTCCCCACTGGTAACGCGATTAATCCCCGTCTTAACTCCTGGTTGGGCAATGAATTGGTACTTAAGATTAGTATTGGCTGCCAATTCTTGCCACAGTTCAACACTAATACCTTTAAAGGTTTGATTTGTATAGCTCGAAAAAGGTGGAGAACCCACAACACCCACTTTTAGAGGGTATTTTACAGGAGGAGACTCAGATTGCACAACGGCCAAAGTTGATCCTGTTAAGGTCAGCCATAACGCCAAAGAGAGTAAACCCGTAGGAAACATGATCATTTTCAACTAAAAAGTGCGCTCTCTTATTGTGCCAGGAGAGTCTTGATATTTGAATTGTCCTGTAACGGGCTACGGAGAGGGAGGGATTCGAACCCTCGTTAAAGTTACCCCTAAACAGCATTTCCAGTGCTGCGCCTTCAACCGCTCGGCCACCTCTCCTAATGGGGTCACGAATATTGATTATACATCAAAGGTTATCTAAATTACCAGAGTTTTAAAATTTTTAGGGATCACCGAGATAAATTCCCAGCGATCGCGCGGTTTTCACCAGATAGTCTTGGGGGTCTACAGGTGATGTACACTGCTTTTTCTGGCGGCGTTCTTTAATGGTGGTCATAATAAATGATAGGCATTTGCTACTAACCTGGCCTTTTTGCCAAACGACCAAACGATCATAATGATTGCTTTCAATTAATTCAACGGCTTTAATGCCGAAAGCGGTTGCTAATAAACGATCCCAAGCTACAGGAGGATGACTCCGTTGTAAATGTCCTAAGACGGTGACTCGCATATCAACGTCTTTTAAGGTACAAAAGTCCTGATGTTTTTCATGACACAGAATCTGACTATATTCTTTGATTTGTTGCAGGAGATAATCCCCAATGTAAGACTCTTTCCGTTGATCTTGGGTTTTAACCCCTTCGGCAATGACAACTAGGGCAAAATGACGGCCAGACTCTCGTAATTTCAACAGGTGATGACAACAATCATCAATAACGTCTAAGGTTAAACAAGGGGTCAATTCAGGAATGAGGATAATATCGGCCCCGCCAGCAATCCCCCCCCGCAGGGCTAAATGGCCCGCATCTCGCCCCATTGCTTGCACAATCATAATCCGTTCGTGGCTGGCTGCGGTAAAGGTAAGATCGTATAATGCTTGAGTGACAATCTCGACAGCAGTGGTAAAACCGACAGAGAATTCTGTGGCCGGAACGTCATTATCAATGGTTTTAGGAATCGCTACAATATTCCAATTACCTGCTTTGGCTAAATCATAAATAATATCGAGACTGCCATCACCCCCAATCACAATTAAGGCATCGAGTCCTAAAATGTCATACCCTTTGAGAATATTGGCCTTAACGTCTGGGTTTTCGGGGTGGCCTTTACTGATTGAGCCTAAGACACTACCACTAAAAAATTGTAAAACATCTAATCCTCTAATTCTGCCTGGTAATTGATAACATTTCCCTGTGAGGATCAGATCATCTGGTAAACATTCCTCTTGGGCAATGTGCATAAAGCCATCTGTCCCGTAAGGAATGCCATAAACTGTCCATCCTTTTTGTTCTGAGGCTTTTACCACTGCCCGAATTACGGCGTTTAATCCAGGACAGTCGCCCCCACTGGTTAGGATACCGATACGTTTCGTTTGCATATTTTTTTCCTTAAGGGAAGGTTAAGAAAATTAACAAAATGGTTTTCGATTGCCAAAAGGTTAATCAGGGAAACGGCCATCCATGCTATCAAGTAAATAGGCTTAACGGACTTGCCAAATAGGGGCATAGGTTTGTAAGGCTTTCATATATTGGGCCCGTTCAAATGCGGTAGGATCAGGACAATGAAGTTGACTTAAACTTCCTTGCATTTGTTCGATAGACTCATATTCGTTTTCTTCCATCCAGTTCTGCATTCCTTCTTCTAGGGTGCTTAAATAGTGAATTCCATGGCGTAATAAAGCACTGACAACTTGGGTGATTTTTGCCCCTGCCATGACCATTTTTAGCACATCGGTTGCATTGTGAATACCACTGGTAGCGGCTAAGTCTATGTCAATTTTTCCGTATAAAATAGCAATCCAACGCATGGGAAGACGCATTGCTTGAGGGGTACTTAAAAGGACATTGGGATAAACTTCAAGGTTGCTTAAATCAATATCGGGTTGATAGAAACGATTAAATAACACTAAACCATCGGCCCCCGCTTCACTGAGGCGTTTTGCCATATTAGCGGTATTACTAAAATAGGGACTAATTTTAACGGCAACGGGAATATTTACCTCTGCTTTAACGGCCCGTAAAATCTCTAAATAATTCTGTTCAATTTCGCCCCCAGGAATGTCTAAATCTGTGGGAACATAATAAATATTTAATTCTAATGCGTCGGCCCCTGCTTGTTCAATTTGTTTAGAATAGTCTAACCAACCTCCCAAGGTAGAACCGTTAATACTCCCAATAATTGGCATATCTACCATTTCTTTTGCTTTGCGAATATGGTCTAGATATTCTTGGGAACCGACATGAAAAATTTCGGGTTCAGGAAAATAGGTTAATGCTTCTGCAAAGCTTTCGGTTCCATAGGTTAAATGATGATGTAATTCGAGTCTTTCTTGTCTTAATTGTTCTTCAAAAAATGAGTGAAGAATTACAGCAGAGGCACCGGAATCTTCCATGCGTTTAATATTATCAACATCTTCGGTTAATGGGGCGCAAGAACCTACGACAAGAGGCGATTTTAGGGTTAATCCCAGGTAGGTTGTTGTTAAATTCATTGTGAGTCTCCTGATGCAAAAATAATTTATTTTGTCTGATTTCGAGGAAAATTAAACTACAAAACTTTGGGCTTTTTTATGTATAAAAAGCTTGGTTTTACTAATTTTGTTTACAAGGCCTCATGACTATCTTATCAGTTTGTATGAGTCTTTTTCTCTTAGTTTATTTTCTTGTAAGATTTTGCAATATTTACTTAACAATATGTAGCTTTATTTTTTGTGGGGACAAGGCATTATTAACGAAGTCAGAAGTTTGTTTTTGTAACGGGTATTTATGTATTATAATCTATATTTTTATCTCTACTAACATTATCACCACTACCAGAATGGTGTTGAATATAATTATAATTAATAATTGTATCTTCTACTTTTTAACGAGAAGGTTGCACAATTAACGCAGAACAAGCGGCATGATGTAACACATAATTGCTGACACTTCCTAACAAAAATTCTTGCAGTCCAGAACGTCCTCGATGACCAATAACAATCACGTCAGCTTGCCATTCATGGGCAGTTTTACAAATTGTTGAACCAGGAACCCCCATAATCTGTTTAAATTCAGTTTTAATCCCGGCATCCGTAGCAATTTTACCATGAGATTCTAACATTTCAATACCAGACTTTTCAAAAGCTGTCCATTGTTTTCGCCAACTTTCTAAGGTTAAATCATTACCAGTAGCGGGATATAATTCTTTTAAATCAGAGGGAATAGGTAAGGGACTATTTTCTTCTTCACCTGACAGAACATGAAGCAAAAATAATCGAGTATTATCTTGCTGTTTTGCCAAAGATAACCCATGACTAAAGACAATTTCTGCCATTTCTGACATATCCAAAGCAACAAGAATTTTTTGATACATTGATTTATTCCCTCTGATAAATTTAAGTTTCTAAACTGATAGAAAAATCCTAGTTTTACCTTCCCTAAGCCATCACCATTCCCCCATCTACATTAAACACTTGTCCGGTAATATAAGCAGCAGCAGGGTCAGTGGCTAAAAAACGCACCATTCCGGCCACTTCGTCAGCAGTTCCCAAGCGTCCCAAGGGGATAAACTGAAGTAAATCGTCAGTTTTGACCTTTTCCGTCATATCTGTGGCAATAAACCCAGGGGCCACCGCATTTGATGTTATCCCACGACTGGCCAATTCTTTGGCCACAGTTTTGGTTAAGCCAATTACTCCAGCTTTGGCCGCGCTATAATTAGCTTGACCAGGGTTGCCCATTTGTCCCACCACTGAGGCAATATTGATAATCCGTCCACATTTTTGCTTTAACATGGGTTTGGTAACGGCTTTAATACAAAGGAAAACCCCTGTCAGATTAAGATTAATAACGGCTTGCCAGTCTTCGGGTTTCATCCGCATTAATAACGCATCACGGGTAATTCCGGCATTATTGACTAAAACATCGACCCGGCCAAACTTCTCTAAAGTTGTTTTGATTAGGGTATCCACATCTTCAGCGAGAGAGACATCTCCTTGAACGGCGATCGCGTCTCCACCCCCTTCTATAATTATTTTAACGACTTCTTCGGCGGCGGTACTAGAACGGGCATAATTCACTACAATTTTTAACCCTGTCTTAGCCAATTCTAAGGCCACTGCCCGGCCAATGCCCCGCGATGCTCCTGTAACGATGGCCACTTGTTCGGTTAAGGGGGGCTGAGTTTCTGCCATAATACTTCCTTTTTATCTTATCTACAAAACACCATCTTACGGGAAAACCTGACACCCCTTAATTTTATTGTGGAGGCGAACAGCCGTTCGCCCCTACTTTAACAGCTTATACCTGATAAAATAGCCATACAATGACTTCCTAATCATCCTAAACCACGATGCCAACGAAACGAATTCGAGACATTTTACGTCATGGTCAACCTGATGAAACCGTTACTATTCAAGGTTGGGTACGCACTAAGCGAGAATTAAAAGAATTTGCTTTTATGGAAGTCAATGATGGGTCTTCTTTGGGCAATTTACAGGTTGTGCTTGACACCAATCTTCCTAACTATGAAAATGTGGTTAAATCCCTTAATACAGGGTCTTCTGTGGAAGTTTCGGGCAGTTTAGTCCCCTCTCCAGGAAAAGGACAAAGAATTGAGTTAAAAGCTTCTACAATTCAAGTATATGGGGAAGCTGACCCCGAAACCTATCCTCTCCAGAAAAAACGCCATTCCTTTGAATTTTTACGCACCATTGGACATTTGCGATCGCGGACGAATACCATGGGAGCAGTGATGCGGGTGAGAAATGCCTGTGCAACGGCTATTCATAACTTTTTTCAAGAACGAGATTTTTTGTGGGTTCATACCCCAATTATTACGGCGAGTGACTGTGAAGGGGCAGGGGAATTATTTACCGTTACTAATTTTAATTTAAACAAACTTCCTCGTAATAAACAACAAGAAGTTGATTATGTTCAAGACTTTTTTGGTAAACAAGCTTATTTAACGGTTAGTGGTCAATTGGAAGCGGAAGTTATGGCCATGGCTTTTCAAAATGTATATACGTTTGGGCCAACTTTTCGGGCAGAAAATTCTAACACTTCCCGTCATTTAGCTGAGTTTTGGATGGTGGAACCAGAGATGGCTTTTTGTGACATTGAAGGGGATCAAGATTTGGCTGAAGAATTCTTAAAGTATATTTTTAAATATGTTTTAGAAACTTGTCCCGAAGACATGGAATTTTTTAACCAACGGATTGATAAATCTGTCTTAGAAACAGCTAACAATATCATTAATAATGAATTTGAACGCATTACTTACACCGAGGCGATTAAGTTACTGGAAAAATCCAGTAAACAGTTTGAATATGCCGTAGAATGGGGGATAGATTTACAGTCAGAACATGAACGTTATTTGGCGGAAGAATTGTTTAAAAAACCTTTGATTGTTACGAATTATCCTGCTGCTATTAAAGCCTTTTATATGCGTCTGAATGATGATCAAAAAACCGTAGCAGCGATGGATGTATTAGCCCCAAAAATTGGGGAGATCATCGGCGGTTCCCAACGGGAAGAAAGATTAGATGTGTTAGAAAAGCGCATCGCAGAAATGGGCATTATTTCTGATGATCTTTGGTGGTATTTAGACTTACGTCGTTATGGTACTGTTCCTCATGCCGGATTTGGTTTAGGCTTTGAAAGACTGGTACAATTTATGACAGGAATGGGCAACATTAGAGATGTTATTCCTTTCCCTCGTACGCCTTTGAGTGCTGAATTTTAAATCATAATTCCTAAGGTGGGCAATGCCCACCCTACATCTTGACTTACTATGGAGAAAATTATGTCAATAGAAGCCACAATTTCCGATTATTATAACAGTTTAGCATCCATGAATCCCCAAGGTTGG
This sequence comes from Crocosphaera sp. UHCC 0190, assembly GCF_034932065.1. Lineage (NCBI taxonomy): Bacteria > Bacillati > Cyanobacteriota > Cyanophyceae > Chroococcales > Aphanothecaceae > Crocosphaera > Crocosphaera sp. UHCC 0190. The sequence continues at coordinate 317,108 of NZ_JAYGHP010000001.1, forward strand.
TTAAATACATTAGCTGAAAATGCGACTATTTATGATCCTGTAGGTAAACCCCCATTAAACCCTCAAGAAGACTCCCAAAAATTGTTTACTATTCTCACAACTTTTTACAGCAAATTTGATATACTCAAAGAGTCATTATTTGTTGTTAATAATGAGGCCGCCGTTAAATGGAAAATGACCGTTATTTCTAAAAATGGTAAGGAAGCAACTGCCGAAGGAATTACCACATTTAAACTCAACGAAGCTGGAAAAATTACCCAAGTTAAAGCTTATTGGGATGAAAACCAATTAAAATCACAATTAATGTAGGAGAGACGTTACAATGACAGAACCACCGAAAGAAAAGAACATTATTCCTATTAGTCCACAAACGGCGGTTTTAATTATTAGTCTTTTGATTTTGTTGCCTTTATTATTAACGGGATTTTTTGCCCATTAAAAATTTAGCCTAAAACATCATTTCTGAAAAAGTTGCTGAATACTTTGGGGGAGACTGGTAATTTCGTTCCATAATTTTTGGGGGCTAATACCAAATCCTAATTGTAATAATAAGACAATAACTGCAATAGAAATGGCGGTAGTCGCACTTGATTTAATAACTGTAAATAACCAGCGAAATACAAGAAAAGATACTAACAACGCTGCAATTAATAAAATTAGATTTGTTGGCATATTATTAAATCAAAAATTATAGAATAAGGGCATAATATATTATGCCCTACAGGTTATTTTAAAGAAACCACTTTAGGGACTTTTCCTAACCCCTCAGCCGCTATTAAAACCGTTTTTCTGGCCCATTGATCAGCCTCTAAAATGTCCGCTAAACTAGGACTTGAAGAATTATGAGAATTAAAGCGATCGCAGGTTATTTCAATAACGCGAGGAATGTCTAAAAAGGCAATTTTCTCTGCTAAAAATAAAGCCACAGCTTGCTCATTTGCTGCATTTAAAACCGCAGGCATCGCGCCCCCTATTCTTCCGGCTGAGTAGGCTAACTGCATACAAGGGTACTTATCATGATCTGGTTCTCGAAAGGTTAAACTACCCGCTTTTACCAAATCTAATCGTTCCCAATCAGTATAAATTCTTTCGGGCCAAGACAGAGCATATAATAAAGGAAGACGCATATCCGGCCAACCCAATTGAGCCAAAACTGAGGTATCTTGTAACTCAATTAAAGAGTGAATAATACTCTGAGGATGAATCACAATATCAATGTTATTGTAATCCATGCCAAACAAGTAATGGGCTTCAATAACTTCTAACCCCTTATTCATCAAAGTTGCAGAATCTACCGTAATTTTTTGACCCATTGACCAGTTAGGATGTTTGAGAGCATCTTGAACCGTAACATACTTTAATTGTTCCACCGGCCAATCTCGAAACGCGCCCCCAGATGCCGTTAAAATAATCCGTCTTAACCCCCCATCACGAACCCCTTGCAAACATTGAAAAATGGCAGAATGTTCCGAGTCTGCGGGTAATAATTTCACCCCATGTTTTTCAATTAAGGGTAACACCACTGGCCCGCCAGCAATCAGAGTTTCTTTATTAGCTAAAGCAATATCTTTTCCCGCTTCTATAGCAGCAATGGTGGGTAATAAACCCGCACATCCCACAATTCCGGTGACGACACTTTCTGCATCTCCATAGCGGGCCACTTCAGCCACCCCTTCCTCTCCGGCAAGAAGTATAGGAGAATAGTCTAGGGAAGCGATCGCATCTTTAAGATTTCCTAACTGACTTTCATCACAAATAGCCACAATTTCCGGGCGAAACTGCTTAATTTGGGTTGCCAATAAGTCTATATTAGAACGAGTCGCTAAACCCACCACTTGAAATTGTTCAGGGTATTGATTGACAATATCAAGGGTTTGGGTGCCAATAGAACCAGTAGAGCCGAGAATAGAGATTTTTTTCACAATGCCGCATCACTGAACTGGGGATCACCTCTCACTATAGGATTTTCGGGGCCATCTGCAAAGTCCAAGTATAATTGTATTAGCTAGGGGAATGAGCGCAGTAAACCATGAATTCTCAATATTTTTTGCTTTTTATTTGTTTAACCACTTTATGTTTAGGGAGTTGTTCTCAAATCGATCAAAATTTATATCGTCTGGAATTAGAAAGAGAATGTGTGAAGTGCAATTTAGCAGGGGTTAATTTAGCCAGAGAAAATCTTGGGGTTAAATATCGCATTCCTCGCAGCAATCAACCTTTGTCTGTTACACCTTTTGGGTTAGAAGAAGCAAAACCTGTTAATTTGACTCAAGCAAATTTGCAAGAAGCTAACTTTTTCCAAGCAGATTTATCGGGGGTCATTTTTTATGAGGCTAACTTACAACAGGCAAATTTAGAAGAAGCAGACTTGGAAAAAGCCCAATTAAAAGGGGCTAATCTTCAAGGAGCTAACTTACAGCAAACCAATCTCAAAGGAGCTAATTTAGAAAACGCCAATCTCAAAGGGGCTAATTTACAGGGAGTTACCCTTGAGGAGACTAATTTAAGGGGAATCATTACTGATAATCAGACACTTTGGTATGAGAAGCAAGAATAAGCAAGCATATATTTAACATTAAGTCTAGATTAAAAATCACCGCTTGACAGAGAGTTTTATCACAGTAATTTAAACCACTCCGTAAGTATACTGAGAGACATCAAGATCAAGTTTTTTAAATTCAGGAATACTTATCATGGCAAATCAAGAACAGTTAAGACTTTTAACAAAAAGTGTAGAGAACTGGAATCAATGGCGCGAACAAAATCCAGAGATTGTTCCTGATTTACAAAATGCCGATTTGAGTTATTTCGATTTAAGTCACGCTAATTTGAACCAAGCGAATCTAGAACAAGCAATTTTATTTCACACAAATTTAAGCAGTGCTTGTTTAGAAAACGCTAATTTAAGCTACGCTAATTTGACATCTGCTGTCTGTTTTAAAACCGTACTTTTTCAAGCAAATTTAAGTCATAGTTTATTAATTAATTCTGATCTAAGTAAAGCAAATCTTAGGGAAGCAAACTTAAGCAAAGCACAAATAATTAATGCTTATTTAGTTAATACCAATTTAGTTGATGCCAACCTGCAAGAAACTAACTTAACGCACAGTTATCTAACAGGAGCTAATTTGACCGGAGCTAATTTAGCACGTGCCGAGATTTGCGATGCAGAATTGACAGCCACCCAGATTAATAATATTAATATCACGACTATAATCCGTAATGAAGACTCTATAATCCCTAAAGTAATCGAAGAAATTTATCCTACAGTTACTGAAATTAGTAAACCAGTTGTTAACCGTCAAAAATCAATGTTAATGGTGGGAGATTTGGTCAATTCCTTTAAGGAAGAAAATTCATCCTGTTTTAGCATTTCAGAGCAGTTAAAATCATTAGAAATCCTTTGGATAAGAACTCAATTAGAGGCACTTTATCACGCTTCTTAATCAGGAAGATGTAGGCGTTAGGTATCATAAAAATTGGACAGTTTAGAAGCCACCCACGAAGTAGTTAGTTAAAGTAGTACAGAAAAATCATTCACACCCCTCAGAAAGATCATAAAAATTAAGAATCTGAGAAATATCTACATAAATTAAAGGTTACAGCGATCCATAAGAGACAAATTGGGCTTAGAATAATGCAGTGAAATATTTAGCCGATCAGGATTTGAGCGATCTACCCCAAGAAAGTTTCTCTGACAGGCTCACCCAACCCCTCTTTTTTATGGGCATCATCTCAGCAGAGAGACGGGGTAAAATACCTTACGATTAAGTAAATTAGGAGATTATCGGATGAATAAAGGCGAATTAATTGATGCAGTTGCTATGAAAGCGAATGTCACGAAAAAGCAAGCTGATGCGGTGATTAGTGCCACCATTGAAACCATCATGGAAGCCGTCTCAGGAGATGATAAAGTGACCTTAGTCGGGTTTGGTTCCTTTGAATCCCGCGATCGCAAGGCACGAGAAGGTCGTAACCCAAAAACTAATGAAAAAATGAGTATTCCTGCGACAAAGGTGCCTGCATTTTCTGCCGGAAAGTTGTTTAAGGACAAAGTCGCCCCTAAAGAGTAAATTATTAATCTCTCAGCATGAAACGACCTGTTCATGGTGGAAATTTAGTCTGGGCAGCCAAGCAAATTGGTTGTCCGGCTTCCTCAATCCTAGATTTTTCTGCCAGCATTAATCCCTTGGGGCCACCCCAAAGCGCATTAACAGCCATTCAAGAGGCTTTAAACAACCTTAATCATTATCCTGACCCTAACTATCAGGAATTGCGTCAAGCCCTGGCAGAATGGCATCAACTCTCGATTGAGTGGGTTTTACCCGGCAATGGGGCGGCGGAATTATTGACTTGGGTAGGTCGTCAATTAGGGGAACTTGATATCACTTACCTGATTACGCCAGCCTTTCAAGATTATTGGCGAACCTTACAAGGGTTTGGGGCGAAGATTAAAACTTATGAATTTAATTGGCAAGATCTCGCCCCGACTTTAACGTTCACAACCCTTCCCACAGCATCCGCCGGAATTATTATTAATAATCCCCATAATCCCACGGGAAAATTATGGAATAAAGCTGCTTTATTGCCCTTACTAGAACAATTTAAGTTAGTGGTGGTAGACGAAGCTTTTATGGACTTTGTACCACCAGATCAACAACAAAGTTTAATTCCTTGGGTGTCTCAATACCCTAATTTAGTGATTGTGCGATCGCTGACTAAGTTTTATAGTCTTCCTGGACTACGTTTAGGGTATGCGATCGCTCATCCTGATCGTCTCCAACAATGGCAAACTTGGCGCGATCCTTGGTGTGTCAATAGTCTAGCTGTCGCCGCAGGGATAGCAGTGATTCAAGATCAGGAATTTGAACAACAGACCAGGGAATGGTTATTATCGGCCCGAACCGCTTTATTTCAAGGTTTATTAGAGATTTCATCCCTTAACCCTATAGTGAGTCAGGCTAATTTTTTATTAGTAGAAACGACCTTGCCAAGTTCTCAATTACAACAAAAATTACTGCAAAACCATCGTATTTTAATCCGCGACTGTTTAAGTTTTCCCGAATTAGGCGATCGCTATTTTCGGATTGCTGTTCGTACCCAACCGGAAAATCAACGACTTATTGACGCTTTAACGCTTGAAAATTCAGAGGGCTGATGTTAATATGACATCGTGTCTTTGTGTCACTTCATCAACTTTTATACGGCTATCAACAATCCATCAATTCAGTAGTTCCCTAAACCCCGACTGAAGATGACTCTTATTGACTCCCACGCCTTTCACAACTTTGCGATCACTGTCGGCACTTCCCTTTTTATTGCCCTTTTCGCCTGGGCGTTGTGGTATGCTTCACGCATGGATTAAATTAAAATTAAACAAAACCCCTACACTAGACAATTGGGAAAAATTAGGGATCTGTTATGGAAATTGTTGATACCTGCAAAATGGCGATATCTGCTCTCCTATCCAATAAACTTCGGAGCAGCTTAACCATGTTAGGGATTACTATTGGTAATGCCTCTGTTATTGGGATGGTGGCAGTGGGACAAGGCGCACAAAAATTAACCGCAGCACAATTTCAGGCTTTGGGGCCGAATGTCCTCTTTCTCAGTTTAAGTTCTGCTCGTGTTCGTCGCAATCTTTCGGCAGAATCTAAACCCTTATTACTCGAAGATGCTCAAGCGATCGCTAAATTAGTCCCAACTTTAACCCATGTTGCGCCGGAAATTCACACCAGTGAATTGATTGTTTATCAAGATAAGATCTTTCAAAATTCTATTATTGGAACGACACCGCAATATCTCTTTGTTAGAAATTATCAACTATCTCAAGGACGTTTTCTCAACGAAATTGATGTCGAGCATAGTAAGCGCGTGGTTGTCTTAGGTGCAGACATTGCTCAGCGACTTTTTCCTCATAAAAACCCTTTGGGACAACCAGTTAGAATTAAAAATATGAGCTTTAATGTGGTTGGTGTTTTAGCCCCAAAAGGTTCGTTGTTTGATTCAGATCAAGACAACAATGTGATTGTTCCTTTAACGACTGCTCACACTCAACTACGAGGATGGCGTTCCCCTTATGGCATTAATCTAAATCTTATTGCGATGTTAGCAAAAGATCAAGATACAGTAAGGGCGGCTGAGTTTCAAGTTAAAAATTTAATTCAGTTGCGTCATTCCTTGAAAAATAGTAACGATGTAAAGCTTTTTTCGCAAAATGCTCTCTTAGAAACCGCTGATAAAACTAATGCTGGTTTGACTCAAATGTTAGGGGCGATCGCTGTTATTTCTTTGTTGGTGGGAGGTATTGGGGTGATGAATATTATGTTAGTTTCTGTCACAGAAAGAACCCAAGAAGTGGGATTAAGAAAGGCATTAGGCGCGACTGAACAAGATATTTTAGGACAATTTTTATTAGAAGCCATTTTATTAACAACCTTGGGCGGAGTGATCGGTATTGGGGTAGGAATTGGCGGTACTATTATAGCGAGTTCTTTCTTTTCTTTAGCCACCAGTATCTCCGTTGAATCCATTATTTTAGCAGTGGGAGTATCAGGAGGAATTGGCTTATTTTTTGGGGTATTTCCCGCTAAACAAGCGGCTAAACTTGATCCAATTGTGGCTTTAAGAAGTGCTTAATTTAGTTAATAGTTGGTTAATTAAAATGGATAAATCTGAGCTAGATAAAAAAGAAGATAGGACAAATTTGAGTCAATTTTATCAACAGGTTGAAACGAAGGCTAAACGAAAAATTAAGGCACGACACACTAAAAAAAGTATTTGGTTTGTGTTAGGAATGTTTGGTATGGTAGGATGGTCAGTAACTATTCCTACTTTAATGGGAATTGCGATCGGGGTTTGGATTGATAGTTCATTTAAAAGCCCTTATTCTTGGACATTAATGTTATTATTTGTTGGGTTAACAGTGGGGTGTTTTACCGCTTGGTATTGGATTGAAAAAGAAACTAAAACATAAAGAAAATTTGCTACAATTAACCTGATTAACTGCTAAGCCATCATGAGGGTTGATTTTTCTGCTTATTTAAAAGTTTCAAGCATCAATAAAGGTTAAATGATTTTAATTTTAAAAGTTAAGCGATTAAATTAATAATTTAAAGTTATCAATAACCCATCATCAGTCTTTTATCGAAGATAGTCGGAACTCTAACTCCCATTAAAAAAAGCGTTATTATAGTTAAGGATTGTTAAGCTTCGGGGATATGTCAGACAAAAACACCATTCGCATTCGTGGCGCAAGACAACATAACTTAAAAAATATCGATCTCGAACTGCCCCGCGATCGCCTCATCGTTTTTACAGGGGTTTCGGGTTCGGGGAAGTCTTCTTTGGCCTTTGATACCATTTTTGCTGAGGGACAACGGCGTTATGTGGAGTCATTAAGTGCCTATGCGAGACAGTTTTTAGGACAATTAGATAAACCTGATGTCGATACAATTGAGGGGTTAAGTCCTGCTATTTCTATTGACCAAAAATCAACCTCTCATAACCCCCGTTCAACGGTGGGAACGGTAACAGAAATTTATGACTATTTACGGTTATTATTTGGCCGAGCAGGTGAACCCCATTGTCCCCATTGCGATCGCTTAATTTCTCCCCAAACAATTGATCAAATGTGCGATCTGGTCATGGAATTACCTGATCGGACTAAATTTCAAGTTTTAGCCCCCGTGGTTCGTGGTAAAAAAGGAACCCATAAACAATTACTGTCTAGTTTAGCATCCCAAGGATTTGTGAGGGTGCGAGTTAATGGTGAAGTTCGGGAACTTTCCGATAATATTGAATTAAAGAAAAATCATTATCATAACATTGAAATTGTTGTGGATCGCTTGATAAAAAAAGAAGGAATGCAAGAAAGATTAGTAGATTCCTTAAGCACTTGCCTTAAACATGGAGAAGGATTAGCCACTGTTCACATTTTAGCAGAAAATGAGGAAAAAAACCAGGAAAATCTAGAAAATATTCCTTCAGAAATCATGTTTTCTGAGAACTTTGCCTGTCCCGAACATGGGGCAGTAATGGAAGAATTATCTCCTCGTTTATTCTCCTTTAATTCTCCTTATGGGGCTTGTCCTAATTGTCATGGATTAGGAAGTTTACGTCAATTTTCCCCTGATTTAGTGGTACCCGATCCCAAAGCTCCTTTATACGCTGCGATTGCTCCTTGGTCAGAAAAAGACAATTCTTATTATTTATCTTTATTCTATAGTATTGGACAAGCTTACGGGTTTGAAATTCAAACGCCTTGGAATAAATTGACTCAAGAACAACGAGAAATTTTATTATACGGCAGTGATGAACCTATTTGGTTTGAGCAAGATTCTCGTTCCGATGAAAGCAAAGGTTATTATCGTCATTTTAAAGGAATTTTAGCGATCTTAGACAATAATTATCAAGAAACTAGCTCAGAAGTTATTAAACAGAAGATGGAGAAATATATTGTTGATCAAACCTGTGATGTTTGTCAAGGAAAACGGCTAAAACCAGAAGCATTATCTGTTCGTTTAGGAGAATGCAGAATTAATGAGTTAACCAGTGTTTCTATTGATAAATGCTTGCAGAGAATTGAACAATTAAAATTAACTTCAAGACAACAAATAATTGGAGAATTAGCCTTAAAAGAAATTAAAAATCGTCTCCAATTTCTCTTAGATGTGGGACTAGACTATTTGACATTAAATAGAGGAACCGTTACCTTATCAGGAGGAGAAGCCCAAAGAATCCGTTTAGCGACACAAATTGGTTCAGGATTAACAGGGGTTTTATATGTTTTAGATGAACCGAGTATTGGATTACATCAACGGGATAATGGACGTTTATTAACTACTTTAAAAAAGCTCAGAGATTTGGGCAATACCTTAATTGTAGTCGAACATGATGAAGAAACTATTCGCATGGCCGATCATTTAGTTGATATTGGCCCCTTGGCAGGAATTCATGGGGGAGAAATTGTTTGTCAAGGGGATTTAAAGACCTTATTGAAATCCAAAAAATCTTTAACTGCTGATTACTTATCCGGGAAAAAAGTAATAGAAACCCCTGCCAAACGTCGGAAAGGAAACGGAGTTTCTTTAGGCTTAAAAAAATGCAATGCTAATAACTTGAAAAATATTGATGTAGAAATTCCTTTAGGAAAATTAGTCTCTATTACCGGGGTTTCCGGTTCAGGGAAATCTACTTTAGTCAATGAATTATTATATCCTGCTTTGCAACATCATTTAACTAAAAAAAATCCATTTCCTAAACATTTAGATGAGATGAAGGGACTCAATGCAATTGATAAAGTAATTGTCATTGATCAGTCACCTATTGGGAGAACACCTCGTTCTAACCCTGCAACTTATACAGGTATTTTTGATGGGATCAGAGAGCTTTTTTGTCAAACTGTAGAAGCAAAAGCAAGGGGTTACAAACCTGGGCAATTTTCCTTTAATGTTAAAGGAGGAAGATGTGAAAATTGTGGGGGTCAAGGGGTTAATGTAATTGAGATGAATTTCTTACCGGATGTCTATGTTCAATGTGAGGTTTGTAAGGGTGCAAGATATAACCGAGAAACCTTACAAGTTAAGTATAAAGGTCATTCTATTGCTGATGTTTTAAACATGACGGTAGAAGAAGCATTAAATGTCTTTGAAAATATTCCTAAAGCAGTTAGTCGTTTGCAAACTTTGGTTGATGTTGGGTTAGGTTATATTAGATTAGGACAGTCTGCTCCTACCTTATCAGGAGGGGAAGCACAACGGGTAAAATTAGCTTCAGAATTATCCCGTAGAGCAACAGGAAAAACCTTATATTTAATTGATGAACCCACGACTGGATTATCTTTTTATGATGTTCATCATCTCTTAAATGTCTTGCAAAGATTAGTGGATAAAGGTAATTCTATTTTAGTGATTGAACACAATTTAGATGTGATTCGCTGTTCAGATTGGATTATTGATTTAGGGCCAGAAGGAGGAGATAAAGGGGGAGAAATTGTTACTTTTGGCACCCCTGAAGAAGTTGCTAAAAATGCTAACTCTTATACAGGACAATATTTAAAAGAAGTTTTGAAACAATATCCTATTCAAGGGTCAGAAATTGCTAGTTAAAATAGCGTTAAATAATACTAATTTGCTAAAGTAGGGGTCAACGGCCGTTGACCCCTACAACATCAATATCTGTAGTCCAAGTTGATGAAAATGGTATAAAATAATTAATCCCTCAACCCTAAATTGTCCCCCCAAAAAATTCCCCCCAAACCAAAAACAGTTGAGGGGAATAATTATTAGTAAAAACCGACTTTAATAAGCATCTTGTAACTCGTAAAAATCGGGGGAAACATAATCTTTCCGCAGGGGCCAACCAATCCAATCTTCCGGCATTAAAATGCGTTTTAGATCAGGATGTCCGTCATAGACAATGCCATACATATCATAGCTTTCCCTTTCCTGCCAGTCTGCTGCTTTCCAAATCCAGTAAACTGAAGGAAGATGGGGGTTATCTCTGGGCAAAAACACCTTGACACGCACCTCTTCAGGGCGATCGCTATTATCTCCCACCTTAATCAAATGATAGAAGCTAACTAACTCTTTCCCTGGCCCCAAATCATAGGCCCCCTGACATTGCAAATAATTAAATCCATAAGCAAACAGGGCCGTAGACAAAGGAATCAGAAATTCTGGTGCAACCTTAATTAACTCTACCCCTAAATGATCCGGTTCCAGCAAATCATGATCAAAACCATTTTCCGTCAACCAACTAGAAACAGGACCAGCTTGAATAATGGCGGTTTCTTCCGTTTCTGGGGCATTTTCGGGAGTATTTTCATCAACCACTTTACACTTCCTCCTGCTGTTTTTGGGATGCTAAAGCGGGGGGAACTTCCATGCCGATCGCTTCGGTCAATTCCTTGGGAGGAGCTTGACGGGTTGCTGTGGCCAAATATTTCCCGGTCAAAATGGGAGGCACTGCCTTCATTTTGTGGGGGGTGCTATAGTAACGGTGGGTTTGTTCCATGACCGTGGCCCGTTCCTGAATCGTCTCATTAGAGACCTTTTTCCGCAGTTTGACGATCGCATCAAAAATTGCTTCGGGACGGGGAGGACACCCAGGAATATAGACATCCACCGGAATTAATTTATCGACCCCACGCACTGCGGTAGTTGAGTCGCTGCTAAACATTCCCCCAGTAATGGTACAAGCACCCATAGCGATCACATATTTGGGTTCTGGCATTTCTTCATAAAGACGCACCAAAGCGGGGGCCATCTTCATGGTAATCGTTCCCGCAGTAATGATTAAATCCGCTTGTCTGGGGCTAGAACGAGGAACTAGACCAAAACGATCAAAATCGAAGCGAGAACCGATGAGGGCGGCAAATTCGATAAAACAGCAAGCCGTTCCGTACAACAAAGGCCATAAACTGGATAAGCGGGCCCAGTTGTGGAGATCGTCAACGGTGGTTAGGATAATATTTTCTGACAAATCTTGGGTCACTTGGCTACGAGCAGCCGGGTTGAGGATTTTTTCGGTTTGTAGCTGCTCTAAGGCGGATAAATCGGAGGTTGGGTTCGGACTCATGAGAGATTAATGATAATCAATGTACAACAATTCTCAAGGGATAATTGCTAAGTTTCACGACCATTCTAACGCGCCTTTTCGCCAGGCATAAACCAAGGCGACAACGAGAATAGCGATAAAAATTAGGGCTTCTACGAAGGCTAACAACCCTAAGCGACTGAAAGCAACGGCCCAAGGGTATAAAAAGACGGTTTCCACATCGAAAACCACAAATACCAGGGCAAACATATAATAACGGATGTTGAATTGAATCCAAGCTCCGCCAATGGGTTCCATGCCACATTCATAGGTGGTGCGTCTTTCGGGGCCACCACCACTAGGACGCAAGAGTTTAGATGCCGTTAGTGCGAGAATAGGGACTAAACTACAGGCGAGTAAGAAGCCGAGTAAATATTCGTAACCGTTGAGGACAAACACTGTTTTTTACTAACTCCTCTAAAGATATGGATGATCGTACTCTATTTCTAGCTTCTATTAAACCGCAAACCTTGGCAAAATAACCCTAAGAAAGTGTTGTAATCATTACTTCTGTCTATAGCAAATATTAAATGTCTCAATGAAAAGACCATTTTTCTTATGAGTGATGATCGGGTTTATGTTGAATATATTTTAGGACATATTATTAAAAATCTGAATGTAGATGATTTTATCAAAAACAAATGTCTCATTAAGACTGAATAAAACTTTGCAATCACGCCCCCAGAGCTTCTGACTTTGAACGAAGCGATAACAACCCCACACAATTCGATACAATATTGTCAATGAGACACAATCAAGTTAAACTCTCGAAACGAACACCACCCACAACTGAATTGGAGTAGTTGGAGAAAAAAACACACATGGGCAAAGTAGTCGGCATTGATCTGGGGACAACGAATTCTGTCGTCGCCGTAATGGAAGGCGGAAAGCCAGTCGTTATCGCCAATTCAGAAGGAATGCGTACTACCCCTTCTGTGGTTGGTTTCAATAAAGATGGGGAATTAGTCGTGGGACAAATGGCAAGACGACAAGCTGTTCTTAACCCTCAGAACACATTTTATGGTGTCAAACGTTTCATGGGTCGTCAATATGCGGAACTTACCCCCGAATCAAAACAGGTTCCCTACACCATTCGTCGGGATGAATATGGCAATATCAAAATAAAATGTCCCCGTCTCAAAAAAGACTTTGCCCCCGAAGAAGTCTCCGCCATGATTCTCCGTAAGTTAGCAGAAGAAGCAGAACGCTATTTAGGAGAACCGATTACCGGGGCAGTTATTACCGTTCCCGCCTATTTTAACGACTCCCAACGACAAGCCACTAGAGATGCCGGAAAAATTGCCGGATTAGAAGTTTTACGCATCATTAACGAACCCACCGCCGCATCCTTGGCCTATGGGTTAGATCAAAGGATTTCTCAAAAAATCCTGGTATTTGATCTAGGGGGAGGAACCTTTGATGTCTCTGTCTTAGAAGTGGGTGACGGAGTATTTGAAGTGAAATCTACCAGTGGCGACACCCAATTAGGGGGAGGAGACTTTGATAAGCGTGTTGTAGACTGGTTAGCAGAACAATTCCTAGAAAAAGAAGGAGTAGACCTCCGCAAAGATAGACAAGCCCTACAACGTCTCACAGAAGCTGCTGAAAAGGCAAAAATTGAGCTATCTGGGGTCAGTGTCACCGATATTAACCTCCCCTTCATTACCGCCACAGAAGACGGGCCAAAACACATTGAAACCACCCTCACACGCCCTCAATTTGAAGAACTCTGTGGAGAATTGGTGAGTCGTCTGCGTCGTCCTATTAAACGGGCCTTAAACGATGCTAGATTAACCCCAGTGCAAATTGATGAAGTCATTTTAGTGGGAGGGGGAACCCGAATGCCCATGATTAAAGGGTTAGTTCGTAGCTTCATTGATAAAGAACCCAACGAAAACGTTAACCCAGATGAAGTGGTAGCTGTTGGGGCCGCCATTCAATCAGGTATTTTAGGGGGACAAGTGACAGATATCCTCCTCTTAGATGTGACTCCCCTCTCTTTGGGGTTAGAAACCATTGGCGGTGTCACAAAAAAATTAATTCCCCGTAATACAACTATTCCCGTCCGTCGTTCCGATATCTTCTCCACTGGGGAAAATAATCAAACTATGGTAGAAATTCATGTGGTACAAGGAGAACGGGAAATGGCCAGTGATAATAAATCCTTGGGACGGTTTAAACTGACAGGTATTCCCCCGGCCCCTAGAGGTATTCCTCAAGTCCAAGTGGCCTTTGATATTGATGCAAATGGTATCTTACAAGTTACTGCCCGCGATCGCACTACCGGAAGAGAACAAAGTGTTACGATTCAAGGGGCCTCAACCCTCAGCGAAGGGGAAGTTAACCGCATGATTCGAGATGCCTCTGAATTTGCGGAAGAAGACCGACAAAGACGGGAACGGGTCGAAAAACGCAATCGGGCCAAAGCCTTGACCGATCAGTCCTTACGACGATTAAAAGAAGTGACCCTAGACTTTGGCACTCAATTTACCAGTTCCTACCGTCGTCAAATCGAAGCCCTTAATACTGAAATTCTTGATAGTTTAGAAAAAGATGATGAACGCCGTTTAGATCGGGCCCAAGCCGACTTACAAGATGTTCTGTATGAACTCAATCGAGAAGTGCGTCTACAATACGATGACGAAGAAGATGAAGGCATCTTTGAATCCATTCGTCGTACCTTTACGGGTGATCCCGAAGACGACTTACCCTACAACCCCCGTCGTACAACCTATCGAGAGGATTACGGTTCTCCCCGTTATAATGAGCGTCAAGATTACGGTTCTCCCCGTTATAATGAGCGTCAAGATTACGGTTCTCCCCGTTATGAAGAACGTAGGGACACCCGTTCCCCCCGTTATGAGAAAAAATACGATGATGAATACGATGATTGGGGACAAGAACAGGTTTCTCGTTCTCCTTCCCGTCGCCCCCCTGCTGAACCCGAGGGATATTCCCAAAAAGACTCTGGGAGTTATTATAGCCGCGATCGCTCCCGTCGTATTCCCGCCGAAAATCAATGGGATGAAGATGATGATGATTGGTTCTAAGTATGGGACATCACCCTTTGTCCTTGTATGATAAGAATAATTGCTTAGACTGCCACCCTGACTATTTCCTATTCCCTTTGAAAACTGATATATGCAGCAAGTCCGTAACTATTATGAGATTTTAGGGGTTTCTAGAGATGCCACCAGTGAAGAGATTAAAAAATCCTTTCGCAAACTCGCTCGGCAATACCATCCTGATGTAAATCCAGGGGATAAAACAGCGGAAGAGAAATTTAAAAGTCTCAATGAGGCCTATGATGTTCTCTCCGACGAAACCAAACGGGCCGATTATGACCTCAAGCGGTTTGGCAAAGGGAAACGCCGTCCCTCTCGTGTACAGGAGAGAATTCCCCGTAACGGCAACCGCAACAATAACAATTATCGTCAAGAAGGGGATTTTTGGAAATTCCAAGACTTTGACCCTGGGAATACCAAACGGGCCAAAGTAGTCAACCCCTCGCGTACTGCACGAGATGTAGAAGCAAAATTAAATATTCCCTTAGAAAAAGCCTATCGAGGGGGAAGGGAACGCATACGCTTAGAAGATGGGCGATCGCTAGAAGTGGATATGCCCCCAGGCATGATCAGCGGTCAAAAAATTCGCTTGAAAGGACAGGGCCTTGATGGGGGCGATCTCTATCTTAAAATTACCATTAATCCCCATCCCTTTTTCGAGTTACAAGGCACTGATATCGCTTGTCAAATTCCCTTAACCCCCAGTGAAGCTATTTTAGGGGGGGCGATCGAAATTCCGACCATTGACGGATTAGTTAAAATGACCGTTCCGAAAGGAGTCCGCATGGGACAACGTTTACGGTTAGCCAATAAAGGCTATCCTGATGGATCGGGTAAACGGGGGGATCAGTTGGTAGAAATTCAGATTGTGATTCCCCCAGATCCCAGTGAAGAAGAATTAGCCCTTTATGAGCAAATTCGTGCTAAAGAACAATTTAACCCCCGTCAAAACTGGATTTAATAGCCACAATCGGCGGGATTAACCCGAATATTGGCCAAAGACTGACCGCCATTGCCACGATAATTAAAAGATAAAGCGACACCGTTTTCCAGTAATAATCCTACGGATTGATCACGACAAGTGTTAGAAACCAGGGCCATTTGTAGTTGTTTGAGTTCGTTGGCATTGGGTTTATTAGCAGAAACAATCGTAAAATTGTAATTGAGAAGTGAGCCAGGGCCGGCTGACACTGAATCCCAACGGGCCAGATCATTAATCATCATTGGTAAATTTTGATTAAGTTCTTGAGTCATTTGCTGCAACATCGCCTCAGAAATCAGCAAATTTTCGGCATAAATAGGCATAGCAGGAGTTGCGACAACACAAGCAGTCATTAAGCCAAAGATTGAGAGAATTTTTTCCATGGAAAAATTGCCTAGAAATTAACAGCACCATCTTTGAGATTAGGTTGCCCAAAAATCAGCCAGAATCTTGCAAATGTTATTTTTCTGGAAATTGGGGGAACCCTAGAACTGTAACTCTGAGATTGGTCACGCAACCGGATATGCAATGATGACTGCTCAATATCCCTCTAATAATCCCATTTCCATCCATGAATTTACAGCCTCTAAACAAGCTGGATTTTTTGACACTCTGAAACAACCAAGATTTAGCGGTCAATTAATATTGACCAATAGTAAAGGGGAACAATGGTTCTTCTATCTATATCTAGGGCGCATTATGTACGCCACTGGGGGTTCTCACCCCGTCAGACGATGGCGGCGACATATTGCTATGTATCTACCGCAAATTGCCTCCCAACTGTCTTCGTTACAACTAGATATTGCTAGTTTAGGAAATCAAGATTTCCGTCTCTGTTGGGAATATCAACTGCTGTGTTTGTGGGTAGAACAACAAAAAGTCAGTCGAGAACAAGCGGCCAGAATGATTCGTTCGGTCATTATCGAGGCATTATTTGATATCACCCAAACCATGGAAGTTACTTGTGAACTACGACAAGATAACTTACTCTCCACCCGATTAGTCTTAATTGATGCCGATCAACTAATTAATGAAGCCCAAAAACATTGGCAAGCTTGGCAAGGGGCCAAAGTCGCCGATCGCTCGCCTAATTCTGCTCCCATTATTCGACAGGCCGAACAATTACAACAGCGCACCTCCCCCCAAGTTTATCAAACCCTACGACAACTCCTCGACGGCAATCAAACCTTAAGGGATTTATCCGTGCGGATGAAGCGAGATGTCGTAACCGTTACCAGTTCCCTCTTGCCCTATATTCAAATGGGATTAGTGGAATTGATTAACATTGATGATCTGGCCCCTCCTGTTTCACCCCCCTCTACTGGATCTTTAGCGACGGGAGAAACTGCCATCGGGCCCCTGGTGGCCTGTGTCGATGATAGTCCCCTGATGTGTCAAACCTTGGAAAAAATCCTCACCGGAGCTAATTATCAATTTTTGGGCATTAATGATCCTCTAAGAGCGATCGCCATTTTGTTAGCCCGTAAACCTGCCCTGATCTTTTTAGATTTGGTCATGCCCAATGCCAACGGCTATGAAATTTGTGGCCAACTCCGCAAACTTTCCTTTTTCCGCAATACACCGATCATCATTTTGACAGGCAATGACGGCATTGTGGATCGGGTTAGGGCCAAAATGGTTGGTTCCACGGATTTTATGAGTAAACCCGTCAATCCTGAATTGGTACTCAGTGCCATTCGTAAACAGCTGAAACAAGAAAGTCCGACTTAAACCAAGTCGATAAATTGTCCTTTTGTAAATTTTATGCACCCAATCCATCAAAGCTGTTACTTTCCTTGAATTTCAGGGAATTCTAAAACTAGACAACCTGAATCTAAACATCTAAATAATTGGTTAAATGAGGTAAAAATTATGGGAACTGCCCTGGTTGTAGAAGATTCTTTGACAGAACGAGAAATTATTACTCAATATTTGAAACAAGCTGGCATTACGGTGGCTATTGCTACCAGTGGCGAAGAAGCCTTAGAAAAGCTTCTGGGCGATCTCCCTGATCTCATTGTCCTCGATGTGGTGTTACCGGGTCGCAGTGGGTTTGAAATTTGCCGAGAACTAAAAGCGGAAGCCCGGACTAGCAAAATTCCTGTCATCATCTGTTCCACCAAAAACACCGATATGGATAAGTTTTGGGGAAAAAGACAAGGGGCTGATGCTTATATTCCCAAACCCATCGATCAAGATATCTTTCTTAGCACCATTAAACAATTAATTCTCTAATCCTTTCCTCACCAGGAGTATTCCGTTGTGGTTTTTAATGGACTTCCCAAACCAACTTCCTCCAACTCCCTCCTAACTAGCCAGGCCTACAGCCAGAAGGTTTTAAGTGAACGCAACCAATTAGAACAATTCTTGCGATTTCATCTTGTACCGGACACGACCCTTCTCTTACCAGTGTCCCAACTAACTGAGGTCTTGAGCATTCCCCTGGGTCAAATTGTTCCCATTCCCCAGATGCCCCCTTGGGTGATGGGGGTGTATAACTGGCGGGGCGAAATTCTTTGGATGGTTGATTTAGGCGCATTACTAGGTCTTACCCCTCATGCTCGCCAAACTCAAGTCACTCCCATTTATCGGGCGATCGTTTTACAATCTGTGGCTGATTCCTCCACCGTGGCTAAAGTCCATCGCCAACTTTTAGGGGTGGTGGTAAGTCGCGTCGAAGATATTGAATGGTGTAACCCCTCAGAAATTCAATCCCCAACAGGTGCCTCTGTGACAGCTAACTTAGCCCCCTTTTTACGGGGCTATTGGTTACAACCTCAAGGAGATATGCTCATGGTTCTTGATGGGGAATCAATTCTCGCTGCTATGCCTAAACCCTAGATTCTATTAAAAGTGATTATGTAAAACGGTGAGGGAGTAAGGCGAAAATTTGCCCATTACCCCATTACCCCATTCCCCTGAAATTTTATTGAGGTTAATTTTATGTCTTCCCCGAATCCTAATCCTAGTTCTCTTGAGAACGAATTAACGCTGGAAAATAAGGAACTATCTACCATCCAGATTGAAACCGAGGTTTTTCCCCAAGAGAACGAATTGAAGCTTGAGGATGAGAAACCTTCTTATATTCAATCTCTACAATCTACCATCAAAAGAGACTTGTTTCCAGTGCAATGGTGGCGTAATCTTACCCTGCGGTCTAAAACTTTATTTGCTGCTACAGCCCTCAGCGTTAGTCCCGTTATTTTAGTTGGTTCTCTCGCTTATGGCGTGGCCAACCAGGTGATTCTCCATCAGACAAAACAGATGGAAACCATCCATGCTGTCGAATTGACAGAAAAAGTCAATCGCTTTATGAGAGATCGCTATTTTGATATTCAAGTTTTATCTAATTTAGAATTCTTGACCAATGCTCAATTAAGAAATACGATTAGGCCCCAAGATAAACAAAGGGCATTGGATCGGTTTATTAATATTTATCAAATTTATGACAGTATTGCTGTCTTTGATCTTCAAGGAAATGTGATTGCTCAATCTCAAGGCACTCCCCTTAAAAATCATCGAGATCGCAGCTATTTTCAACAAGTTATTAAGACAAATTCTCCCACCATTAGCCAACCCCTAATCTCTACCACAGAGGGAACATTTAATGTTTATTTGGCGGCTCCTGTGAAGGAGCAAGCCACAGGAAAAACCATCGGAGTCATTCGCGCCCGAATGCCCGTTGAACAGCTTCAACACATTGTTAATCACCATATTGTTCCTGGACAAGATTCTTATCTTATTAATAGTAATCAAGAAGTTTTTCTAGCCCCTGATGGAATGCAAGTAACTCAAATGAATACGGCGGGTAAAGTTGATGACAGACGCAAAAAATTTGAACATCAAGCTGTTAGTGCTGCGTCTCTATTCCCAACCTATGCAAAATTTACTAACAAAAAAGAACCCCTCGCTGCCCAAAGTTCAGATGAAATTATTGCCTTTGCTCCCTTCACTCCCCTAGAAAACCTACCCGACTTGGGCTGGAGTACCGTAGTTACCCTAGATCAAGCAGTTGCCTTTGCCCCTCAACGTCAACTACTATCAGCCCTCTTTTTCGGTACATTATTAACCGCAGGGGTCGCTGGAGCCATAGCCATCTTGCTCTCAGAACAACTCACCCGTCCCATTCGCCGCATTGTGTCTGGGGTTAAGCAAATTGGCGAAGGGGACTTAACCGTACAGATACCCCTCAAAGGTCATGACGAATTTGCCATCCTGGCAGATAATGTCAATCTTATGACCCGGCGGATTCATACCTTAGTCGAAAAACAAACCAATTCTACCAAACAAGCCAACCTCTTAGCAGAAATTGCCAGTAGTTTAATTGCTGATCGAAGAGCTTTAGAACTGATTTTAAATAACGCTTTGGACGGGGTGAGAGAAATTCTCAAAGTTGATCGAGTTGTGATTTATCAATTTAATCTTGATCAGACTGCCGTTATTTCTCATGAATCTAATAATCCTAGTTATCCTAGTGCTATAGAATTACAAATCAGCGATCGCTGTATTCCCCAAGACTTAATTAATGAATACAAAAAAGGGCGGTTTGTCGCTACAGACAATGTCCATGAAGCCGGATTCCATCCCGATCACCACCGCCTCATGGAACAGTTACACATCCATGCTAACTTAGTCGTTCCCATTCTCAGACAAGGGGATGTGTTCGGTTTGTTAATTGCCCATCATTGTACTAGCCCCCACCCATGGGAAAGCCAGGAAATTGGCTTTCTGCAACAAGTTGCTGAACAATTAACGATTACCTTAGATCGTCTTAGCTTGCAGCAACAAAGACGGGGAGACGCGAAACGGGCCCAAGTTTTGAGAGATATCACCGTCAAAGTTGCTGCGGCCTTAACCACCAATGATGTCTTAGAAATTGCCGTGGGAGAAATGCGTCGCGCTCTCAAAAGCGATCGCGTCATGGTTTATCGTTTTGATCCTAACTGGAAAGGAACAATTATTGCTGAATCTGTGGCCAACGAATATCCCGTGGCTTTAAACGCAGAAATTCTCGATCCTTGTTTTGCCGAGAAATACGTTGAAAAATACCAACAAGGCCGGGTTCAAGCTACTCCTGATATTTATAATGCTGGACTGACTGAATGCCATCTTAAACAACTTAGTCCCTTTAAAGTTCGCGCCAACCTAGTCGCCCCTATCATCTGTAAGGGCCAACTCATGGGGCTATTTATCGCTCATCAATGTTCTGGCCCCCGTCAGTGGGAACCTTCGGAAATCAACTTCTTCTCTCAAGTTGCAGCCCAAATTGGCTTTGCCTTAGAACGGGCAGATCTACTGGAACAACAACAAAAAGCGGAAGCAGAACAACGACAAGCCAAAGAACAATTACAACGACGGGCATTAGAATTATTAATGGAAGTTGATCCCGTGAGTCAAGGGGATCTGACCATTCGGGCCAAAGTTACCGAAGATGAAATTGGCACCATTGCCGACTCCTACAACGCAACCATTGAAAACCTGCGGAAAATTGTTACCCAGGTACAGAATGCCACAGGTCAACTATCTGATACAACCCATTCTAACGAATCTGCCATTCGCGGACTATCTCAAGAAGCCTTTAATCAGGCACAGGATGTTTCGGCAGCGTTAGATAAATTACAAGTCATGAACGAGTCTATTCGTGCCGTTGCTGCCAACGCGGAATTAGCTGAGGCCACCGTACAACAAGCCACCCATACCGTAGAAGTGGGAGAGGAAGCCATGAACCGTACGGTAGATGGCATCATGGCAATCCGCCAAACCGTTGCAGAAACAGCCAAAAAAGTCAAGCGTTTAGGGGAATCATCCCAGAAAATTTCTAAAGTCGTTAACCTAATTAGTAGTTTTGCCGATCAAACCAACCTTTTAGCCTTAAACGCTTCTATTGAAGCCGCCCATGCGGGGGAAGAAGGACGAGGCTTTGCGGTGGTTGCCGATGAAGTGCGATCGCTTGCCCGTCAGTCAGCCCAAGCAACGGCAGAAATTGAAACCTTAGTAGCCAGTATTCAAGCAGAAACCAATGACGTTGTCGCCGCGATGGAAGCAGGGACAGAACAGGTGGTGACGGGAACAAAATTAGTGGATGAAACCCGTAAGAGTCTCAACCAAATTACGGCGGCGAGTCTGCAAATCACTGAATTAGTTGAAGCCATCACCAAAGCAGCCATTGAGCAATCTCAAACCAGTCAGACTGTGACACAAACCATGACCCAAGTGGCGGCGATTTCCGATAAAACCTCTACCGAAGCGGCCCAAGTTTCTGACTCCTTTAAACAATTACTGGAAATCGCTCAATCCTTACAAGAAAGCGTCCGTCAGTTCAAAGTTAAATAAGGAGTCTCCTAAGATGATCCACACAATCATAACCCATATTCGACGATTTAAACTGCCTCTGCGCTTAGTTGCCCTGATGTTATTAGCTGTCACCAGTTGGTTTGTTGTTGTCTCTTGTAGTAGCCTCCAGGCAGGGCAAGGGGGAGGAAACTTAGCCCCAGATGTGATCGCTGACTATATTTATCGCATCATTAAATCCGAACGCACGGTTTACGGAAAATATGTGGTTCAGCGACTCAAAGATGAAAATGTACTGCGGGCCTCGGAACATTGGCAACAGGATAAATCTTTACCTCTACCCGCTCAAATGTTTCGCATGAGTTCTGAATTAGCCTCTGAAAATAGTCCTTTTAGCTATGGTGCTATTTCTCCTTGGAGTCTCAATGAAAACAACCAACCTAAGACTGAATTTGAGAAAAAAGCAATGGATTCGATCTTGCTCACAGGATTACCTTTTAAAGATTATCAAACCAAAGATGGTAAACGCTATTACTCAGCCCTCTATCCCGATAAAGCGATTTCTGCTGCTTGTATTGATTGTCATAATCAACATCCTGTTCACAAACAACGTTATCCCGACAAAGTCTTTAAAGTTGGAGACGTAATAGGAGGGATTGTAATCAATTTACCTTTAGATCAGTAAGTAATCATAAGTAATAAGTGTAACAAGTACAAAAATTATTACTTATTACTTATCACCTACCAATCATTAATTATCAAATAATCACTATCAACTATTATGCAGACTCCAATTATACCCACCTCTTCTTCAGAACCCACGCCCCCAACTTCGAGATCCCCCAACCCCCATCTAATGGCTACCGACAAGGCTAGTCAAGCAAAAACTACCATCAGCCAGGTGAAACCCCTCAAAAAGTTTTACGATTTGCCAGTCAATTGCAAAACCCAAGTCATTACCGCTTTAATGTTTGCCGCTTTAGGGGGTTTAATTGGATTAGGATCAACAGCCTTAGTGGGAAGTTTACGGGCCCAATTATTGAATCAGACTAAATCTCAATTGGCTGTCACCGAGCTTAATTATAATAATAATTTACAAGAAACAGGGTTAGTATTTAGCTCCCAAGCAGAAAACCCAACCATTATTGAAGCAGTTAAAACCTTAAACCAAGGACAGTCATTACCTCCCGATGTTCGCCAACAAATTAACACTATTCTCAAAAATGAACAAGAACTCCGTCAACTAGAATATGCCACCTTTGTCGGCAAAGATTTACGCATTATTGCCAATGGAAATGGTAAAAATATCGGACAAACTTTTAATCCTAATAACTTAGTCAGTCAAGCTATTGAACAGCAAAAGCAAATTCGTACCAATGAATTAATTAGTTGGGATGAACTCACAAAAGCCAAAATCCCCTTACCAGCAGGAATCACTAGCCAAGATGCCCTAATTCTCTATACTATTACCCCAGTTAAACTACCAGGCAGTCAAACCGTGATCGGAGCCTTAGTCTCAGGGGATATTGTTAACGGAAATTCAGACATCGTTGAGAAAACCGTTGAAGCGTTCCAAGGGATAGGCTATAGTGCTGTGTATCTCTACAATCCCGACAGAGATGAATTTACCGTCGCTACAGCTTACGAGGGAACCGAACTCAGACAATCCAGTTTTAACTTACCCCTTCTTAATAAATCCATCTTAAAAAATGCTGTAGAAGCCAAAGGACAAACCGTTTACCAGCGCACTCATTTAGATGGCCATGCTTATACCCTGGCGACTAAAACTTTACCAAATTACAATGGGCAATCAGTCGCCGTTTTAGTTTACGGTGATCCGGAATTTGATTTAAACCAGATTCTCAAACAAGGCTTAATTTTGCAATTGGAGCTATCACTTGCTATCCTCACCCTAGTTGTGGTGGTAGTAGCAGTTATTGTCCAAGCTATCACAAAACCCCTGCAACGACTACAGCGAGTCACTAAAGAATTTGCTGAAGGCAACTATTGCGCTAGAGCAGAGGTTGTTTCTGAGGATGAAATCGGACAATTGGCGACTTGTTTTAATCAGATGGCCGACAATATTGCTGCTAATGATCGTCATCTTCGCCAAAAAACGGAAATGTTTCGCTTTTTAGCCGAACTTTCTCCCCCACAAACCATTGAGCCAAAATCCCTAGAAGATTGGTTTAATCAGGCCTTGACCGAGGCCAGACATCTCATTAAGGTTGATCGTTTATTGATTTATCGTTGGGACAATGAAGACAAGGGGCGTATTGTTAACGAGTCCGTAGCTCCTGGTTATTATTGTCTTAGAGAGCAAAAAGAGGACTATGCTCTAGTCCCTTCAGCCTTGTTAAAAGAAAATTCAGCAAATGCTTTCGATGGCACTGAGATAACCTCAGAACCTGAATTCAAGCAATTGCTGGAACGTTTAGAAGTCCAAGCTAATCTTATTATTCCTATTTTCAATCAAAATAAACCCTTTGGCTTTTTAGTCGCTCATCACTGTGCTAATTCCCATCAGTGGCAAGAAACCGAAGTTGACTTCCTTAAACAGTTTGTTAACCAAATTCAAGTCACCTTAGAGCGGGTAACGCTTACCCATCAAGAATCCTTAGAATCAGGATTAGCTCATGCTTTAAAAAATATTACCCTGCAAATTGCCAAAGAATTTTTAGCGGATAATTTGTTTGATCTTGTTGTTCAAGGCAGTCGAGAAGCCCTCAAAACAGATCGGGTCATTATTTATAGTTTTGATGAACATTGGCAAGGAACGATTATTGCGGAATCCGTTAACCCCCTTTATCCCCAAGCTTTGGGCAAACAAATCCCTGATCCTTGTTTTGCCAAGTCTTTTGTTGAACAATATCGTCAAGGTCGTGTCAAAGCCCTTGATAATATTCATAAAGTGGGGTTAAATCCCTGTTATCTGAAACAGTTAGATGCTTTAGAAGTTCAGGCTAATTTAGTTACTCCCATTTTAATGGCCGGGGAACTCATCGGCCTCTTAATTGCCCATCATTGTGAAAGTCCTCGTCCTTGGCAACAATCAGAAATTGATTTCTTGACCCAAGTTTCTCTACAAATTGGGGTAGCCTTAGAACGGGCTAACCTCTTGGATGAACAAACAATGGCACAACAACAACAACGGGTTGCCAAAGAACAATTACAAGCAAGGGCCCTGGAATTATTGAAACAAGTTGAACCCATTAGTCAAGGCGATTTAACCGTTCGGGCCCAAGTGACTGCCGATGAAATTGGGACGATCGCTGATTCTTATAATTCTACGGTGGAGAGTCT
The DNA here is from genome assembly GCF_034932065.1 of Crocosphaera sp. UHCC 0190. NCBI lineage: Bacteria > Bacillati > Cyanobacteriota > Cyanophyceae > Chroococcales > Aphanothecaceae > Crocosphaera > Crocosphaera sp. UHCC 0190. Next base: position 342,347 of record NZ_JAYGHP010000001.1, read on the forward strand.
ACGGCGCATTGTTCGTCAGGCCCAAACTGCTGCCCAAGAATTCTCTCAAACTACGGAAAATAATGATAGTTTAATTCAGTCTTTGGCGGGTGAAGCTTTGCGTCAAGTTGAACAATTGACCTTAGCGGGCGATCGCTTAACGGCCATGACTCATTCTATTAATTCTGTGGCGGAAAATGCCCAAGCCACTCAAACCGCTTTCCAGCAAGCCAGTCAAAGCGTGGTAGCAGGGGAAAACGCCATGAATCAAACTGTTGCGGGGATGATGGCTATTAAAGAAACGGTGGCAGAAACAAGTAAGAAAGTACAACATTTAGGAGAATCTTCCCAAAAGATTTCTAAAGTTGTTAGTTTGATTGGTCGTTTTGCGGCTCAAACCCACTTACTCGCTTTGAAAGCCTCCATTGAAGCGGCTCGGGCCGGAGAAGAAGGACGAGGTTTTGCGGTGATCGCTAATGAGGTGAGAACCTTGGCCACAAGTTCAGCCGAAGCAACTGCTGAAATTGAAACCTTAGTTAATAGTATTCAATCAGAGACAAAAGAAGTACAAGAAACGATGCAAACGGGAACTCAACAAGTTTTAATGGGAACCCAATTAGTGGAAGAAACTCGTCAAAGTCTCAATCAAATTACTGTCGCCAGTCAGCAGATTAATCAGCTAATTAAGTCTATTTCTCAAGCTGCGATCGAACAGTCAAGCAATTCTGAATCAATGAATGCGGTGATGGTGGAAGTTTCTTCTATTGCCGAAAATACTTCAGTTTCTGCAACTCAATTATCTGATTCTTTCCAAGAAGTTCTTTCCCTGGCGAGCCAACTTCAATCGAGTGTAGAGCAGTTTAAAGTTTAGTTATTATCAATCCCTTAACCCCTAAACCCCGTCCCCTATTCCCCATCCCTAAAATGCTGAATCCTGACATCCGCGATCAAGCTTATCAATTTTTTATCGAAGAAGCCCCTGAACTTCTCCAAATCATTGAAACAGGTTTATTAACCCTAAAAGAAGAGCGTAGCACACCCAAAGTCCATGAAATTATGCGGGCGGCTCATTCAATTAAGGGTGGGGCAGCGAGTGTCGAACTAAATACCATTAAAATCCTGGCTCACCGGATTGAAGATATTTTTAAAGCTTTATATGATGAGACGGTTGAGATTGATAATGATGTAGAAAGTCTTTTATTACAAGCTTATGATTCTCTAAGAAATCCTCTCATCCAGCAAATCGAGCAGGGCAGTTTTGATGAAGAAGCAGCCATAACAGCAGCAATGCCTATCTTAGAAGCCCTTGAAAGCCTTTTAGGGGATAGCATGGCTCAAGGGGATCAATATATGCCATCTTCGGCAGATTTAGGGATTGATATTGTTTCTTCGCTGTTTGAGGTGGATGTAGCCCAGGGGTTAGAACAGTTACAGACGGCGATCGCTACTAATAATAACGCACAAATTGCTCAAGAATTACGCAATCAGGGGGATGTTTTTCAGGGATTTGCCGAATTATTGGGTTTACCAGGGTTTGGGGCGATCGCGCAAACTGCGCTCACAGCCTTAGATAATAATCCTGAAGCGGCTTTAACCATTGCGAATTTGGCCTTAAAGGATTTTCAAGAGAGTCATCATTTAGTCTTAGTAGAAGGCGATCGCATTTCTGGGGGTCAACCTTCTGAGGATTTACTAACATTAGCCCAAGGACAAATCCTCAATCCAGTTAATACTACCCCAACTCAAGTACATACCGGACAAATTTTCTCCTTAGATGATTTATTTCAGGATGATTTTGAGGACAATGCAACAGCTTTCCCCTATCAGATAGTAGAAAATAATCTAGAATCTTTGGAAGTCACGGAGGAAGAGTCTTTCCCTTTAACTGCTTTAGAAGAAGAATCGAATTTCTTCGATGCACCGCCGTTAGATGATGTTTTTGGCGGAACCTTAACCAGTTTAGAAGAAGAAGACTTTTCTGATGTTCCTCTCTTAGATGATGTATTTGGTGAGGCTATTTCCCTCACAGAAGCATCTGATGATTTTTCTTTTTCCTCTAATTTAGATGATGTATTCGGTAATCTTGAAGAAACCTCATCAGAATCTTTATCATTAGATTTAGATGAGACTGAAAGCCGAGAAAATATTGATAACTTCATCGAATCTGTTGAGGATATTTTTGATAAATTACCTCCTTTAGAAGAGCAATCTATACCGTCTAGCCCAGTTCAAAAATCAAAATTTACCACATCTAGCAAGTCTTTTCATTCCACCCGCTCAAAACGCACTTCAAAAAGCCGTTCAGGAACAACAACTAATTCAGAAAAAGATGGTTCAGAAAAACAAAAAGCAGCCGGATCTAATCTTTCCGTTAGGGTTGATTTTAACCGAATCGAAAAGATGAATAATTTGGTTGGTGAATTAGTAATTAATCGTAATAGTTTATCCCTACAGAATGATCAGTTACAAGGAAGAGTTAAAGAATTACTTAATCGGTTTAGTTATTTTCAAAAAATTACAGGAACCCTACGACAACTTTCTGATCAAATGTTAGTTGCACCTGAACGTTATGGAGCAATGAATGTCCCGTTAAAACCGACAAAACAAGGAAGTAATCTAGCAACAGATTTTGATTCTTTGGAGATGGATTCTTATGGCACTGTTTATTCTATTGTACAAAGTTTAGTTGAAGAAATGATGCAATTAGAGGAATCAGTCGATGATATTGTTTTATTTGCGCGGGCCTCTAATCAAACCTTAGAACAACAGCGTCAAATGCTCACTAACCTCCGAGATGAATTAATGTGGGCAAGAATGCTACCATTAGGGGAAGTGTTAAATCGCTTTCCTAGGGTGTTACGAGATCTCTCTAATAATTATCATAAACCCGTTAAATTAAAGTTAACAGGGACAGGCGTATTAGTTGACAAAGCTGCTTTAGAAAAATTATATGATCCCTTACTTCATTTATTACGAAATGCCTTTGATCACGGCATTGAACCCCCAGAAATTCGGCGACAATTAGGCAAACCAGAACAGGGACAAATTGAAATTAGAGCTTATCATCAAGGCAATCAAACCATTGTGGAAATACGAGATGATGGGAGCGGTTTAAATTTAGAAAAAATTGCTAAAAAAGCGGTAACTGTTGGTTTAGTAACACCAGAACAAGTGGCGGTGATGTCTAAAGAATTCCTACAAAACTTAATTTTTGAACCAGGATTTTCGACAGCTACTCAAGTAAGTGAATTATCAGGGCGTGGGGTTGGTTTAGATGTTGTGCGAGAACAATTACAAATGTTAAAAGGAATGGTTGCTGTTAGTTCAATTTCAGGCAAAGGAACAACATTTACCCTCCGTTTACCCTTAACCTTAACCATCGCCAAACTGTTAGTTTGTTTGATTCATCATGAGGGCCATGGCCAAACCTCAGCAGTCGCCTTACCATCAGATAGTATAGAAGAAATTATTATGCCCGAAGCTGAACAAATTAAAAAGTCAGGGAATCAACGCTTTTTAAGTTGGCAGCGTCAAATTATTCCCATTTATCCCTTAAGTCGTCTGTTAGACTATCGTTGTCCCTTTCCTGAAGGCTTTACCAGTAAGGCATTACAGGGGATATCAACTCCTCAGGATTGGGGTTTACCCTTACTAATTCTCCGACAAGGGGAACAACTTTACGCCCTAGAAGTAAATCGTTTGGTAACAGAACAAGAATTAGTCATTAAACCCTTTGGTCAAGCGATGGCTTCCCCTGCTTATACTTATGGATGTACGATTTTGGGGGATGGAACCTTAATTCCGGTTATCAATGGTAGTACCTTAATAGAACAAACCCTAGATCCAGTTCATACTTATGGGGAGACTGCTGAGATTATCCGAGATGTAGGACGGGTTGAACCCTCAATTCCGGTGCCAATGGTTCAAAATCCCACCGTTTTAGTGGTAGATGACTCAGCCGCCCTCAGACGAACTTTAGCGTTAACCTTACAAAAAGCAGGGTATCGGGTTTTACAAGCTAAGGATGGGCGAGATGCCCTTGATCATCTGCAACAGAGTTCAGCAATTAACCTGGTAATCTGTGATGTGGAAATGCCCAATATGAATGGGTTTGAGTTTTTAGGGCAACGTCGTCGTGATCCTGAATTAATGAAAATTCCTGTCGCTATGTTAACCTCTCGCAGTAGTGAAAAACATCGTCAGTTAGCAACCCATTTAGGGGCCAGTGCATACTTTACTAAACCTTATATTGAGCAACAGTTCTTAGAAACAGTGAAAAATATGATTACTCAGTAGGGAGTGAGGATGTGACGAGACAAATTTCCCATTACCCCATCACCCATTAACTAATTATGACCAACCCAACGATGACTTCCTCTTCCCTGGCCAGTCTTGACCCCTATTCAGGAAAAACCACCAACCTCCGTCGTAAATTGCTTATTTTTCAAGTTGGTAAGCTTAATTTAGCCTTACCTGTGGAATTTGTGCAGAAAATCCTACATTATAGGCCGATGGAGGGCAGTGGAACTACAGCCGTTGGTTTGATTCATCTTGACGATCAAGAAATTACGGCGATTGATCTTCATAAACGCTTATTTAAAGTAAGTCAAACTCAAGCATCAGGACGACAGTTTCTTATCCTGGCGAAAAATAGTATTGATGAGCAATTTGGGATTCTTGTGTCCCAAACCCCTAGCTTAGTGGATTTGCCCCTCTCCCAAATTCGGACATTACCGGATTCTTATCGGCGTGCTGATACCTTGGATATGGCCAGTCATGTAACAAGGGTGCAACAAATGGAGCAACTGTTAACGGTATTTGTTTTAGATGTTGATCGTTTAGTGCCACCCATCGGCATTGGAGATTTTGTTTTTTAAGCTAGAATGATTTTAGTTTGTTCCTGCTCCTCACTCCTCAAAAAACCTGAAGAATTGCTATATTAGCAAGGACAATTGTTTAATCCCAAAATTCTCTGTATCCAGGTTAAACAAAATTGGTCAATTGTGGTGATGAGTAAAGTGAAAACAATGAACATGAGAATTACGGAGATTCTTTATCCACCGATAAAGACAGCCCTGAATCCGCGATTATGGGCTTCAGTTGTTTATGGTATTTCTAATAGCCTAGTCTTTTGGAGTTTCGCCCAAGGACTATTCGTCCCAGCAAGTTTGGCTCAAGGTTCCTCAAAGAAGTCCTCAGAACCATTTTGGGTATCTCAGTCTCCTCCTCCTACCTTCAGAAACGAGGATATCCCACCGGAAAACTCTGGGCCGCCATTATTTGATGTGAATACATCAGAACAGTTTAATCTCTATCGATTGGCGATCGGAGATGTAGTAAATGTTAGTGTTCGAGAGTTTCCTGAGTTCAATTTTGGTGGAATTATTGATCCTGAAGGCAGAATTCGGGTTCCCTTTCTTGGACAAATTTCTATCGTCGGCCTCACATTAGATGAGGTAGAAACAAAAGTTGCTTATGAGTTGGGGCAGCGTTATCTTCAGGAAGAACCAGAAGTCATTGCCGTACTCGGACAACCTCGTCCTGTTCAACTGACCATCTTAGGAGAAGTTACCCGTCCTGGCTATTATTTTTTTGGCCCTGGTGTCACCATCAATAATGTGATCACCTCTGTTGGGGGCAGTACCCCAAAAGCTGATTTGCGTTCAGTCATTGTGCGTCGTTCCTTGGTAGATGGAACTTTACTCGAAGAAAGAGTCGATTTGTATACACCCCTAATTCAAGGGAAACGTCTCCCAGAGTTTCGTTTACAGGGAGGGGATACGGTTATTGTCTCTCAACTGCCCGTGGGACAAAAAGACTACGATCAGACCCTCATTGCTAAGACAAATTTGGCTCAACCAACGATTATCGTTCGTGTTTTAATCCCTACCAATCCCATTGGATTAGCGGTGCGTAACTTATCCCTTCGTAATGGTAGTACCTTCTTAGATGCAGTTGCCACCTTACCCCCAAGTATTCCGTTGATTACCCAAGAAGAAGTAACCCTCTTGAGATTTGATCCAGAACAGGGCAAAGTTGTTACCCAAGGACTCAATCCCATTGGAACCGTTGAAAATTTAGATGTGACGCAATATGTTACTCTACAAAATGAAGATGTTATCGTTGTCAGTCGTACCTTGTTAGGAAAAGTGTTGGGAGCCTTTCGGGTTATTACACAACCGATTCGGGATTTATTGGGTTTTAGTAATTTTATTATTGGACTGCCCAACACCAACTTTGATGGCAACAATAACAACAATAACAATAACAATTTTAGATTCTAAAAGATTCCTTCATAGGGAAAAAACTTCATGGGATAATATAACTTGATTATGCAAATTATTGTGAACTTTCTTCTTTAGTTAAACAACGGTTTAAAATAGTAACATCTATAACTTATATTCTTAAAATCTATGGCTCCCCCTATTGTTAAACGATTTGCTATTTCTTTTCAACAAAATTACTGGCTAGGATTGTTAACGATGCTGGCAGGTTTTGGCATTTCCGGCATTGTAGCACTACAACCCCCTGCCCCCCCACCATCCCCTACTTATAAAGCCGCGGGACAATTGACATTTTCCGAACCCCCTCCGGCCTTTACCACCACCGGGACGGAACTCCAGGCACAAGGACGGTCAATTAGTAAAAATATGCTGTTGTCCGAACGAGTTGTTAGGAACGTGATGGAGCAATTAAAGCTTAAACCGGATGAAATAGTCAAAATTCGGGACAAAACCCTACAAATTCAAACCCCTGAACCCGCAAAAAAAGGTGAAACCCCATCTTCTATTATTTCTTTGGAGTATACCGATCAGGAATCTCCCACGAGGGCAACTCTGATTTTAGAAACCTTTATGAAGGAAATGGTAGACTACAGCCGTTGGCTTAATACCTCTGAATTACGAAGTCGCATTGAGGCTCTCAGTAAACGCTTAGATCAAGTGCAAAAGGATCTAACCGCGGCTGAAAATCGCTTTTATCGTTATATCTCTCAAGAGGGTTCGGATTTATTAGCCATTCAAGATGGTAGTCTTTTTAGTGGGATTACCAATAGTCAACAAAGACAAAGAGAGCTACAATTAGCTCTCCAAGAAGTGGAAGGTAGGATCAATAATCTCATCAGTCAATTAGGGTTAACACCAGAACAAGCATACACTTCAGTCGCGTTGAGTGCCGATCCTTTATTAGCCAATTTACGGGCCCAAATCTTGCAAACAGAATTACAGTTGGAGCGTCTGCAACTCGACTTAAAGCCTGAACATCCCACCATTGTTAGATTACTGAAGCAAAAACAAGTCAACGAAAAGTTATTCCAAGAGAGGGCCCAAGAATTAATGGGCGCGAGGAATTTAACTCCTGTCCCTCTCGCTCAAATTCGTCAAGATAGTAGTCTTGATCCCAGTCGGCAACAATTAGCCAGTCAATTGTTAGTTTTACAAACACAACGGGCGGGTTTATTTAAACAATTACAATCTGTGGTTAAAACGGAGCAACAATTACGGGAACAGTATGAAAAGTTTCCTGATAAACAGTTGCGGCAAGCAAAACTGGTACAAGAAGTGGAATTTCAACGGATTGTTTATCAAAATATTTTAACGGCTTTAGTGGATGCTCAATCGGCAGAAGCAGAAACTGTGGGCAGTCTCTCTGTTGCTATTCCGGCTACTTATCGACCAGCGGCCCCAACGGAACCCACCCAGATAAATCGTTTATTGATTATTGCAGCCGGTGGTGGTATCGGTCTTGTGGCGGGTTTTGGGGTGATTCTCTTGCTGGCGTTACTGGATGATCGTTTACATACTCCCCAAGAAATTCGAGATGCTTTGGCTGATCGAGAGGTTCCTTTGTTGGGACAGTTACCGTTTATTTACAGTTCTTTATATCGAGAGGATCTCAGCCCGATTTTATTGGAGGGAGAGTCGGGAGATCTCAGTTTTTATGAACGACTTCGCAGTAATTTACGCCGTTTGGGGTCGGATGCGTCTAAGGTGATTCTGATTACCAGTATCGCCAATGAGGAAGGAAAAAGCGCGACGGCCTACAATTTGGCGATCGCTTGCGCCCATGCGGGAAAACGGACGTTACTGGTGGAGGCTGATCTGCGGGCCCCGTCTAAAGCGGAATGGTTAGAGGTGACACCTGATCCTAATGCGAGTTTAGAACCTTTGCGCTATTATGGCGATCGCAGTGATGCCATTGATCTTGTGCCTGGGGTGGCTAATTTATACGTTTTACCGAGTCCAGGGCCCCAACGTCAAGCGGCCGCAATCATTGAATCGAGTGAGTTACAATTGCTTCTCAAGGACGCAAGGGGGCGGTTTGATATGGTGATCGTTGACACCCCTTCTTTGTCTCGTTGTAATGATGCCCTATTATTAGAACCCCTGAGTGATGGACTGATGTTAGTCACCCGTCCAGGGGCAACCCGTTCTAGTTTATTAAATGAAGCGATCGACCAATTATCGGATGCAGAGGTTCCCGTGTTAGGGGCAGCCATTAATGCGGTTGAGGATCTCGTTCCTCCAACGCCAGAGGTTCCTGATCTTAATGGTAATGGGGCGGCTCAATTTGTTGAAGATATAGAAGAAATAGATAGTCCCGTCGGGGTTAATTAAGGAAATTCTTTAACTGCTTATAGGTAAACTAATTTTAGAGGGTTTATCTGGCCGACTTGTCACAGTTAAGGTGATAATTTTTGCTTCGATCAATCGTTCTTCTTTGGGTAATTTTCCGGTTCCTGTATTCAAGGAATAAGCTGGAAAACAGGCCCCACTTAAACTTAAGCGAAGACAATTTCCTTTACTAATTCTCATACAAGTTGCTTGTAAAGCAATTTTGTGAGGTAATTCATCAGAATCTACTCTCATATAGCCCTGACTAAAATTATCGACTTTTCCATCAGGAAATACCTCAGATAAGACAGCACAAATATCAAAACTTGGGGCATCTGCTATACAATAAATCTCTAAAAAAGGCTCACCAATAATTTCTAAATCTTCAGTTAAGGGTTGAGAAGTATAGGTCAAAACATCAGAACGACTATCTACACTAGAGCGATCAAAAGATCCTGATGGAATACTAGCATGACCTCCCAAAGAAGGAACAGGTCGCCACGGATCGTGAACTATAATATCCATAGATATTGCCTTGGGAACATTGTCGCTTAATTGTCCATCATCCTCTCGAATACTAGCTAATCCTTGACTGAATAAATAATAATAATGATAGTTGTTAATCGGGAAATTATCAAGGGTTCTCCATTTATCACTTCCCATTTCAAATAATAGCACAGAATCGAAATTTAAGGGAGAATTATCTTGATATTTTAGGAAATAATTAAACCAATTAATTTGATATTGATCAATAAAACTAATGGCTGATTTTGTATAATTAATTGAGCCGACTTGTGGACTCCAGGGAAGATGTCCCCAAGGGCCAATAATCAGATGTTGAAGAAGTTTACTACGAGTTTTCATAGCTTTATAAAGATTCAATGTTCCTCGTAGATAAGGATCAAACCATCCCCCAATATGTAACATCGGTAAATCTAATTTATCGATGAAGGTTTTCGGAGATAATTTTGCCCAATAATCATCAGGATAAGGATGATTTAACCAGTCATGATAAAAAGAATCAGGGGCAACTTCTTTAAGTAAATTAGGATAGGCTGGAATGGGATCATATAAAGGTAAATTATGAGAAGCTGCATAGAGTTTTTGAAAAGCAATTGTATCCCCTTGTAATCTAGCAGTTTCTGCGGCTAATTGTATTGCCCACCCTAAATTTGTCTGTAAACAAAAAGCCCCATTTTCATAACCCCAATCACTATATAAATCATAAGCAATCATGGCCGGACAGATAGTTTTTAGTGCTTTTGGTTTAGTCGATGCCGCAGATAATTGAGTCATTCCTTGATAAGAAAAGCCGTACATTCCCACGTTTCCCGTACTGCCTGGTAATTGAGAAACCCAATTTATAGTATCTAAACCGTCCTCTATTTCATCAGCAAATAATTCAAATTCTCCTTGAGACGTGCCTCGACCTCTGACATCTTGAATAACCACAATATACCCTTGGGCAGCATACCATGCGGGGTGAGCATAAACTACGGTAGAAGCAATTTTTCTGCCGTAGGGTTGACGCATCAATAGGACAGGAAAAGGCTCAGAACTTTGGGGACGGTAAATATCAGAATCAAGGCGAATTCCATCCCTTGTTATCAGGGATAAGGTTTCTTGTTTAATCTGAAACATGATCTGTGAAGAGTAAGGAAAATATTAATTTTGATCTTGCTTAACTTCCCCCAAATTTTTCCTTAAGAATTTCATGATTATCATCAGCAATGGTAGCCACTAAAGTGATAGCGCGAGAAATTTCGACTGGGGATAAATCAGCAACAGCGCGTTGAGTTAAAACAACCACTTGCTCATTCATGATACCGAAACGAGTTTCTAAGGTTTCTGCCCAATTCATTTCTAATAATTTCCGCATCAACCCCGGTTCATCTTTAGCAGGAAGGGTTAAAACAGGGGACCAAACTGTTAATAAATCTTCGTCAGTTTCTCCTGTTAGTTGAACATAAGTTTCTACACTACCGTAGTTAAATTTCCAGAGATGTCCTTGTTGATTCTGATAAACCATTGCACTATCATTTTGTTGTAAACTGCCGATAACAGTTTCTATTACGTCTTGATGAGTGCCATGGGTGCTGGTAAAATTATCTGCTAAGGTCGGTTCAGTGGTTGAATAAGTCATCGTTTATACCCAATCCTTGGTTAATCAATTAGATTTTATTCTTATTATCTCCTGACAGGGGAGTCAGAAGACAACATTTTATGAAGATATTCTAGATCAGTCTCCAACATAGGAGAAAATAGCCATAGTTGTTGCTACCCCTTTAAAATTGGGAATGTTTGCGATCGCGGGGTTATCTTCTGAGACAATTATTGCTCCCCAACCATCTCCTAAAGCGTTACAAGATATAGCGGAAGGTATTTCAGATATTTTTTTAAAGTAAGGCACATTTGCCTGGCTAAAACGCATTTAGGATGCGTCAATAGCCTATTATCCTTGTTGAGCATCTAATTTCAACAAAACATCTTCCTCTTGATGTTTAACATGAACATTCAAAGGTTGAAGAACGGGAAAAAAGGGCTGATGTAAACTAATTAAAGAGGCTAAGGTTTTCTTTAACTGAGTACGAGGGACGATCGCATCTACAAAGCCATGTTTTAATAAATACTCCGAGGTTTGGAACCCTTCCGGTAACTTTTCTCGTAAGGTTTGTTCAATTACCCGTCGTCCTGCAAATCCAATCGTCGCATTCGGTTCCGCAATAATAATATCACCTAACATCGCAAAACTGGCTGTTACCCCTCCCGTTGTCGGATGAGTTAAGACTGGAATATAGAGTAATTTTCGATTACGATGGCGTTCTAGGGCCCCTGAAATTTTGGCCATCTGCATCAAACTTAACATTCCTTCCTGCATTCGCGCCCCACCAGAAGCACAAATAATCACCACAGGTATGCGTTCCTCCGTTGCGTGTTCAATGAGACGACAGAGTTTTTCCCCCACCACAGACCCCATACTGCCTCCCATAAAGCGGAAGTCCATCACCCCTAGGGCCAAGGGTAAACCATCAATTAACCCCGTTCCCGTTTGTACCGCATCGATCAGACCTGTTTTTTCCTGAGTGTCCTTAATGCGATCGCTGTAGGATTTGCGATCATAGAATTTTAGGGGATCAGTGGGTTCTAAATGAGTATTCAGAGGTTTCCAAGTCTTATCATCAATTAATTGAGCAATTCGTTCATCGCTTTCTACCCGAAAATGATGGCCACATTCCGTACAAACCAATTGATTTATCTTGAGGTCTTTGGTATAAGTTAAAGCAGTACAGGCTTCGCACTTTGTCCATAGGCCATCGGCAATTTCCCGTTCTTGCTGTTGTTGTTGAATGGGGGGTTCTGACTTTTCTTGTTTAGCAAACCAATCAAATATAGACATAGATCGATAACAATATTAACGATAATTTTGAGGGAGGATTTTGTTAATCTTCTTCCGGCGCACTTAATAATAACAATGCTGTCCACTGATCAGGTGAACAAACTTGTAGGGCTGCCTGAGATCCTTGACCACAATAGATCCCAATGCCAATATCAATGACACGGCTAGGAATATCATAGGCGGCTAGGAGTTGCTGCATTAATTCAGCTTCCCAACGGGCCCTTGTAGTTTTTACGGTAATCCAAGCCACAGAATTCATTTTATCAGTCATGATGATGATTAACTTAAAAGTCAGAAGTTATTCATTCTTGATCGCCTCTATAAAGATAAGCGATTTGCTTAGATCATGGGGAAGAAAATTCTGATATAAGTGGATACAATGGTTTGCCCCCAAAATAGGGTTAAAATTGCTCCCAAGGCTAAGAATGGGCCAAACGGAAAGGGATCTCCGCGATCGAGTCTTCTCAATAACATTGCCCCACCCCCAAATAAGGCCCCGATACCACAGGCCAAAAAACTGGTGAGTAACAAATATTTCCAGCCTAACCAGGCCCCAAGCATGGCCGCTAATTTGGAGTCACCTCCCCCTAATGCTTGTTGTTTTAAAATAATCGTGCCACCAAATCCAATCAAATCAAATAGCCAAATTCCCAAAACTGCGCTACCAATACCCGTCATCAAGTAATCTGCTGTTTGATTCGTTTGCCAACCGATCACCCCTTGAAAGATTAACCCTAAAACTAACCCAGATTTGGTTAAACTTCCAGGTAAGGTCATGGTATCAAAATCAATCATGGAGAGGGCAACTAACCAACTAACTAACACCCAATAACCGAGAGTGACTAGGGTAAATTGGAATTGCCAAAAGACCAGACAAAATAGAAGGGCTGTTGTTGCTTCTATTAAAGGATAGCGTATAGAAATGGGGGCGTGACACCAACGACAACGGCCCCGCAACCATAACCACCCCAACACGGGGACATTTTCGGTTTTTCCGAGACGATGTTCACATTTAGGACAACGGGAAGGGGGGTGAATGAGGGAAAGTCCCGCAGGTAAGCGATAGATAACGACGTTAAGAAAGCTACCAATACAAGCACCGAAGGCGAAAACAAAGGGGAGGGTGATACTAGCAATGAGTAAGTCCATATTTGTGTTAACCTTGGTTTTCTTCAACTGTTAAGATAAGTGGTTGACATACTAAAACTACATTATCGCCTTTCCCTGCTGATTCGGGTTCAAACTTTAACAGATATTGATGAAGTAACGGCAGGAATTTTTCAACAAAATAAACTTCTAATAGAAATCCTAAAATACTTTTAATACCTTCGTGACTTTCCCACAAATCCCAGCCTATCCTCCTCCTTAACACCAGAATTGCTGATTTGGCTATAATCAAAACAGACTTGATGAAGAAGCGTTATGTTAACTAAATATATTGCTACAGCGATGCAAAAAGCAACTTATGAGTTGCTAGAGGATGGAACTTTTGGCTCTCCCGACATCTTGGTATAAAATGTATAATCAGCTACAATACTTAAGATGGTGGGTTACGACGCGGATTAAAACTTATTAGTTTTTCATCAAAATCATAGCCGCGTCTAACCCACCCTACGAATTATAAGCTTTACTTATCACCACAAGTACGGGAGAGCCAATTTCAATTCCAGATTTTTCAGTAATAATATATTGATTGATAACTCCGCCGCTAATATCTCCCTGAATACCCTTAAAATCTCCGCCAATTTCTGAATAATAGGTTTTCATGTTTTTTGGCTAGGAAATTTATTTTGTACAACTACTTAACTTCATTTTTTGAATAGCAACCTCTTTAAAATCTTCCTTAACATTAATATTATACTTACCTTCTTTTACTCCTTGAGGATCTTTTATTTGATACTCCGACTAACTATAATATGGTTCAATATTAAGCGATAACACTTAATATTTGAAAGACCCAAATCTGTAATTAATGACAGATTTGGGTCGCTTTTATCTATAATTATGGGCGATACTGGACTTGAACCAGTGACAGCCTGCTTGTAAGGCAGGAGCTCTACCACTGAGCTAATCGCCCGAACTCATGCTTTACTAAGATAACACATATTGCTCAAAATACAAAATTTTTTTTATGCCTTCTGGTCGCACCCACGATCGCATTACGGTTTTAAGCTTACCTGGCCTCGCTTTGGTAGGATATATCTTCACCCGTCGCTTTGACTTAATTCTTTGGTTTAGCGGGGCTTATTTGTTCAGTGGGTTGATGTTTGGCCCAGATCTCGATATTTACTCCCTTCAATATAAACGATGGGGAATTATTCGCTGGATTTGGCTACCCTATCGCTCTTGTCTCAAACATCGTTCTTTTTTCTCTCATGGGTTTTTGGTGGGAACCCTGCTTAGGGTGGTTTACCTATCTACTATTGTGATGATTCTGGCTATATTTGGGGTTGCGATCGCCCAACTATTTTGGGGGTTTCCTTGGAATTGGCAAACTTTTAGTTATAATACCCTGACTTTAGTGACAACGGACTATGGTTTAGAAGCGATCGCCCTTTGGGTTGGGTTAGAGTTAGGGGCCATGAGTCATAGTATCAGTGATCGCCTGGGAACAGCAATCAAACGTTCTCAAAAAAAGACTAGATCTCGTACTCCTAAACGGAAAAAAATAACCCGACGAAACTAATCTCATCGGGGAAAAAAGAGGGCAAAACTTTCTCAGCCTTTTACCATTTTAGCAAATTAAATTGCTCCATGTCCGTTGTTTCTCGGTTACGATAAATCGCCAAAACAATCGCTAAACCGACTGCTGCTTCTGCTGCGGCAACGGTAATCACAAATACGGTAAAAACCTGACCTTTAATGCCAACTGGATCAAGAAAATTAGAAAATCCGATTAAATTAATATTTACCGCATTTAATAATAATTCAATGGACATTAACACGCGAACTGCATTGCGACTGGTCACTAATCCATAAATTCCAATACAGAAAAGAGCAGCAGCCAGTAATAAACAAAACTCCAATTCTACTTGCATAATACCTCGTTTTCACTCAACAAAATTAGGATTTTCTTAGTCTGAAGATTTAGAAGCAGTTAACTCTCTTGCTTCTAATTCCGTGAGACGTTCGGGTAAAGTCAAGGAAGTAATTACCCCTTCTTGAGTTGTGGGCAAAGTATCAGGAATAAAGTCACGACGGGCCAGAATAATTGCCCCTACCATGGCCATTAATAACAAGACAGAAGCTAATTCAAAAGGCAGGAGAAAATCACTAAAGAAATGCTTTCCAATCTCCACAACTGTATTCTCAATCATCCCTGGTGCATTAGTTTCGATTGACCAAGGGGTAATAAAAATCATGGTAGCCAGTAAGACAAAAATTCCCCCACAAACTAAGGCTGTTGCTGCCTTGCGTATCCAGCGTCGAGGTACAGTTGAATAATCTTGTTTTTTGTTCACCAACATGATAGCAAACAAGATTAAAACATTGACGGCTCCCACATAAATTAACACTTGAGCCGCGGCCACAAAATCAGCATTTAAGAGAATATAAATTCCTGAAATACTGAGAAAAACTCCCCCTAATAAAAAAGCAGAATAAACAATATTAGAGAGTAAAACAACGCCCAAGGCAGTAGCAATTACTAACCCGGCTAAAATTGCAAAAGAAACCACTTGAACGCCTTCTGCCAAATTCACTATCTTTGATGCTCCTTTTTTTCAGTTGATAGTTAATAGTTAATAGTTGATAGGTCATAGGATTTTAGATGTTGCATTTATGTTCAATTTCCAAGCTAAAATCTTTGGGTCATTGTTAATTCCTATCAACTATCTCGCCCTTAAGATTTCGTCTCTTCGATAATGTCTTCAGGACGTTTCCCTGAGCGTTGACTTCCTACGGGTAAATCATGAGGATCAAGAACCCCTTTCGGTAAATATCCTAACTCTCGTAAGGGAGTCACCATCGGGTCTTGAGTCACTTTATAGGGTAAGCGTCCGAGGGCAATATTATCATAATTTAATTCATGACGATCATAGGTTGCCAGCTCATATTCTTCCGTCATGGATAGACAATTTGTGGGACAATATTCAACACAATTGCCACAAAAAATACAGACCCCAAAATCAATACTGTAGTGTTTGAGTTCTTTCTTTTTCAATTCCTTATTAAATTCCCAATCGACGACAGGAAGATTAATAGGACAGACACGAACACAAACTTCACAAGAAATACACTTATCGAATTCATAGTGAATTCTGCCCCGATATCTTTCCGAGGGAATTAACTTTTCGTAGGGATATTGTACAGTAACGGGACGACGACGCATATGATCAAAGGTGACAGATAAACCTTCGCCGATATACTTAGCCGCCTCAACCGTACCTTTGGCATAATCGCTGACTTGTTTGAGAATCTTGAACATAACGGTTATTGACTGAGTCGTTAACAACAAACAGAGAATAATTAACCACCAAATGCCACAGGAAACGCTAATTTTAGGGCGGCAGTTAATAATAGATTAACAAGAGAAACGGGTAAAAGGAATTTCCAGCCTAAATCTAACAATTGGTCAATTCGTACGCGAGGAACCGTCCAACGCATGAGAACGGCAATAAAGATGAGAAAATAGGCTTTAAGTACGGTCATAGTAATGCCCAAAGCGGCAGTAATCACCTGTAACCAAGAACTGGTTTCACTCACCCCTAACCAACCTGCTAATTTATCTAGGGGAACGGGAAATTCCCAACCTCCCAAATACAGGACGGCAAAAACGAGGGCAGATAACACTAAGTTAACGTAAGAAGCCACATAAAATAAGCCAAACTTCATCCCTGCGTATTCTGTTTGGTATCCGGCCACAATTTCTTCTTCTGCTTCCGGTAAATCAAAGGGAAGACGTTCGCATTCTGCCAAAGCTGCGATCCAAAAGATCACAAATCCCACAGGTTGCCGCCAAATATTCCAGCCTAAGATACCGTAACCTGCCTGTTGTTGGACAATATCAATGGTGCTGAGACTATTAGACATCAGGACGATCGCCAAGACAGCAAACGCTAAGGGAATCTCATAACTGATCGATTGTGCCGCGGCCCTTAACCCACCTATCAGGGAATACTTATTATTAGAAGCATAGCCAGACATCAATAAACCAATAGGAGCAATACTGGATAAAGCAATCCAGAGGAAAATTCCTACATTGAGGTCAGTAATGATTAAATTTTGACCAAAGGGGACGATTAAATAGGAAAGAAAGACAGGTAATACCACTAATACCGGCCCCAATGTAAATAACCAAGGATCAGCTTTGGCGGGAATAATGTCCTCTTTAAACACCAATTTAATGCCATCGGCCACGGGTTGCAACACTCCGAGAGGGCCGGCATATTCAGGGCCAATGCGTTGTTGGGCGGCGGCGGAGATTTTTCGTTCTAACCAAACCACCACTAATACCCCAACTGTTGCCCCAATAATCATCAAAAAGGAGGGCAAAGGAATCCATAAAGCCTTTGCGACTCCACTAGAAAGCCCTAATTGTTTGAGGGATTCGATAAAACTTGCTTGTAGGTCAATTCCTGTGTTCATCTTGTTTAATACAGGTTATAAGTTCAGAATTTCCATAGGGAAAAGGCGAAGGAATCTAATCCATTCGCTGGTTATATAGCATCCTTGCTTAGTATATCGTTGTCTGCTGGATAGTCCCGTAAGTTTTATATAATTTCCTGCTATGGGAGATATGGCCAAGACTCATTAGTGGAATTTTAGAGGATTGGAAAGGAGCGATTTGAGAACCCGTTGCTATATTAACTAGATTTTTGAGACAATAATTGAGTAATTCTCCAACGGAAAAAACGACGGATTTTTAAGCCAATTTTCTGCACAAAATTTCTTAATACCTGGAGTCGATGACGCATCGTTGGTAGACGGAAAATATAAGCCAACCTTCTGATCATTCCCCCTAATTGTCCATCAATATTTAAAAAGAAACTAGACACAATGGCTGTTCTACTTCCTAATGTTAACATATCCCCTAAATGGAGATAATGAAAAGATTTTAAAGGTTTTCCTTCAATGGCAGCCGCAATATTCTTAGCGGCACAACTTGCCTGTTGATAAGCGACTTGAGCCGTGGCAGGAAGGGGCTTATTTTTATTACTTATTTGAGCTAAATCTCCTAAGGCAAATACCTCTGGATAATCAATTAATTGTAAACTCGGATTAATGAGAAGTTTATCACCACCACTATGTTGACAATTTAAGGTTTTAATTACTTGTCTTGATTGGGTTCCTGCCGCCCAAATCACGAGATCAACTGGCAAACTTAAATCTTGTTCAACGTGGGTTAAATGAAGAGAATCTGCGGTTATTTCATTCACATCTGTGGTCAAATATAACTGCACACGACGGGAACCTAAAGCACGATAGGAAGCTGAACGAACTCCTTGAGAAAACCCTTTTAAAATTTGATTTCCCCGTTCTATTAATAAAACTTCGGCCCGTTTTCCTAAACGATCTGCTAACTTACAAGATAATTCTACGCCATTGGGGCCACCCCCAATTACGGCCACTCGTAAATATTTCCGTTGTGAGGTTTCTAAGAGATGGATTTTAGCTTGTAACCTTTCCACATCTTCTAAGGTACGAAAGGTTAAAGCATGATTTTTTAAACCTGGAATATCCGCCCAACGGTTTTGGGTTCCTAATCCTAATACTAAATAATCATAACTCAGAAAATCATCATTGTCTAATTCAACATTACGACTATCAAAATCAATTTTTTTGATAGTATGCTGACAAAACTGTATAGGGGTTCCTGCCAACAATTTTTGATAGGATGGGGCAATTTCCCACCGTTGTAATTCCCCTGTAATTAATTCGTATAATAAGGGAGTAAATAAAAAGCGATCATTGCGTTCGACTAAAGTAATGCGCCATTGACCTGATTTTACTTGAGGAAAGTGGCTAAGGTATAAAGCAGTATATAAACCGCTAAAACCGCCCCCTAAAACGCAAATATTGATGACATTTTTGTTATTCATTAGAATTCAAAGTAAATAAACTCTGATGGTGTGTTGGCCGCTAAGAGAATTGTTAAACCCAATAAAACAGGTGATAACCACCGAGACAATAATAAATCATATTCAAATTTACCTTGCCAAACAGCGATTTGTTCCATCACAAGAATAAAGGTTGATAATGCGAGGACAAAAAGCAGGGCTAAGGTTTCATTAATACTATACGACCCGAAGACAGCTTGCAAGTTATTTAAAGAATAAGCACTAGGAGTCACTAAAGTCTGTAATTTAGTTAACAGTCGGTGGCTATTCGTTTCCATAAAGAACAGACATCCTAATGTTACTGAACTAAAGGTCAAAAACCAAGAGACAACTTGTGGACGGGGAATATAGTTACCCAGGAACCCGTAAAAAGGGCGGCCTAGATATCTCAATACTAACAATAATGCGCCGTGATAAGCTCCCCAAATAATAAAATTCCAAGCTGCACCATGCCAAAATCCTGATAAGGTAAAGGTTAAAAATAGATAGAATGCCGCCCATTTTTTATTAGAACCCATTAAGGGCAAAAAGACATAATCTCGGAACCATGTACTTAAGGTAACGTGCCAACGTCGCCAAAATTCATTGATACTTTGGGAAGTATAAGGAGCTAAAAAGTTAACGGTTAATTTAACTCCTAAAAAGTAAGCAAGACCAACAGCAACAAAACTATAACCTGCAAAATCAAAGTAAATTCTTAGGGTAAATAATAAGGCAAAAAACCAAACAATCCAAGCATTATCTGCAATTTTTAAATCAATATAAGGAGCGATATTATCGGCTAAAACAAATTTCATAAAAAAGCCGAGAGATATCCATTTCAGTCCTTTTTCAAAGTTCTCTATGGTAAATTTGAAGCGAAAAGATTCAATTTGAGGTAATAAATCTTTACGACGCTCAATGGGACCAGCAACAATTTGAGGAAAGAAAGAAACGAAGTTAACATAATCAATAAAGCCAATGGCTTTCTTTTTCCTAGCTGTGGAAGAATCTACGACAAAAGCAACCATTTGGAAGGTATAAAATGATAGCCCAGGCGGAATTCGATTACTAACAGGAATAGGCGATAATTGTTGCCAGTTTTGAGGAATATTGATCAATAAACCGACCACATCTTCGACAAAAAAGGTAAAATATTTAAAATAGGCTAAAATAGCGATATCAATAATAATAACAGTGGTAGCAATGGCTTTGGCTTTTATTCCTTGACAGCGCAGCATCCAAGCAACCATCAAGTAATTAAAAACAAGCTCGGCAATAAAAATAATGAAACTTGGGCGGCTAGCATTAAAAAATAAAAGAAGAGATAAAGCAAGTAAGCCAATACTATCAAAAAAACCTCGCCATAGATTAGAAGACTTAGCGAGGAAGCGAACCGTAAAAAAAGGAACACTAAACAGGATTAAGATCCACCAAAATGAAAAATCAGAGTAGTTCATAAATAACTTGAATCCATAGATCACAAACCAGGGTTAGTTAAGTTAAATTCCTTACTAACCCCGTTTATAACTCTCTATCTTATCCTTTATTTGAATTTTGCAAAGAGGTTTCCCCAACCTTTTTTCTCATTATTGTTTTCTGGGGTTTTGTTAACGGGAGTTTCCACTGCTTCTGTGTCTATCTTTTCTAAAGCATCAGCAAGCTCATAATTTTCCTCTAAATACTGAGCCGCTTTTTCAATGGTAGAATGATCCCAAAATAAGGTATCTGGAAGATCCAAATCCAACCAATCTTCGAGATCGCCGACTAAGGTAACAGCATCAATTGAGTCTAACCCATAACGGGTTAAGGGTTCACTGACTTGAATCGTTGTTGCATCAAGAGACAACTGCTCAGATAATTGCTGAATCAGCCAATTTTGAACAGTTTCGACAGGTTTTATGGCAGTATTGGGTTCATCAAGCTTTAAGCTGGAGCTTTGAAGTTGCATGGGGGCGATCCTCTGTTATTTGTGATTGAGCAAGTTGAAAAGGAACAATTGAAAAAAGTTTGTCTTCTTTACACAGTTTTAGCAGTTCCTCAGCCGTATTGGCGACATAAGCATCAGAAATGCTATAGGGTAAGGGTCTAATCATGCGTAAAAGTCGATGTAAACTCAGCACTAACCATTCCCCTTTTGCAAAAAATTCGCCTAAAATTGTCCGATTATACAGCCACATCTGTAAACAGCAGGTAGCTGCATGAAGGATACAATATTTTTTGGCAATTTCAAACAACTCTGGAGACTGATCATGACCATATTCAAATTTTGAGTTCGTAATTAACTCATCATGGTCATTTAATTCCTCTAGAATTAAGTTACCCAAACCCATGAGGTTTACTAACACATCCTCATCCACATCAGAAGTTTCTTTTAACGCTTCTAACTGTTGTAGGGCAATTTCTAACCCCTGTAACGGATCATCCACACCACGGCCAAATAATTCTAATTTTTCGGGTTCAAATTGAGGAACCTGTTTTGCTAGGGAAAAAATGGTTTCCAGTCGCTTTTGTAATTTTGCGATCGCCTCTGGTTTACGACGGGCCCGATATTTGGTTAATTGACGAAATTGTAAGATTAAGGCGTGTAAATTTACCACCGTACTGCCATCAAACATACTAATGATGGAGTTATCTCGCAGCACCTTTTGAAAAATGCCATAATCATGTTCATCCCGCATATAAAACCGTGATCCCAGCACTGTATAGACGCTGTTGATCATGGTTTCTAACTGGGTTGTGACAAAGTATTTTGTCACCGAGGCCCAAACGCTAAATTGTTCGGGGATAACATGAAATCCTCTGGCGGCCCCAATAGTTTCGCAATCACAGATTAAGATATCTAAAAAGGCATCTACCAGAATTTTACGAGGTTGGGGGATATCAATGACCTTTTTCCCGTAAACAACCCGATTAAGCGCAAAATTTAAGGTAGTTCTTAAGGCTGTATCTGCTGCACCTAATGAAAAAGCAGCGCAGAAGGTACGAGTCACTTGAAACCCTTTTAAGGCAAACTCTAACCCGTCTCCTTCCTCTTTAATACGCATGGAGTCAGGAACAAAACAATCTTTAAATCCAATCCCACTCATATCCGATGCACGAATACCGTGGGTGAGAATTTTAGGTAAATTGTAGTAATTATCAGGGTTTAATTCTCGTTTATCGACCATAAACAAGGTTAAACATTTTGGACCCCCTTCGGGATCAGTTTTGGCCAAAATATAGGATATTCCTGAGATGGTAGCGCGATTAATTGGCCATTTTTCCCCATTGAGGATATATCCTCCTGGGACTTTTTTAGCGGTTAAATCACCCCCAACGAGATCACTCCCATGTTCTCGTTCAGAATAGCCTAAACACATTGCCCCATTCTCATCTTTGATAAATTGGGCTAACTTTTGCTTTTGTTCATCTGTGCCGGCCATCCAAGTGATAAAAGACCAAAATAGGGTCGTAAATGCGATCCCGATAGTTTGATCTCGACGGCACAAGACACGAACAAAGGCTAAAAATTCCTCAAAAGAGGTAAACTCCCCACCACACTCCGCCGGAACATAGTAATGTTGCAATTTCCAATTGTAAAGCCATTCTATCTCTGAATGAGGAAATTCCTCTTTCTCATCGATAGCTACGACTTGCTTGAACGACATTACATTCTCAGGAGTCAAGGGATCTCCTAAGTCTTTGTCAAGTCTTTGAGCAACCCAATATTGCTTGAGTTGATCCATGACGCGCCTCCTTAGGTAGTTTTGTTTACGGCTATTCCCTAGGGCTGATAACCTTCACAAAAATTAATCGTAATTCTAACGGGTTTATGTAAACAAAGCAAGCCTTTTTGAAATAAGAAGTCAGATGTGTTAATTGGTAAGGGTTTAAAGCTCGATTATTCGTTATTATTCATCCGTTATCAGTCAAATAGTGAATGGGTAGTTAGACGGTGATAATTTAGGTTGTTACAGGTATCTAAAAATGCGTCGTAACCCACCATGTTAGCTATTCGGTTAAAATAGATATAAAATAATCAAAAAAGTTAGGATAGTTAACATCATGATTGACCCCATTTCATTGACTTCTTTGGCGAGTTCTATTGTCGGTTTTGTCTTTACTAATGCTTCTGCTACGGTAGTTGGAAAAGCAACGGAAGCAACTAGGAAATATCTATAATGCTGATACTATTAATATTCATGGAAAGCAAGATTGATCAAGGTCAACTAAAAATATATAATAGGCTAAAGCCTAATTCTAGCAAAACAAAGTCCGCCTTCGCGGACTAAATTATAGGTTGGGTCGGCAACCTTTGTTTGTATAGTTTAACTCTTCAGAGTTAACTAAAAATTCATAATAGGCTAAAGTCTAATTCTAGCAAAACACCTCTTGGTGGAGGCTATAAAAATCTTGGAAAATGTGTTAGGAAAAGACCATACTTCGACAATTAAAGTTACAAATAATTATCAGAAAATGCTGAATGAGATGGGTTAGGAGTTAGGAGT
The DNA here is from genome assembly GCF_034932065.1 of Crocosphaera sp. UHCC 0190. Classification (NCBI taxonomy): domain Bacteria; kingdom Bacillati; phylum Cyanobacteriota; class Cyanophyceae; order Chroococcales; family Aphanothecaceae; genus Crocosphaera; species Crocosphaera sp. UHCC 0190. The sequence continues at coordinate 365,862 of NZ_JAYGHP010000001.1, forward strand.
TAGGAGTTAGGAGTGATAATTTTTTGTAGGGGTTTAACACCGTTAAACCCAAAACACCGTTAAACTCAAAACCAAATCCTAATTATTTCTCACCATTAAACCTATGACAACCCATAACCAGATCGCCAATAAATTAATTAAGAAAATTGAAAACCTTTCCCCCGAAAAAATTAAACAAGTTGAACAATTTATTGATTCATTAAATGAAGACAACCTGACAGATATATACAGTAAATTTTCTGAACCCGTCCTTAACAAAATCTGGGATAACCCAGAAGATGCAGACTATGACAACTTATAAATTTGGAGATATTTTGCTAGTTCCCTTTCCTTTCACTGATCAAACGTTAAAGAAAAAACGACCAGCCGTTGTTATTATTTCCAGTCCTTACAATCAACAAAAACCAGACTTAATCATTATGCCAATTACCAGTCAAATTAAGTTACCCTTAACCTTGGGAGAATTACAAATTATAGATTTTTTATCCGCAGGACTCATTAAACCTTCTGTGATTAAACCTATTATATCTACTATTGAAAAAAGCTTGGTCATAAGAAAATTAGGTCAATTAAAAAACATAGATTGCCAAAATTTTAAAAATATTATTCCTGTTATTATAGAAAATTAAATAGGAAATATCATGCAATTACCTCTATTCTCAGAAGTTAGATTAACAACCGACTTACCTAATTATGATTTAAAAAAAGGATGTTTAGCAATTATTGTTGAGCATTGTCAAAATAAACAAGAAAAAGGTTATTTATTAGAAGTATTAGATGAGAATAATCAAGGATATACTGTAATTGCAGCTACTTATAATCAAATTGAACCAATAGAAAATCAACAAGGGTTATATTTAGCAACAGATATTAGGGCATAAGAAAACACAGAAAATCAAGATTGGTCACGTTTAGCAGCAGAACAATTTTTTGCTGATTATAGCAAAGAAGATGAAATTTATAATCAAAAAATATGGTAGACTAAATCAAAAAACTATATTATTTTAAATGCCCCTAAATCGCCGTCAATTCTTAACCGCTTCTCTCGCAAGTTTAACCCTTTTGTCTTCCCTTTCTCCAACCATGTTAGCCGCTAATTCTCCCATTATTAAACCCCGAAAACTCAAACCAGGGTCAGGGGTTGGGTTAGTGAGTCCTGCGGGAACAACTTTTATTAAACAAGACATAGATATTGTTCAAGATGCTGTTAAATCGTTAGGTTTAGTGCCTTATTTAGCACCCCATTTATTAGATCAATATGGTTATTTAGCGGGAAAAGATCAAGACCGTGCTGCGGATATAAATCAATTTTTTACCGACCCTAAAATTGATATTTTATTACCCATTCGTGGCGGTTGGGGTTGCGCTCGAATGCTTCCTTATTTAGATTTTAATTTAATTAAAAATAACCCTAAAATTATCATCGGATTTAGTGATTTAACCGCCTTATTAATTGCTATTTATGCTAAAACAGGATTAGTGACATTTCATGGCCCTAATGGGTTTACTTCTTGGCGACCCGATCAAGTAAATTCCTTTAAAGAAACATTATTTTTAGGGGAAAAAGTAACCTTTAAAAATCAACCTGATGGGGAAGATTCAGATCGGTTAATGCAGGTCAAAAATCGCATTCAAACCATTACACCAGGAACAGCAAATGGTAAATTAATCGGGGGAAATCTTTCTGTTTTATCGGGAATTATTGGATCTCAATATGTCCCTAGTTTTAAAGGACATATTCTATTTGTGGAAGATGTGGGAGAAAATATTTATCGTATTGATCGCTTACTCACCCATCTTAAAATTGCCGGAGTATTAGATAGTTTATCAGGGTTTATTTTTGGACAATGTGTTAACTGTTCCCCCGATGGAGATTATGCCTCTTTAACCTTAGAACAAGTATTAAACGATCATATCAAACCGTTAGGAATTCCTGCTTGGTCTGGCGCACAAATTGGTCATATTGAACCTGTATTGACTTTTCCTATGGGGATAGAAGTTGAGATTAATTCTAATACCGGAACCATTAATTATTTAGAATCTGGGGTTATTTAATTTACCCCCCTTAAAAAAGGGGAAAAATATTCTAATTTTGCTGCCTTAAATGATTAGGTATAAACTTGAATATACAAAATCTCTATGACGTTGCACTTACTTGAACATCTTCATTTTTAAAGAACTTTAATTGTATCCAAGAAGTCAGGATATGAGACAGTAACCCAATGGGTCCAGCTAATAAACAAAAAATGAGAGAATGAATTGTCCAAATACCTTTTGTTTTGCCGTCTAAATAAATGTATCGTCCCGTAAATAAATCTAAAACAATAAAATGAACCCATCCCGTTAACATGACAGGTTCTTGACTAAAAAGTTGTGCTAAAATAGGCAATGTAGGGTTAGAAAATGCTGCCGCAGATTCGGGGTCAAGACTACCGGAAAACAAATAAATATATAACCCCGCTAAAGGAACAAATGGGAGATAGGAAGTCATAACTTTTTGGGTGATTCCCCATTTCGGTAAAATAACCATTAATAACCAAAAAGGTAAGACATAAACATTGGCCAGGTTGAACAATAGACTCAAATCAAACATTGTAAAATTTCCTTAAGAAACTTGTTTTTTAACCATCTTAGTGTAGCGCATCTCGACAGAAAGGTTATCATAAAATCAGACAATCCCCCTAGTCTAAAATTCCCAATCCCAACGTTAACATCCCGTTATGGTTAGTCCGTCTTTACTTTGGCTAATTGCAGGTGCTACACTTTGCTTGATGGAGGCAATATTTCCCGTGGCCTTTGTGGCCTTTATGATGGGAATTAGTGCCATTATTGTTGCTGCGATCGCCTTAATGATTCCCTATTTTCCTCTCCAGGTTATTTTGTGGTTAGGTATATCTACTTTTTTTGTGGTAGGTTCTCGGCGATTTGTTCCTAGGAAAAAAGCCTTAAATCCCAATTTTGGTGATGCAGAAGAAGGAGAAACCTTAACGGAAATTGAACCAGGAAAAACGGGGAGAGTTTTGTATGAGGGTAATTCTTGGCAGGCCATTTGTGCTGATGATAAGATAGGGATCTCCTCTCATCAAAAAGTTTATATCGTGACACGAAAAGGAAACACTTTAATCGTTTTACCAGAATTTTTACCCAAAGCTTAAAACGAATCATGAAATTTTTAAGGAGGTTTTAAAATGGGTCAGTTTTTCTTCTTAGTTATTCTAGCATTAGGCGGTTCTGCCGTCTTTGGTTCCGTTAAAATTGTCAATGAAAAAAATGAATATTTAGTCGAAAGATTGGGCAGCTATAATAAAAAGTTGGGGTCGGGATTAAACTTTGTTGTTCCCTTTCTTGATCGGGTTGTTTATCAAGGGACAATTCGAGAAAAGGTGATTGATATTCCTCCGCAATCTTGTATTACTAAAGATAATGTTTCTATCACCGCCGATGCTGTAGTTTATTGGCGCATTATGGATATGGAGAAAGCCTATTATAAAGTAGAAAATCTCCAATTGGCTATGGTCAATCTAGTCTTAACCCAAATTCGTTCAGAAATGGGTAAGTTAGAACTTGATCAAACCTTTACGGCCAGAACAGAAATCAATGAGCTTTTATTGAGAGAATTAGACATTTCTACAGACCCTTGGGGAGTGAAAGTTACCAGAGTCGAATTAAGGGATATTGTACCCTCAAAAGCCGTGCTAGATTCCATGGAATTACAGATGGCAGCAGAACGAAAAAAACGGGCGGCAATTTTAACTTCTGAAGGGGAAAGAGACTCAGCTATTAACTCGGCCCAAGGACAAGCAGAATCACAGGTTTTACAGGCAGAAGCCCACAAAAAATCTGAAATTCTCAAAGCAGAAGGGGAACGTCAACAACAAATTTTAAAAGCCGAAGCGGTAGCAAAAGCGGTGGATATACTCTCACAAAAATTAACTTCAGATCCAAATGCTCGTGAAGCTTTACAATTTTTATTAGCCCAAAATTATTTAGATATGGGGGTAAAAATTGGTAGCAGTGAAAGCAGCAAAGTGATGTTTATGGACCCGCGAAACATCCTTTCTACCTTAGAAGGAGTACGTTCTGTGGTTGGGTTTTCAGCCGAGGAAAATCAAACTTTAGCCCAAGAATTAGACAAAATAGATCGTCATTCTGCTGAATAAGTTTTTTCCGGGGATTTCTACAGTTTCTAATGTGATGAAAAAATATTGGCAAGCCTTAATCATTTTTGTTTTAGTGACTTGTCTGATTGTTTTAAGTAATTCATTAGCTTATTCTCAGAAAAGTCCTAACTCTGAAAACAAGTCAAATGATGGCTCAGTGGTTTTCAACAATGAAACCCTCTTTGTTATCCAAGAAAAATTTGGGCCAGCTTCCCAACAACAACGAGCCAAAGAAATCAGTAACAGAATTGAAGGAGTGGCTAAAGATTTCTCCATTCCTCTTGATTCTTTTCAGGTAGCAGAAGTCGAGGGAGTAGAAATTGTTTCCTCAAAAGATACAGTCCTGATTGGCATTACAGAAAGCGATGCCAAGGCAGCAGGTAAAACGCAAAAACAGTTAGCCGCAGAATATCTACAAAAAATAAAAACTTCTATCGCTCAATATCGAAAAGAACACAGCCTATTGAGATTAATTCAAAACTGGTTCTCTCACCCAATTGTAATTAAGCTGATTATAATTGCCATTGGCATTGTTTTGATTAATGTCATTTTCCGCTATCTGAGCCGTTCTCTGCCCCGCTATATTACCGATTCCGATATTAGCTATTACCTCCGCAAAGTCATCACCTTCATCGGCTATTTAGCAATTGTTCTGTTTGTTACGATTGTTTTTAGCGATCGCCTGGGACAGTTAACCGTAGTCTTTGGGGTAATTGGTGCGGGGGTTGCTTTTGCCCTCCAGGAAGTCATCGCTAGTATTGCTGGTTGGCTTGCCATTTCCCTCGGACAATTCTATAACCCAGGAGACAGAATTCAACTGGGGGGCATTATGGGGGACGTAATTGACATCAGTATTTTGCGAACTACGGTCATGGAAATTGGGGCTTGGGTAAAAGCTGACTTGTACAATGGCCGTATTGTCCGCATTGCCAATAGTTTTGTCTTCAAAGAACCTGTTTACAACTATTCGGCTGATTTTCCCTTTGTCTGGGATGAAATTGTCATACCTGTCAAATATGGGAGCGATCACCACTTAGCCAGAGAAATTCTCCAGCGAGTAGCAGAAGAAGTCGTCGGAGAGTACGTCCCTCATGCTAACACTCACTGGAAAGAAATGGTACATAAGTATTTGATTGAAAATGCCAGAGTTGAGCCGGCCGTTACCCTGGTGACAACTGACAACTGGATGGAATTTACCCTACGTTATGTCGTTGACTACAAATCCCGACGGGTGAAAAGAGATCAACTTTTTACCCGCATTCTCGATGAATTCTTGATGACAGGCGATCGCGTTGCCTATGCTTCAACCACATTCCACCTGGTGGAAACTCCGGTATTTGATGTCAGAATAAACCGTGACAGAAATGGCCAGGAAGACCGAGAAAACGATTAAATACTCAACCAATTAGCGATCGCCCCAGGTAAAGGCAATAAAATTGAGAGTAACAAAATCAAGGAAAATAACCCTAATAAATCCCGTTTATTATCCAATTCCGTTACATCATTCAGGGCCGGTTGATCAGAAACAGGCATTAAGAATAAAAGGATCGCCCAAATTAAGAATTCCGGTCGAATCATGGCCAAAACTAACATAAAAATTCGAGTTAATTGCCCCACAATAATCGCAGTTCGTTGCCCATACATAGCATGGATAATATGCCCCCCATCTAGTTGTCCCACAGGCATTAAATTCAAGGCTGTAACAATTAATCCCACATATCCAGCCACTGCTAAAGGATGAAGATGAACTGCTTTTCCCGCCAAAAAACTACTCCCTAAAACCAATTTTGCCAAAACAGCAAAAAGAAAGGAAAATCGTGGATCAAGGGCTTGAAAATCCAGGAGAGTTGATGCTTCATTCATAGGAAGAGAAACCACCTCTGAGAGAGAAAGTCCCCACAACAATAACGGAACTGTTATAATGAAACCCCCCAACGGGCCAGCCACCGCCACATCAAATAAGGCTTTACGATGGGGAACAGGAGATTTCATTTGAATAAAGGCCCCAAAGGTTCCTAAGAAGAAAGGAATGGGAATAAAATAAGGTAACGTGGTGGCAATTTTATAACGAACCGCAGTAAAATAGTGACTTAATTCATGAAGACCGAGAATGGCAATTAATCCTAAACTATAAGGCAGTCCTTGCAACAAGACACGGGAATTTGCTTCCATCATTTCCCTAGAAACTCCGGCCATTTCAGCCCCAACAAAGGTCGTTGTTAATAAAGTAACTAATAATAACCCCAAAGCAAAGAAAGGACGGGTTAAGGGTTTTTCGGTGTCCTTTTTCTCAGATTTTGCCCAAGGATTTGGAACTAAAGCAAAAAAGGGACTACCGCTTAAACCTTCTTGAAATAGAACTAAAAAGCGATCGCCAAATACCTGTTCAATATTTTTCTTAATTGACTTATAAGCTTCTTCTGGTGCCGTCCGTAACTTGCCTCGACAGAGAATGGCCTGGGGACGATAATCTAAATTTTGTAGGTAATAGACTGCCCAAGGAAAACAATCTCTTAAGGACTTTTCTTCAGTGACTGTGATGGGGCGAAGTTTTTGGGATTCTTCAGTAGATTTCTCTGTGTCTTGGGAATCAACTGCGGCTGAATTTTCCTTAATATTTTTGTCTGAGGTGGTAGGTTGTCCGAGTCGAATTAACCAGACATATACTGTAAAACAGATAATTAGGGGCGCAACCACTAATAATAAGGGTATCGGCTGGTCTTGACCCACAAATTCATACCAAATTGTCCAAACGAAAGCTGGCATCATCATCACCAACCAAATTATCCAGACAGGGGTACGGGTAATGGGAGCGACACTGCGCTGAACGAGAAAGTATGTAATTGCGCCTAAAATAATTAAAAGTAACCACATATTGAATAATTCAGATTGTGTTAGGGAGTATGCTCAATCAAAGCAATAATAGAGAGATAGCACCTATTCTCTATTGTAGGTAAGTTTTCAACATAAATGAATCCAAAAACCGTGAAAGCCTCTAAACCCCCTCGTCTGTTGTTAGAAGGATTATTTGCTTTTCCTCCCAATCGAGAGATTTTAGGGGGAACGGCTTATTTTATTCTCGAAAAGACAGGTAATATCTTGATAGATTGTCCTTTCCTCGATGAAGATAATTGTAGCTTTTTACAGCAGCAGGGGGGCGTTAAATGGTTAGTAATCACCCACCGGGGGGGGATCGGTCAATCAGTCAAAGATTGGCAAAAACGCCTTGACTGTGAGGTGGTTATCCAAGAACAAGAAGCATATTTGTTGCCAGAAGTCCCTGTAACGACCTTTGAGACGGAAATTGTCTTAGGGGATAACATCACTGGTATTTGGACACCTGGCCATTCTCCAGGGGCTTCCTGTGTCTATTGGAACCATCATCAGGGGGTTTTGTTTACCGGACGGCATCTTCTACCTGATAATCAGGGACAAATTACCCCTTTACGCTTAGGGAAAACCTTTCACTGGTTTCGTCAGTTGCAAAGTGTGGCCCAATTACGCGATCGCTTTTCCTCAGAAACCCTCAATTACCTCTGTCCTGGGGCAAATACAGGATTTTTGCGGGGAAAAGGCTTGATAGATAACGCTTATCAACAGTTATTAACTCTAGACTTGGAAAAGCTACGTCAGCAACCAACCCGTTTTTAGTGGGTTCTGAAAAAATTCAGACTTTCATTACTTTTGCTTAACTTTGTAACAAATTTTGATAAGATTTAATATATCGCAATATTTTTCTTCAGAAAATCATTTAGGAGAGCAAACCCCAATGGCAGGATTTTTCGGGCTGTTTAGTGGTCGTAAGGCCAAATATGTTGATGAAACGGACACGGGTATTCCCGAACCGGAAAATAAGGAGGCCTTCTTCTTGAGTGATGATGATGCAAAAACTCTCGGAAACGTCGAGTTTATGCGTAAACCCAATACCATTAAGCGCACATTTCCCAAGCGTCCAGGGGGTAAAGGTGGCGAAATTGTCCAGGAAGTTTCTTCTATGAAAAAGAAAACATCTGAAGATAATGGCGTTGCCATGAATACCAATGGGGCTAGTTCTTCCCCTCAACCCACTGAGGCAGCTAAAGAAGAGCGTCGTCAAGGTGATAATAGCATGGATATGTTCCGTCAAATGGCGCGGAATATTAATAAGTAATCAGCCACCAAAGATACCCTGTGGGGGCCGGTTTATCTGACATATTGGTTAGAATTAGCGAATTGTTAGATAAACTCGCCCCTACATTCTTATTTGTTTCCAGAGAAACCTAATTTATTTTTAACCAATTTTTTAACGCTTAAAATAATTAAAAACAGCAAAGGAATAACAACTATTTCTTGTAGAATCGTTAAGACATTACCAAAATGCCAAATTCCATCAGTCGCATTTAACCCACCTAAAATTGTAATAGGAAAGGAAAAATAAGAGAAATTAAAAGGGAAAAAACATTGAACCCCAGCCGGAGGATATCTATCATAGGCTAACATATCCAAAAAAATATGACTAAAATAAAGACCCATCAGCCATGAGATAAAAAAATAGCGAGTTTTATTGCTTATTTTCAAACAATATCCCACGAAAATACTAATCAGAATTCCCAAGAAAAAACTATGAGTAAACTGACGATGTAATGCACTAATATTCTGAAAAAAAACATAACCTAAAATAAAATCAATGTCAGGTAAATTGGCAAAAATAATCCCTGTTGTTAATAAGGCTTTTGCTGAAAAATGTTTAGAAAAATCAGGATAATGACGAATTAATAAGAAACCGCCTATTCCAGCTAAACTATGTCCGATAGGTGAAGACATTTTGACAGTAGCATTTAATGAAAGCATAACAAAATTAATTTAGTTATGTCAACTTTAAGCTTATGCTATGGCTATTGATCGATCAATGTATTTTTAAACACCCTTATATTCATCATCCGATCGCAACTTAGGTAAAATAGAAGTAGTCTTCAATACAATCACCCTTTCCAGTCGCTTAACCTAATCGATAACGTCAAACTTCTAACTTTTTACTTAAATTATGACCTTATCAACCAATAATAACCAATCATCCTTAGTTTCAGACTTAGAAACCCTGATCAAAGATTTACCCAACCATCAACATGGTAAATTGATAGAGCGAGCATTAGGAGTCTTATTACGCATTGCGGATGAAGAAGTTGAGCGTTTAGACTGGAAAATCCTCACCACTACCCTAGAAGACTTAGAAAAGGGGTTTAAGGTATTTCATCCCTATCGTCACACTCGTAAAGTTACCATTTTTGGGTCAGCCCGTTTATCCCCCCAAAGTTCAGAATATCGTCTGGCGGTGGAATTTGCCCGTTATATAACCCAATTTGGCTTTATGGTACTGACAGGAGCAGGGGGTGGTATCATGCAAGCAGGGAATGAAGGAGCAGGGAGAGAGCATTCTTTTGGGTTAAATATTGAGTTACCTTTTGAACAAGGGACTAACCCTTTTATTGCGGGGGATGATAAATTAATTAAATTTCAATACTTTTTTACCCGTAAGCTTTTCTTCTTAAAAGAAAGTGATGCGGTGGCTTTATTTCCTGGGGGGTTTGGGACACAAGATGAAGCATTTGAGACATTAACCTTATGTCAAACAGGAAAATATGGGCCCTCTCCTTTAGTCTTAATAGATGAACCTGGGGGAGACTATTGGAAAACCTGGAACGAGTATAATTATAGCAATCTATTAGCCAGAGGTTTAATTAGTAAAGAAGATTCTAGTCTTTATACAATAACTGATAGTTTAGCCACTGCTTGTAATGTGATTCGTGAATTTTATTGTGTTTATCATTCGATTCGTTATGTAGAAGATTTATTAGTTATGCGTCTCAACTCAGAATTAACAGATGAACAAGTTGAACAACTTAATGAAGAATATTCTGATATTTTAGTCAAAGGAAAAATCGAAAAAAGTTGCGCTTTACCTGCTGAAATAAAAGACGAAACTTCTAATCTTCCCCGTCTAATTTTATACTTTAATCGACTGAATTCAGGAAGATTATATAAAATGATCAATCAAATTAATAAATTTGGAACTTGTTTACCCATTGAACCCCATCCTGAATGGAAATAATTAATGAAGTCAGAAGTTCCACAGCGTAGCTGCGGCGCGAATGGACAGAAGTCAGAAGTTCTATTCTTTGAGTTTTTTTAGGGTTGATACTAAAATTTTGATGATTTCCTCCCTTGTTCCCAAACCTCACAAGTGTTGATTGTTTTTGAATATCAACTAATTTGTCCATTTTATTGGCTCAATTTTAGTATAATCGATCACTTTTTCCTGGGATTAGTTAAGATTCTCTGTAGAGAACCCAGGTTAAGCAAAAGATAGGGTTAAACTAATCAGCGTGTTCCCTAGACACACTTCAACAGTCAAACAAGACCGTTAATTCTCTTTATAAGACACCCGTAGAGTTGGTAGGAATTATATGACAAAGCGAACCTTTGGCGTAATCGGCTTGGCGGTAATGGGAGAAAACCTCGCCCTCAACGTCGAAAGTCGTGGTTTTCCCATTGCTGTCTATAACCGTACAGCAAGCAAGACAGAAGAATTCATGAAAAACAGGGCCCAAGATAAAGACGTAAAAGCGGCCTATTCTTTAGAAGAGTTCGTACAACTGTTAGAACGTCCCCGTAAAATTTTGGTAATGGTACAAGCGGGAAAACCCGTTGACGCTGTTATTGAACAACTCAAACCCCTCCTTGAAGAAGGAGACATGATTATTGATGGCGGTAACTCCTTATATGAAGATACCGAACGCCGCACAAAATATCTCGAATCTACTGGTTTCGGTTTTGTGGGAATGGGTGTCAGTGGTGGTGAAGAAGGCGCGTTAAAAGGCCCTAGCCTTATGCCTGGAGGCACTAAAGCGGCTTATAAAGAATTAGAACCCATTTTAGTCAAAATTGCGGCTCAAGTCGATGATGGCCCCTGTGTTACCTACGTTGGCCCTGGGGGTGCTGGCCATTATGTGAAAATGGTTCACAATGGTATTGAGTATGGCGATATGCAGTTAATTGCAGAAGCCTACGACATTATGAAAAATGCTCTCGGCCTCACTAATACTGAGTTGCATGAAGTCTTCACCGAGTGGAATACCACCGATGAACTCAATTCTTTCTTAATTGAAATTACTGCCGATATCTTCAAATATATCGACCCCGAAACCAATACCCATCTGATTGATTTAATTCTCGACTCTGCTGGTCAAAAAGGCACGGGACGTTGGACAATCATGAGTGCCTTAGAGTTAGGAGTTTCCATCCCTACTATGTATGCTGCGGTTAACGCAAGGGTGATGTCTTCTTACAAAGCGGAACGGGTAGCGGCTTCTAAGCAATTACCAGGCCCCACCGTCAAATTTGATGGCGATGTTAAAGCTTTTGTCGGTAAAGTACGGGATGCTCTCTACTGCTCTAAAATGTGTTCCTATGCTCAAGGGATGGCGTTAATTGCTAAAGCCTCTGCTGAGTATTACAATAACGAAGTTAGCTTACCTGAGTCTGCCCGTATTTGGAAAGGCGGTTGTATCATTCGGGCGGGCTTCTTAGATAAGATTAAGAAGGCATTTGTAGACAATCCTAGTTTGCCTAACCTGTTGTTAGCTCCTGAGTTTAAACAAAGTATTTTAGACCGTCAAGAAGCTTGGCGCGAGGTGCTAGTATTAGCCAATCAATTGGGAATTCCGGTTCCTGCCTTTAGTTCTTCTTTAGACTACTTTGATAGCTATCGTCGTGCTGAGTTACCTCAGAACTTAACTCAAGCGCAACGTGATTACTTTGGGGCCCATACTTACGAACGGACTGATAAACCAAGAGGTGAATTCTTCCACAGTGGTTGGTCTGCTTAATTCCCTTTAATTAATGAACTGAATTGTTAACCCTTCTCGTTATTGAGGAGGGTTTTATAGTAGTAGGGTGGGCAATGCCCACCTCACGTTATGATTAGTAAAATACCAATAAGAATAGGGTAAAAACAAAAACATTATTGTAGGGGTCAACGGCCGTTGACCCCTACTTTTTTCTGTCACGTAGTATTATTATTTAACTAAATAAACACTTCATCTGTCCAATTCCCATGTAAACCGTAAGGAATATGATGTTTAAGATGTAAGGTAGCAATGGGACTTTTTTCTAAGTTTTCGCTATCCAAAATCACGATATTAGAACGATGTTTACTACCATCATAAACCATCACCAAAACCCATCCTTCATCTTCACGAGTTGCTTGGGGTTTCGGTACAAAAATAGGTTCGCTGACATACCCACTAGGAGCAAAAGAATGTAACTGTTTTTCTCCTGTCACTAAATCTAGTTTAAGAATGCCTTGTAAGGGGGCATTTCCCTGAGAATTATGAGCAGTTCCCGTGAATAAATAACGATAATTTCTGCCTACCTTTTCAGGGTTTACAGAAGGAAATTCACAACAGCGACTTTCTATCATTTTACCCTGAATTGTATTATCTTTTAAATCAATTTTAAACCGCCATAATTGTCCAGGATCTAAATTTGAAAAATCAACTTGTTTATAATCTCTATCTGGTTGAATTTGGGGAAGAGAATCATAACAAATTGAATCTAAATAAATGTTGTTTCCTTCCTCAAACGCATTAGCATGATGAAACACAAAACCTGCTTGAGTTTCCATGATTTTGATGTCTTCATAAGGTGGAGTTCGGGGAATAATGATGAGACTACTAGACTTGTTGGGATGAAAATTAACGCATTCTCCAGCACCTTTAAACCCTAAAAAATAGGGTAGTGGATTAAAAGTGACAGGGTTTTGTAAAAAGAGGCAATAATGGGGGGTAATAGCGAAATCATGAATAAAAGAAAACCCAGGAATAATATGGGAATGACGACGTAATAACTTACCGTTGGGTGCAAATTCATAGATAGTTATTTTACTAGAAATTCCTGGTTTAATCGAAAAATTAACTAAACAAGCTTGCCCATTATCTAACTTACAAGAAGGATCAATCCAAGGATGGGCAGAAATAGAATCACCAGGATTTAATGTTCCTTCTAAATACTCTAACCCAAAGGTTTCTAATGTTGCTGGATCAAGTCGATGGGGTTCTGCTGCTTCCCAAAGGGCAAGTAATTTTTTACCCCAATAAATGACATTTGTATTAGCAATATTTTTAACTTTAACATCCAGAAAATTATTCAACCATCCCCCAGGTTTTTGTGTCCCAAATACGCCCCGATAAATCATTTTACCTGCTGCCTGTTCTTCGACATACCCTTTAGTCTGAACAAAACGGTTACGAAAATGAACCTTTCCCCCAGGCAAAAAAGAAATTGCACAAATCATCCCATCGCCATCAAAAGGATGTTTTAAAGGCGTTCCTTGAACCTCCAATAAACCAGGGCCATTCCGAAATAAAGTACCTTGTAATTCATCAGGAATTATCCCCTCAATCTCATCAATCCAATAATTATATTCATTCGGTTGAGACTGATAACCTTGTTGCCATTCTTCACAATTATAAGGCTGATTTTTCGTATTATTGACAATTGAAGTAGTCATGATTGATAAAAAGTGAGTATCTTACTAAAGAACTTGTTATTCTAGTTACTTTTTAGAATGATATAAAACTTATCCCTGTTGTTTTGTTGTTACAAAATCAGGTAATAATTCTGGTATAATTGAATCGGAAGGAAGACTTCCTAAAGGATGATTTTCATAAACTTCTACAAGATTAATACTATCCTGTTTGGCTTCTTTTTCTTGAGTTTGGGGATCAGTATTTGGCAACCAACCCAAGAAAGGTAACGGTAACAAGGTGGATAAATTAGTAATAACAACTAATAACCAAAGACGCTCAAAGTTAGCTTCTGTTACCCCTAACCAATGGGTTAATAATGCTCCTAATTCATGGGATAATAAGTTAGATAAATTAACAATGGACATTAATAAAGCAAATAAGGTCGCTTCGATGCCTTTTGGACATAATCTTGCCGACAAAACCAAGATAGGCATAAAAGCAATTTGACCGGCAACTGTTAGGATAAGACTATCTCCTAAACTAAACCAATGATCGTCAATTCCCAAAGCACGGTTAGTATGGGTAACTAATAATAACATCGTCATCCCCAACCCCGAAGAAATAACAATACTCCATCCTAAAATCTGTCTGAAAGAAACAGTTTTAAGAAATCTTTGATAGACCCAAATTCCGACCAATGCCGCTACACTGGTAACAAGACGAACTCGTCCTAGAAATTCTGCTTCAAATCCTAACTCATTGGTGGTAAAATAAAAAAATGCAGAGTCAGCATTGGGGGTCATTTGCCACAAAAAAACAAAGGCAGTTGGTAATAAAATTGACTTCTGTTTAATGGCTTGCCAAACCAAGGTTATTTGCTCTTTAATAGGAGAATTATTAGCTTGAAAAACTTGATCATTATTATCAACTGGAACTTCAGCAATGAACCAAGCAGAAAGACAAACAATCACAGGAAAAATAGCGGTAATTTCAAAGACAGTTTGATTACTAAACTGTTGCAATAACCATCCACTTAAATAAGCTGTAATTAACCCCCCAACCGCAGATATTCCCCAGGTTAATGACTGTAATGATCCCGCTTGTCCCAAAGACTCTTTGCGGGCCCGTTCTACCACTAATGAGTCTACAATAACATCACTAAGGGCGACCGAGATGGAGGTTAACAGCAGGGTGAAAGTAGCTAACCAAGCATTGGTAACAACCGTTGCTAACATTATCCAAGATAAACTGCCGAGTATCCCTGAAAGGATGAGATAGGGGCGACGACGATAGCCAAAAAGGGGTAAACCGTCGGAAAGAAAGCCAAAAACAGGTTTTATCACCCAAGGAATGGCAGCTACTCCAATTAATGCCCCCATTTGGGCGGGATTTAACCCTAAATCGTCCTTGAGGAAGAAACTAACCGCTAAACGGGCTAAACCGAGGATTCCTTGCACAAAATAGACGCTAAGGATGGCAAATAGTTCGGGGGTGGGATCATTCCCGAAGAAAATCGTATGTTTTAGGGTATTTTTAAGATGTTTTAAGTTGAGGAGGGCAGAACTCATGAAGATAAATAAAGTTTTGTTACTTTATCTATCATAGTCCATGATCGAGATTTGAGTGAAGAGTTAAGGCATTTTAGCCCTAATTATTAATGATAGATTGAAAAAAAGGTAATTATTATGACTGATTTAGTGATTTTTTGGCATCGTCGTGATTTACGAATTTCTGATAATATTGGACTCGATAAAGCCTATCAACAGAGTTCTAAATTAGTGGGTTTATTTTGTTTAGACCCCAATATTTTAGGCAGAGATGATATTGCTCCTGCTAGAATCAGTTATATGCTTGGTTGTTTGGAAGAATTACATAAAACTTATCAAAAATTAGGAGGTCGTTTATTAATTTTTCAAGCCCAACCGACTCAATTAATTCCCAAATTAGCTGAAGTTTTAAACCCTAAAACAGTTATTTGGAATGAAGATGTAGAACCCTACAGTAAAGCACGCGATCGCCAAATAATTGAAGCTTTAAAAGAGAAAAGTATCAAGGTAGAAACTTATTGGGATCAACTATTACATAAACCAGGAGATATTTTAACGAAAAGTAATAATGAGCCTTATAAAGTTTATACTCCATTTTGGAGAACTTGGATAAAAGAAAAAAAAGCAGCTATTTCTGAGTCTATCAAGAACTTAGAAGGGTTAACTGATGAAGAAATAAAAATAGTTAAAAATCTAGGATTAATTGATTTACCAACAGCCAAAGACTTAGGTTATGTATGGGATTACCCTTTGATTTTAGCACCAGGAGAAAATGCAGCAAGAGAACAATTAAATTATTTTTGTGAAGCCGCAATTTATAATTATCAAGAGCAGCGAAACTTACCTGCAATAGAGGGGACATCTCAACTCAGTGCTGCCTTAAAATTTGGGGTAATTGGTATTAGAGAAGTATGGCAAGCTGTCCTTAATGCCTATGAAAATAGCCGCAGTGATGAAGCAACAGAAAATATAGAAACCTGGCAAAAAGAATTAGCTTGGCGTGAATTTTATCAACATTGTTTATACTTTTTTCCTGAATTAGCTGAGGGGCCATATCGAAAAGAATTTAAACATTTTCCTTGGAATAATAATGAGGAATATTTTCAAGCATGGTGTGAGGGAAAAACCGGATATCCTATTGTTGATGCTGCTATGAGACAGTTAAACGAAACGGGATGGATGCACAATAGATGTCGAATGATTGTTGCTAGTTTTCTGACCAAAGATTTAATTATAAATTGGCAATGGGGAGAAAAATATTTCATGCAGAAATTGATTGATGGGGACTTATCTGCTAATAATGGCGGATGGCAGTGGAGTGCATCAAGTGGTATGGACCCGAAACCATTACGCATTTTTAACCCTGCTAGTCAAGCCCAAAAATTCGACCCAGAAGCTGAATATATTCGTCAATGGTTGCCAGAGATAAGTTCTCTTGATACCGAATATTTAGTCACAGGTAAAATTCCTCCTCTAGACTGTCATTCTTGTGGTTATCCTCAACCTATTGTAGACCACAAACAACAGCAAAGGGATTTTAAGAATAGGTATAAACAGATTAAAAATACTTAAATATGGTATGATTAGGAAGTATTAATTACATGAGAATTTAAAGATGTCAAAAACCAATGTATTAGTAACAGGTGCAACGGGAAGAACTGGCTCTATTGTTCTTCAAAAATTACGTCAATTTCCTGATGAATTTGCAGCTATTGGCTATGGTAGATCTGAAGACAAAATCAAAGAAATTTTTGGGTCAACAGAAGGCTTTGTTATTGGGAGTATTGCTGATCAATCCACTCTAAAAACAGCATTAAAAGGCTGTAATTCTTTGGTTATTCTAACAAGTTCTGTCCCTAAAATGAAAGCCCCACCCAAGGAAGGGGAACGCCCAGAGTTTGAATTTGAACCTGGTGGAATGCCCGAAGAAGTTGACTGGATAGGGCAGAAAAATCAAATAGATATTGCTAAAGAAGCTGGCATAAAACACATTATTTTAGTAGGTTCAATGGGGGGGACAAACCCTAGTCATCCCCTTAATAAGTTAGGCAATGGTAATGTATTAATTTGGAAGCGCAAAGCAGAAGAATATTTAATACAATCAGGGTTAGATTATACTATTATTCGAGCAGGAGGTTTAATCAATGAACCAGGGGGAAAACGAGAGTTAATTGTGGGGAAAGATGATAATTTATTAACCAATCCTCCTAATGGTATTGCTACAGTAATTCCCAGAGATGATGTAGCAGATTTAGTGGTACAAGCATTAAGAGAATCTACGGCAAAAAATAAAGCCTTTGATGTTATTTCTAAACCAGAAGATGCTCCTGAAGCTGTTATTACTCAGGATTTTTATGCTTTATTTTCTCGGACAACTGGGGGTTTATAATAATAATAGGTGAGCATTATCTATGCTCACCAAATAATAAACTTATCACTGGAGATTAACTTAAATGTCGATATTGAGACGATACACACAGCTAATTTTAATAGGGTTTACCTTGATGCCTATCAGTTTTTGGGGATTAGGAATTAATATACCCACAGTCAAAGCACAATCTATCAATCAAGCAGTTATTTTTGATCCTCCTTCCAATATTAGATTATCTCCAAATGGAAATGTTTTATGCTCGATAAAAGTTGTTACTTCGATTAATATTTACGGTTCAAAAAATGAATGGTATATCACTGATATTTGCGGACAGATGGGATATATTCATCAGAGTCAAATTCGTTTTCAATCAAACTCACAAGGGACATCTGAATCTGTCTTTTGTGAAGTGATTAATATTAAAACAGGTCAATTGGCTCTGCGTTTTACTCCCAATGGGGAATCAAGGGCTGGACTTAATAATGGTAATATTGTTCAGTTCCTATCTCAACAAAATACTTGGTATAAAGTTAAGGTTATTAAAGGGCCAAATAATCAAGTCAATGGATTAGAAGGTTGGGTAAATTCTAATTATCTTTCTTGTTATAATTAGAGCTTTTTATTATAATATTTTTGAAATAAGGAAATTGTAGTGTATGAGCAACAAAACGAGAAATCTATTATATCTTTCTCTTTCTATCAATTTTATTTTTGTCATTTTAACGACTACATTCCTTATTAGAAAAGGGGGAATTTATTACTTAGCTAAAAAATTACAATCTTTAAATTCAATAAGGCAGCAAACAGAATTATCATCAAAAAGTAAACCTCGTCGTCAAACTTATCAAGGAAGATACTATCAAGCAAAAAGTACAATTTTTCAACAACTGCCTAACTCTAATCAAGAAATTATTTTTCTAGGAGACAGTTTAACTGATCAAGGAGAATGGTCAGAAATTTTGCAAAATTCTAAAGTTATTAATCGAGGAATTAGTGGGGATACAACCGAAGGTGTACTTAATCGATTTGATGAAATTATAGCAGCGAAACCTAAAAAAATCTTTCTTATGATTGGCACTAATGATATCTGGAATGAACAGAAAACCGTTGATGAAATTATCATTAATTATCGTAATATACTGAATATAATTAAAACTCAAAGTCCTCAAACAAAAGTTTATATTCAAAGTCTCTTACCTGTTAATAACCTTAAGTATAATATTAAGATTAATAATGATGATGTATTCTTGGTTAACGATAATCTCAAAAAACTTGCCCAAGAATTTAATTATCAATATATAGATTTATCTTCCAGTTTTCTTGATACTTCAAAACAACTTAATCCTAATTATACCTATGATGGTGTTCACCTCAATGGTAAGGGTTATTTACTCTGGGGAAAACTTATTAAAAACCATGTTTAACAGAAAATTTAATAGTAATTGTTAAGCTACTCCATAATCCGTAACTAAGGAAAATAGTGATAGAATTCTCGTCTGTGTAAAATGGGAATCACAACTGCTTTTTTGTTGCCATTTTCATCGGTTAAATATTCAATTTCCAGCATTTTATACCTCAGCATTATCATTGATTTTATTATAGCGATCGCTTGCCCAAATTTTTCCTTTAAATAAGTAGGGGCAATTCATGAATTGCCCCTACAGGATTTCTGACTTATCTAAAATGTATTTAAAATGGGTTTTAGCTTACTGCCCATCCTAACAGTTATTTCTTTAATTTCTTCAAGGCAGAATTGACACCCAAACCACCCAATGCTAATAATCCTAACAAGGAACCGGGTTCAGGAACAGGGGTAGGATCAGCAACAGGAGTAACTTCTATGGCTGACCATTGCAGAACATCATTCCCATCAACATTCATATTTGTAACAGTAATGGTTTGTCCTGCAGCAACAGTAAACTGATTACTAAAGTTTCGCAAACCATTGCTGAAAGGTGAATTTTCTATTTTTTGTTAGTATTTGTTCGATTTTTGTTGTGATTACTAAATTCATAACTTATAAGTTATAATCAATAGATACAATAATTAATTATTAATTATTATTCAGGAATTTGTGCCACGATATATTTACCAATTTCTAAGGATGCAGTAGCAGCAGGAGAAGGGGCATTACAAACGTGCATTGCCTGTTCATTTTGGATGATTAAAAAGTCATCCACTAACTTACCATCTGCTTTTAAAGCTTGGGCCCTAACCCCTGCTTCACAAGGTATAATATCATCAGCCGTAACATCAGGAATTAATTGCTGTAAACTATTAACAAAAGCTGCTTTGCTAAAAGAGCGAATTATCTCTTTTATTCCCTCATCTGCGTGTTTTGCAGCTAACTTCCAAAACCCAGGATAAGTCATTACTTCAGCAAATTCTTTTAAGTCAAAATCTGTCTTTTTATAGCCTTCTCTTTTCAAACTTAATACCGCATTCGGCCCCGCATGAATACTCCCATCAATCATCCGAGTAAAATGTACCCCTAAAAAGGGAAATTCAGGGTTAGGAACGGGATAAATGAGAGTTTTGACCAAATAACGTTTTTCAGGCTTTAATTGATAGTATTCACCGCGAAAGGGAACGATTTTCGCTTGGGGGTTCACCCCGTCTAATTCGGCCATGCGATCGCTATATAATCCCGCACAATTAATAATAAATTTAGCTTCAATTTCCCCTTTTGTTGTTTCTAAAATCTTACTTTGTTTGGTATTTTTAATCTTAATAACCTTAGTATTAAACTGAATTTCTCCACCTTGTTGTTGAATTAATTCTGCATACTTTTGACAGACTTTTTTATAATCAGCAATTCCCGAAGTGGGAACATAAATTCCTCCTAAACAACTTACATAGGGTTCTTTTTCTTTAACTTGTTCAGAGGATATTTTCTTAACCTGTAACCCATTTTCTAAACCCCGTTGATAAAGATTATCTAATAAAGGCAATTCTTGTTCTTTAGTAGCAACAATTACCTTACCACATACCTCATGAGGAATATTATATCTTTGGCAAAATTCTACCATAGACTGACTTCCTGCGCGGGTAAATTTCGCTTTAAAACTACCAGGTTTATAATAGATACCAGAATGTATTACCCCACTATTATGACCTGTTTGGTGAGCAGCAACTTCTCCTTCTTTTTCCAGAACAATTAAAGATAATTTAGGGAACTTTTGTCCTAACATCATTGCTGTCGAGAGTCCAATAATACCCCCACCAATAATTGCAAAATCGTACATTTGATCATCCATAAAAAATGATTTAATTGCTATTAGTCCACTATAATCTATTAGTAGGAGTATTGTCGATAACAACACTCCCTTAACCCTAGACTAAACATTCTTAGAATACAGTATTATTGGATTTCAGATTTCATCCTTTCTAACGTCATATTCATTTGATCAAACATTTGTTGTGGTGTCATCCCAAATTGTCCTAATTGAGTTTTTAACTGTTGAACTGTCATTTGGGCCATAAAATCTTCTGATAACTCAAAGCGTTTCATAAAGATTTTGTAACGCTCCATGAGTGCTTCCATTTGGTCAATGAAAATCTTTTTACCTTCACGATCAAATTTACCATATTCACCCCCCAATTGCATCAGGGATTGATAATCTTCAAACAGATGTTGAGCTTCTTGCTGGACGACTTCTGAATCAAAAAATCCCATTGTTATCTCACTTTTTAGTAAAATTAGGTTAACTTACTCGATGTCATTAACTGACGGTTATTTTATTGTAAAGTAGTTAAAAGTTCCTGAAAACTACGGTTTACCGAATAATCCTAACAATTTGGGAACTCCTACCCTCGACCATCGTCAGTTAAACTAGACTGAAATTGTGAACTTGACTGTTAGACTCAAACCCCATGTCACCCTTGGAAAAGCTATTCAGCCAGCCAAAAAACCGTAAAATGGGGATTATTCTGGCTTTACTGTCTACCATCATACCTTGGCCCATTGCAGGAATCCATAAATTTTATTTAGGACAACCTGTGTGGGGTGTCATCTATTTTTTGCTTTGGAATACCCCCATACCTTCTATTGCTTGTGCGATCGATGCTGTTTGGTATTTTGTCCAAGGAGAAGAACAATTTAATGCTCAATTTAATGGGTTGTCTTCCAATCATGCTCAACAATCTTATCTTAATTCTAGCAAATTAGAACCGATTCAAGTTGGGGTAATTTCTGAAGCATTGCGAGAGTTAGATAAGTTACGGGAAGATGGGTTAGTCTCTGATTATGAATTTGAACA
This sequence comes from Crocosphaera sp. UHCC 0190, assembly GCF_034932065.1. Lineage (NCBI taxonomy): Bacteria > Bacillati > Cyanobacteriota > Cyanophyceae > Chroococcales > Aphanothecaceae > Crocosphaera > Crocosphaera sp. UHCC 0190. The sequence continues at coordinate 387,705 of NZ_JAYGHP010000001.1, forward strand.
AAAACGCCGTCAACTATTAGATCGCATTTCTTGATTATTACTTTTAACTTAAACTCATGACTTTTTCTGCTTGGGCTAAAAAATTAAATCCCCAAAAACAAAGAATTCGTCAGCAAATTTTGAATGATCCTTATTATCGCTTTGCTTCTTTAGAAGAAGTAGCGATCGCGGCTGAATTAGGGATTAAAATTGAAGTGAGTTGTGGCAATGTTGATGATTTTTTGAGATTACCAGGAATCTCTATTCATCAAGCTCGCAATTTAGTAGAATTGATTAACAGTGGCGTTGAAATTTTATGCTTAGAAGATTTGTCTGCTGCTTTAAATATCCCCTTACAACGTCTTAAAGCTTTAGCACCTATTTTGTCCTTTTGCTATTACGATCCAGATAGTTTACTAACCCCCCAGAAAATTAATATTAATACAGCAACAGTTGAACAACTTCAAAATATTCCTTCTCTAGATAATTTTATTATTCAAAAACTTATTAATAATCGTCAAGAATATGGGAATTATAAAAACTTAATTGACTTACAAAAAAGATTAGGTTTAAACAGTCAAATTATTTCCCAATTAATGCACTATCTTCAATTCTAATGTTAACTTTTAAACGAAGCACTCTAATTAATGCCCCCATCGAAAAAGTCTGGGAATTTCACGAACGCCCCGATATTTTAGACATCTTAACTCCTCCTTGGCAACCCGTGCAAATCATCCGACGAGAAGGTGGTTTAGGGGTTGGTGCAGTTTCCGAATTTAGGCTAATTTTAGGCATAATTCCCATTCGTTGGATCGCCCGTCATACTGCTTGTGAAAAACCATATTTTTTTGTCGATAAACAAGAAATTGGCCCCATGAAATCCTGGGTACATCGTCATCAATTTACGGATGAAAATGGGAAAACACGCTTAACTGATGAGATACAATATGAAATTCCTGGGGGTATAATTATAGAGTTTCTAATTGGATGGTGGGTAGATTCTCGCTTACAAGAAATGTTTCGTTATCGCCATGAAATAACTCAAAAAGAACTTACGGAACAACCCCACCCGTAGGGGTAATTCATGAATTACCCTTACAAAAAGCGGTTCTACCGAACTTGCCATGTAAAATTAATAAATGAATACAGGCTAAAGCCTTATTCTATAAGCACAAAGGCTGTCTACACAGCCTAACTTTCAGCCTGGGTAGCCAGGCTTAGTTCCTATCGCTTAACCCGATCGGGTTTAAGCCTGTAATTTTTAATCGTTTTACATCCTAGGTTCGGTAGAGGCCAAAAAGCATAAGTTAGATAAACCAACCCTGATTCTTACAAATGTGATAAACGGTTCTACTTTGTCGATAACAAGGCAGCAAGCCATGACCCATAATAAAAGCAGCCCCCTAGCGGTAATTAGGGGATATCTCGAAAAATGATTCTAATCGGAGTTTAACTCATGAGCGAACCAGTTACAGTCACCTACTCCTTAGAGGAAGTCCTGAAGCGCATTGAGGGCAAGCTAGACAAGATGGATGAACGCCTCACTAATTTAGAGGTAGGACAGGCAAAAATAACCGAGAAAGTCGAGGGGATAGATAATCGACTAAAAGCGGTTGAGGGGACTCAGAAAAATCAAGTTTGGGCATTAATCCTTCTTTTAGCCGGGGCGATCGCCACAGCCGGAGCTAGATTATTTTTCGCTGCCAATCCCTGATCCGATACCGAAAGAGTTAGCGACGATGCCACCTTTAAAAAAATCATGGGCTAACCTTTGTCACATAAGAAAATTCTTCTTAAATTAAGGATTGCTTTAGGAAACCTCATGCTAAGTTACCTAACAGAAGGGGTGAACAAACCCAGCAAAAATCTCTATTATCGTAAATAGAGACTAAACTCTATACTTGAGTGTCTCCATTATCATCAGTATGGATGAGCTAAGATCGAATAGATCAAGTAGCTCACCGACGATCTGCTAAACTTGCCTGATTATTGTGAACAACTATGTCAACCCTCGTTATTGTTGAATCACCAACCAAAGCCCGTACCATCAGAAATTATTTGCCCCAAGGATATCAGGTGGAGGCATCTATGGGCCATGTGCGTGATCTCCCCGCCTCAGCAGACGAAATTCCGCCATCCTATAAAGAGAAGGAATGGGCTAATTTAGGGGTAGATGTGGAAAATGGCTTTGAACCCATCTATGTTGTCCCCAAAGGCAAGAAAAAGGTCGTTCAGGGTCTAAAAACAGCCCTCAAAGGTGTAGACGAATTAATCCTGGCCACTGACGAAGACAGAGAAGGAGAAAGCATCAGTTGGCATTTACTACAATTATTAAAGCCCAAAGTCCCCATCAAGCGGATGGTTTTTCATGAAATTACCCGCGAAGCCATCCAAAAAGCCTTAAAAAATTGTCGGGAAATTGACGAAAATTTAGTTCATGCCCAAGAAACTCGCCGCATTTTAGACCGTTTATACGGTTATACCCTCTCACCCTTACTCTGGAAAAAGATCGCTTGGGGATTATCTGCTGGACGAGTCCAATCAGTTGCCGTAAGATTATTAGTACAAAGGGAACGGGAACGCCGCGCCTTCCTCTCAGGGGGCTATTGGGATCTCAAAGCCCTATTAGAACAGGAAAAAAGTCCCTTTGAGTCCAAATTAATCACCCTGGCCGGCAAAAAAATCGCCATAGGCAGTGATTTTGACCCCAGTACCGGAAAAATTACCGAAGGACGGGATGTGGTACTGCTGAATGAAGCAGAGGCAAACGCCCTTAAGGAAAGATTAGACGGGAAACCTTGGACAGTCACTAAAACTGAAGAAAAACCCACCACCCGCAAACCTTCGCCCCCCTTTACAACCTCAACCCTACAACAAGAATCTAACCGCAAATTAGGCATCTCAGCGAAGGATACCATGCGGACTGCTCAGAAACTCTACGAAGAAGGCTATATTACCTATATGCGGACAGATTCGGTTCATCTGTCCGATGAAGCCATTAACGCCGCTAGAAACTGCGTTGAACAGATGTATGGCAAGGAATATTTAAGCCCCAAACCCTGCCAATATACCACCAAGAGTAAGGGGGCCCAAGAGGCCCATGAAGCCATTCGTCCTGCGGGGAACCGTTTCCGTACCCCCCAAGAAACCGGGTTATCAGGCCAAGAATTCGCCCTCTATGACCTAATTTGGAAGCGTACCGTCGCTTGTCAGATGGCTAATGCGCGATTAACTCAAATTGTGGTTAATTTAAAAGTAGAAGACGCAGGGTTTAGATCTTCTGGCAAACGCATTGATTTTCCAGGGTTTTTCCGCGCTTATGTGGAAGGAACTGATGATCCAGATGCTGCCATAGAAGACCAAGAAGTGATTCTTCCTCCCTTAAAACAGGGGGATCATCCTAATTGTAAAAAATTAGATGTCTTAGGTCACGAAACCCAACCTCCGGCCCGTTATACGGAAGCATCCTTAGTCAAAACCCTAGAAAGTGAAGGGGTAGGCCGTCCCAGTACCTACGCCAGTATCATTAGTACCATTATTGATCGCGGTTACTCCCAAATGCGGAGTAAGGCCCTGGTTCCCACTTTTACGGCCTTTGCGGTGGTGAGTTTATTAGAAAACCATTTCCCTGACTTGGTAGATATGAAATTTACCTCGAAAATGGAGCAAACCCTGGATGAAATTGCCACAGGGGAGTCCCAATGGCTTCCTTATCTGGAAAAATTCTATTTAGGACAAGAAGGGTTAGACACTCAGGTAAAAGTCCGGGTTGATGAAATTGATCCAGGGGTGGCTAAAGCCGTTATTTTAGAGAATTTAGACGCTAAGGTTAAAATTGGCAAGTTTGGCCCCTATATAGAAGTTCAACAAGGAGAAGAAGTGATTACTGCTTCTATTCCCATGGATCTCACGCCATGCGATCTGACCCCTGAACAGGTAACAACCTTACTGAAACAGAAAACGGAAGGCCCTGAAAAACTAGGATTACATCCTGAAACTGGGGAAGCGATTTATCTGTTAATTGGCAGTTATGGCCCCTATGTGCAGTTAGGGGAAGCAACGGAAGAGAATAAGAAACCAAAACGGGGTTCTTTACCCAAGGGTGTCAAACCTGAAGATGTCACCATAGACATGGCCGTAGGGTTGTTAGCGTTACCCCGTTTACTCGGAAACCATCCCGAAACTGGAGCGAAAATTAAGGCCAGTTTGGGACGGTTTGGCCCCTATGTGGTACATGATCAAGGAAAAGAGGGCAAAGATTATCGTTCTTTGAAAGCTGAGGATGATGTTTTAACTATTAGTTTAGAACGCGCTTTAGAATTACTGGCCCAACCTAAAAAGGGAAGGGGAGGGGGTCGTGGTACGAAGAAACCCTTACGAGAATTAGGGGTTCATCCTGATGATAAAGAACCCATCAATATTTATGAGGGGCCCTATGGGATCTATATAAAACACGGTAAAGTCAATGCAGGACTTCCAGAAGGTGAAACGGTAGACACGATCACTTTAGAAACTGCTTTAGACTTATTAGCGGCTAAGGCAACTACGCCCAAGAAAACTACCCGTAAGTCTACGACAGGGACGAAAACCACCAAACGAACCACCAAAGCGAAAACGAGTCGCAAAACTTCTGCAACGACTGATGAAGATTAGATTGAAATCCCGACTTTTATTTCCAGACGGAGAGGGTCGGGATAGCTTTATTTAGATGAGAATTTTAATATCTTAGGGGTAGATTTGTCTGGAGGAAATTGAAGGATATGAACCCAATTATTACTAAACTTTCTCTATACGAACAAGATTTTTTCCTGTGGTTAGAAGATACAGCAACTAAGTTAAGAGAAGGCGAATTCAGCGAGATTGATCTTGAGGCATTAACCGAGGAAATTGAAGCTTTGGGACGTTCAGAAAAGCAGGAATTAGAAAACCGTCTAGAAGTTTTATTAGCCCATCTTCTGAAACGAATTTATATTGATAGTGCTTACGATAATCGGGGTTGGGAACTTACAATTGCCGAACAAAGACGCAGACTCCGCCGTTTACTCAAAAAATCCCCAAGTCTTAAAAGATATTTTGAACAGGTATTTGAAGAAATTTATCAAGATGCTCTTTCTCTGGTAAAAATGGAGTATAAAAAAGTTATTTTCCCTGATACTTGGCCATTTAATAGTGAATTTGAAGCAATTTTGACAGAAAATTTTTGGTAAATAATTAGAACAAAATTTGCTAAGATTGTTAAACAACAACTAGATAATCCCAAATCATTAATTTATGTTACAAAAACTTGATAAAATCTTTCTTTTAGCCACTGGAATCATGTTAACATTACCGAGTCTTCTGCCTAGTGTAGCTCAAGCACAAAATCAAGATCCTTTACCCGCAGAAGTCGTCAATGCAATCGCTCAAAAAACCATAGCTAAGTTTAATAATTCTTCTTGTCAAGATTTAGCCGCTTCTATGGCAAAACATAACCCAAGCAGTGGTCAACCCGCCAGTTTAAAGGATCAATTAACGGCTCGATTTATTGAAAAATTGCGACAAGATCCCCAATTAGCACAAGAATTTTTTGCCCAAATTTCCACCCCAGTTTTAACCAAGTTATTTGAGTGTGGTTTAGTTCCTCCTCAAGAGTAAAAAATTATGCAAGCATTGAAGCATGAAATTAAAAAAATTGGCTCTCTTGCCCTATTTTTTCTGATTGGATTTGGTTATATTCTTGTAGTAATGAAGCTCTTTTTAAAAGAGTATTCGATTGACACTTATGTCCTCTCAAAAGCAATTATTGGGTCATTAGTGGCCGCTAAAGCAGTAGCGATTATGGATGCCACTCCCTTGATCAATCGTTTTGAACAAAGTCCTCGTTATCTGAGGATTTTGTATAAAACCTTTGTTTATACCTTGGCTGTTTTAATCCTGGGAATTATTGAACATCTGCTTCATGCTTATCATCAAACAAAAGCGATTGTTCCTGCTTTCAAAAGTTTCATAGCCTCAGAAAATTTCTATCAGTTTCTGGCGGTTATGTTATGTATTGCAATTGTCTTTTTAATGCACAATATCTTTAAAGAAATTGACACCTATTTTGGCAAGGGAAATCTCAGTAAATTTTTCTTTGATACCCCTGAATTTAGACCTAAAAACTCAAGGGTTCTTAAAGACAAAGATTAAAGGATTATCGAGCTAGATTTGCCTAGAATGTTGATAACACTACTCCTATTTCACTAATATGGTTGCGTTCCCTGTAACATTCCCCATCAAAACCCTGAATTTATCCCCTGGCAGTCATGCACTCATTGAACAGGTTAGCTGGGAAGACTATGAGGCCTTGCTAGAGGAATTAGGAGGCGATCGCCGTATTCCTCGTATTAATTACTGTCATGAAACCCTAGAACTCATGTCCCCTTTACCCGCCCATGAACGTCCCCATCGTATCATCGCCTATATTGTGACAGCGATTTTAGACGCTCAAAATAGGGATTGGGAGGATTTTGGTTCAACTACCTTTAAGAAACCCAAAAAAGCAGGACTAGAACCCGATACCTGTTTTTATATTGAGAATGCACTACAAGTTCGTAGCCTTCTTCGGATGGATATGGCGATCGATCCACCGCCCGATTTAGCTATTGAATCTGATGTTACCTCAAAGACGACGATGGACGCATATCAAGTGATAGGAGTACCAGAGGTTTGGATTTATGATAATAATCGCCTGAATATTCATCTTTTGCAACAAGAAGGTTATGTGGAAACAGCAAACAGCCTAATTTTTCCTGATATTAATGTCGTGCAAATCATCCCTAAACTCGTACAAAAAGCCTTTGATCAAGGAACCAGTCAAATGTTGCGGGAATTTCGTCTTTCACTAAGTAAAGATAGTTAAAATATGCTATGATATTAAAACACTATTTAGAGGTTGTTAGGTTTTCTTTCTTTATCTAAAATGATTGATAATCTTAGAAAAAAGAAAGTAACTGAATATAATAAATAAAATTAATTATGAGCCAAATAAAAGTTAAAAATTTCGGTTCAATTAAATCAGGCTTTGCAGAAAATAACGGATTGATGGATATTCGTAAAATTACTGTTTTTATTGGTAATCAAGGAACAGGAAAAAGTAGCATTGCTAAATTAATTTCAACATTAAGTTGGTTGGAAAAAGCTTTATATGTTGAAAATTTAGAAGAAAAATATATCACAAATTATAATCGTTTTGTTAGTAAATATTGTGGCTATCATCTTTTAAACAATTACTTCTCATCTGATACTGAAATTCAATATCAAGGAAATGCCTATTCTTTTAATTTTAAGCAGGGGAGATTAAATATTTATAACAACAAAGATACTCTTTTTTATGAAAAATATGTTGTACCTAAGATTATGTATGTACCAGCAGAGCGTAATTTTTTTAGTGTTGTAAAACAGCCTGAAAAAATAAAAGGCTTACCAGAATCATTATATACTTTTTGGGAAGAATTAGAACGATCAAAACGAGAATTATCTGAACATTTAACGTTACCAGTAGGTAATGTAAAGTTTGAATTTGATGATGATCAACAACAATCATATATTTTAGGAAATGATTATAAATTAGAATTATCAGAGACTTCAAGTGGTTTTCAATCTTTTGTTCCTTTGTTTTTAGTTTCTAGAAATATTGCTTTATCAATTGACAAAAAACAAGAATACTCTCAAACTGAACTCAGTGGAGAAGAGAAACAAGTATTACAAACAAAAGTACAAAAAATCCTTTCTGATGATAATCTTGCTGATGAAGTTAAGGAAGCCGCATTAAAACTGTTATCTTCCAAATATCGCCCTGAATGTTTTTTAAATATCGTGGAAGAAATAGAACAAAATCTCTTTCCTACATCTCAAAAAGATGTATTTTATAAATTGCTAGAATTTGCTAATTTAACAAAAGGCAACGGACTAATTCTTACTACTCATAGTCCTTATATTATCAATTATCTTACATTAGCAATAAAGGGATATCAGGTTTGGCAAAAAATTTTATCCTCTCCAAACGCTGAGTTACTTAAGCAACAATTAGAAAAAATTGTTCCTGAAGCTTCTTGTATATCTGAAGAAGATGCTATTGTATATGAGTTAACAGAACAAGGGGAAATCATGAAACTTCCTACCTATGAAGGGTTGCCTTCTGATGAAAACTATCTTAATAGTTCATTAGCAGAGACTAATCAACTTTTTAATGATTTATTAGAAATTGAAGAACAACTATGATTATAAATTTTTTTGAGGAGCGTTGTCAGAGCAAAACAGATCAGCCTAAATTTGGACTTTGTGATGATCCACCTCCGTCAAATACTCCTGCTTATATTGATATTGATGTTTGTAATGAACAAAAAAAATGGATTGCTATCGTTGAAAATCCCAATAAGATAGAGGTGATATTTACTGCTATTGATAATTGTATTGAAATTAGAAGAGCAAATGGTGAAATGGATAATCGTTGTGATGGAATGCTTACTTATCAAAATAGTATTATTTTTATAGAGTTAAAAGAAAGATCTTACAGAAATAGTATTTGGATAGATGAGGGAGAGCAACAACTTAAAAATACAATTCATCGTTTTGTGGAAAATTATGATATCGCTAATTATAGATCTAAAAAAGCATATATGGCTAATAGAAAAAAGCCAAGTTTTCAATACTCACATAAACAGAAAATGCAAGAATTTAAGAACAAAACTGGTTTTATATTAATAATTCAGAACACTATAAAAATCTGATCATCTGTATAAAAAATCAATTATTACCCAAGATGATTTAAAATTAGAACCAAAAGCTTTTCAAATAACAGGTTAAATCTATGTCTCTCAATGAATACAAACCCGGAACCACTTTCCCTGGGGTAATAGGACGAACCATTGATAAATCTAGTCCTGCTTGGCCAGAACCTTTGCGGGCAAAACAAGGCACACCCAATGTCTTATTTATCGTACTTGATGACACAGGTTTTGGTCAATTTGGCTGTTATGGCAGTCCCATTAAAACACCCAACCTGGACGCATTAGCCGCTAATGGACTACGCTACAACAATCTGCACACGACGGCCTTATGTTCCCCTACCCGTTCCTGTATTATGACGGGACGCAACCATCATTCTAACGCCATGGCCTGCATTACAGAAGGCTCAACGGGCTATCCTGGGAGTAATGGTAATATTCCTTTTGAAAATGGTTTTCTTTCCGAAATATTACTGCAAAAAGGTTATAACACCTATGCGATCGGCAAATGGCATTTAACCCCCTCAGACCAACTGTCTGCCGCCGGCCCCTATGATCGCTGGCCACTAGGTCGTGGTTTTGAGCGTTTTTATGGCTTTTTAGGGGGAGATACCAGTCAATATTATCCTGCTCTTATTTATGATAACCATACCGTCAGCCCTGAAAAAACACCCGAAGAAGGCTATCATTTTACTGCAGACATAACCGACAAAGCGATTGGTTTTATTGCAGATTCTAAGCAAGTTGCCCCAGATAAGCCATTTTTCATGTATTTCTGCCCTGGTGCAATGCACGCCCCCCATCATGTCCCTAAAGAATGGGCCGATGCTTACGCAGGACAGTTTGATAAGGGTTGGGAAGCATACCGAGAGGAAACCTTTGCCCGTCAGAAGGAAATGGGTATTGTTCCCCCTGATGCTGAACTCTCCCGTCATGATCCCGATGTTCCGCACTGGGATTCACTTTCCGATGATGAACGGAAGTTATATGCGCGGATGATGGAAGTTTTTGCCGGATTTTTCACCCATACAGACCATCATATCGGTCGTTTAGTGGATTTTCTTAAAAGTATCGGGGAGTTTGAGCATACGATTATTATGGTGATTTCCGATAATGGGGCAAGTTCGGAAGGGGGACCCCAAGGTTCAGTTAATGAAACCCTCTTTTTTAATAATGTACCCGAATCCCTCGAAGAAAATCTTAAAGCATTGGATAAACTAGGGGGCCCCGAAACCTTTAATCATTATGCTTGGGGTTGGACTTGGGCAGGAAATACCCCTTTCCGTCGTTGGAAAAGAGAAACCTATCGGGGGGGTATTAGTGACCCTTTGGTTATTCATTGGCCGAACGGGATTAAGGCAAAGGGCGAAATTCGGACTCAGTACGCCCATGCCATTGATCTTGTACCAACAGTGCTGGAATTACTCGAAATTGACCCCCCAGAAACCATTAAAGGGGTGACACAATCTCCCATTGAAGGAGTCAGCTTTGCCCATACCTTTGATGATGCTAATGCACCGACAAAGCATCTGACCCAATATTTTGAGATGATGGGACATCGTTCTCTATATTTTGACGGTTGGCGGGCAGTTTGTCCTTGGCCGGGGCCTTCTTTTACGGAAGCAGGGAAACCCTTTGGCGTTCCTATCTCCAAGGATACCTTAACCGAATTGGATAGCCATCATTGGGAACTCTATCATATAGATGAGGATTTTGCTGAAAATCATGATATTGCGGCAGATAATCGCCCTAAACTCATTGAAATGATTGCCACTTGGTATGTGGAAGCGGGTAAATATAAGGTGTTACCTATTGATGGACGGGGTGTACAACGACTCGCAGAAGAACGTCCCCAAATCGCCCTTGCTCGTACTCGTTATACTTATTACCCCAATACTCAGGATGTTCCTGGTAATAGTGCCGTCAGAGTCTTAAATCGTCCCCATAGTATTACTGCCGACGTGGAGATTCCCCAAGGTGGCGCAGAAGGGATATTACTAGCTCATGGGGGCAATGATGGGGGTTATTCCTTTTATGTCAAAGGGGGCAAGTTGCACTGGGTTCATAACTATGTCGGGCGATCGCTCTATCATGTTGAATCAGTGGAATTAGTTCCAGAAGGCAGTCATCAGTTACGGTTTGAGTTTGAAATGACGGGACAACCAGATTTAGCAACAGGAAAAGGTGCGCCTGGTCGCGCTCAATTGTATATTGATGGTAAATTGGCGGGACAAATAGACGTTCCTGTAACCATTCCTCTCAATATCGGGGTTAGCAGTGGGTTAAGTTGTGGTATTGCCATCGGTTCACCTGTAACGCCCGATTATGAGCCGCCTTTCAAGTTTACGGGTAAAATTCATAGTGTCATCGTCGATATCAGTGGGGATTTGATTCACGATAAAGATGCAGAGATGCGGATGATTATGGCGCGACAGTAGGCATTAAAACCTTTCCCACCCTTCCCCTTTCTCTATAGTAGGGTGGGATCATGTTGGGTTTCGTTTCCTTCGACTATCGCGGTTATCGAGCGGTGTCGAGACTTGTACTGAGCTTGTCGAAGTATACAGGACATCGCCTCAACCCAACCTACACTCGTCAGCGATCGCTATCTCATGGTGTTGCCAGAGGACTCCCGTTAAATTTCTCGGTAAAAAAAGACTCACAGAAATTTACGGGAGACGGGGCTTTTAAAGGGCGGAAATAGTTCCGCCCGCAGCCCCTCATGAATGGCAACCAATATATTAATCCGACCGATTTTGGTTGATTTAGTGCTACAATCATTATCACCCAGTGACCACTAATGTGGGCTAGGTAAAACAAAAAACGAAAAAGAAGTACCAAGAAAAATCAAGAGTCAAAGTATGGGGTTTTAACCACTAAATCTCTGGTTATGTAAAACTTTGAGAGATTAGAATAATCTGATACTTTTTGCGGTCGGGCAGCCCGTGTTCACAGATAGAAACCAGAAAACATAAAAAGCTTGTGGAGTCGGTTTGACGGGGGCTTAAAAGTAATTTTAAGCCTAGTTAAGAGGCAATCTGAAAGAAACAAGAATCTCCCGTTACAATCTTTGATTTAACGGGAGAGTGTCAAAGAGGAAGATAATAGATTTGTCCTTCTAATTCACCTTCTAAGCTACAATCGACAATGATTAAAATATCTTCTATTATCCTTTTAATACTTGCATCCGTCCTTACTTCAATCACACCTGGCATAGATAAACCTTGGATAACGCGCTCATAAGCAAATTGAGTAATGGTTGCCACATCATGGGTGAGTAAAATACAATTTTCATTGGCTGCCCAAGCTAAAATAGATGGGTCATCTTTACCTGATAAACCAACATCTTGAACTCGAACAAGATCAAGACTAGCTCGAAGGCGCAATAGTCCTCTAACAATAGTATTATCAAAGTTTTCGTCTGCTAATAGCTTTAACATACTTGTTGGTGAGTTTTACGAGCTATTAGTCTGTCACGCAACCCTTGGGGATCAAATTTCGCCTCATTGATCCTGCGAATTTCTTGTGCTTGTTGTTCTCGTTGCTGTAAATAGGTTTCAACTTCGGGTTGATGGTTGAGATAGAAGGCGATCGCACTATAAATATCGGCTAAACTCAGAGAAGGATAGCGATAGGCAATTTCTTCGGCGGTTGTACCTTGTTTAAAGACAGTAATAACGGTATCAAGAGTAACGCGAGTTTTCCCAACTCGAACTACACCTTCGGGGGTCATTTCTAGAGGGGCGATTTCAGAAACTATGGTTAATTCCATAAGGCGCGAGATCAATAGATGTTCACTTATTCTATTTTAATTTATCAATAGGTAGTGTTGGGTTTCGTTTCCTCAACCCAACCTACAAGATCGGGCGATCTCACTGGATAGCCATCATTGGGAACTTTATCATATAGGACATCGCCTCAACCCAACCTACACTCGTCAGCGATCGCACTTTTTTTGCTTTTTCATCACACCACTAGCCCCTAGTCCTCCCAAGACTAATAAGCCTAAAATAGAGCTAGATTCTGGGGTAGTTTGGGCTGGACTAGCTTGTAAAAGACCTCTATTCTCTCCTGGATTGACCGTAAATCCTTGACGTGGTAAAAAGGGGGGTAATTGACTGGGATCTTGTTGATAATCAGGGATGATTTGAGCAGTAAGATAGGTAGTAAAAGGGGTAGTCCCTTGATTGGTTAACCCGACTGTATCACCCTGACATTGAGTAATGACACCTAGACCGTTTGGGTCGCGAGAACGATTAATGGCCATTATTGGTGTACCACTTCCTTGCGTGTTACAAATAAAACCACCATTACTGTTTGGCGTTAGTGCGGTAGGGACTCCATTCTGAAGAACATAGAGGGTATTTGTTATATTAATATTTGTCTCACCAACAGGGTCTTGAATCTCTGCCAAAAATAAAACTGGGGTACCGGCCAGAACTGAACCACCAAAATAACTTGCGGTAACAGAGTTAGTTCCGTCTCCCGTAAATGACGTAGCAGTAAATGCGGAAGAACTTAAAGCTATTCCAGTTAGATTTCCTCTGTCTATTCATTTTCTTAACCTTTTAAGTGAATGTGAAAAAGTAAACTATTTGATCGTTGTCCCACAATTATAGGATAAATTTGCAGTGCGATCGCTTCTTGTCGATGATGGGGCGAAGCGATCGCTTACAATAGAGGGCAAGCTTTATATGATTCAAACAGGTGAAGTTTGTGGTCAAATGCCCAAAAGAGGACTAAATTTAATATGGGAGTGGCTTGATTTACACCAATCTGAACTATTGGAGAACTGGGAAAATGCACGTCAAAGAAAACCTATTAAAAGAATCGATCCCCTTCCATAAAAAAGATCTATTGCTTCATGTTGTCTCTGTGGAATATCTAGATAACTATCAATTAAAGCTAACGTTTAATAATGGAATAGAAGGGATTGTAGATTTAGAACAAGAATTGTATGGAGAAATCTTTGAACCATTGAAAGATAAAAGTTTATTTCAAAAGGTATTTGTAACTAGTCGGACTATAGAATGGTCCAACGGAGCAGACTTTGCCCCTGAGTTTTTATTTGAAATTGCTCTCGACAAGCAATCTGTTAGTAAGTCCGACCTGTAATCCAGATAGTGCGATCGCTGATCTTGTAGTATGGTAGGGTGGGATAATGTTGGGTTTCCTTACCTCAACCCAACCTACACTCGTCAGCGATCGCACTATCTATAATTTTCCGATTTTATGATAATCAATAGGCTTTTTTACAATTAATTGACAATCGGGACTATCAAAGCGTCTCCTACTTTTTCATGTCCAAATTTATGATTTTTTAAAATGCACATTTTGCCATCTACAATGTATTTAAAAAAATTACTAATTTTGAATCTAATAGTCATCTCTATTAGCCCCTGATTTCATACTACTGTTATGTTACTTTTTTGAAGTGCGGAATGTGGGTTAGACTATTAACGTAGAGGTAGAGACGTTGCAAGCAACGTCTCTACAAGGGTTGAAGGATTTTCAATAATCAGTTTTTCAAAACAGGATTTGGTATCATATCCCTTGGCCCACCCTACAAGAACTGATGGATAAAGCATAATACCAGGACATGAATTGGCACCACGTCCTGATTAATTAAATTAATTTAATGGCAAATAATTAAGCTTTCTTGGATTTCTTCTCAGCTAATTTACGCTTGAGAAGGGAATGTTTTATGCTAGAATGTATGGTGGTTAAATCTCGCCAAGTGAAAATGACTTGAAACTAGAGTTTGAATGGGATGACAAGAAAGCTAAAGCAAATCAAACAAAACATGGTATTTCTTTTGAAGAAGCATCCACAGTATTTGATGATCCCTTATCTATAAATTTCGATGATCCTGACCATTCTACAGGGGAGAATCGCTATCTTATAATAGGTTTATCAGATCAAGGTAAATTTCTATTTGTTTCTTATACAGATCGAAATAACAAGATTCGTTTAATTAGTGCAAGATTAGTTACACCAAAAGAAAAGAGATATTATGAACGATAAAATCCAAGATGAATTAGAAGATAATTTACGAGAAGAATATGATTTAAGTCAACTTAAAAATCCTGTTCGCGGCAAATATTATCAACAGTATCGAGAAGGTCATAGTGTTACTATCCATTATGAAGATGGCACAAAAACTATCGAACATTTTCCATCGCAAAATGATGTAATCATTCTTGATCCTGATGTCAAAAAATATTTTCCTAATTCGGAATCTGTTAATGCTACTTTAAGAAGTTTAATTAAATTAATTCCTCAACAATAGCTAGTAGGCTGGGTTGATTAAAAAATCAGCAATCACTTCTGATCTGAGAATCAGCGTAAACAAATTTATTAGCATCGCGCTATATTTTTACGGTTGATCAAGTTGATCGAGGAACTTTTAAAGAGTATTGCCAGTCGTTAAGGCTTGAAAAGTTCTTGTTTTAATTTGAGAGAAAGGTGATTTGTTGTTTTTAATAGATATCTTTCGCTCTCTTCAAAACTATTTTTATCCACAATAATCCTCAAGAAAGTATCTTATGAAACGCATTATTAAAGGGCTGAGTTTAACGCTTGTTAGTTCTGTTTTGTTTACTGACTTAACACTTGCTCAATCTCTCCCTCCCGAACCCTTTGCTTACCCCACCAAAGAACAAACACCCGAACAACAACAACAGGATCATTATGCCTGTTATTCCTGGGCAAAACAGCAAACAGGAGTCGATCCCAGTCAATTATCCCCCCAAACCACAGCCCAATCTTCCCAACAGGGAACAGTTCTCAGGACAACAGCAAAAGATTCTCTCTTAGGAGTTGTTGGCGGTGCAATTGGCGGTGATGTGGGGGAAGGAGCGGCGATCGGTGCTGGTGTTGGAGCATTAAGGGGGTTGTTCAAAAGACGAGAAGAACAACAACAGGCGACTCAAGCCACTAACCAAGCGGCAGCCCAGGAGCAGCAAAAACTACAAACCTATTATCGCGCCTGGACTGCTTGTATGGAGGGACGGGGTTATACGGTTAAGTAGGTGGTTATAAATAAACGTAGGTGGGCATTGCCCACCAAAAGGTTAAAACTATATAATTTTGTGAAATTCAGGTTCTTATCCTATGGAATGGTCATTTTTAAGAAACTTTGCGATCACCCTATTTGCTCTCTTGAATCCTTTAGGAATGTTGCCTATTTTTATTAGCTATACTGCTCGTGAACGAAAAGAAGTTCAACGAATGGTGGCTTTATTTGTCTCTGCTACTGTCCTAGCGTTGTTGTTGATTTTCATGTTTATAGGAACGCCGATGCTTGAATTTTTTGGTGTCACCTTAAATTCATTTCGCATTGCAGGGGGAATCCTACTTTTGGGCATCGGTATCAACATTGAAAAATATTTATCTACTCACTTTAATTGCCATTCTGTTTAATGGGACAGCCATTTTCTTTCCACAGATAGTTAGCGCACAATCAACCCCTGCTGCTAACCCATCCAGTTGTGGAGGGGAAGTGCCAGCCTATATTTCACCTGCCGATCTAGCTATGATGGCTTACCAGGAACAGTTGAAGACGCAGGGCATTCCAGGCTACCAACTTCTCGCCACAGAATGGTCTTTTGGCAATATTACGGCAACTCAAATTGTAAACGCTGCTATCAAAGCCTGTCTTCTTAGCAATAAATACGGTGTAGCTACTCATCCGAACTATGTTCAAGATCTGGCTATGCAGGTTCAGATTCTAGTTCAAGAAAACCGATTCTAATTGAAGAAATTTATGGTATATTTATTAACTGAAACTCAAGGAGAAAATTAAAATGCAAGGAAGATTTCAAGAAATCTTAGATCAAATGGGTATGGTTGCCAACACTGAAGCTTCCAACCAATCAACCTTCCTGCAAGAAACAACTGAAGGTTACGTCAAAACCCATCTAGAATTGCTTCCTGATGGGAGAGGTAAAGTTATCATCGAAAGTGTATTTCCTCTATTTGAAGAATCAACCACGGAAATAGCTTCTCGAATAATTCAAGCACAACGATCTTTATTAACCGAATAGTGCGATCGCCACTTTTGTAGGGTGCGTTAATGAAATGTAACGCACCAAATTGATTGTTATTCACCGTAATCATCTGATTTTTGGGATGTTTTTAATGCGATCGCTGCTCTTGTAGGGTGCGAAAACGTGCGTGTAATACGCCTTTCTTCAGTTTTCCCTTCTTGGTCTTCAATTAATGCTGATTTAGCCATTCTTCGGAGAATATCTAGATTGGTATCGGAATTTGCGAAGGTTTTCTGCCATTTTATTTCATTCTCAATATCTGCTAACAGTTGTTGAGCAATTTCGTCTTGAAGATCCTCGGAAAGCTGTTGAGCTTCTTGGAAAGCTTTTTGTAACAGTTTAGTCATGGTTTTCTTTGATAAGTAAAAAAACTTTGAGCTTTAGAATCATTATAGGGAATTTTTAGGGTTAGTGCGATCGCGGTTATAATATTCAAACAGGTGAAGTTTGTGGTCAAATGCCCAAAAGAGGACTAAATTTAGTGCGATCGCTGATTTTTTAGAAAGCTTGATGGCGATATAATTTAGATAATCATCTCCTTGACCACTATACTATTGGTAATCGGGATAATTTGAGCTTTAATGACGATGGTTCTCTCGACATCTGTGTTCAATACAAACAACATAGCAAAAATCAAGGATAGAAGACAAATTCAACAGAAAACCAAAACAAGGAGAACTCAAACATGACGACTAAAAAACCCAACATTGTAGTAATTTGGGGCGATGATATTGGAACTGCTAACCTGAGTATTTTTACTAAAGGGATGATGGGCTACCGCACCCCTAATATTGATCGCATTGCTGAGGAAGGAATGCTCTTTACGGACTATTATGGAGAGCAGAGTTGTACCGCAGGGCGATCTGCTTTTATGACGGGGCAATCGGTCTTTCGTACTGGCTTGAGCAAGGTAGGAATGCCGGGGGCAGATATCGGACTACAGGCAGCAGATCCTACCATAGCAGAACTATTAAAACCCTTGGGCTATGCTACAGGTCAATTTGGCAAAAATCACTTTGGGGATAAGGATAAATTTCTGCCTACCCAACACGGTTTTGATGAATTTTTCGGCTTTTTGTATCACCTGAACGCTTGTGAAGAACCGGAATTAAGAGATTATCCCCCCGAAAAAGATTTCCCCAATTTCCGCGAACACTTTGCCCCTCGTGGTGTTTTGCACTCATATTCCGATGGTCGTATTGAAGATACGGGACCTCTCACCAAAAAGCGCATGGAAACCATCGATGATGAGGTTTTTGAGGCAACCTCAGAATGGTTAGACCGCAAAGCAGCAGAAGATAATCCCTTTTTCTTATGGTTTAATACTTCTCATATGCACTTCCGCACCCATGCCAAACCTGAGAGTTTAGGGCAGTCGGGACGTTGGCAATCAGAATATCATGATGTCATGATCGACCATGATAAACTTGTCGGGGCTTTGCTCCAAAAGCTTGATGATATGGGCATTGCGGATAATACTATTGTTATTTATGGCACTGACAATGGCCCTCACATGAATTCTTGGCCTGATGGTGGTATGACTCCCTTTCGTAATGAAAAAGATTCTAACTGGGAAGGTGCATTCAGGGTTCCCTGTTTTGTGCGCTGGCCTGGGGTAATTAAACCAGGTACGATATCTAATGAAATTGTTAGTAATTTGGACTGGTTGCCAACCTTATTGGCAGCAGCAGGGGAACCAGATATCACAGAAAAACTGCTTAAAGGATATCAAACAGGGGAAAGAACCTTTAAAGTTCATTTGGATGGCTATAACCTTTTACCCTACTTTAAGGGAGAAGTGGAAAAGAGTCCCCGTGTCGAATTTTTCTACTTTTCTGATGATGGCGACCTCATGGCAATGCGCTATGATAACTGGAAATTTATCTTTATGGAGCAACGAGTACAAGGAACTCTCCGCATCTGGCAAGAACCCTTAGTTACTCTGCGTTTTCCCAAATTGTTTAACCTCCGCACTGATCCCTACGAACGAGCAGATATCACTTCTAATACTTATTGGGATTGGGTACTCGACCACATCTATTTATTTTTGCCCGCCCAGAAAGTCGTGGGAGATTTCTTGCAGACATTTGTTGAATTTCCCCCTCGTCAAAAAGCAGCGAGTTTCACGATTGACCAAGTATTAGAGAAACTGCAAAGTGGTGCAGGAAGCCGTTAAAAGTTGCCTTTTCTAGAGAGAAGAAAGGAAAAGGGAACTATTCGCTAAGGATAGAAACTTTTTCCTCTTAATCAAACGAAAAAGCAAGGCTGTTTCGTAATCAGCATGAAAGATGATTGGAGGCAAATCTTCGCATTTAACTCATGAACCATCCTTTATTGGTAATAATCGTTAAAGTTACAATTTTTTCCCTGATGTTAGCCATGGGGATCAATCTGTCTTTAGAAAAAATGCTCTCCCTTTGGCGCAAACCTGCTTTACTATTTCGCGCGCTTCTAGCAGTTGTTGTGCTAGTTCCCCTAGTGGTTGTGGCACTGCTGAAACTGTTTAACTTACCTTTGGGAGTAACCATAGGATTAGTCTTGTTAGCAGCCTCTCCAGGTGCGCCTCTGACTACAAAAAGAAGCCAAATGGCGGGGGCCAGATTTCGTAACTCTGCTAGTCTTCAGCTAACTCTGGCTTTACTTGCGGTTGTTATTACCCCTCTGACTTTAGGTATTTTTGCCATTCTATTTGACAATATACCCGACAAAGTAACCATGTTAAATGTGGCTAAACAGGTTTCTATCGCGCAATTTTTACCCATTAGTTTAGGTCTTTTGCTGCAAAAATTTGGGGCTAAATATGCAGTAGCGATCGCCCAACCTTTAACTTTTATTGCTAATAGTCTGTTTTTAGTATTAATTATTTTAGCCTGTATTGTGGGAATTCCTTTGTTGTCTAAACTTTGGGGATTACCATTGATGGCGATCGCTATTATGGTGATTGTCTCTCTGGGTATTGGACACGCTTTAGGGGGTCCAGATGACGATAAAAGGTCTATCTTAGCGATTTCCTGTATTGCTCGTAATGTTGGTTTAGCTTTGTTTATCGCCATTTTAAATGGTCTAGAAAAGCAAGTAATGCCGACGGTAGTAGTTTATTTGATGGTGGGGGCTGTTTTCGGTGTTCTCTACTCAATCTACCATAAGCGCAAATTAGCTCAATTATCTCAAGAAAACTAATGGATTATGAGTCAAACTCCCAAACAGCCTTCTACCAATGACTTAGCCTCAGATCGTACTGAACTAGCTAAATATCGTAGTCGGGCAGCCGCCGATCGCAAATTAGTTTCTTATGTTAATTTATTGAGGAAAAAACGATGAATTATCGTCAACGGATTACAATTAACCCCTCCATTCGTAGCGGAAAGCCCTGTATTGTTAATACTCGGATCACCGTTAATGATGTTTTAGACTATTTGGGTGGAGGGATGACTATTGAGGAAGTTTTAGACGATTTTCCCGATCTAACCTTAGAAGATATACAAGCCTGTTTCGCTTTTGCTGCTGACCGCGATCGCCATCTGATGATTATTCCCAATGAAATTACTGTTTGATGAAAATTTATCACCCAAATTGCCACGTTTACTAGCTATTGTAATCGTGACATTCTCTTGCAATTAATCACAAGATATAAAGAACAGATTGAGGTTTTTTTCAATAATTCTGACTCAATATTAATCCTTGCTTGATATTTTTTAGCGATCGCTCTTGTAGGGTGAATTAATGAAATGTAACCCATCAAGAGGAGGGATATTGCTTACCTTGTCGATGATGGGGCGAAGCGATCACTTACAATAGAGGGCAAACTTTTAGAAGGTAACCTTTATTGCTATTCTTACTTATGTCCACTCTATGGAATAATGTTACCATCTCAAACGAATGTTAATATACTTGTTGTTGAATAATAACGTCAAATCTAGGTTTTTGGAGGTGTCTAATAAGCACAAATTAGCCAAATTATTCCAGGAAAACTAATAGATTATGAGTCAAACTCCCAAACAGCCTTCTAACAATGACTTAGCCGCCGATCGTACTGAACTAGCTAAATATCGTAGTCGGGCAGCCGCCGATCGCACCTTAATGGCTTGGATACGCACTTCTCTATCATTAATTGGTTTTGGTTTTGGTATTCCTACCATCGTCAGGACAATTGAAAATACCCGTCTTGAGCGTCATCTTGATCCAGTAAGATTTTCGGTTATTGTGGGATTATCTTTTATTGGTACAGGAATGTTGGGGATGGTTTTAGGGTTAAGAGAACACCGTAAGTTACTTAAACAAATTGAAAGCGATCGCTATACCTACGAAACTTCTTACAGTGCGGAAATTGTTGGGGTAGCATTGTTAGTAATTGGTTTAGTTAGTTTTATTGGAGTGATAGTTAAATCACTGAATTTTTAAAGAAATTGTGAGGAAGTATGATTAATTTAGGTCTAATTCAAAACATGACTCAACTTTTTAAGACAAAAGTGCTAATTTATACCCTGGTATTAGGGACTGGCATAGTGGGGTTTAGTTTAATAACTCAAGCAGAAGATCAAGCTGATCAAGATCAAAATATTGCCTTACAAGTTGTTGCGAAAATGACAGAAGCGCAGCGCACTTATTATCAAAACAATGGTAATTTTCGCGCTCCTATTAACGATCTAAAAAAAGATTTTGATCTGACCCTACCTCCTACCTTTAATTATGCCGTTCGGACAACTTCAGAAGCAGCCTACAGTTATGTTATTCCGGCTCAATCGAAGGTTTCTGGTCAGCTTAAAGCCTATGTAGGAGGAGCTTTTATCACCCCGAATCAAACTCCAAAAATTACTACCATTATCTGTGAAAGTACAAAACCTGGACAAATCCGTCCGGCTGATCCCCAATTAGTCAGAGGAACAGATTTAGCTAACCCCACTAAATTAGCCTTACAATGCGGTGATTTTTCGGTTCGAGTACCTGACTCTAAAGTGACATTTTAATTTGAGAGAGTCGAAACAAAAAGTCATAAATATGCACCTTATTAAGTAATAATGATGGTATATTTTTGGACAAATTATCTTAAAATTTAGCGATGAATTATCCTATCAAACCTACAGCCTATCTTCTAGCTAGTACCCTAATCGGACAAACCTCCTTGGTACTAGCACAGACAATTTCTGTAGTTCCCACAGTTGAGACGGTAGTATCACAAACTGACACAAAGGAGAATATTAAAATGCCCAGTCTTGAAGAAACTAAGGCGATCGCTGAAGCAGGATTTATCTACGGCTTGCCCATCGTGATGAATTATGCTGTCATGTACGAATACGCTGTAGACAAAAACTCTGGGCAATTTAAAGCCCCTTTCAACCAGATTAAGAATGAAGCGAGGGTCTTTACCTACAAAGACACCGCTGTCATCACCGCCAACAGCGATACGCCCTATTCCTTTGCTTGGCTCGACCTACGGGCAGAACCAATTGTTTTATCTGTCCCTGGGGTTGAGAAAGATCGCTACTACTCAGTCATGCTTGAAGACGGTAACACATTCATTGATGGTTACATAGGCAGTCGAGCCACTGGTAACGAGGCAGGGGATTACATGGTTGTGGGTCCTGACTGGAAAGGGGAAAAACCACCAGGTATTAAGAAGGTATTTCGAGCTACAACGCAGTTTACATTAGTAGGGTATCGCACTCAGCTTTTTAACCCTGAAGATATGCCAAATGTGGTCAAAATTCAGTCTGGTTATCAAGTACAGCCTCTCTCTGCCTATCTTAAGCAACCGCCACCCCCATCAGCACCAAAGATTGACTTCCCTAAAATTGATAAAGAGTTAGCTAAGACCAATTTCTTTGAATATCTCGACTTCGCCCTACAGTTTGCACCTTCTGGGCCAGAAGAAAAGGAAATCCGAGCAAAGTTGGCAAAAATCGGCATTGGACCACATAAGACCTTTGACTTTAAGGAGCTTTCTCCTGAGCATAAAGCCCAAATCGTTCTTGGCATGAAAGAAGGGGAAGCCAAGATCAAACAATACCTTGAGGACGGGCAAGAAGTCGTTAATGGGTGGGGAATGTTAAATCTTTTTGGTAACCGAGGGTTTTTTAATGGTGATTGGTTGAAACGGGCTGCTGGGGCCCAGGGCGGAATTTACGGGAATGAGGTGAAGGAAGCGGCCTATCCCATTACCAAGACCCTTGCCAATGGTGAGATTCTTGATGGGAGCAAGCACAAATACAAGCTGACCTTTCCTGCGGGGCAGTTTCCACCTGTCAATGCTTTTTGGTCGGTGACCATGTATGATGGCAAGACACAATTATTGATCAAGAACCCGATTAATCGTTATCTGATCAACTCTCCCATGTTGCCGACGATGAAAAAGAATGCCGACGGTTCACTGACGTTGTATATTCAGAAGGATTCCCCAGGTGCTGACAAGGAATCTAATTGGCTACCCGCACCCGATGGATCAATCTATCTGGTGATGCGTCTCTATTGGCCTAAGGAAACACCCCCTTCTATTTTGCCAGTTGGACAAGGGACATGGAAACCACCCAGCATAGAAATAGTCAACTAAGTAGGAAGTAAACCGCGTGGGTAGCCTGATCTACCCATTCCCTGCTTGTGAACTGAAATAGAAAAATTAAATATTCTCTTCTTTTATTCTTCCATGCTCACAAATTTTTTGGGTTATCCTAATTACTTAGAAAATCAAACATTACAAAAATTATGCTTCAATACCGACTACCACAAATTCCCCCTACAGTTATTGTATTTCAGGGATTGATATTATGGGTTTCTTTTTTTTTGTCTCCAAATGTATTAGCTAATCCTTCTCAAACCGAAATTGATAAATTATCGGATTTATCAGTTTTAAACTCTCAAGATAATTCAAGTTTGACTGCTCAACTAGATCCAAATAGTCCTGATTCTATATCAGGAGAAAAGTTAGTTAATGAAACCGTTCAATTACAACAAGTGCCAACAAATTTTTATTGTCCTGATTTTACCCCTTTAACCAATACTATTAAGCCTAATATATCTAGTGATGATAATCAAAATATTGAAGTAGAACCCACAAGTAATTGTGCTGCTGATTTAGGGGAATCACAGAATACTACAGAAGCATTTAAAAAGTTTTCTGAACCATCAGTAATTGTTCAAGAAAGTTCCCCTAAATTATCACAAACTTTACCTGAGACTGAAGAAACTAAGCCAGTTAATGATAATAGATGGCACTTTAAATTACAGCCTTATGCCACTGTTCCTATTAATACTTATGGGACTGTTTCAGCGAGGGGAAAAACCGTTAGTTATCATCTGTCTTTGGGAGAATTATTAGATACTTTACGAGTAACAGCAAGTGGGCGTTTTGAGGGTTGGAATGGTCGTTGGGGCTTTATTATTGATGGTTATTTTGCTAGTTTACAAGATATTGGAAATCTTTCAATAGAAAGATCAAGAACTCCTAATCCTATTAATGCTTTAAATTTTTTATTAAATAGAAATGTTAATAGTAAACTTCAAGAGGTTGTTGATGTACTTAATCGAGAAATTCAAGTTGCTCAAAACATTCAAGAAGTACGAAATAGCCAACCTTTACAAAATTTAGAAGAACAATTACAGACATTTAAAACAACTCTTGTACAAAAAGAAGAAAACTTTCGAGAACTAGAAGTTAAACTTCAAGAATTCCAAGATGCACTAATCACAGGTCGTCAAAAATTAGAAGTATTAGATGTTAAACTTGAAAATATACAAGATGCACTAATCACAGGTCGTCAAAAATTAGAGGGACTAGATCTCAAGGTTGAAGATTTACAAAAATTAGGTTTAAGAATTGAGCCTTTACAGGCATTTAATATTAGCACTGAACGCTTAAAACAAATTATTTCTTTGCAGGTTCAAGACTTACCTAAAGTAGATGATTTACAAGCATTAAATGAGCAGATTAGAAACTTAAATAAACTAACTGATACAAGACAATTGGGAGAGCAACTCATACAAACGAGAGACAATTTAGAAAAACTTAGTCAAGAAGTTAACAAACTGAAAGAAAAAGAAACTGTTGACAAAGAAAAATTACAAAATCTTGAAAACAAAATTGAGGATGCGAAAGCTTTAATTGATAAAGAAATTGAAGCAATTAATAAGATTCAAGAATTTCAAGAAAATCAAACAACCCAACAACTTAATACAGACACTAGAGCAAGTTTACAATTTGATCAAGGAATTTATGATTTTGCCCTTAGTTATCATATAGGAGATCTCCCTAGTCATGAATTACCAGATAAACCTTCTAATCGTAATTTTCCCCTAATTTGGTTTCAACCCATTGCCGGAGTTCGTCTCAATGATATTAGTATTGATATTGAAACCATTACCAACACTAAAATAGCAAGTACCTTAGTAAATATCGAATCAACTACTCAACAAAATTTCCAGAAAGATAGAACCTGGTTTGAACCACTGTTAGGAGGAAAATTCGGTATCCAAATATCTGATCCTATTACTTTTTGGTTGCGGGGAGATGCGTCAGGATTTGGACTAGCGGGTGAAACAGATATTAGTTGGAATTTATTATTTGGGGTTGATTGGTGGGTTCATCGACAAATGTCACTACAATTAGGTTATCGTTTCTATGAAATTGATTATGGGAATAGTAATGACAAGGGTGAATTTGCATTTGAGGAGAATCTTAATGGACCGTTTTTCTCAGCAACTTTTCATTTTTAAAGCTAAAAACTTCTGGCGGCGATTTCTTCGTTATTGTCTGTTACTTCCCTGTTTTCTCATCTTATTAACAGCCTGTCAATTAACTATGCTTGAGCAGCAATCTATTCTCCAAGGAAGACTGTTAATTTGGCATCCCTTTCAAGGAGAAAATGGGATAATTTTTCAGAATCTCCTGGATGATTTTCAACAATTATACCCAGATGTTCAACTACTAAGTGAATACATTCCCCAAACTAAACTTTCTCAACAGTTTATCCAAAAATCAAGAGCAGGTTTAGGAGCAACTGTATTGATTGATTTTGCAGAACAGATTCCTAATATGACCAAAGCAGGTAGTATTCAACCTCTTACCACAAAAAACCTAGATTTATCAAAGTTTTTGCCTTCAATGGTGACACAAATTAGTTATCAGGACAAAATTTATGGCATTCCTCTAGTTTCTCAGATTCGTGCGCTGTGTTATAACCAAGCTAAGCTTAAAGCACTCCCTAGCACTGAGGATCAAACCCTAACTCAACCGCCTTTTGGGTTAGAAGGGCTTCTAATACGAGCGCGAAAAGGCTATTCTGTTGGTATGGTTTCCACTTTTGAAGATACTTTTTGGGGTTTGAGTATTTTTGGGGGAAAATTCTTTGATGCTGATGGTTTAATCAAACCTGAATTAGAAGGATGGGGAAAGTGGCTAAAATGGCTCAAAAAAGCAGAAACACAGCCTAATTTTATTTTGATTCGCAATCGAGATCTTCTACATGATGCTTTTGCTCAAGGTAAGTTAACTTACTATGTTTGTAATTCTAATGAAATCGGGGATTTAAAAACAACTTTAAAAAATGACTTACAGGTTATTCCCTTGCCTGGAGAACCCAATCATCGAGCGACTCCCTTACTCTATACTACGGTAATGATGGTTAATCGTAGTGCTAGTATTAATGAAACTGAATTGGCCTTACAATTGGCACAATTTATGACTAACCCTGAACAACAATTAAAAGCAATTACACAGTCTTTAACCTTTATTCCCACGAACCATAAGGTCAGTATTAATCAACAGTTATTACCGATTGAAGCAATGTTACATCAGCAGTCGAAAACCGCCGTTGCCATTCCTACTGATTCTGTAGAAAATATTCTGGAAATCTTTGAACAAGGAGATATTTTGTATCAGAAAGCTATCGCGGGAGATCTCAGTCCATCTCAAGCTGTTAAGGAACTTACCTACAGAATTAAAACACAATTAAATTATCAAGAAAGGAAGTAAAGATGTCTATTGGAGAACGTTTACCCTCCCCACAGGAAATAATGGGTAGACAACTGCTTTTTTTCGAGCGTTCTGATGTTCAAAATCAATTTTTTACCATCGCCTCCTGTGTAATAATTGGTTGGTTAATTTCTCGCAAAGTATGGAGTTATTTAAGAATTAAGTTTCCTCAAGCAACAGATTTTAATTGGACTGATAAAAGACTTCCTTTAAAACAATATTTGGCGGCACTTTTGTCTAATCTTGATTTTCCTATTATTAGTTTAGGTTTACTTAATCTAATTCAAACATTTTTTGTAATTCAAGATTGGAAAGAAGGACTTGTATTGGTCGCTATTCGCTTGATGTGGGTTTACTTTGTTTACCAATTTTGTTTGGTTTCTCTCTATGCAGTTTTCCCTTTAAATATCGTCAGACAATTTCACCGTCGTCTATTTGCTCCTTTATTAATTCTTTTTATTTTAGGAACAATTATTAGTCTTTATAATGATTTCTCCCAACTTGCTCAAGTCTCTCTATTTAATTTATTTAATACACCTATTTCTTTAAAAATTATTTTTACTCTCATTGCTGGACTGTATTTTTGGGTTGTTATTATTACCCTAATGGAAAATTCATTACTTGATTTTGTTCGCTCTAAACCTCAATTAGATTTGGGATCAGCCTCCGCTAGTTTATTATTAGCTCGCTATTTTCTTATTACATTAGGGATTGTTTTAATTTTAGGTTATATTGGGGTTAATGGGACAGCGATCGCTGCTGTTACTGGGGGTCTATCTGTTGGAATTGGTTTTGGTTTACAGCAGGTTGTTAGTAATTTTGTAAGTGGCATTTTATTGTTATTTGAAGGAGTATTAAAACCAGGAGATATTATTAGTGTTGGGGGACAAACCAGCGAA
Source organism: Crocosphaera sp. UHCC 0190 (assembly GCF_034932065.1). NCBI lineage: Bacteria > Bacillati > Cyanobacteriota > Cyanophyceae > Chroococcales > Aphanothecaceae > Crocosphaera > Crocosphaera sp. UHCC 0190. The sequence goes on from NZ_JAYGHP010000001.1 coordinate 415,342, forward strand.
GTTAAAAGTCTGGGAATTCGAGCAACAACTGTCCGAATGTTAGGAGATAACTCTGAAAAAATTATTCCTAATCAAACATTTTTTACTACTGATGTAACCACTTATACAGGAAGCGATCGCCTCGTTTATTGTTCCGTGACTATTGGTGTTGGTTATGATTCCAAATCTCAAGAAGTTATGGATCTTCTTTTACAAATTGCCAAGAATCATCCAAAAGTGCTAACAGAACCTTCTCCCTCAGCTTTTTTAATTGATTTTGGAGATTCAAGTATAAATTTTGAATTGAAATTTTGGCTCAATGATATTAATACCAGGAAGCGAGTTATTAGCGATATTAGCTGTGAGATTCTTACTCAATTTACTCAGCATAATATTGAAATTCCGTTCCCTCAAAGAGATATTAATATTCGCAATATAAGCGGTACATAGTAGAGTTCTGAAGTATTAATTGATAATTTCGTTGACAATTAATAAATTTTGGTTAAGTTTTTGGCAATGGTGAAATTTGAGATAGGATAATAACAAATATAATGAACTTCCCCGTTGAAATATAACTACTCTCAATTGCCGTAAAAAAACAATGAATAACAAAATTGCTGTAAATTTAATGCGTCTTCTTGCATTCTCTCTAATTATTTCAGGTTTTCATCTAATGCCTTCTCCAACGTTAGCCCAGATGGGGGATAATGATTCAGAAGAGTTTGTTGAGCAAGGCAACCAAGAAATGGAGCAAGACGTTGAAACCTTAGAAAATGAACAATCTCAAGAACTAACGGAACAACAAAAAGAAGAAAAATTAGAGCAAGAGCTTAACATTCAACAGAGAAATCCTCAATCTCCTGAAATAGAAGATGTTCCCGCCCCAGGGGTAGGGGATAATGTCCCAACCCCACCACCTGACGGGGAAGCAGAAATTAAGATTCCCTAATAACAAATGACAGGTAAAATTATACTTCTGACTTGCTAAAACCCATTTAAAATGCCTTTTAGCTTAGGGAGCAGGTACCACACGATAGTAGACTCCGTTCGCACCGTAGGCAGGGCTGAACCAGGTTCCATTACAATCATAAAAGCTTGTACTACCAGAAGGGGTGTAGACACATCCAGTCGGCAGAGTCGGATAAATCGCGCCCATCGCATAGGAACTCCCCGCAGCAACTCCGGCCGCGTAAGCGTTTGCGCTGGCTGCATTACTATTGGCTTCACCCGCCGCTACTCCAACCGCCGCACCTACTGCCGCAGCACCGGCCGCAGCCCAACCCCCGCAATTATAGCAACCCGAACCATAGCTGTTCACGACAGCAGGTGGGTGATAGGTTGAGTAGGCCCCACCATAATAAGTGTTTACCCCCCCATGAACCGTTGTTCCATAGGCTCCAGTCCCACTCCAGGAACCGCCGCCACCTGATGCTGTGCCGCCGCGATAGCCCGTACCACTCCAAGAGCCATCGCCACCGGATGCAGTGCCGCCTCGGAAACCTGTACCACTCCAAGAGCCATCGCCACCGGATGCAGTGCCACCTCGGAAACCTGTACCACTCCAAGAGCCATCGCCACCGGATGCAGTGCCACCTCGGAAACCCGTACCACTCCAGGAACCATCGCCCCCTGATACGCTACCACCTCGGTACCCTGTATGACTCCAGGAACCTCCGCCTCCGCCCCCATGAAACCAGGCTGAAGCGGGTTGAACATAGAAAGCAGTGAGTAAAAGGCTTGCAGAAGCAATAATTACGCTTTTTGTCATATTTAAAGTTTTCATGATCTGATTCTCCTAGCTAGGGCTTATCTGTCGGACTGGGGGAAGGTTTAGGTTCAGGACGGGCAAAGGGAATAGACGACGCGCCCTGAGTCTTTGACGGGGCAAAAGTATCAGCCGCGATCGCACCGTTAAGTTGCCAGTCTTTAAACTCTACCTGATGACGTAGTCTTGAGGGATCATCTCGATAAACAGCGCGAATCATGCGGGGCAGTTTATCATCCGCACCGATCCAAACCTGAGCAAATATCTTGTCGTTAACCAGTCCTATCATGTCGGTTTTTGTTCCCCCAATCACCTGAGATTGCCCGATGACGAACGCCATTTTTAACCCCTCGGCAATGTCTTTATAGGGATTTTCGACCACCACATCAGTGAAGGGGAAGTAAATTGCTGCGGAGTCGTAGGCCATCTTTAAAGCCGCATCAATGGTAGAGGGAGCCTCAGAGGTAGCGACGAGATTCTCTGCTGGAGAGTAGGCGGTTATACTCTTACCGTTGTAATAGAATTCGTTGGCTGGGCCATCCCCTGGGGTAATTACCCGTAATTTGTTGGGGCGTTCCAGGGTAACTTCGGAGATGGTTGTGTAAACTAGGGGCGGGCCAATGAGACTAGGACTTTCGTAAGTGGTAATGGATGTAAAGGTCATTGAACGGGCGGCAGCCAATGTCTCACTCATGGTCTTGAGGAGTTTGAGTGCCTGGGGTTCCAGCATCTGATCAGCACTAGGCGCAGTTTCTGGTTTGGTTTGTGCCGTTGTTTGTTGCACAATTCCCAGTAAAGTTAAACTGGCTAAGGATAATAGGAAACCTTTTTTCAAAGAAATCTTCATTTAAGATGATAATTGTTTTAAGTGAGCAATGACTTATAAAAAGTAGAAAGACAAAATTTTGACTGCTTAGGGTAACGAAGCAATCTTAACCACTCCAAACTAGCACAAAAAAGCTAATTTAGCGACTTTTATAAAGAAAAATAAAGTTGAGTTTGGCCATTGATTAAGCGTTGACTTTTACTGTAAGCTTTTATCTTGTTTAAACTCATCTCAAAATTGTTATTATTAAATCTTAGGAAAATCATCCCCATGTTCAAATCTAAACTCTCTTTATTCTTTTTAGGATTTTTCTTGACTTGTCTAACCTCAATACCTGTAAAAGCTGCCGAAAAATTATTTTTATCTTACGGGTCGTTGATGTTTTCTTTAAGGGTAGACTCTTTAGAAACTTTTGCAAAAACTGGCACAATTAATGAAGATTTAGGATTTTACTTAAACCTAGTCAGTCCAGAACAACAAGCAGAATTTCGCACAGCACTAACCAAAAAAGTAGAGGTTGATCCTGTACTGGTTTCCCGTTTTTTTAATAGTAAAATGGGAGAGTCTATCTTAACTCGCACTGGTAAAGGTGTCACAATTGAAGGGGGAGTTAATGGGGGATATGCTTTGCGGGGTGCGATAGTTCAAGCAGCATTTGATCCTGAAGGATTAACCTTACTAAATGTGCTTAAAAAATACCCTACTAATCTTCAGCTTCAAGGAGAATTAATTCAAGGAGTTTCGGAAGAACTTGAACAGTTAATCTTGGCGACCAAAACTCTTGTGACCAAGCTGGAAGAATGGACTGCCGAAGAAGCTACAACTGATAAACCTGTTGATTATGCTACCTTAAAAGACATCAGAAAACCTGGTAATTATGAGGTTAAAAAAATAGTATGGAATTTAACCGATAAAAGCCGTAATCGAAGCTTTTATGTTGATGTCTATATCCCCCAAAATTTGCCAGAAGGAAAAACCCCTGTTTTGGTATTTTCCCACGGCTTATCTTCTCGGCCTGAAGATTATAGTGAAGGACTTAAACATCTAGCCTCCTATGGCTATTTAGTGGCTGCTCCTCAACATCCTGGCAGTGACACTATTTACTTACAGGAGATGTTTGAAGGATATCATCGAGACATATTTGATCTCAATGATTTTATTAACCGTCCTAAAGATATTAGCTTTGTCATTGATGAATTACAACGGCGCAATAATTCTGAGTTTCAAGGTAAATTAGATCTAGAAAATGTGGGAATGGCAGGTCATTCTTTTGGCGGTTATACAGCTTTGGCGATTTCAGGAGCAACCATTGATTTTGAGAATTTAGACAAAAATTGCAATCGTCTTTATAGTGGCATCAATATCTCTAATTTATTAGAATGTAGAGCCTTAGAATTGCCTCGTCAAGAGTACAATTTTCGAGACAATCGAGTTAAGGCTGTTTTAGCAGCAAACCCTGTTAATCGCAGTATTTTTGGACAAAAAGGCCTCAGTAAAATTGCCATTCCTATTGTATTATTATCAGGCAGTGATGATCCCGCTACCCCTCCAGCTTTAAACCAGGCTTCATCTTTTACTTGGTTAACGACACCTAATAAATATTGGGGATTAATTGAAGGGCAAGCTCATGTTAATTTTACCAAACTTGATGGACAAATCAAACAGACAATTGATTCCGTTGCTCAATTAAGCTTACCGAGTCAAAATTTAATTAGTAGTTATGTTAATGGGATTTCAACGGCTTTTTTTGAAGTTTATATCGGCAAAAATGAAACTTTTCGTCCTTATCTTCAGTCTTCCTATGCTCAATATCTTAGTCAAGATGAGACATTTAAGTTAGATTTTATTACAGGAAATTCATCAAATAAATTAGAGGCCGAAATTGAGCAATATAAAATTGAGGAATTTCAATTTTAGAATTGAGGTGTTAAACTCAATTTAACTAGGACTTACGCAACGCCTCTAAAAATTATGTTTTTTGTAGGGGTAATTCATGAATTACTCCCACAGAATTTTTGATCATTATTTGTTGATTATCTATGCCAAAAGTATCTCAATCTGAATTAATTCAAGGGGCCATCAAAGGAAAAGTCGTTAGTTTTCCCACAGATACCGTCCCTGCATTAGCTGCTTTACCTGAACATTCTTCTCTCATCTTTGCTACTAAAAAACGTCCCCCAGATAAACCGTTAATTCTCATGGGTGCATCCCCTCAAAATCTCTGGAAATATGTGACAGGAAACCCACAAGAATTAGAAATTTGGCAACAGATTGCCCAAATATATTGGCCGGGGCCATTAACCCTTGTTTTACCCGCTTCTGATCTCGTTCCTAAAGGGATGAATCCCAGTGATCCTACTACTATTGGAGTGCGAATTCCTAACAATAGGATAGCCCAAAATATACTAGGGCAAACGGGATGTTTAGCCACCACCAGTGCTAACTTATCAGGGGAACCACCCCTCGAAAATATGGGGGAAATTACGGTAAGATTTCCTGATGTTTTAGTCTTAAATGAAGCTGAGTTAAAGAATCAGGAAAAATACGGTAGTGGATTACCTTCAACTGTGGCAAAATGGAGCAATAGGGGATGGGAAATCTTACGCCAAGGAAGCGTAAAACTTGAAGGTAATGAGTAATGAATGAAATGGAAACTTTAAAAAAAGAATTAGAAGAAACCAAACTTGCTTATCAAATGATGGCCCAAATTAGTCAATTTAAAAGCGGATTTTTAGCGAAAACTGCCCATGAATTGCGATCGCCTTTGAGTAGTTTAATGGGATTACAGCAATTAATTTTAGCAGATCTTTGTGAAAATCCCGAAGAAGAGCGAGAATTTATTGAACAAGGATATCAGGCAGCCCAAAAATTAATCGAAATTATTGATAGCATCGTTACAATTTCTAAACTTGATTATGGGACAATTCCTCTAAAGATAGAAACGGTTTCTTTAAACAAGATTTTAAATCAAGTCCATCAATTAACTCAGCTTCAAGCAACAAATTATAGCTTAAAAATAGAGATTAAAATCTCTGAAATAGATATTTATATCAAGGCAGATAAAAGCCGTTTTATCCAAGGATTAACTGCTTTAGTTGATACAGCTATTAGTCTCACCAAAAGGGGAACTATAAACATATCAACCCAATTAAATCAATTAGAAAGTATGGTTAATATTGTGATAGATATTCCCTGTTCTATTAAAGATTGGCAAGAAGAAAAACAAGGTTTAGAACTGTCACAAACAAACTTAAATTTAGTGAAGCAATGGAGTCATAACCTAGAAATGTCCCCAGCCATGAAATTTTTACTTTCCCAAACCCTATTAGAGAAAATGGGAGGACAATTAATACTCTTAGATATTTCCCCTGAAAATCAACCAGATACCCTTACAAGGGTAAAGTGTCGAATTCCTTGGGAAGAGCATCAATAGAACCATTTCCTAAGGAGATTGTACTCATTTCATAGGAATTTTGTAACACCATTGTTGTTGATTGATTCTCCTGAAATCCAATTCGTTCATAGAATTCTTGTTGATAGGTTGTCATTAAATAAACCCGTTCAACTCGACTCATTAAAGGGTGACTTAAAGCGGTTTCTACTAACTTGCGGCCTAATCCTAAACCTTGATAGTTTTTATCAATAACTACATCCCAAATTGTCCCACGATAAACCCCATCAGAAATACCTCGACAAAAGCCAATCATTGTTTCTCCATCCCAAACTGTCACCACCGGATTACTATTAGTAATAGCCATTTCTAAGTCTTCAATTGTTCTTTCCCTTGCCCAAAATGCTGCTTGATTAAATAAAGTCTGAAGTTGGCAAAAATCAACCTTTGATTTTTGGAGCGAAAACTGAATATGACGACAATCCATTGTTAGTAATTCCTAGGGGTTGTATCGATTTAATCCTGGGCTAAAAAGGAGCCAGACTAGGGAATGAGAATAACAACACTGAATCCTTTTTGTCTCCTAAACAAATTGTAACTAATTTTACCAACAAATCAATCACCCAAAAGGGATGTTTATTTTGATTCCTTGACATTTGCGGAACATCTGGGACTTATCCTCTGTCATTCTTGACTGGTGGTCCTAAAGTTGGATTATAGGCAATTTACCGTAGTTTTCCAGATGTATGAGTGCAGGAAAATCTTGAGGTAAAGTGTCAGATTTTTGTTGTCTTATGGTTGCTGAAAGGGCATACTTTCATCCAAAATAAGATACCCTAAATTAACGATCTTTAGTATCATCAAAGCGAAAACGTCCCCCAATTATTTAATTTTATAGGTTTTGACGAGGATATGTTAGTATTGCCTTCCCCGATAACATCCCTAGAATTATTACCACCATCAGCTTCTGGAGAATATTGCTGTCGTGTTCCCCTCAACTTATATAGTTCTTCTACGGGGGAGGAATTAGCCACTCAAGCGGCAAAGGGAAGACATTTGAAGGTTTTAGAAGCCACTGTCAAAGAAACAGCTATTCAAGTGCAACTCTGTGAGGAAGGTTACACCGCTTGGCTACCTTTATCTGATCTTAATGTTTTAGAACCTGCGAAACAACCCTATCGAAGCATTGTTGTTTCTCGTCGTGAGATTGAAAAGCGTCTCCCCGAAATTATCGCTTTTACCAAAGCAGCAATGAACCAACCCAATTATTATTTATGGGGGGGAACGGTGGGGCCAAATTATGATTGTTCAGGACTCATGCAAGGGGCATTTTCCGCATCAGGAATTTGGTTACCAAGAGATTCTTATCAACAAGAAGCCTTTTGTAAAAAGATTAGTTATGGGGAATTATTGCCAGGAGATTTAATCTTTTTCGGCACAGAAAGGGTTGATCATGTTGCTCTTTATTTAGGGGATGGATACTATATTCATAGTTCCGGTCAAGCGGTTGGTAGAAATAGAATTGCGATTGATCCTTTATCTAATCAAGGAGACAAAATTAGCAAAGGATACTATGAAAAATTGTGGAGTTTTGGTCGGGTAATGTATAGTTATTGTTCTTGATTTAACTATATCAATGATCATTAATAGGATAGATACTATTAGCAGCGATAAGCTAAAGCAAACCGCCCGATTCCTGCTAAATCTGGTAAAATTTTTACCCCTTGATAATAAGAAGAATCTTGTAATAATTGTGCCACTATTTCCCCTTGTCCCGCCATCATTTCAATCAACCAAACCCCACCAGAAACCAGATAATTAGGGGCAGTTTCTATCAAATAACAAATCGATTCTAACCCATCTACTCCCCCATCTAAGGCTAAATAAGGTTCATGCTGTCTGACTTCTGGTTGCAGTTGAGAAAGCATCTCCGTGGGAATATAAGGAGGGTTCGATACCATTCCACTGACTTTCCCTTTCAAGTTAATCAGGGGACTCCACCATGATCCTTGATAAAAGTCTATTTTTTGGGAAAATCCCAAATTAGCGGCGTTTTCTTCGGCAATGGCTAGGGCTTCTCTGCTAGTATCAATAGCATGAATGATCCCTTGAGGAAAGATCTCCCCTAGTCCCAAAGCGATCGCCCCGCTACCTGTCCCCAAATCCACCCAATTTCCCGATGCTAGGTGAGGGTTTAAACTATCTTGAGACGCTTTTAAGGCAAAATCAATGATTAATTCGGTTTCAGGACGAGGAATTAACACCGAAGGGGAAACCTTCAAAGAAAAGTTCCGCCAAGGTGTAACCCCCACTAAATACTGAACGGGAACCCTTTCTTTCAGACGACGTTCCCATAGTTGAGTTAACTCAGATAGGGGCAATTTTAAGGGAATTTGCGTACCGCGAAGGGGATCTCTTCGAGATCGCCCCACAAAAGAATTTAACCGCAAGGAAAGGGAATCTAATTGAGCGATTTCTTGAAGTAACCAATCTACTTCTGTGGGATCAATATCAGCCTCTATCGCTGCTTGTTTCGCCCAATTTCGCCAGTTATCTAATGCTTGACCTGATACGCTATAATCCACAACCATAGTTATTAACGTTGATTTTGGGGTTTGGTTTGATTAGCGCGAATCACTTGCATCATTTCTTCTGACGGCCAAAATCGGATATTTTTTAATAGGGCATTATCTTGTTGTTCTAAGTTAGCAATTAAATCACTCAGACCAACAAGCTCAACTTGAATCTCTGCTGCCAAATCGGGCTTAGATTTTTTTACGGTTTCTATCCATTCTTGAACCGTTGCTCTTTCAAAAAATACTGGCACAACCTGCTTATTATCTTTTTCTATAGTTAAGTAGGATCGATCTGATTTGATTCTCACTAGGTAAAGGGGAACATCACCGCGATATTCTTGACCATTAGCACTAGCAAGTTTTTTCGCCTCTTCTATTTCCGTTATCGTAGGAATATATTGCAGCAATAAACGTTTATTTGGGCTAGAATTTTTTCTAATAGTATCATAAATTGTTCCCAAGGGCAGAACTTGGACAGTGTATAAATTACCAATATCTGGACTTTTTTGTTTTAATTGAGTGAGTAATTGTTGAGCATCTTTTTGACTCATAAACACAGGAATGACTGTCTTATTGTCTTCGACTTGGCGAGCAATAGGAGAACCCTTATCATTCAACAAACTAAAAACCGGAATGCCACTTAATAATCCGACAATTTCTGCTTGGGGCAGTGCCAAAACGGGTAAGGGCTGTACTAAGCAAGTAGAGATCAAAGGACTTGCTATTAATCCTAGGGCTAAACTCCAATGAATTAAAGTCTTCATTTCGTCTTTTTGCTTTACATTATAACGTGCTTGACATCAGTTCGGGTGACAGATGAGTGTGGGGATTGTGAGGAGCAATAATCAAAGCTCATAAAAAGCCCTAGCTAAAGATTCCACAAAGCTTGTTGAATTTGTTGAAATTTTGGCCAACAACGATCTCCAAGGGTTCCAGGAATATCATTATTTTGAGCAACCACCGTCACTAAAATTTTGCCTTGTTTTTGCCTTGAATATTCAATTAATACATCAACAATAATAAAAGAAGACAGAGGAACTTTACCCGGAAAATCTCTCGCTTTCACGTAGTCGTTTCCTTGATAAATGACTTCCAACTCACATTCCTTCAAACGTTGACTAATCAAGGAGGGAATTTGTTCCGCAGAAGTCCCAACCCAACAATCATAATTATATCGAGCCATAGTCAAAATTATCCTAAAATTTGGGTTTACTAAATCTTTTTTCAGGATAACCAGGCTTTGGTAAAGAACTCGCAAATATATGATTGTTTGGTCTAATTTGTTATTCTTCTTCAAGTAAGCTCAAGATTGTGTCTTCTCTTTGGCTGAGAAAAGGACGATCAATTTTTCCCAGTTCCCCTAAAAATCCTTTGACGGAATCTTCTAAATTTTCTAGGCTGAGTTTAGACAAGCGATCGCTGATTCTTTTCATTTCCTGTTGTTGTTGAGAAGAATAATAAAAGTCTTTTAAATTTTCTATTTTTACCTGAATTATGCCATCCCAAGTTCTTACCAAACAAGAAAAATTAAGCACTTCTTCTACAATACACCATTGACCATTTCTCCCCTTAAGATCAGGATTTCCTTTAATCATAATTTGAGCGACTTCACCCACACGCCAAGGGTTAGGAACGGGACGACGCTCACGAATCTGATCAACAATACTTTTAGATTGATGTTTAGAATACTCTTTAACTAAGGGTTTAATTCCAACTTTTTTAGAATAGTTACCTCGTTGATTATGGATGGCTTGATTTAAGGGTTGAACTGACTTTTTCATCTTGGATAGTATGGCGGTTGGTAGAAGAAAACCAATAAAAAACAAAGCAGCAAAGAAAGTAAAATCGAGAAAAAAGACTCGTTTTTCCTCGATTATTTAATTCACACAAAACGCTCTGAAGAAATATAAAGGGTTTAATGTTTTTTGCTTTGTTTCTATTATACCACAAAAAATAGCAATAAGAATAACCATCAATTATCTTGAAGTTCTTCCTAATTTTCCACAACTTTGATCAGTTTTTTTTCAGTCAGAAACCCAAAAACATTACCGAGAGAAAAGGTTTCATCAAATACTATGATTAAGATAGGTTATTAAATCTCTGTGGAAAAAACCCCTAGGTTTGTGGAAATCTTCTGAAAAGCATGGGGAAAAGTTTCTCGGTTAAGAAAAATGTCCGTAAAGACCTTGACAAAATTCACAAACCAACCAAATTATGGCAAGATAAGATTAAGTTTTTTGATGAATATTCCCATGAATCCTATCTATCCCGTTGTTTGGTCTAATAACAAAGTATTACTCATCGATCAAACCTGTTTACCTAATCAATATACTCTAGTTGAAATTAGTCGTTATGAAGACATGGCTAAAGCCATTAAAACCATGATTGTACGAGGGGCCCCGGCCATTGGAGTCGCCGCCGCTTATGGGATGTATTTAGGGGCAAGAGAAATTCAATCTCAAGACAGAGAGATTTTTCTCAAACAATTAGAAGAAGTTGCTGAAATATTGCGTCAAACTCGCCCCACTGCGGTTAATCTTTTTTGGGCAATTTCTCGGATATTAAAAATTGCTTATGAAACCATTGGAACCGTTGAAGAGATCAAAAATATTCTTTTACAAACTGCCCAACTTATTCAAACAGAAGATCTCCAAACTTGTCAAGGGATCGGCAATAATGGCCTCGAAATTTTACCAACTAACCCCAAAAAATTGACGATTCTCACCCATTGTAATGCAGGAGCTTTAGCTACCGCAGGATATGGAACAGCTTTAGGGGTAATTCGTTCTGCTTGGACGGCAGGACGTTTAAAAAGGGTTTATGCTGATGAAACTAGACCCCGTTTACAAGGGGCAAAATTGACTGCCTGGGAATGTGTACAAGAACAGATTCCTGTTACCGTTATTAGTGATAATATGGCAGCCCATTGTATGAAACAAGGACTAATTGATTTAGTGGTTGTAGGTGCTGATAGAATTGCTGCGAATGGGGATGCTGCGAATAAAATTGGCACTTATGGACTAGCTGTTGTTTCTAAAATGCACCAGGTTCCTTTTTATGTGGCTGCCCCCCTTTCTACCGTTGATTTTGAGTTAGAAACTGGCGAACAAATTCCCATAGAAGAACGCGACCCCTCAGAAATTTATCAAGTAGGAAATACTCGAATTTGTGCCGATGGGGTAGATTATTATAATCCGGCTTTTGATGTGACTCCTGCTGCATTAATTACTGGGATTATTACTGAACAAAAAACTGTGAAACCGAGTGAACTGATTACGTTAAAAGAGTAATCGAGTTCTCAAATTAATGAGAGAAAAAGAAGCATGAATTATCCAATAATTATTTATCCCTACTCTCACTAATTAGGTGTTTTCACAAAACTGAATACTATTAATTCTAGACAAAATCCAATCATAAAACCAAATAAATGACTCATAATACTCACTTGAGGGATAAGAAAATCAGAGATAAATTGTAACCCTAGCATTGTTAGCATTATCAAAAATCTTTTGCGATTAATAGATGATTTTTCCTGCCACCATTTTCGTAAAAAGATGGCCGTTAAACTGCCGACTAATCCCATAATTGAAGCGGAAGCACCCACTAAAATATAATCAAGGTTATTGGTATAAATGGCTAAATAACTAAATAAAAACATGGCTCCAATACCACTGGCAAAATAAATGATTAAGTATCGATAAACTTGACTGAGAGATTCAACTAAACCACCAATCACATAAAGACCAATCATATTCATTAATAAATGCAGCCATCCATAATGTAGAAAATTAGCTGTAATTAATCGCCAAAATTGTCCTTCCCAAACCATCATAGGAACTAAAGCTCCTAAATCATATAAAGTCTCAATATCTTCGCTACCACCTAAGCTAATTTCTGCTATAAATGCTAAGATATTAATTAAAATAATTATTTGAGTTATCCTCTGTTTTCTATGAGTAAAAATAAGAGAAAGTTGAGAAGATTTTTGTCTTTTAAACTGAAGCATATAAAGAATTTTACAAGAACTCTCATTTAAAGATTTTTTGAGATTACAAGGCGGTTTATTTAATCGCCAGTTGATAGCATTACTCAGAATTAGGTTATGATTTGAACATAATTTTAAAAGCTTATATTTGTGATCTTTTTTAGGATTAATGGCCATTTGTACCGTAAGCAACCAAAATTCTTGTAACTCTTGTGGATAAAAAGATAAAGACTGTTTAAAAAGTTCTTGAACCGCCAATGTTTGTCCAGAAAAAGCAAAAATATAAAGATAAATCAAATGAATTTTTGATAAACTTCTTGATTTTAAAAGTTTAGATTCAACAGATAACGCCTCTTGAAATAATCGATTAAGTTGCCCCGTTTCTCCTAAAGATCTGATATAATAAACAAGTAAAGTGGCATCATTCCATAAAATTTTTGGCTTAACTTTACTATCAAACCATTCTAGACAACCTTGCCAATCTGCTCTAATTTCATAGATAGAAGCCTGACGATAATAAGCAATAATTGATTCACATTGATTAGAAGATTGTAGCCTCTTAATTCCTGACTCTATTTGACCAGCTTTTGCCATTTCTAAGGCAAAAATTAATTGTAAATAGTCTCGCCAAATTGGAGTAGGATGAAGCCAAAACAACCTAGATAATAGTTGACTGGCTCTTTGATAATTTTGTATTTCAATTAAACGATTTAACCTAGTTAATACCCAAGCAGGAAACCACAGAAAAATCAGACATAAACTTCCCCCTAACCAACTGTTGAAGGGCGAATCAAGTAAGGATAGAATCAAGGTAATGGCAAAAATAATCACACTAAGAATAATCCAGCCATCTTTCTTCGGTAGAATTCCTTGAACTACCCGAATAATAACGAGAAGACAAGAAAAATAAGTAATTATGATAACAATTGTTTCTACATCCATTGTCCCTTAATGATTTTGAAAAAAAAACAAAAAGCGGCAGAATAATTAAGAATTGACTGCCGCTTATTTTTAATAATTATCTCCGGTTGAGTGAGGTTTAAATCTGAGAAGTTAAGAATCTTAGGTTTCCTGGGGAAATGTCAGGTCAAATTCTTCAATAAGTTCATCGAGTTCTTCCAGAGCTTGTTTGACATCCACCCGTAAAATTCCTAAATCGGGTTTTTCTAAAAGTTCCACTAAAAATCCTCGCTTACTTTCAATTAGTTTCACTTTTTCTCGAATCGTTTCTTGATTCATTTTTTTGATCCTAAAACTAGCACTAACTCTAGCATAAACAATCTTGTCTCCCCCAGGCTAGTCTTCTATCAAGATCAGCCCAAAAAATCAGTTATTTACTCCTGAGCATTGGCCCCTTTTCTTAAAGACCATTGACCAGCATAATGAAATTTAAAGCGATCGCAAAATAAAGGACTTTTTATGTTACGCCAACTTTCCTTAGCCCGTGTAGGATTGACCGTGGGGGGACTCTTAACCCTAATGGGCTTTGTGGCCTATGCTACTGATCATCCTACCCTAAATTTAGCCGGATTTTTCTATGGTGTGCCGATTTTACTAGGAGGACTAGCCCTCAAAGCGGCAGAATTGAAACCCATTCCCTTTAGTCAACCGACCCCTCCAGATGTTCTTGCCTTAAGAGAACAACAAGCAACCTCTACCCAAAATCAAATCCGTAAAGATGTGACCCGTTATCGCTATGGTCAAGAAGCCCATCTTGATGATACTTTGGCACGGTTGGGGTTAAGTCCTACCGATGAAGATAGACCCTTATTAGTAGCAATAAGAGAGGAAAAATTTGAGGGAAATTATGCCTTGATTCTAGAGTTTAACTCGCCCTTTATTACCTTAGAAACTTGGAACGATAAACAAGAGAAAATCGAGAAATTTTTTGGCCCTGGTATTTATGCAAAAATTAATCCACAAGAAGATAATCAAATTGATGTGGCGTTAATTAGTTTAGGTCAAGCTGAAGGCAATTAGAAAACAATGGGGGAAGAAAAAAGTAGGTTAATTATGCCTCATCCCCCAAACCTGATTATGAGATTTTATCAAGAATTTTCTGGACAATCTCCATCCCGCTTACCGCTTGCCAACCAAATAAACCTACAATCGCAGTATTTAGGGTAATATGGGTATAACGAGCGAATTCATTACCCTTTTGCATTAAAGGTGAAAGAGAAGCTGAGACAGCAATCAATCCTGTCATGCTTAACCCCACTAATAAATGGGGACCAAAAAAGAGTTTACCATTATTGATATAGGTGATGGCCATACCGCCAATATTCCCTAATACCATCAACCCCAAAAGTAAGGAACCTAATTGATAATGACGATTACGAAAATCTTTTGGTAATAATTCTTTTTTAAGTTCTTTGTCAGCCGTACGGGTGCGTCGCCATTGAATGCCTAAATATAGTGCATAAACTGTCAATCCAAACAAAACCCACATGAGAAGGGGATGACCAAATTGCGACCAGACTTTGATCGGTTCTGGAATTTCGATTGCCATAGAGATTTCCCTAGCCTAAGTTACAACTGTTACAAAACTTAACTTAACATAATCCTAGACAATAATGAACTATTTTTGCAAGCGAACCACATACCATTGTAAATAACTATCTGGGCCCACATCGAGATCGCAAAAATTTTCCATTAAATACTGTGCTTGACCTTCAACTGAGGGAATTTTTACCAATTCTCTCGGTAAATCATCCTGACGAGTTAATAAGATAGCTTTGAGCTTTTCTAAAAGTTCCTCTGCGGTTAAAAATTGTTCTGGTTGGTCAGGTTCGAGGACAACAAAACCATCCTCTTGATACATAATTGAATCTGGCATAAGTTTAGAAAAAAAGGGTAAGTTTCAGCAAAAATTTTCAGATATTTAGGGGTGTCGCTGAAGAATAACGATTTGATCTCCTACCACCGGACTACGGGCCAAGAGAGTTCCTTGATCGTCAATCATTTCTAATTTCCGAAAATCTAAAGTTTGGGCCCGTTTTAAGATAGTATTAGCCAAAGTATCTTGTCGTTTTGGCGGTAATTCATACCATTGTTCTCCCAGAGTAACAATTAAACGACTGGCCAGAAAATTCGCTTCAATTGTACCAATTAAACCCGTTGGATATTGATTAGTTAATTCCGTGACCTGTTGTTGAATTGCGGCAATTAAACCTTGTTCTGGGGTTAATTTTGGGCCAGGAGGTGGGGCTAATTTGATGGGTTCAGGTAACGCAGGAGACTCTAATTGCGGTGGGGTTTCAATAACTTTTGGTTGCGGTATTTCTGAGGGAGTTTGCACAATTTTAGACACCGAAAGGGGTTGGGGTAATAGTAATACTGAAGTAGACAAAAAAGCCACAATAATCACCCCTAAAACTCCTGTAATTACCCAATCAGAAAGCCTCTCACTAATCGCCGTTGGAAAAAGAGAACGAATTCCTCCTAATACCCCATCCCACCAAATTTGTAAGCGATTAAAACTCGGTAAAGCACCGTCAATTCCTGGGAGTTTTTCCTCTGTTTCATCTGTCTCCGATTCCTCCCAATCTTCAGATTTTTCTGGTTCAGTTTTGGGCAAAGTTTCGACTTTAGTAGAAGGAGAAGAAACTTGAAGAGAAACAGCGATCGCCTCTGTACTACTGACTAAAATTTCTATGGTTTCTTGGGGCGGTAAATTCCCTAAAGAGTCGGTGGTCAGTTGGGTAACAATATTATTAAGTTGGGTAATGGTTGTTCGCAATAACTTAATTAATTCTGCTTGAGATAATTGAGGTTGTTTTTCTTCTGACATAGATTTATTTCCTATATTTTATCCTCTGTTTCCCTATTTCCTGATCCAATCTATCACTTCTGCTTACAAATTTGCTCTGACTCAAAAGAAAAGTGCTACTATAGAGCATGAAAACGAGAATGAGGATCGGTGACTAAGTTTGTTGTCAGTATCGCGTAGGTTTTGTCCGAAGTTAATATTGGCCGGCTGCTCTCCGAGATCTTGTATCTCTGCAAACCTAGGATTAAGGAGATCTTTACCGATGTCAATTTATGTTGGCAACCTCCCTTACGAAGTGACAGAAGCAGACCTAACTCAAGTATTTGCTGAGTATGGAGCCGTCAAACGGGTTCATCTTCCTACTGATCGAGAAACGGGAAAAGCGAGGGGCTTCGGTTTTGTTGAAATGGAGGAAGACGCTCAGGAAAATGCAGCCATTGAGGAACTAGATGGGGCAGAATGGATGGGAAGAAACCTCAAAGTTAATAAAGCTAGACCCCGCGAAGAACAACCCCGCAACTCTTTTAGCAAAGGCCGTCGGAGTTACCGTATCTAATTTTTAGTTTCAATTAACCCACTCTTCTGGAAGTCAAAGGGAACTTCCCATTGATGACATTTCCAGAAGTATTTTATTGTTTTAATGAGGAAAAGATCATGGCTAAGCGTCGTAATTTAAAGAAAGAAAAAGCTGAGCGTAATCAGGCCTATGCTCGTCAATTTCGTCAAAAATCTTCCCGCTTCTTTTCTCGCGGTAAACGCTATCCTGGAAGCCGTAACGAAGCACAAGATGAGGATGGAGATAACAACAACGATAGGGAATAATTCATTGTGAATTATAAACGGGTAACTGGGAACTAAGCTAATACGCATTTTCAATGCGTATTAGCAAGGCAAAATCACTAATTAATTGTGACCAAAACCGCGTTAATGGGAGTTGTTCCATTCGCAAAGAAAAAAATGGCTTTGTTACTGGGTAACTGAATTTGGGTCGTATTTTTATAGGGACTCAGAGCTAAGTTAATCGTAGAATTATTGGTAAAAGTTGTTAGTGAGCTTAAGGGGGTTCCATTTTGGGCCACAGTTACCCCAGTGCCAGCATCAGAGGCAATATTAAAGGCACCGCCACAAGTTCCTGCCATGACTAACTTTAGACTATTGGCAGAAGTAAGGGCTCCACTAGAAGGTATTGTTACTTGTGTACTACTGGGAGTCCAAGCAGTTACGGCCCCCGAAGCGGTTGTTTGATAACCACTAGCACTGGATAGGGTGCAACCGCTATTTTTTGCTAACTCTTGAATGGTAGCCGTGGCTGGAATATTGGGAGTAATCACTCCTTGAAATAAGGTAAAAGCAGATCCTCTGGTATAAGCTTGTGTTACCACCTCATAAGTGGCTTTGTCATAATAGCGACCATTGGTATTGGGAGTTGTCCCAAAAATATTACCTGTGTTCCCTTTGATCGTATTCACTGCCGAGGTGGAAATATGCAGTTCCGCATTTTTTTGATCGTCACTGACGCAGACAAAAAAGCCTTTTGGGTTGGTGCTGGGAATTTTCGTCATTCCGCTCGTCGCACAATTGGTATTTTGGGGAGCATCCGGGATAAGATCAATCAATGGTTCATGATTCCAGGTCGTACCGTAACTGCCATTGGCCTGTAACGTCGGCCCCCAGCGATAAATAGCATTTGTTCCCAATAAAGGGCTATCGGGAGGAGATTTTAGATAGTAAATAATTGGTTGAGCCAGACTGGGTGTATCGATAGCGAGAATCACTTGATAGGTTCCCGTAGGAGCAAAATCTGTCGGTAATCCTGATGAAACGTCTGTTCTCACTGCCGAGGCAGCTTTCATTTCCTCAGTAATAAAATCAGCCGCACGATTGACATTGTATTGAGTATCATTGGCTGCGATCGCTATTCTATTTTCTCTGGTTATCACAACCATGCCATAACCCGCCGCACTAACTACTACCAGTGTTAAAGACGCTGCGACTAATAACTCCATGAGGGTAAAGCCAGAAGCACTGCAATTTCGGATCAAGGTATTGAGCAGTTTTTTCATGATAAAGCCAAGGTTTAGAGAGAAGGTAAGCAAGTGCTGGTCGAGGTATTGTAAATTCCAGTGCGGATAATCCCTAATCCGGGTGTTAGGGTTAGGCAAGATTGTTGTTTGGCGGAAGGTGATTGCACCACAATTAAAGCGGGAGGCGAAGGAGGAGAGGTATTCGTACCCCAGTCAAAAGCCACATTGCCTCTGTAGGAAATGGTAACTGTAGAAGGAAAATCCACCGTACTGATCTTTAATTGCGATCGCAAAAAGACCGGAGCCGTTGATAAACATCCGGGGGGGGTACTTGATATAAAGGCATCCGCCGAAGTTGTCGTTGCTGAGACTGTAACCGTACAAATTTTACCAGTGCGGATAGATTGACGCTGCGCCTCTTGGAAGAGGTTTTTAATCTGATCCGTCGTTGCTTTTACCTGATTTTGACTCGTAATGCCAATCATCGACGGAATAGAGAAGGCCGACAAAATGCCGACAACAATGGTCGTAATCACCATCTCTAACAGCGTCCATCCACCATTAGGGGCAACTGAAGGAGGCGTGAGGGATAATCTCTGTAGAAACCACCGCCAAAGTAGACGTGTTATTGGACTTGTCATCTGCGAGGTAACTATTTTGGGTATGGGTTTGATTGGAGTCGCTATTGTAGGTTTTAGTTGTGTCATAGGGTTTGGCTACTCGATAGGTGACTTTTAAAACACTGGGATCGCTATCATCTTCTGTAATAATCCGTACCAAGCTATAGGAAGCATTTTTCGAGTTGGCAGTATCGGGAATCGGACGACTTTGATTATCATTGAAACTGGTTTTGACGACTTGGGAATTGTTATCCGAAGAATTAGCAGCAGTTACAGTCGTATCACTGGCCAGACTATCCCTAAAAATTCCTCCTACCCCTGCATCAAAAGTTGCTGCCCCACATCCAGAAATATCGTTAAAATTACTCGCCAAGGATTTGACCCGTTCTAAATCCTGCTGTATCCAAAAAGTGGCTTGAGCTTGACGTTCAGCTTTGATCTGCACGATGGCAGTAATTGCCAAGGCTTGCAGTGCGCCCATGACAAATGCCAAAATCACTAAGATCGAGACTAAAACCTCCAGCATGGTAAAACCCCGATCTGGGTGAACAGAGTTCAAATAGACAATTAATAGTTTAGATCTCATGAGTTTTCGCAAATTATCTTTATTAAACGAACACAACCTGTAGGGTGGGCATTGCCCACAATAATCTCTAAATCAGCGTTTGAGCCTTTTGGTGAGCATTGCCCACCCTACACTTATTTATGTCCGACCACTTCATGCCCTCTCGCAATAACACAGCCCTGAGACTAAGGCACGGCAACTCGTTGAACTGAAGTTGCTGCTCCCATTTGATTGGTTGGGGCCGAGGTATCAATGGAAATCATTAGCCGAGACATATCAAATATGCCCTGCCAAATTTTAAAATTTCCATTTGTCTCAATGGACTTGACCCACAAAGCTCCAGAATGATCCGATGTTCCCTGTGCCTCAAGATTAGCGAAAGGAGCAAACATAAATCCGTAGAACGAACCGTTGCCTTTTAGTTCTAGGGAATGTTCATAACCACTGGTGTTTCTTGTCCCCTTATCAGCTTTATAGATATAAACCTGAATAGCACTAGGATCTCTCATATCTCCCACATTTCCATTGGCATTGACTTGGGAATCACCCGACTTAACGTAAAAAATAGAGCGGGTAAAACCAGTCGTGGTCGAGCCTTGAGGCAAAAGATTGCCATTGGAACCAGACGTAAAATTTCCATTCACATGAAAAATCAAGGTTTCTTGGCCCGTGCGTCCGAATTTGACATCACCATCGGGTGTCTTCAAACTACCACTACAGTTGTAAACGTAGGTAGCAGCGTCCGTTGAAGGACTCGTCTTGCTGCTGTAAACCGTCCCCGTAGAATCGACATCAGTGGTTCGAGGATATTGAGAGGATAAAGAGGTACAACTGATATCATTTTTATTGGTGGCAGGAGCAGCCGGCCAGACATTATTATTCGGTAAAGGGGGAAAATCCCGTTTAACCTTTGTCCTGACACCAACAGCAGATCCTGTCGTATCATAAATCTCCTTATTTCCATTATTTGCTTTTGGACTGGCAGAAACCCCACTAGCAAGGGTTAGAGGCTGTGCCGGAACAGATTTTAGGTTTTTAGAATCATCAAATGCGGGTGTTGCGGGGACACATTCTGAGGAATCCCAAACATTAGAGTAAGCACTAGCATTGTTATTAAATTTAAAATCTTTTGCCCACAACCCTGGTGGCCCACCACTGGTTGAGTCACCGGAAGAACCTGTCATTACCGGAAAAGTGAGTTCTAGTCTGGTTTTAGCAGTGCGACCCGGAATCTCAGTCGCGTTTGCCCCCGTCCCCGATACATCGACCCGCGCCTCAAGGGTCAGTACACCTGTTTGATTCGCAGCAGAATAGGTATAGGATACTAAGCGATATTGTCCATCAGTAAGATCTTGCCAACCGCTATTACTACTATTAGCCCAAGTAGAGGAGACGGTAGTTGCGGTTTCGGTGCTGTCATTCACTGAACCTGAACTAGAAGACGAACTCGAACAGGTTGAAGATGAGGATGAAGATGAAGATGAGGATGAAGATGAGGTTGAGGTTGTTTTGATACCTTCTATATTTGAGGCTAAAAACCAACTTTGCGCTGAACCCGAATCTTGACAAACATCATTTGTGTCTTTGCTTCCGGCACAATCAGGATAGGTTAATAACAGTCGGTTCCGATTCAAAAAACTCATATACTGGGTTGCCCCTGCTTCAGCAACTGCATTCACACGGGCAGTATTTTTTTGGGCAACAACTTTTGTCAATTGGCCCTGCGCTCCAATCATCATGGGGACTCCGATCGCTAAGATCACAGTTCCCATCATTAATGCCATCGGCAGAGAGAAACCTGCATTGATTGTTTTTGTCCGATGAGATAAATAAAAAAGTAAAGGAAGTTTGAAACGACTATTCATTGTCTTTATATACTTTTGAAAGTGTGCCAAAATTAGCCGTATAAAAACTGATAAGTAGTCGGACAGAATGAACGTTAATGGTAAGGTGAGGCGATAGGGAACAGGTTACAGGTTACAGGTTAAAGTAAAAGGTTTGAAGCTTAGTAATAGTTTTTAATATAGAAACGTTTATTTATATCCGACTACTTACCGTAGCTTTACGCAAACTACGGCAAATAAAATGGATGACACCAGTTTACGGCATTTACTCTTTGGGTGAGATCCGTATTTTTATGGAATTTATCGAAAACGAGAATCATAAGCAGAACTTAATTCTTTTTAAACTTTTTCAAAATCCGAGAAAGTAAAATATCAACTTCCGGTAATTTTAATTGGATTGATAAGCCAAAAAATACCCCAAAAGCCACCAGAGAAGCCAAGGTTAATTGTAATAATTGCAACCCTATATTACTGTTCTCAAATATCTGTTCCCATCCCCAAGAAATCCCCCAACTTGCTCCTCCTGAAATAACAGTAATGCCCATTAAAGCCAACAAAGCTAAACCCCATTCCTTTAAAGGTAAACCCTGAAGCCGTTTATTTAAAATTCCTAAAAAGATCATCATAGAAATAACATTAACCCCAATGGTAGCAAAGACTAAACCAGGGGTAGCAAAGGGTTTATATAAAAGAAAATCTAACAAACCATTGAGAAAAATATTAAAAATACTGATTCGAAATGGGGTTTCTCCATCTCCCAACGCATAAAATACCCGCACCAAAACATCCCTAGCAAGATAGAAAAACATCCCTACTCCATAGGTCATTAATACCGGAATCACAATATCTGCATCAGCCGATTTAAACGCACCCCGTTGATAAATTACCCGAATCATAACCGGAGCTAAAGCGATAAAAATGGCCGTAAAAGGCAACATGGTTAAAGCCGTTAATAAAAGTCCTTGACGAATTCTGACCTTTAATTCTCCCCAATTTTCCGGCGCAGTTAACCGAGAAAAAACAGGCATAAACGGCACTAAAATCATATTAGAAATAATGCCCAAGGGAGTGAGAACAATAAAATTGGCATAGCGCATGGCCGCCGCCGCATTAACAATAAATGAGGCAAAAAATAGGTCAGTATAAACATTAATATGCAACATTCCCGATGAAAGGGTAGCCGGGGCCATGACATTCATCACCTCTCTTACCCCAGGAATACGCCAGTTAAAGCGAAACCGCAAAGTTCCCATTCCGGCTTTGTATTGGGCCCCAATTTGCGCTAACCACTGTAAAACGCCACCGGCCAAGGTTCCCCCCGCCAAAACTAAACCCCCTAAATACCAATTTTGGGGCGCGTTGATATTATCCCCTACCTGCCAAGCTAAGATCCCAACCCCGATCACCACTGCTAAACTAGAGAATAGAGGGCTAATACTGGGTAATAAGTATTGATCGGCTGCGTTGAGAGTTCCAAACCCAATACCAATTAATCCCGCTAACAAAGCTAAAGGTGCCATAATTTGTAATTGTTGAATGGCGATCGCTTTGGCCGCCCCTTCTAACCCTGGTGCTAGGGCTGAAATAAAGGTTCCGGCAAAGAAAATCAGGGCCAGGGTGACAATTAATAAAAAGAGGCTGACAATGGTGGTGACGGTTTCGACTAAGGGGGCCGCTTCTGACTTATCCCGCTTGGCTAAAACGCTAATTAAGGCACTATGAAAGGGGCCATTAATACCGCCTAAGAGAATTAATAAAAAACCAGGGATCACATAAGCATAAGCATAGGCATTGACAACGGGCCCCACCCCAAAGGCAGCAGCGATCGCTTGTTCTCGCACTAATCCAAAAATTTTACTAATTAAGGTGGCAAAGGCCACAATTCCGGCGATACTAGCAAGAGAACGGGTTTTTGGCTTGGCAGACACGGCACTCCTCATCAAAGGTTAGTCATCAATTATCAGGGATTCCTTGACCTTAGACAAGTTTTGGTCTTCAAAACTCTCCCAAAATATTTGATATTTGTCGGGGCGAACGGCTGTTCGTCCCTAGGCTACCCATTTTTTACCATTGGCGGCAAAATCAATAATTAGGTCAAAGATGCGCTCACATTTTTCTTTGAAGATAACACGATCATAACTATTAGGTAAGTTGTCGTCTAGCACTTTTTCTATGGCGGTTTGAACTCCCATTTTTGTACGGCTATCTTTCCACCAGTCTTGCACTAAAACTGGCGGTTTTGCTTCTTTTATTCGTTTAATTAAATCTTTGGCTGCGAGTTTGACTTTTTGGGTTTCTGTTTGGGTGAATTTGTCTTTTTTCAACAGATCAAATAATTCTAATTCGTCTTCTGTTAACCCTTCTCTAATATGACGTTTATCTTCTGTGTCTAAGTCTTGAATAAAGTTTACTAAGTCTTCAAAATAGTTTTCTGTTGCAGAGTTTCCGGCGTTATAACGATCAATAATTGTTTGTAAACGTTCTGTAAAATTTATTCTAGTTTGATTTTGTTGCATCATTTTTTGCAGTTTATCTTCAATAAATGCTCTTATTTCAGCAATTTGAATATGTTTATATTGTATTGCAGGAAAGTCTGCTTTGAGTTGTTCAAAGTCAATTTTACTGAGATCCCATATTTTGCCTTTTTGGATGACTTGATAGGTTGCTTGATGTTCCTGTTGGTTGAATTTTTCACCCTCATCTACTATAACACTTTCATCTAATAATTCTGAGATGCTAAAACTTACATCATCTATGTTTACTTTTTCGACTAAACTATCAATTATTCCTCGTAAATATTGAATAATTGCTATTTTTTGACGTTGTTGAACTTCCTGTTCTAATATTTCGGGTTTACAGGCTTCGTAAAGGGAAGAAACGGTATTATCATAAACATTAAAGGCTTTTCTCCAGTCATCTTTACTGAGGAGAATGTCAGCAAATGTGTTAAATTTACCAATATTTTTAAATGTATTATTATCTTCTGTAATAGACTCTAAATCAATATGGCGATCGCGGCAAAAATTCAAGGTTTCTAAGATAGCATCATTTAATAATCTAAAGAGTTCTGTTTTCTCTTGTACTGGCATTTCTTCTGAGTTATTTTGTCCCTGTCCATACTCTTTGAGGGCTTCTTGCATATTACGAAATACATTATAATAATCTATAATTTCGCCGTTTTTCTTTTCTATTAATTTACCGTTATAACTTTCTATTTGATAGGATGTAACACGGTTTGCACGGGCGATAGTTTGCATCAATGTATGACCTTTCATGGGTTTATCTAGATACAATGTAGAGACGGTTTCGGCATCAAATCCTGTTAACCAAATAGCACAAACAAAGACAATTTGCAAGGGATGTTTTTCATTCTTAAAATTATGTTCTATATCGTGGCCATGTTCATCTATTTGTTCTAATCTTTTAAGATGAGGTTGTATATTTAATCCTTGTTTTTCAAACTTTTCTTTGTCTGTGTTGGGGTCACTAATAACTACTGCCATTTCAACGGTTTTCATATATTCAACCATCTTTTTAAAACGGGCTTTTTCTATTTGGTTGGTGGTAGTATTAATAAGTCCCCGTAGTCGTTTAATTTCTGTTTTCCATTGTTGTTGTACTTTTTCATACATTTTAATAGCAGTAAATTTATCTACACTTATGACCATTGCTTTTCCTAAATAACCGCGACGGGGAAAATGATATACAATATCCCTGGCAATAGTATTTAAGCGATCATCTCGTTTAATTATTTCTAATTCTTTTGCATATTTACGTTCTAATTTTTCTTGTTGTGCTTTATCTATATTTTCATCTTCTAGCAGTTGATAAAATTCATCATTTAGATCTTCATTTTGGATCAACATTTGGGGTACGCGCTTCTCATAAAATAGCGGTACGGTGGCGTTATCTGCCATTGCATCTTGAAAGTTATATTCTGAAACATAGTCACCAAACCATTTATTTGTTTTCCGTTCTTTTCCTAATAAGGGAGTACCTGTAAAAGCGATAAAATGCGCCCCTTTTAAACCTTCTCGCATATTTTCTGCTAAGTCTTTATATTGGGTACGGTGTGCCTCATCTACCATAACAATGATTTCTCTTGTTTCTTTTTCTGGGTCAAAAAGACGAGGATATTTTTTATTTTTATCGTAGCGGAATTTTTGAATTAAAGTAAATATAAATTTTTTATTTTGAGAGAGATATTTTCGCATTTGTTCAGCGTTGTTTGGTTTTACCTCATCTTTTGGTCCAATAGTGCCAGTATAGACAAAGTTTTTATGAATCTGATCATTGAGATCTGTTCTATCTGTAATAATAACAAAGCAAAAGTTACCTGTCAGTTTACGCGAGATTTTTCTTGCATAGAAAACCATAGAAAAGCTTTTACCTGACCCCTGAGTATGCCAAAATACGCCTAATTTTCCGTTGTATTCGTTCCGTTGTAGAAATCGTTCATAGGCATTATTTACTCCTAAAAATTGATGATTTTGGGCGATGATTTTAGTTTCTATGCCGTCTTTATTCCGAAATAATATAAAATTTTCAATATAATCTAAAAGTTGCTCAGGGTTACAAAGTCCCTCTATAACATATTCTAAACTGGTGGCATTATAACTAATTTCTTGATTGTTACTTCTTCTAACTTTTGACGAATTAAAATTGAGGACAGACATTTTGTAGGGGTTTAACACTGTTAAACCCGATGGGTTATTGAACACTATTAAACCCGATGGGTATCTTGTCCCCTCCCCGATTTTGGCCCGTCCGGTATCTTGTCCCCTCCCCTTTGTAAGGGGAGGGTTAGGGAGGGGTTATCAGTGGGTAGCGTAAAGTTTGACCCCCCTTAGTCCCCCCTTTGAAAGGGGGGACTAAGAGAGCGCATATCGAGGATGACAAGAGCGATCGCTTCAACCACAGCATCTAATTCTTGATAAACTTGTTGATTAGTAAACCGCAAAAAACGAGTCCCGAAAGACTCAATAAACGCCT
This sequence comes from Crocosphaera sp. UHCC 0190, assembly GCF_034932065.1. NCBI lineage: Bacteria > Bacillati > Cyanobacteriota > Cyanophyceae > Chroococcales > Aphanothecaceae > Crocosphaera > Crocosphaera sp. UHCC 0190. Next base: position 441,678 of record NZ_JAYGHP010000001.1, read on the forward strand.
GTCGTTGGGCATCATAAGCTTGAGCTTCTGCCCCTAAATGACTTGGCCCATCAACTTCGATCGCCAGTCGCAACTCTGGCACATAAAAATCTACCACAAACCCACCAATACTGTACTGTCGCCGAAACTTAGCCCCTTCCACCTGTCGCCCTCGTAACCTTGCCCAGAGGAGTTTTTCCGCAGGAGGCATATTATTGCGAAGCGATCGACGTTTATCCTTCTCACAAGATTTATTATAAAGTTCTGTCATCGAAAATTCCTCCGATTTTATCCCATCCGGCATCTTGTCCCCTCCCCGATTTATACCGTCCGGCATCTTGTCCCCTCCCCGATTTATCCCGTCCGGTATCTTGTCCCCTCCCCTTTGTAAGGGGAGGGTTAGGGAGGGGTTATCAGTGGGTAGCGTAGGGTTTAACCCCCCTTAGTCCCCCCTTTGAAAGGGGGGAGAAATTCGAGCATATTCAATATTAATCCTCGGTCAACGCCTTGATATTGACACCGATCACATCTGCTAACGCGATCGCCTCCTCATTTAACGTCTCTAACTGTTGATTCATCGCCAAAAGTTCCTCAATAAACTCCTCCTCAGTCTTGCCATCTTCCTCTATCACCACCCCCACATAACGCCCCGGATTCAGGGAAAAATCCTGTTCTTTGACCTCCTCCGGCGTTGCTAACCTACATAACCCCGTCACATCCTCATATACTGCCTCTGGGAACCTTTCCTGTAACCAGTGAATATGACGATAAAAACCCTCAGAAGCTTTCACTTCCTTGTGCAACTGCTCTAATGCTTCTTTTAGCTGCTTCATTCCCCGTTGTTTATTTCCCGTTGCCTTCTCTTGACGACGGACAATTTTATCAAGTACCTTTAACCCTGCGTGTAAATTGGCAAAAAACGGGTCAAAATACGCCCTTAACGCCCTTTGCTGCTTATTTGCTTCTGCGATCGCCTGAAAATCTAATTGTTCCTGATAAGCTTGATAATGACTGTATAACGCCCCTAAACCTTGCCAATGACTCAATAACTCCTGAACCGCCTGTTTTCCCTCTTGATCGCCCAAAACCTCTAATAATTGTTCGCTGACGGGTTCTACCTGTTCCTTATTCTCCAATAAACAAGCCATTCCTTGAGCAAAATAATCATCAATTAAACGAATAAAAGCCTCTATTTCCCCACGATGTAATTTACTAATAATAGCGATATTTTGAATTTGTTCTTCACTAAATTCTCGATGAGCGCGATCAATTTGTGTGAAGATATTACGAGCATCAATAAAGAGAATTTTATCATCAGATTTAGCTCGATCAAAAAACCACAAAGTAGCAGGTAACGTCACCGTATAAAACATATTTGAAGGTAACGTACGCATTCCATAGATCAGATTATTTTTAATTAGATTTTCTCTAATTTCAGCCTCACTATGACGAGCATCAGAAGCAGAATTAGCCATAACTAAAGCTGCCCGTCCCTTTTCTTTTAAAGACGTGGCAAACAAATTAATCCACAAATAATTAGCATTAGGAACAGTTTCTTTACCCTGATCCTTTTTACTCACTTTTGTCTTATTACGGGGGATACCATAACTATTAAAACGAGGATCATTTTCCACCGTCGCAATGGGTACATCATCCACATTAAAAGGAGGATTTGCCATTACATAGTCAAACTTTTCAAAACTATCAAAAGGATTTTCACTATAACTATTCGCCTGTTTAACTTCCCCCCGTAACCCATTAACAGCGAGGTTCATTTTCGCTAATTTTACAGTATCTAAAGTCTTTTCTTGTCCATAAACATATAATTCATCTTGATAATATTCCTGCCCTAATAGTTGACGACGACGCTGTACAAACTGTTGAGATTGTACGAACATTCCCCCCGAACCACAAGCAGGATCATAAACCGTTCCTTGATGGGGTTCAATAATTTCTACCATCAACTTTACCACTGAAGTCGGAGTAAAAAACTCACCCCCTTTTTGCCCTTCACTTAAAGCAAATTTGCCTAAAAAATACTCATATATTTTACCAAAAACATCTCCAGTAGCATCAAGGGGAATATTCGAGAAATTCTTTAATAATTGAGCAGGAATTGTTCTATCAGTGCGAGTTAAGGGGAAATATTCATCCTTGGGTAATACTCCATCTAACTCTGGTTTATATTCCTCTATAGACTGCATTGCCTCTTTGATTTTTTTGGCTATATCTTCCTTTTCAGGCAAATTTAACAAGTAATTATAACGAGCATTTTCTGGTAGATAAAAACCACATTTTTCTATAGCTATTTGTTCAACCCCCTTCTGTCGTCTTCCCCCTTGGAGTTTCTCATATTCTTCGATAATTTCTGCTTCAGCTTGACAATATTTATTATCAGCAAACTTCAGAAAAATTAACCCTAAAACGGGGGTTGCATACTCACTAGATTTTAAATCCGTATTAGCCCGCAGATTATCCGCAGCAGCCCATAAATCATCTTCAAGCTGTTTTAGTTGTTCTGTGTTCATTCAGTGTTCTTTCTCACCCTAAAAACCGATAAGCGGATAATGGGACTCGAACCCACGACATTCAGCATGGGAAGCTGACGTTCTACCACTGAACTATATCCGCAGTTTATTCATAATCTGACCCAACAAAAATAACTCTAATTGTTCGAGTTTCATCAATAATAGAATACACCAAACGGTACTTTATGTTAATACGTCATATTCTACCAGTTTTCTGTAGATGCTGTGCTAAAAAACAAAGATATTATTTTTATGGTTCATTTTTTGATATAATTAGAAAGGCTGTTTAAGGGAAAAGTTTACGTTACAAACCCTTAATTATCTTTTGGTTTAATTACTCCTCACTATGACGAAAAAATCTCAACAAAGTTCAGCAGTTCAACGTCTTTACAACACCTATCCTTTCCCCCCGGAACCCTTATTAGATGAGCCACCTCCAGGCTATAATTGGCGATGGAATTGGCTGGCGGCTTATAATTTTTGTACAGGGAGAAAACCGGCCACAGAAAAAGTCCGTATTTTAGATGCGGGATGTGGTACAGGAGTTGGCACAGAATACTTGATTTTACTCAATCCTCATGCGGAAATTGTGGGAATTGATCTGAGTGAAAAAGCCCTAGAAATTGCTCAGCAACGTTGTCAACAATCCGGGGTTTCAACTAATCATAAAGCCCCTATTTCTTTTCATCATTTAAACTTAGAAGAAGCTGATCAATTATCCGGGGAATTTGATTTAATTAATTGTGTAGGAGTATTGCATCATTTACCTGATCCCATCGCAGGAATTAAAGCGTTAGCGAAAAAGTTGGCCCCTGGTGGAATTTTTCATATTTTTGTCTATGCAGAATTAGGAAGATGGGAAATTCAATTAATGCAAAAAGCCATTTCTTTGCTACAAGGTGAGCAAAAAGGAGACTACAAAGATGGGGTTTTTGTCGGTCGAGAATTGTTTAAACATTTACCAGAAAATAACCGAATTGTCAAGCGAGAAAAGGAAAGATGGTCATTAGAAAATCATCGAGATGAATCCTTTGCAGATATGTATGTTCACCCTCAAGAAACAGATTACAATATTGATACTTTGTTTGAATTAATTGAGGCATCAGAATTAGAATTTATCGGCTTTTCTAATCCTCAATATTGGGAGTTAGAACGGTTAATTGGCCAGTCAGAAGAATTAATAAAACGGGGAGATAATTTAAGCGATCGCCAACGATATCGTCTAATTGAATTACTCGATCCTGAAAATATTACTCATTACGAATTTTTCTTAGGAAAACCCCCGATTATTAAGAGTGATTGGTCATCAGATAAAAACCTATTATCTGCTATTCCTGAACCCCATCCTTGTATGTTTGGTTGGCCAAGTCAAAGTATTCTGAATTATGATTATCAACCCGTCAGTTTAAGTGATCTTGAATATGGTTTTATCCAAGCTTGTAATGGGGAATTAACGGTTAAGGAAATTTTAGATTCAGTTGCTTTAGAATTAGATGGGGTTCGATCTTTGCAGCAACAACAATTAATTATGTTGAGTCCTTTCAAACAATAATTTAAGTCTTTCTTGTGGAGTCCTTAGCCTGATTATTTTATTAGTTCAAAAATACTAGGCGATCAGGATTAAAAAAAACTTTCCCATCAGTGAAACTAACTAGGACAAATTGGGAATAATAGTCACAAGACCCAGAACCCCTAAAACGGAGGAACGTTACGTGGCGATGAAATCTCAGTCAACACAACCCCTTGGTGCAATCTTAGCCCAAGCCAAATTAGTCACCCCTGCCCAAGTTGAAGCTGCCCTGACAGAACAAACCCAACAGCCTAAACGCCTTCTTGGAGAGATTTTAGCCAATAACGGATGGGTTAAACAACAAACGGCAGACTTTTTTGCTGAGCGATGGAATATTATTGTGCAGCAAGCTCAACAAGGTTCCCCAAAGTCTTTAGGCTATTATCTCAGAGAAGCCGGGTTACTAGATGAGCAGCAACTCAAGGTTATTTTATCAGAACAAGAACAAGGGCGACTCTGGGTAAGAGTTGGCGCGTTAGCGGTACTAAAAGGGTGGCTCAACCAAACAACCGTCGATTTTCTGCTCGAACATCTTTATCCCGAAAAAGCAGGGGACTCACCCTTTCTCAAAGCAAAACAGTAGCCACTTTTTGTTAAAAATGTTACAATGAGATCAAACAAGGATAAATCGTTCATCTGTCGTTGACAGACGGAAGTAGGGAAAACACCCCCGAAGGAACGCGCCTCATTCAATCCACTACGATTTGGAAGGAGGCGTTATGCGCTTAAATCATATATCTGGTAATCATCCTAACGAGTTGGCTTCAATTCGATCCCAATCTCGTTTTTTAATCTCTCAAAACCGCTGTAAACAGCAAAACCGACAGCAGTCTATGTTGCAACGAGCAGCATCAGAAGTTGGTCTTACTGTTGATTCTTTTAAAGCATAAGGAGGGATTAGTCATGACACATAAACAACAACATTTAACCGACGCGGATCAAGTTCATCGCTCTAACATTCTCAAAAGTTTGGAGCATCGTCTTGAAATCGCAAGAGCAAAAGGTAATGAGAGTCTGATTCGGCAATTAGAAGCTGAAAAGACCTACTACTATCGCTAGACGGACAATTTGCTGAAAATTGAAAAAGGGTGACAGAATATTGGTTCTGTTGCTCTTTTTTAGCGACGCTTTTCTATCTTAAGTAATTGTTGGGCAACAGTTACCGAGTTTCCCCTAGGAATTTTGAATTTTTATGAATCCCTGACATTTTTCCCCTAAAAGTGTAACAATAGATACAGAATATAAAATTATTTCCCTCAAGATTCCTGTTGCTTGCCTGGGAGTCAAGGGAGACGCAATCGGAGGCAGTCCTACTATGAAACTCTCTTTTCGAGGTATTCCCTATAATCATCAACCCGTTATGATCGAACCCAGTGACGGAGAAGTTGAGGGAACCTATCGTGGTGTTCACTGGAAAAAGCACTGCTATGAGAAATCACGTCGTCATCATGTCATTAAAGACATGATTTATCGAGGAATTCATTATATGCAAGGTTAATTTATCATTTTAATTCACCTTCTTTTTTTAAACATTTATTTAGGAAAAATTGACATGAAACACGAACCTTCTCATTATCCCTTAGTGGATGACAACCAGTTGAATGCGCTGGATCTAGATCATGAAACCACTAGGCAAAGACATCAGGGACAAGCCTGGAAATATAACTATCCTAGACATATTAGACAAGATCCAGCTAACCTATATCGACAATATGGAAGCATTAAGAACCATACTTCTTCTATTCCTATCCTGGAAAATCAACCTATTCCTAGACAAAAAGCTCCTGTTTGTTCCGTTTTTGTGGCCAGTTCCTCAGAAGTTTCCCTGAATGAAGTTACTAAAATTCATTTAGGCAATATTTATCGTAATCTCGAAAATAGATTGAGAATTGCTAAAGTCAAAGGAGATGAATTTTTAATTAGTTTATTAGAAAAAGAATCTCAAGATTTGAGTCAAATGTGTGTCGATTATTCCTAATCAAAAATATCAATATTTCAAGCTTTAAGTGACTTTTCTCCCCAAGTCACTTTTTTTAGCCTCTCTCATCAAACTCAACCCTTAGTGTAATGAAAAATCTCTAAAGCTTAAACTTTGTTACAATTTATCTTGATTGACCTTGATTAATTTTCACTTTTCCCCAAACAAATGAACATTTGTCCACAGTTTACCCTGAGTTTTCCACAAGGTTTTAAATATTTTCAACAGACTCTCACAGAAATTCAGCATTAGTCCCAATTTGTGGGGAAAAGTGTTAAATTAGTGGCTGTTGAAAAAAACCCCAAAACTTTTTCTAAATACTGTGTTAGCATACTTAAGTCTAATGTAATTCATGACTAATAAGCAGTCCCTATTTACCATAATTTCACCTAAATAAAATTGTTTCTCTTTCTCTAAATGTTAATTTTACCTAAATAAGAAATGGAAACTCCTATCGCCCTTGAAATAGAAATTCCTGAAGAGACATATCTCTTGCTCAAAACCTTCCTTGAAAGTCATTCGCCTTTAGATTTTAATGAAGTAATGACTTTAGCTGTTTCCCACTTTTTAACTGAGCAAAAAATTCAGTCTACTCTTCCTAACTCTTTGTCCACTCATCATCCAAAAATTCCTAGACTCAAGACAGTTTAAAGCCATGAAAGCCAAAGATTTAATTCCCCTTCCCTGGAAAACAAGAGAACGATTAAAAGCCTTTTCTCAAGTGTTTCCTGATGTACCTCCCTTAGAAACACCAACAACAGGTGAAAAACTGTCTCAGGTTATTGCCTGTCTCAAGCCAATTGCTAAGTCAGAAAGTGCGGCTTTTTCTTTATTAAGAGAATTAGATTCTTATCGGTGTTACGGTGAGTAAATATCAACTTAAAAAACAGTCTGTTTTTAGTTTTATTAACCTATTAATTGCTGGTATTATTATCACTATCGTTTTTATTATTGCCTTTTCTAACCTCTTAGAAAATCCAGAAAGTCGTCAAATTCGCCAAGGGGCTGAAAAAAATTTGCGGCTATTTGCGAGGGGCAATAGTTTAAATGCAATTAACTGCGATGGTTTAAATAATAATCAAGATGGTTGGATTAACTGTCGAGCAACAGATAGGAAAGGACAGGCTGTTTCTATTGAATGTCCTAATAGTTCAACTGAACAAGACTGTCGTTATATAAATCAATAATGGAAACAACAGCCGATTATACTTGTGCATTTTGTGGAGAAATTAACACAACATTTATTGATATTAGTGCGGGTAATTCTCAATCCTATATTGAAGATTGTCAAGTCTGTTGTCGTCCTAATATTCTCTATTTAGAGGTTGATGAAAACACCTTAGAAGTAACAATCAATAGTGATTATCAAGAGTAGGGACAATTCATGAATTATCCCTACATCAACTATTTAGTTAAATTTTGGTGACCATATTGAGCCAATAATTGAGCAATTTCAGGGTTATAAATCCGTAAATAATTCCAATAGTTACCAAAGACAGATTCTACATAACCTCTGGTTTCTTTGAAAGGAATTTTCTCCACAAAAGCATCAGGATCACTTACCTTATACTGTCTCATCCACTTAGCAACATTGCCAGGGCCAGCATTATAACTTGCAACTGCTAACAAGGAATTATTCTGATATTCTTCATGGGTATAATTTAAGTACCAAGTGCCTAAATTAACATTGTCATTGGGATTTTTTAAAGAATATTTTTTCAAATTAATCTTATTAGCCACCCATTCCCCAGTTGCTGGCATCACCTGCATTAAACCCGTTGCCCCGACAGGAGATTTAATTTCGGGTTCAAACCGAGATTCTTGACGCATTAAAGACGTAACTAAAAGGGGATTTAATTTACGATCTTGTGACCACTTCATAATCGTTTGATAAAAAGGAAAGGGGAATAAGGCGTGCCAATATTCAGAAGTTTGTCTCAGTTGTTGCCATTCTTTTTCTTGTTCAGGTTCATCTTTATGTTTAAGGTTCCAAACCTGATTAATACCTTGAAGATTTTTTCCTTGAACTAACTTTAATAAAGCATCCGTAAAGCTTTCATTAACCGTAAGTTCTTGGCGATCGCCCATTTCTGCCTTAAATAAAGTAATGGCATCTTGATCTTCCCCTAGACGGTACAACTCCTGAAACATTTCCGAACCAGCAGGAGGAATGGAACGAACGTTCGGTTTATTGACCGTCGGCAAAACTTGACGCACATCATTAAAATTCCCCACATCCCAGCCTAATTGCACAGCAGACCGCCAAGCATAGTAGGATTGGGGATGAGAAGCCACCACGTGTTCAAAAGCAGATTTAGCATCCTGGCCCCGTCCCAACTGTTGGGCCCATTTTCCTACCCAAAAGGCCGCTTTGGGGGCCACGGAACTATCAGGGCTATTGGTTGAAATGGGTTGGGCCCAAGTCCAAGCTTTTACTAAGTCCCCTTTTGCTGCTGCCCGTTGTGCCACTTGCCAACGATAGTCAGCCGTCGCCTCAGCATTGGGATATTTAGATAATAGATCTTGACGAACTTTGGCCGCTTCAGCTTTGCGGTTGAGTTTATCCAGTAACTCAGCCTTATTTACAAGGGCTTCTGGGGCTTGTTCCGGGAATTTTTGGATGATTTGGTTTAGATAACTAATAGCGGTTTCTGAGGGGGACAATTTCGCCAGTCGTTGCAAGGCCATGGCCGCCTCTGGAGAATTAGGAAACCCAAACATCACTTGTCGATAAGCAGCAATAACCGCCTCTTTATTATTGCCTTTCGGCTGTAATTGTTGTCCCCTGGCAATGCGATAGAAATTTTGAGGGGTTTTCGGGGCTTTTTGATAAGCTTGGGCGGCTTTATTATATTCATTAGTTGCCCAATAACCATCAGCGATAAATTGCCAATTTTCGGCAGTCAGTTGGCTAGAATAATCTTTAATCAGGCGATCGCGGATAGTATTGGTTTCTATCTCATTAGGGACATATTGAGCCAATAACAACAATAATTTAGGTTGTTTGGGGTTCTCTTTGAGACGTTGACGAATTATTTCTTGAATTTTGGGATGTTGAGGAAATTTTTCAATCCCTTGATCCCAGTATAGGGGGTCAAATTTTCCTAACTTATATAAAGCTTCAGCAGATGCTAAGGAGTCAGCATAGGTTTCTACTAGCTGTTTCCAAGTTTCTTGGGCCTTTTCAGGTTCATTGGTTAATTCGTAGCCTCGACCCCGTTTGAGGAGAATATAGGGTACTAGGGTCGGATATTCATCTTCTAGCCCTTCTAGCTGTCGTAACGCAGGGCCTCCTTCATATTTGGCCAAGAGATCGTTAGCTAATAAATAGCGGGCCCGACTTCGTTCTAACGAAAGGGTTTCTGATGCTGCAATTTCCTGAAGTTTTTGATCCCGTTGTTCGGGGGGAAGTTCCGCTAAGGTTAAGACAACAGAAGGTTTACTGGGATCTTCCTTTAGGGCCGCTTCTATCTTAACTTGTTGTTGTTGCTCCATAAATTCTACGACTTTGGGAGTCAGTAGGATCATGCTGCTCACACTGAATAACAGAACACCTGAAGCAATGAAAAGGGGGCGTTTATCTTTGAGTGGCTTTAACATTCCATTCCCACAAACAACGTTTAAGGATCTATTATTAACCTTCTGGGTTTATTTGGGAACGTTGGGATAAAATCTATCTACCTCTCGTTGTTGTGCTTCCCTTAAAAGGATAACAGGTGTTTTTTGATCTAGTGCTTCAATACGGTTAAGATATTCATCACAATTAGGGTTACGGGGAGGAGGAGGACTGGTAATGGTGCGTCCTAAACAAGCTCTTTGGGTGCGTTCCCGATGGAAATTTTGGATGATTTTTTCCGGCGTTTGGAAGTAAATTTGACGGTTGTAGTGCATATCTTCACTAAAGCTTGCTGCTCCACAGTTAAACGCACCAGGATAGCATTGTCTAGAAGGAACGGAAAGATTTGGCCCGACGTTAATTTGGGCGTTAGTTTTAGCAGGAGTAAGGAGACTAACCCCTGTACTAATCAGAGTTATCAGAACAAGAGTAGAAGGAATTTTCATGGTTGTTTGCTCCTAGGATCAATATTTTGGTACAACTTTTAAGGATTACATATACATAAGCGGGATATTTATATCCTACCGAATTTATGGGCAAAAAACTGTCATTTTTGTGACTTATTGTCAGTTAATTATCACAAAAATTTAGTGTAACTAATAAGATATTCAATATTACGAGCTACCCAACTTAAAATTTTTTTTATTTTCTAATGCTGTTAGTTAAGCTCAATTTTGGGGAATTATATCTATAAAGTTAATTTGCTCAAAGGAGTTAAGAGTTATGGATGAGGTAGTTCAGAAATTGGCAGGAGTTGGCCTACCTGCTGTTATTCTGTTAATTACAATGGCAACAACGGGGTTAGCAGGTGCTGCTGCAATTACGGCAGCATTAGCTATGTTGGGGCCAGGAGGAATGATAGGAGGAATAGTGTTACTAGGAATTATTGGACTAGCATCCGATGCTTTGACTAAATACGGACTACAAGCTATGCTTACGGGAATTTATCAAGAACGAGCTTCAAAAGGGGAAAAAAATCTATGTAAGGAAATTAATAATTTACCCATTTCTAAAGAACTTAAGTTGGTTTTAAAAGACGCAATTGGCTGTCGATAAAATCAATCATGTTCAGGGTGCATTAACAAAGTTTAATGCACCTTATTTATGACTTGCCTTCTATTAATTAAAAATAATTTCTGTTTTAAATCCCTATTCTAGAGTAAAATAAAAGATAGCATACTATTTTCCCAAAATAATTATGAAAGGAAGTAACTTTGTTATTAATGAAAAAGGCGAAAAAAAAGCCGTTTTAATTGACTTAGAACAATGGGGAGAACTTTGGGAAGACTTTTTTGATATTTTGGTTTCTCGTAGTCGAGAAGATGAATCAGAGATTTCTTGGGATGAATTAAAACAAGAATTAGAAACAGAAAGTAAATTGGATGGTTAATTATAAAATTAAATTTAAAACATCAGCGGCCAAAGAATTTAGAAAATTACCACCTTTGGTTAAGCAACGGGTTAGGGAAAGTCTAGATAATCTACAAAAAAATCCTCGCCCTTCTGGTGTTGTTAAACTGAAAGGTGAAGATCAATTATATCGGGTTCGCGTTAATGATTTAATTTAATAAAAGTGAATCAAAAAATCTTAAACAACCCCCAATAAACTCACCATTAACGCCTTTTGTGCGTGCATTCTATTCTCAGCTTGATCCCAAACTTTTGACTGTTTTCCTTCTATCACCCCATCAGTAATTTCTTCCCCACGATGGGCCGGTAAACAGTGTAAAACAATGGCATCTTTATCAGCATGACTTAACAAATTCTCATTGACTTGATAGGATTCAAAAATAGGAATTCTTGACTCGGCCAAATCCTCTTGTCCCATACTCGCCCAAACATCAGTATAAAGCACCTGTGACCCCTCAACCGCAGCAATAGGATCATCTGTGACAATAATTTCAAACCCTTCTACCGCTAATTGTTTAGCCTTTTCAATAATCATCGGATCAGGTTGATAGGTTTTTGGGGTTGCTACCCGAATTTTCATACCCATTAATGCTCCCCCTAAAATGAGAGAATGGGCCACATTATTACCATCTCCTAAATAAGTTGCCGTGATCCCAGAAACTTGACCAAAAAATTCTTGAATGGTCATAAAATCCGCTAAAATTTGACAAGGATGTTCTAAATCACTTAAGGCATTAATAATCGGAATATTTGCATACTTAGCAAAGGTTTCTAAATCCGATTGTTTAAAAGTTCGTACCGCTAAAATATCTAAATAACGATCTAAAACCCTTGCTGTATCCGTGATCGGTTCCCCTCTTCCCACTTGAGTAACACTAGGATTAAGATCAATTACTTGGCCTCCTAATTGATACATGGCCACGGAAAAAGAAACACGAGTACGGGTAGAAGCTTTATAAAATAAGAGTCCTAAAACCTTTTGACAATGGGGCGATCGCTCTCCACTTTTTAGCTGCGCCCCTAATTCTAGCACTTCAGCCATTTCTGCCGCGCTGAGATCGCCGATCCCTAAAATATCTCTGCCTTTGAGGGTTGTCATGGTTAGTTCAATCCTGATCTATCAAGGCTATTATTATAGCCATCTCCAAGAGGTTTGCTGAGATTTCTAACCGAGACTTCATATTTGCTGAGAAGACCCCTTAAAGGCTAAAATTTCGTTAGCTGCGCGATCGCATACCCCCACATCCCCTAACAAAGTTCGCATCTTTTGATAACCGACAAGAGTTTTTTGACGGCGTTCAGTATTTAATAATAAATCTAAAGACTCTTGCACAATGCGTTCCACCGTCGCTTCTTCCTGTAATAATTCAGGGATAATATTTTCCATGACAATTAAATTTGGGGGCGACATAAAAGGAATAGAAAACTTGAGAATATGCCGCGCAATCCACATTGTCAAGGGGCTTACCAAACATAATACCAATTGAGGAACATTCAACAAAGCTAATTCTAAATTAACTGTTCCCGACTTAGCGATCGCAAAATCTGCCGCGGCCATCGCTTCTATGGCCCGTCCATCCAATAAGGTAATGGATAATTGATGTTGGTTAACCACTGTTTCAACGGTACTGCGATACTCATTTAAGGAAATCGGCAGTAAAAAATGAAGATCCGGCACTTTTTCCTGTAATTTCTGGGCCGCACGACAAATCAAGGGTAAATGGAACTTTAACTCTTGATAACGAGAGGCCGGAAATAAAGCAATCACAGGTTGTTGGGGATCTAATCCCAAAGCTTGACGGGTGGCTTCCCGACTGGGAGCTTTTGCCATACGATCCAACAAAGGATGGCCCACCCATTTCACCTTTACCCCTTTTTCTGCAAAAAATCGGGCCTCTTCCGGGAAAATTGCCAAAAGTAAATCAGTAATTTCCGTAAACTCTTCAATGGTTTTATCATTGGGGGACCAAACCCAAGACTGGGGGGCAATATAATAAATAATTGGCACTTGGGGTAAACTTTTACGGACATATTGACCAAAAGGAACATTCGGCCCCATATAGTCTAAAAGAATGAAAAGATCAGGGGGATTATCCCGTAAATAGGCTTTAACCCGACGCTGCATCAACCAAGTCGGGATAATAAACGGCAAAGATTCTACAATGCCAATCGAACTAATGGCCGCCGTATTTCCCAACAATTTAGCTCCGGCCGCTGCCATGAGATCCCCTCCCAGTGCTAAAATTTCCAAAGGAATTTCTTGACTTTTAGCTTGTCGGTAAAGGGCCTCAACTAACATTGCTCCCTGTAAATCCCCAGAAACTTCCCCAGTGCTGATAAAAATTCGCATAACTTTTTTATTGTTCAGTAATTCTCCTAAACTTTGCCAGGAATGGGCCCCCGTCGTTGTTCTCCTGTCGTTGATAATTGAAGAAATTGACGTAAATATTCAGCGTATTCATTCTCACAAAGACTCTCTAATTGCTCTAAAGCATCTTGAAACGTCAAATCCGAATGATACAACAGACGAAACGCTTTCTTAAGATAGCCCACATCTGTTGTCGTTAACCCGGCCCGTTTTAACCCCACTAAATTCAGCGATCGCACTCTGGAGGGGTTTCCTTCAATGGCCATAAAGGGAGGAGCATCTCGATCAATGCGACTCATTCCCCCTAACATAGCATTGCGGCCGATTCTCACAAACTGATGAATTCCCAAAACACCACCAATAACAGCCCTAGATTCAATATACACATGGCCCGCTAAGGCAACAGCATTAGCAATGATTACATGGTCTTCAATTACACAATTATGAGCTACATGAACATAGGCCATTAACAGGTTATTATTGCCAATTTCCGTGACTTCATTGCCATGGGTAGCACGGTTTATGGTAACAAACTCTCGAATCGTATTACCATCCCCAATTTTGACCCGACTAGGGGCCCCTTTATACTTCAAGTCTTGAGGTTCTAGTCCAATGATGGCACTGGGAAAAATACGATTATTGGCCCCAATTTCCGTGGGGCCTTCAATGACAGCATGGGCCCCAATGGTTGTTTTTGCGCCGATTTTAACCTGATCGCCAATGACAGCGTAGGGGCCCACCTCAACCGTGGGGTGTAATTCTGCATTGGGATGAATCACAGCAGTGGGGTGTATTAGCGTAGTCAACGGGGCATCTCCCTTGGGATAAGTCAGCATTGAATTTAGTTATAGCTTACAGAATAAAGGGGTTGAGCTATGGCAGAAGTCAGAAGTCAGAAGTCAGAAGTCAGACGTAAAACCCTTATGGGTAATAGTTTTAAACCTCATTTTTTGTGACCTCATTTAACTGTACCCTGCTATATCAAAGTAGCTTGCTTTCTCGTCACTATAAATCCTGTGACAAAATGAGTCAATTAGTCTGGTTAATTCCTCCATAGTTACCCAAGGTGAGAATGATTCCTCGGTAGGGACGCACAGCCGTTTGCCCCTGACTGGGTTGTTGAAGATTTAGACGTTTTTTTTCAATAAAAGTGCTAAGGTGAGTCCAGTTTGTAATCCCACTAACATCCAAGCGATCGCTAGTCCCACCACTTCCCCTAAGAATAAATGGGTAACAGACCGCAAGAAACCCCCAATTATCCAGCCTAAAGACAATCCGACGGCCCAACTAAACCCACTCATCAAAATCCAACGATAACTTTGGTCAAATGCTTGTTTAATGACTAACCATTGCCAAAAACCGACCCATAATCCGGTCATTCCTCCTAAAATTATCCCCATAGTTAAGCGTACTGTGATTAAATCGGTACGGGGGGCTACCCAACCAATGGCCCCAAACTGACTGCCGGCCAGCAGTCCCCAAGCAATTAAGGTGGCTAAAATCCATAACCAAGCTTGGGGCAACCAACGACTGAGAATTAAGGCCTGGGATAACCCGATTATTGTACCGCCAATAGTGCCTTGAAGGGTTCCTAAATCGGGGGGTTCTCCAATTTCTAACCAAATTAAACTTAATAAAAAACCGGCCAGGGTTACAACTGTCCACTGAAGCCAATAGAATTGAAGGTTAATTTGAGCAAAAGATGATTTCATATCTAATCTAACTGGTTGAGCTTAGTCAGGAATATTGCTGCCATTAGTTAAGATAACATTTTAAATTAATGTTATAGAATTAAAAGAAAAAGCTTATCAATAAACATCTTCTCAAAAGCTTGACGACGTTTATAAGGAGATTCAGGAGAAAAATAACCCCATAAAGATTCCCAATAAAAAAAAGAAACCCCATCAAACCCTTTTTCTCTTACTATTTTAACCTGTTCTTGTATTTGTTTCATCGTTACGGGACTGTTTAAAGTTCCTGATAAAATACCAACACTAACGGGTATTTTTTGACGAGCAAATTGTACTGTAGGTTTACTTAATTCCCCTTTAAAACCATCAAGATCTTCTCGATAAACTTGTAAGACTAATTCATCAATTAACCCCCGTTTTACCCAAGCTTGCCAATCTTGTAAATAATTCTGATAAGAAAAGTCATGGGAATTAGGAGATAAAGAAATTTTAATACTTGATTTAGCGATTTTTAGACTTTTAACAATATCAGCCATCAAGACAGTTAATTTAGCTGCCCGCCATCTCATCCACTCAGCATTATGGGTATCTTTTGGTGGACTTTTCCCCCCATGTTCTTGTTGATAAAGTTTAATCGTTAAAGGATCATAGCCTAACTCAACAGGCATTCCAAAATGATCATCTAATTGCACTCCATCCACATCATATCCCATGACAACTTCTAACATTAATCCTTTAATAAATTGTTGTACTTCGGGGTGAAGAGGGTTTAACCAAGCCAATTGACTAACTCGTTTATTATGGGCGGTTTTTCGCCAACGTTGCAGAAAATTACCGGATTTTACCGGACTTTTGGCTTCTAATTCATCTTGATAAGGTAAATTTGTCCCCTGCTGACTATAGGTTAACCAATCTGGGTGTTTTTTTGCTAAAAGGGAATTTTCGGGAATCATTAAACCATATTCAAACCAAGGAATAACTTGTAAACCATGGCCATGACTTTCTTTAACCATGACTTTCAATACATCGCTTCCCCCATTGATCCAGCTTAACAAAGGTTCCTGTTCCTGACCAATCATTTGTTGTGCTAAACCACTAGGATAAAAAGTGTAACCTCGATTCCAAACAACAGGATAAACCGTATTAAAATGAAGTTGAGATAACTGTTTAATCGCACGATTAACACTGCCTGGGGTAAATAAAACCGCACTAGCCACATTAGTTAACCAAACCCCTCGTCTTTCCGTTAAACTAGGAGAAGCGGCAACACTGACAGAAGGTTGCAAAAGTGAGCCTGGAACTAACGCCAAAAAAAGTATCAGTAAAGCTAAACCCAGACAAGTAAAGGCATTACGCCAAGGAGAAAATGGTCTTCTCATGGAAAATTCCCCAATAGCCTAACAATCATTATCCTTGATCCTTGATGTCCCTTAACCCACAATAGTTGCCACCTCACAAACTGTTAACCTAATTTCTGCCTAACCCCTATCTCAAGCAGAAAATTTAGATGCTTACAGATTAAAAGTTGCCACTAATAGGCAAACCTTGCTATAATGTTTTTTCCGATAGCAATCAGCATCAATCACCTAGCAAACCTGTTCTGGATAAAGACTGTGGCCAACTCAAAGTCTGCACTCAAACGCATTCAAATCGCCGAACGTAACCGACTCCGTAACAAGTCTTATAAGTCGGCAGTAAGAACCTTAATGAAAAAATATCTCCAAGCGGTTGAAGCCTATTCAGCCGAGCCAAGCACCGATCAGATGACGGTGGTGCAAGAAAGTATGTCAGCAGCTTACAGCAAAATTGACAAAGCCGTCAAATGCAAAGTCTTTCACCGCAACAATGGCGCAAGGAAAAAAGCCCGTTTGGCCAGAGTCCTCAAAGAAGTCGCCGTTGCTTCCTAACAGAAAAGTCTCCCTGTGGCTGGTTCTATCATCAATATTCCCCAATCTGGGACTAAATAGCCAGTCAATGCGTCCTCATTAGCAAGTTAGCAATGAAACCAGCAAGAGGAAGCGGAAGCAGATGCAACTGATTGACACCCACGTTCACATCAATTTTGAGGTTTTTGAGTCAGATCTCGAAGCCATTAAAACTCGATGGCAACAAGCCGATGTTGTCCATCTTGTGCATTCTTGCGTGGAACCTGGGGAATTTAAGGGAATTCAAGCGATCGCTGATCGCCTGGGCAACATTTCCTTTGCCGTTGGGTTACACCCTTTAGATGCCCATAAATGGACAGAAAACACCGCCCAAGAGATCTTGAACTATGGTAGTTCAGATCGGCGAGTTGTGGCCATTGGGGAAATGGGACTAGACTTTTATAAAGCTGACAATCATGATTGGCAACAAGAAGTCTTGAAATCTCAATTAGAAATTGCCCAGCAACTTGATAAACCTGTTATTATTCATTGTCGGGACGCAGCCGCTAAGTTAAGGGAGGTGTTAACATCATTTTGGCAGGATCAAGGGCCAGTAAAAGGCGTTATGCACTGTTGGAGTGGAACCCCAGAAGAAACCCAATGGTTTTTGGATCTAGGGTTTTATATTAGCTTCAGTGGGGTTGTCACCTTCAAAAACGCCCACCAGATACAAGAAAGTGCCAAAATTGTTCCCAGCGATCGCCTATTAGTAGAAACCGACTGTCCCTTTTTGTCCCCTGTTCCCAAGCGAGGGAAACGCAACGAACCGGCCTACGTGCGCCATGTCGCCGAATTTCTCGCCCAATTACGGAATGTACCCTTAGAAACCTTAGCAAAAGAGACTACCAGCAACGCCTGTCAACTATTTCAGTTATCAATTGACCCTTGATAAGTTTCCCTTGAGAATGGCTAAGAGATAAATATGACTAATCTGACCTATAACTATAACCTGCTCCCCGATCTGATTGAAATTCAACACGCCAGTTTTCGCTGGTTTCTCGAAGAAGGACTGATTGAAGAACTCAATAGTTTTTCTCCCATTACCGACTATACCGGAAAATTAGAACTGCATTTTTTAGGGGAAAACTATAAATTAAAACAACCAAAATATGATGTTGATGAAGCCAAACGGAGAGACAGCAGTTATTCGGTGCAGATGTATGTACCGACCCGTTTGATCAATAAAGAAACCGGAGAAATTAAAGAACAAGAAGTCTTTATCGGGGACTTACCCCTAATGACAGACCGGGGAACCTTTATTATTAACGGCGCAGAACGGGTGATTGTCAATCAAATTGTCCGTTCTCCAGGGGTATATTACAAACAAGAAGTTGATAAAAATGGACGGCGTACCTATTCCGCGTCTTTGATCCCCAACCGAGGAGCTTGGTTAAAATTTGAAACCGATAAAAACGGTTTAGTGTGGGTCAGAATTGATAAAACCCGTAAATTGTCCGCCCAAGTCCTCTTAAAAGCCATTGGGTTAAGCGACAATGAAATTTTAGACTCCTTACGTCATCCCGAATTTTATCAACGTACCTTAGATAAAGAAGGAAATCCCAGCGAAGAAGATGCCTTACTAGAGTTATATCGGAAACTGCGGCCGGGGGAACCCCCAACCGTTAGTGGAGGACAACAACTGCTAGAATCTCGGTTTTTTGATAGTAAACGCTATGATTTAGGGCGAGTCGGACGCTATAAACTCAACAAAAAATTGAGGTTAAACGCCCCTGATACCTTTAGAGTGCTGCGCCAAGAAGATATTCTATCAGCCATTGATTATCTGATTAACTTGGAATTTGACACAGGTAATATAGATGACATCGATCATTTAGGGAACCGTCGGGTGCGTTCCGTGGGAGAACTGCTGCAAAACCAGGTCAGAGTAGGGTTAAACCGCCTCGAAAGAATTATTCGGGAACGGATGACCGTTAGTGAGTCTGATAGTTTGACTCCTGCTTCCTTGGTCAACCCTAAACCCTTAGTGGCCGCCATTAAAGAATTCTTTGGGTCATCTCAACTGTCCCAATTTATGGATCAAACGAATCCTTTAGCCGAATTAACCCATAAACGGCGGATTTCCGCCCTAGGGCCAGGAGGACTCACCAGGGAACGGGCCGGCTTTGCTGTGCGAGATATTCACCCCTCTCACCATGGTCGCATCTGTCCGGTAGAAACCCCAGAAGGGCCCAATGCCGGGTTAATTGGTTCCTTGGCAACTTATGCCAGGGTCAATCAATATGGATTTATTGAAACCCCTTACTATCAAGTAGACAACGGACGGGTAAGGAGAGATTTAGACCCAGTTTACCTCACCGCCGACGAAGAAGATGATTTGCGGGTCGCCCCAGGGGATATTAGTACCGATGAAGAAGGTAATATCTTAGGAGAAGGGGTTCCCACTCGGTATCGTCAAGAATTTTCAATTACTGGCCCTGAACAGGTAGATTATGTGGCGGTTTCTCCGGTGCAAATTATCTCCGTCGCTACATCCATGATCCCTTTCTTAGAACATGATGACGCGAACAGGGCCTTAATGGGATCTAATATGCAGAGGCAAGCCGTTCCCTTATTGCGTCCTGAACGGCCTCTAGTGGGAACAGGACTAGAAGCGCAGGCCGCCAGAGATTCTGGGATGGTGATCGTATCAAGAACGGAAGGTATTGTTACCTATGTGGATGCCAGTGAAATTCGGGTCAGGGTCACGGGTCCAGAAAATCACGAGAAAATCGGCATGGAAATCATGTACACCCTGCAAAAATATCAACGGTCTAACCAAGATACCTGTTTAAATCAGCGTCCTCTGGTGTATGTAGGGGAAGATGTGGTACCTGGACAGGTTTTAGCCGATGGTTCGGCCACAGAAGGGGGAGAATTAGCCCTCGGACAGAACATTTTAGTGGCTTATATGCCCTGGGAAGGCTACAACTACGAAGATGCAATTTTAATCAGTGAACGGTTGGTTTATGACGACACATATACCAGTATTCACGTCGAAAAATTTGAAATTGAAGCCCGTCAAACCAAGTTAGGGCCAGAAGAAATTACCCGTGAAATTCCCAATGTGGGGGAAGATGCCTTAAGAAACTTGGATGAACAGGGTATTATCCGTAAAGGGGCTTGGGTAGATGCAGGAGACATCCTAGTAGGGAAAGTAACCCCCAAAGGGGAATCAGACCAACCCCCCGAAGAAAAGCTATTGCGGGCGATCTTTGGGGAAAAAGCGCGGGATGTACGGGATAATTCCTTGCGGGTTCCCAATGGAGAAAAAGGCAGGGTAGTTGATGTGCGGGTGTTTACCAGGGAACAGGGAGATGAATTACCCCCTGGGGCTAATATGGTGGTTCGGGTTTATGTGGCCCAGAAAAGGAAGATCCAAGTCGGGGATAAAATGGCCGGTCGTCATGGGAATAAGGGGATTATTTCCCGAATTTTGCCCATTGAAGATATGCCCTATTTACCTGATGGCCGTCCTGTTGACATTGTGCTTAACCCCTTGGGCGTTCCCTCACGGATGAATGTAGGCCAAGTGTTTGAATGTCTGTTAGGGTGGGCCGGTGAAAACTTAGGGGTCAGGTTTAAGATTACTCCCTTTGATGAAATGTACGGCGAAGAATCATCCCGTAAAACAGTTCATGGTTTATTGGACAGTGCCGCCAAGAAACCCCGTAAAAACTGGATTTATAATCCTGAACATCCAGGGAAAATTCATGTCTTTGACGGAAGAACAGGGGAAAAATTTGATCGGCCCGTTACCGTCGGTCAAGCTTATATGCTGAAACTGGTTCACCTGGTCGATGATAAGATTCACGCAAGATCTACCGGCCCTTATTCCTTGGTGACACAACAACCTTTAGGGGGTAAAGCACAACAAGGAGGACAAAGGTTTGGAGAAATGGAAGTATGGGCCCTGGAAGCTTATGGGGCGGCCTATATCCTGCAAGAACTGTTAACGGTTAAATCCGACGATATGCAAGGACGGAATGAAGCCCTGAATGCGATCGTCAAAGGAAAACCCATTCCTCGTCCTGGTACCCCTGAATCCTTTAAAGTGTTAATGCGAGAATTACAATCTTTGGGGTTAGATATTGCCGTTCATAAGGTAGAAACCGCAGAAGATGGCACCAGTCGAGATGTAGAAGTCGATTTGATGGTAGATACCCAACGCAGGGCCCCTAACCGTCCTACCTATGAATCTTTGTCTACTGAAGACCTGGAAGAAGAGGAAGTTTAAATCAGTCCACAGTAGGGGTCAACGGCCGTTGACCCCTATCGGCAATGTAAGGGCAGGTTTATCTGAAAATATTTGTTAAAATCATGGGATTTTGGGCAAAACCTACCCCTACCAACCATCACCTATCAACTATCAACTGACAACTGACAACTGACAACTGACATGACATTCTATAACCACATTGTTGACAAGGGTCGTTTAAAAAAATTAATTGCCTGGTCTTACCGTCATTATGGGTCGGCCCGGAGTTCTCAAATGGCGGATAATTTAAAAGATTTGGGGTTCCGCTTTGCGACAAGAGCAGGGGTTTCAATTAGTATTGATGATCTGACTATCCCACCAACTAAGCGGGGACTGCTTGAGAGTGCAGAACAAGAAATTAATATCACAGAAGCTCGATATGCCAGAGGAGAAATTACCGAAGTAGAGCGTTTCCAAAAGGTAATTGATACCTGGAATAGTACCTCAGAAGAATTGAAAGATGAGGTGATTCGTAATTTCCGAGAAACTGACCCCCTCAACTCAGTTTATATGATGGCTTTTTCTGGGGCGCGGGGAAATATGAGCCAAGTCCGTCAGTTAGTGGGAATGCGGGGCTTAATGGCTGATCCCCAAGGGCAGATTATTGACCAACCGATTAAAACTAACTTCCGAGAAGGGTTAACCGTAACAGAATATGTCATTTCTTCCTATGGGGCCCGGAAAGGTTTAGTAGACACAGCTTTGCGGACGGCAGACTCTGGCTATCTAACACGACGTTTGGTAGATGTGTCCCAAGATGTAATTGTGCGGGAAATTGACTGCGGTACCAGTCGCAGCCTCACGGTGACGGCGATGAAAGATGGCGATCGCGTAAAAATTCCTTTGGTGGATCGCTTACTCGGCAGGGTACTGGGGGAAGATGTGGTGGTAGATGGTAAAGTTTTAGCCAAGCGTAATCAAGCCATTGATTCTGACTTAGCAACTGAGATCGCCTCCCACGTGGAATCGGTGGTAGTGCGATCACCCCTAACCTGTGAAGCGGCCCGTTCCGTCTGTCAACAATGCTATGGTTGGAGTCTGGCCGTAGGTCGGCCCGTGGATCTTGGGGAAGCGGTAGGAATTATTGCGGCTCAGTCCATTGGAGAACCAGGGACACAATTAACCATGCGAACTTTCCACACAGGTGGGGTGTTTACGGGAGAAGTGGCCGAGCAAGTCAAGGCAACGGATGTGGGAGCAGTGAAGTGGGGTAAAGGACTAACTACCCGCAAGGTTCGGACTCGCCATGGGGAAGATGCCTTTCAGGTAGAAACGGCCGGAGAATTAACTTGGACACCAGCGGCCAGTGGTAAAAAAACGACTTATTCTGTAACGCCGGGGTCTTTGTTGTTCATCAATGATGGGGACAAGGTTGAAAAAGATCAGTTGCTGGCAGAGGTGACTTCGGCTAAGACGACGCGCTCAACAGAACGGGCCACAAAGGATGTGTCAACAGATTTGGCAGGGGAAGTATTCTTTGCCAATTTAGTCGCCGAAGAAAAAACCGATCGCCAGGGGAACACGACTTATATTGCTCAACGGGGTGGTTTAGTTTGGGTCTTGTCAGGAGATGTCTATAATTTGCCCCCAGGAGCAGAACCCGTTGTGAAGAATGGGGATGAGGTAATAAGAGGAACGGTGTTAGCAGAAACGAAGCTGACATCGGTAAATGGTGGGGTGGTTCGTCATCAAACCAATAGCCGTGAGATTGATATTATTACCGCTTCGGTATTGTTGGATCAGGCTGAAGTACGCAAGGAAAGTACGGGAGGGCATGAACAGTATGTGATTTATACGACGGATGACCAACGCTTTTTGTTAAAGGCTACCCCAGAGACGAAGGTGACGAATCATGCAATCATTGCTGAGTTGGTCGATGATCGTTATCAGACTTCCACCGGGGGCTTATTGCGCTATGCAGGAATTGAGGTAGCCAAAGGCAGCCGAAAAGCCGGCTATGAAGTGGTTCAAGGGGGTACATTATTATGGATTCCTGAAGAAACCCATGAAGTCAATAAGGATATTTCTTTGTTGGTGGTTGAGGATGGCCAGTATGTCGAGGCAGGAACCGAGGTGGTTAAGGATATCTTCTGTCAGTCCTCTGGGGTGGTAGAGGTGATTCAAAAGAATGATATTCTCCGGGAAATTGTGATTAAACCTGGGGAGTTTCATTTAGACGTTGATCCCGACGAGGTGAAGTTTAAAAATGAGGAGTTGATTCAACCAGGGACAGAGGTACTTCCGGGTATGGTGATCACGGATCTGCGTCAAGCGGAATGGATCGAAAGTACGGAAGGTTTGGGGTTGTTGTTGCGGCCCGTGGAAGAATATCCCGTATCTGATGAACCGGCCGCGCCGTCTCAAGGGTCGATTAATGAAGAAGAGGGCCGGCGGATTGAGTTGCGATCAGTGCAACGACTCTTTTATAAAGATGGGGAACGGGTGAAGTCAGTAGATGGCATCCATTTGTTAAGTACCCAATTGGTTCTGGAAATTGTGGTCGGGGCCAATAACCAGGGGTCGGGAACTGAGTCAACAACGGTAAATCTTTCCGCTGATATTGAATTAAAAAATGATGATGAGGCAGATTGTCAACGATTACAGTTGGTGATTTTAGAGTCTTTGATTTTGCGTCGGGATCTTGATACCGATCCCCATGGTGGTCTAATTAAAACAACTGTTTTGGTCACAGATGGTCAACAAATTGCCCCAGGGGAGGTAGTGGCAAAAACGGAAATCCAATGTAAGGAACATGGGGAAGTTCGGGGGATTAAAAGCGGCCAAGAGGCGATCCGTCGGGTTTTGGTCGTGCGGGACGAAGATGTCACCACCCTGACGATTCCTCAAAAACCAACGGTGGCTAAAAATGAGTTGATTGTGGCAGCAACGGAGTTGGCCCCTGGGGTAATTGCCCCTGAGTCGGGACGGGTGGTGGCGATTCAATCCACTGATTCGGGTTATAACATTAAATTGCGTTTAGCCCGTCCTTATCGGGTTTCTGCTGGAGCAATTTTACATATTGATGATGGGGACTTGGTGCAACGGGGTGATAATCTCGTTTTATTGGTGTATGAACGTTCTAAAACAGGGGACATCATTCAAGGTTTACCCAGAATTGAGGAACTTTTAGAAGCCCGTAAACCGAAAGAAGCTTGTGTGTTGGCCCGCAAACCAGGGGTTTGTCAGGTGGAATATCTAGAGGATGAAAGTGTTGATGTGAAGGTCATTGAAGATGATGGCACCATCAGCGAATATCCTATCTTACCGAACCAAAATGTCATGGTATCTGATAATCAACGGGTTGATGTGGGCGATCCCTTAACGGATGGACCTGCAAATCCCCATGAGATGTTAGAGGTCTTCTTTGGCTATTATGTGGAGAAGAAAGGGGTTTATGACGCGGCACTGGTTGGTTTACAGGCAGCCCAAAAATTCTTGGTGGATCAGGTACAGACGGTTTATCAGTCTCAAGGGATTGATATTTCTGATAAACATATTGAGGTGATTGTCCGTCAGATGACCGCGAAAGTACGGGTAGATGATGGGGGTGATACCACTATGTTACCTGGGGAATTGGTGGAGTTACGTCAAATTGAACAGGTTAATGAAGCCATGGCCATTACAGGGGGTGCGCCGGCCCGCTACACTCCAGTATTATTGGGGATTACAAAAGCCTCTTTAAATACGGACAGCTTTATTAGTGCAGCTTCTTTCCAAGAAACAACTCGTGTCTTAACGGAAGCTGCCATTGAAGGAAAGTCTGATTGGTTACGAGGACTAAAGGAAAATGTGATTATTGGTCGCTTAATTCCTGCGGGTACTGGCTATAATATTCATGAAGAAATGGCCATGGGAGGGGTTGACAATACTATTGAAGAAGTCCCTAAAAATCGCTATGAACGGGAGAATAATCATGACCAACCTCGCCCCACTAGGCTATTAGGGTCGAATTTAGACGAGGTGGATGAGAATATGATCTTAGATGATAATATTGCTCGCGCCTACACTGAAGCAGATTCTCCTTGGAGTTTAGAGTCTGATGATGATCTTGATGATGATTTTGATGACGATTAAAAACCGATAATTAAGGCGGGATGAACCCGCCTTTTTTTGCCGAAAAATTAGCATTTTTTTTCTTAACCCTTCCTTTGAGTAAACAACGTCTCGACACCCTATTAGTTGAACGCAACCTTTGTTCCTCCCGTCAACAGGCCCAAGGACTGATTCGGGCCGGAGAAGTCAGGGTTAATCAACGAATTATTGACAAACCTGGCACCGAAGTCGATACCTCTGCTGACATTCAACTTCAAGCAAAACCCCCTTATGTCTCTCGTGGGGGACAAAAGCTCGAAAAAGCCCTAAAAGTATTTAACGTGGCTGTAGAAGGGAGAATTTGTCTGGATGGGGGGATTTCAACAGGGGGGTTCACTGATTGTTTATTGAAGGCGGGGGCCAAACAAGTTTATGGCATTGATGTGGGTTATGGACAAGTGGCTTGGTCTTTGCGTCAAGATCAGCGAGTGATCTTAAAAGAACGGACGAATTTTCGCTATCTCACCCCTGAGCTATTATATCAAGACGACACTAGGGCAGATTTAGGGGTGATGGATGTTTCATTCATTTCTTTAACTAAAGTCTTAGAACCCTTGTGGCATCTTTTGGCACAACCAAAGGAAGTTATCTTATTGGTGAAACCCCAATTTGAAGTCGGGCGATCGCGGGTGGGTAAAAAAGGTGTGGTTCGAGATCCGAAAGATCATGCTCAGGCGATCAGCCAAGTTTTACAAACTGCTTATGATCTGGGTTGGTATTATTGTGGTTTAGTTAAGTCTCCCATCACTGGACCGGCGGGAAATATCGAATATTTACTATGGTTACGGAGCGATCACGGAACACAAGAATATCAATTAGAGATGATTGAGCAAGTTACTCAAGGAAAAAGTAGTGAAATCTTTTCGGATTTTACTTAAGTTAAATCTCTGATCGCCACAATTTTTGCTGACTGTATATCTTTTTAGCTAAGTTAACTCAAGTTCCCTATATCGGCAGATCTTCGGCTTTAATTACGTTGATGATTAGTCGCTATCTACTGGGTGGATTTTATTATCTTCTCAGTATTTTTTGGGTTAAATACATTTAATTACTTAAGTATTTATTTGATTATAAAAATGAGTTTTTTGAAATTTTTTTTATTTATGTTTTAGGTGAAACCTCGCTTATCGTTTGTAATTTTATCATCCTAGAATTGAATTATAATCAATGCTTTTGTAAGCACTATTGCCTCTAGCTGAAAAGCTAAAAAATTATATAAATATTGAAATTTGCTAAGTTAGCGAGACGGAAACCACTATGGATAACCTATTTAATATCGTCAATAATTCAACAACCAATAGTACCATACCTTCATCAACAACGACTTCAAATAATCCTCCCTTTGAAGCAGTTTTATCAGGTTATGAATGGTCAGTTCCTACCAATCGGGTGATTACCTTTAGTTTTTATGAAAATGATGTTTTTAATGGTTCATATTACGGCTTTGAAACTGGAGTAAAAGAAGTTAGTAATGCCGTTAAAAATAATGTTCGCGCTATCTTTGGTTGGCTAGAGAATGTCATTGATATTGATTTCCAAGAGGTCACAGAAATCAATACAAGCACAATTGGTCAAATCCGTTTTATGGATTCTAATACTCCTTCTTATGCCTATGCTTACTCCCCTGGGGGTTCAGGGTTAGGTACCGCAGGTGATGTTCATTTAAAAAGTAGTTATGATCGTTTAGGTGATACCAATGGCTTTCAAAATATAGCTGGAAAGCATGGTTATCTGTCTATTATTCATGAACTTGGTCATGCTTTAGGATTACAACATACCCATGATGGAGGCTTAGATGCAGCTTTAGATAATACTGATAACTCAGTAATGACCTACAATTTTACAGGGAATTCTGCGGGAACTTATATGCCCCTTGATATTAAAGCATTGCAGGATTTATATGGGGCTAAAGCTTATAATACTGGGGACAATACCTATGTTTTTACAACTAGCATTGATAAGTTTACTGTTAACGGTGTTTCACTGCTCAATACCACTAATTTAACCAAACAAGCACTTTGGGATTCAGGGGGAATTGATACCCTAGATTTTTCAGGTTTAACCTATAAAAGTGGCGGCTATCAGATGGATCTAAAGCCTGGCGGTTTATTGAGTGAAACCTTTAGTACAACCACCAGTTATACGACAGCGATCGCCTATGATGTGACGATAGAAAATGTCATCAATTCTAGCAGTAATGATAAAATTTATCTCAATAGTGGCGCGAATACTATTAGTGGATATCTGACTAATAAAGGGACAGGTAGTGATGTTATTTATGATGGTAACAGTCAAGATACACTGAAACTAGATTATGCAAGTGCTGCTGTTACTAAAACCCAAAGTGGTCAAGATCTGATTTTAGGGTTAGGGGGTAATGGCTCAATTAAGCTAGTTAATTATTATAGCGATCCTAGCAATCAAATCAAGATTCTCTATAGTGATAGTACAACGACGACGACGACTACCCCTCTCGTTATTACCAATACAGAGCTTTCCTTAGTCATCAACGGAACCACCGAAACAGGTTCTTTGCAATCCTATGGTGCTGCTTCTATCAACAATGGAAACAGTATGCCTCAAGATACAACCCAAGCTATTGTTACCTATTCTAGTGACAAAAGTGAGGTACAAATTGACAACAATGGATGGAAACAGTTTAGCCTTGGCAACTACAATATTACCGCTAATACCGTCTTAACTTTTGACTTCCGCAGCACGAAAGAAGGAGAAATTCAAGGGATTGGTTTTGATAATAATGATGATGTTTTTGATAATACGAATACTCTCTTTCAACTCAACGGCATTCAAACCTGGGGAAATCAAGCCTTTAATAATTACACGGCGGCTGATGGTTGGAAAACCTATACAATCAAAGTAGGAGACTATTTTACGGGAAACTATGATCGTTTAGCTTTCATGAATGATGATGATAGAAGCACTCCCAATGCCTCCAGTCAATTTGGTAACATTAACATCTATGAAGCTAATAACACCAATACCAATAGTGTAAACATAACTGTTAACGGAACCACCGAAACAGGTTCTTTGCAATCCTATGGTGCTGCTTCTATCAACAATGGAAACAGTGCGCCTCAAGATACAACCCAAGCAATTGTTACCTATTCTAGCAACATTCATGAGGTGCAAATTGACAATAATGGATGGAAAAAGTTTGACATTGGCAACTACAATATTACAGCCAATACCGTCTTAACCTTTGAGTTCCGCAGCACGAAAGAAGGGGAAATTCAAGGGATTGGTTTTGATAATAACGATGATGTTTTTGATAATACTAATACCCTTTTTCAACTCCACGGCATTCAAACCTGGGGAAATCAAGCCTTTAATAATTACACGGCTGCTGATGGTTGGAAAAGTTATAGTATCAAGGTAGGAGACTATTTTACGGGAAACTATGATAGTTTAGCTTTCATGAATGATGATGATAGAAGCACTCCTAATGCCTCCAGTCAATTCCGTAACATTAATATCTACGATGCTAATACCACTAATACCACTAATACCACTAATACCGATAGTGTAAACATAACTGTTAACGGAAACACCCAAACAGATTCTTTGCAATCCTATGGTGCTGCTTCTATCTTAAATGGGACAAGTCTGCCTCAAGATACAACCCAAGCAATTGTTACCTATTCTAGCGATAAAAGTGAGGTGCAAATTGACAATAATGGATGGAAAAAGTTTGACATTGGTAACTACAATATTACAGCCAATACCGTCTTAACCTTTGAGTTCCGCAGCACGAAAGAAGGGGAAATTCAAGGGATTGGTTTTGACAATAACGATGATGTTTTTGATAATACTAATACCCTCTTTCAACTCCACGGCATTCAAACCTGGGGAAATCAAGCCTTTAATAATTACACGGCTGCTGATGGTTGGAAAAGTTATAGTATCAAGGTAGGAGACTATTTTACGGGAAACTATGATAGTTTAGCTTTCATGAATGATGATGATAGAAGCACTCCTAATGCCTCCAGTCAATTCCGTAACATTAACATTCAGGAGACAACCAGCAATACTGTTCCTGCAAACAGTCTTCCTAGCAATACTAATATTTTTAGTAAACCAAGCGGTCAAAACATTATCTCCCAAGTTCTCTCTAATACAGGCATTGATTTAACGGGAGTAAAAAAAGACCAACAATTAGTAGGACAACAAGTAATGGTCAAGCATGAAATGGGAACTAAAGGAGAAGATACATTCATTTTGGGAGATGAACTCCAATCCTACTATGATCAGGCTGGATATAAAGACTTTGCAATGATTAAAGGATTTAATACCCAACAAGGGGATACAATCCAACTTCATGGCGATCAGAGTTTATATGATGTGGTTTCCTTCGGAAAAGGTGATTATCAAGCTAGTGCTATCTTCTCTAAAGCTGGTAATACCGATGACTTGATTGGCATTGTTTCCGGGGTCAATTCTCTAGATTTGAATAGTTCAGCCTTTAATTTCGTTTAAAGGAGGCAATAGAAAATAGGCACAAAGCAAAATGTTTTAAATAAAAAGGACACAGATGTTATCTAATTCTGTGTCCTTTTGACTTTAAGATAATACCAAAGCGATGATAACTAATCCGGCATTAATTAAGTAAAAAACACCGACAATTTGGGTTTCTGCCCAACCACTTAATTCTAAATGATGATGTAATGGGGCCATTTTTAACAATCGTTTTCCTTTCCCATCGGGGCCTTTTGTAGCCTTATAGTAACTAACTTGAGCAATCACAGACAGAGATTCCACAAAGAAAATACCACTAAGGATAAACAGACCCCAAAGATGACCACTGAGAATACCTACCGCAGCGAGAGAACCCCCTAAAGCAAGGGAACCAGTATCACCCATAAAAACCTTGGCCGGGTTACGATTATGAACCACAAATCCTAAACAACCCCCACTCAGACAAGCGCAAAATATCCCTAATTCTGGTGAGGTAGCAGCGAGTAAAATTCCTAATCCTAAAAAAGCTAAGGCCCCGGTTCCTCCCGCTAACCCATCCACTCCATCAGTGAGATTAGTCGCATTACTTTCTGCTACTAGAACAAATGCGGCCAGTCCCCAAAAAAAGACCCCTAGGGGAAGGATAAGATTACCAGCAAGGGTAACATTGGTGATGCGAGAAGGTTGACTCCAGAACATCCAGAGACAAAACCCAACGGCGATCGCAATTTGTAAAATTAGTTTCATGCGGGGGGTTAGGCCCTTATTCGATTGTTGCCGTAGAATTTGCCAGTCGTCAACCCAACCAATAGCCATATAAGCTAAGGTAACGAGAGAAACAGCAAGGACATTAGGGTCAAAATTTGACCAAATTAAGCCAATTATTACCGCAACAGGCACAAAAAAAATCCCCCCCATGGTCGGGGTTCCTGCTTTGGTGAGATGGGTTTGAGGGCCATCTTCTTGAATCACTTGTCCTGTTTTTAAGCGTCGTAACAAAGGGACAATAAAATAACCAAAAAGACCACTTACCGTAGCAGAAACCCCTAGAGGAAACAAGAGTAACTGACTAAAATAATTAAATTGGCCCGAGAACTGAGCAAAACTGAGAATCAGAAAACACAGAAGCAGGGTTAGTAAGATTAGCAGACTGTTTCCTGACGGTTTTTTGAGAGAGATTGAGGGAGAGAATTTTGCGTCCACGACTTAAATTACACTATCACCAAAAATCAAGATTAATTAACTCAGATGAAAGGGGAACGATCTTAAATGTTCCCCTAGTTTGACTCAACGGAGCGTCAAGACTTCTATTCTTTAGTCTTCATCAAGTTCAATCGTGTCATCATCGTCGTCATCATAGCTGTCATCGACATCAATTAAGTCGGAAATTTCCGCATCTTCTTCTACGGAACTTGTAGATTCTTCCTGTTCACGGGGAATCAAGCGATTCGTTGCTTCTAACCAATTAAGAATTGAAGAATCTTGCTTAACTGGAATGACTGCGGCCGGTTCATAGCGAGGTTCTTGACGAACGGAAGGGTTACACTTGTACATTGGTTCAGATAGTAGAGATTACGCTAATCTTTAATTCTAGCGGACAATTTGAGGTTACTGCCGACTACTGTTTAAATAAAATTAACTTAATAACGAACTGATTCACGTTCCATTTCTTGTTGAAGAGCCTTTTTTTATTCTAAAATGGCCATATTGACCAGTTTTTAAGTAAAAAGTAAAAATGAGAATTCTCAATAATTGTTTATTTATTGTTTTGCTTAATTATTTTCTATTAGGATTAACCAATACAGTTCTGGCTGATTCAAGAATTGAGATCGATAACGATAGTCATTTCACCGATAAAACCCTGAATTCTGGCCCAATTAAAGTATCTGTTACCCATACTCCTTTAGATTTGAGTCGTTCTGATTCTTCAGAGGATAAAAATTTGTTTTATCAAATTTATTACAACGATAAAAAACAAGTAGAGGCAAAAGATTATACTCAGACAGCTTGAGCTTTAATTAATGCAGGTGCAAAATATTAGATAATGAAGAATAATGGCGATTAATTATTTCAATCTTCCTGACCTTAAAATACTAATGATTAACCACATTCCTAATAAACTAGCTGCGGCAAACAAAACATTACTAATCAATGATAATTGTTGAGTTTGAGAACCTGTTGAAATAATCGCAGCACCCATAATTAGCGATCCTAACACAACACTAAAAGAAAGGCGATTTGCTGACGCATCCACACTACGACGTAAGGGTTCTAATTCTTGTAATCTTAAATTCCATTGTAGGGTTTCAGAAGATAATCTATCGAGCAGCATTTCCACTTGTCGCGGCGTTTTCAAATAAATTGATTTGAGATCTAAAACGGTTCTTAAACTGGTTTGTAGGGGGGTATCACCAATCAGTTGATGACGGAATAAATCTGCCATTAACGGCTTAATTTCATCAAAAAGATTAATTGAGGGGTTAAACTGTCTAGCTGTCCCTTCCAAATTGGCTAAACATTTAGCATATAATCCTAAATTTCCTGGAACTTTTAACTTGTTCTTTCGGGCAATTTGTAGAATTTCATAGACGACTTCACTAAAGTTAAATTGAGAGAGACTTAAATCATAATATTTGCGTAAAATCTGTTCATAGTCATTTTGTAATCTCTCTAAACTTACCCCTTTTCCTGACTCGGATAATTCAATGGTTAATTGGGTACATCCTTGAGCATCTAAATCAAAAATTGCTAACAATAATTCAGTTAAAATTTGTTGTGTTCGGGGATCGAGACGACCTACCATTCCACAATCAATAATAGCTATTCTACCATCATCTAAGTAGAAAATATTACCAGGATGAGGATCTGCATGAAAAAATCCATCGAGATAAATTTGTTGAAAAAATGCTCTAAATAATAAGGTTGTGATTTCCTGTGTACGTTTTTCGATGGGTTTATTAGTGGGTGGAATGCTTAAATCGGCCTGTAAAATTGGTTTACCGTTTAACCATTCTAAGACTAATATTTTTTCCGTTGTCATCTCCCAATATACTTGGGGAACCACTAATTCTTTAGGATCAAACCACCGACTTTCTGATAAGTTTTTGCGTATTTTATCTGTATAAAGGGCTTCTTTTGTAAAGTCTAATTCTGCTTTAATAGCTTGAGAAAATTCATCAGCAAGTTTGACAACATCATAATTTTGACCAAATTCTGTCAAAGAAACTAATTCAGCAATTCCCTTAATTAAAGTAATATCTTGATCAACAATTTTATCAATACCTGGACGTTGAACTTTAATCGCAACTTCTTGACCATTGGTTAGGGTTGCACGGTGAATTTGTCCTATAGAACCAGCGGCAATAGGTTGCTGATTAATTTTACTAAAAATTGTCTCAATGGGTTGAGGTAATTCTTGACGCAAAAGTCCTTCGATTTCGAGCCAACTAACAGGAGGAACGTTCGCTTGTAATGCTGTTAATGCTTTAATATAGTTTGGGGGTAAAATATCAGGACGAGTGCTTAAAATTTGCCCTAACTTGACATAAAATGGCCCAAGTTCTACTAAGATGTTACGGAGAACTTCTGGGGTGGGAATCTGAGGATTTTCTGCCTTTCCTCCTGTTAATAATCCCCTCATATAATCCCAGCCATTACTGAGAACTACTTCGATAATTTCTCGTTGGCGCGTACTGGTTTGTGTTAAGGAAAACATAAAAGAAGAAAGAATTAAAAAGGGACAAAGTAATAGATAGGAAGTTTAAAGTAAACTCTCAAGGTTATCGTTATTTTGTAAGAGTTTGAGGAGCTTTTTAATGTCTTGGGTGCGGTTTTTATTGACCACAAGGGTGACATTTTTATCTCGAACAATTACTACATCTTCCAATCCAATGGTGGCAATCACTTCTTGATCATCACTTGCATAAATGATCGCGCCTTCAGTATCTAATCCGACATGATTTCCTAATTCTACATTTTTACCTGTACTACTAACTAATCGTTCTAAAGAATTCCAGTCACCTAAATCATCCCAACCAAAATTAGCAGGTAAAACATAGGTTAATTGAGTTTTTTCCATTAAGGCATAATCAATACTGGTTTTTTCTAAATCAGCATAAGCATCTTTGCCATTTTTTTGAAGAGGAGTTAAGATTTGGGGCGCGTGTTTTTCTAATTCATCTAACACAATACCTGCGCGGAAAATAAACATCCCGCTATTCCAGCTAAATTTACCTGTAGCAATAAAAGATTCGGCTGTTTCTTGATTGGGTTTCTCAGTAAAACGGCTTACTTTATAAACAGGTAAACTATCAAAATTACCAAACATATCTCCCTGTTCAATATAACCGTAACCTGTTGCTGGATAATTAGGTTTAATCCCTAATGTAACAATAGCATTTTCGGTTAAAGCTAATTGCGCGGCTGCCTTTAAAGTATGTTCAAATTGATCGGTATCTTTAATCCAATGATCCGCCGGAAAAAAGCCGATTACCGCATCATTTCCATAGCGTTTGCTAATTTCTAAAGTTGCCCAAGCAACTGCTGGTGCAGTATCCTTTCCTTGGGGTTCAACTAATAAATTGCTATCGGGTAAATTGGGTAATTGTTCCCTTACCCCATCAGCAATCGGAGCCGCAGTAATCACCCAAAGATTATCCCAATTTTGTGCTAATGGTAACAGACGATTAGCAGTAGCTTGTAGTAGACTTTCCCCACTACCATCAAGGGATAAAAACTGCTTGGGACGTTGACGACGACTGAGGGGCCAAAATCGTTCCCCTTTACCACCAGCAAGGATCACAGGAATTAAAGGTTGAGTCATGATTTCAAGTTTCAATTAGGTTGTGAACCGATTGTATCCTTAATGGTTGAATTTCGTTAAGATAAATTACAAGAATTATTTCAAATACCTTGACTTTAACATCTGCCTATCTTCTTGTTTCCCACGGTAGCCGTGATCCTCGCCCCCAAATTGCCCTAGAACGGTTATCTTATTTAGTACAGCAACATCTTCAGACTACCTGCTTACAGGGAATGAGCAACCGCAAAAACACTCGTTCTGCCGTGCTTTCTCCTGTTTCCCCCATGTTCGTCGAAACAGCGTCCTTAGAACTCGCTGACCTATCCTTAGCAGAGAGAATTCAACAATTTGCTGAGAAAGCTTGTACTGTGGGTATTAATTGTCTAAAAATTGTCCCCTTATTTTTATTACCAGGGATTCATGTCAGAGAAGATATTCCCAGGGAAGTGGCGATCGCTCAACAAGCATTAGGAAACATCATTGAGTTAGAATTATGCCCCCATTTAGGAAGTTATGAAGGATTAATTAATATTCTGTCTTGTCAGTTCTCTAGTCACCCCCAAGACGCTAGAATGATTATCGCTCATGGTAGTCGTCGTCCGGGTGGTAATCAGTCCGTTGAGATGATAGCCAGTTGTTTAAACGCGACTGTTGCCTATTGGAGTATTGCACCCAGTTTACAAGACCAAATTTACGCCTTAGTTAAACAGGAAAACAAAAGTATTACAGTTGTGCCTTATTTTCTGTTTACTGGTGGCATTACAAGCATTATTGAGCAACAAGTTCACCAATTACAACAAAGTTTACCCAATATTGAGATTAAGTTAGGAAACCCTTTAGGAGCAACGTCAGAATTAGCAAAATTGATGGTAGAGGAAATAACCCGATGACTCCAATAGCAACGCAACCATGTTTAGGAAAAGTCTACTTAGTCGGCGCAGGGCCAGGTGATCCAGGGTTAATGACCTTAAAAGGCAAAACTTTGTTAGAACACGCTGATGTAGTGGTTTATGATGCGCTGGTAAGCCCTCCAATCTTGGAGATGATCAGCGATCGCGCCTTAAAAATTGATGCAGGAAAACGTCGGGGTCGTCATTCCAAATTACAGGATGAAACCACTCAAACTTTAATTGAAAAAGCCCGTCAATATCCCGTTGTTGTAAGACTTAAAGGAGGAGATCCCTTTGTTTTTGGCCGAGGAGGGGAAGAAATGCAAGACTTAGTTAATGCAGGTATTCCCGTTGAAGTAGTGCCAGGGATCACCGCAGGTATTGCGGCCCCCGCTTATGCAGCTATTCCCGTAACACATCGGGGTTATAGTTCTTCTGTTACCTTTGTGACGGGACACGAAGCAACGGGGAAATATCGGCCTAATATTAATTGGCAAGCGATCGCTCAAGGTTCAGAAACCATTGTGATTTATATGGGGGTTCATAATTTAACTAATATTATTACCCAATTACAAACAGGTGGGTTAAGTTCTGAAACCCCTATCGCTTTAGTTCGTTGGGGAACTCGGCCGGAACAGGAAGAATTAATCGGCACATTAGCCAGCATTTTAGAACAAGTGGAACGAGAAAAATTTGAAGCACCAGTGATCGCGGTTATTGGTCAGGTGGTTGCTCTTCATGATGTCTTATCATCAAAGCAGGACTTATCCACTACCCAGATGGGTGATATCGTTGCTTAACTCTGAGAAAAGGTTAAAATTCATCAGCAACTCGTTATGATAGAAGATAGAAAGCTTGACGTTCTATCGCTTTTAGGAGTCACCCTCACTGATGACACAAGCCACTCAAACTCAATCCAAAGGCATTCAACTAACAGAAACTGCCCTAAACCACGTCCTCATGTTGCGGGAACAACAGGGAAAAGATCTCTGTTTGCGCGTCGGAGTCCGTCAAGGAGGATGTTCGGGAATGTCCTATCTGATGGATTTTGAAGATATTAGCCAAATTAATGAAAAGGATGAAGTCTTCGATTACGAGGGCTTTAAAATCGTCTGCGATCGCAAAAGTATCCTCTATCTCTATGGCCTAGTCCTCGATTACAGCAACGCCATGATCGGTGGTGGTTTTCAATTTACCAATCCCAATGCTAACCAAACTTGCGGTTGTGGCAAGTCCTTTGGGGTTTAGTAACCTCAAACTCACCGTTTCACTGTATGGTAAATAATTGGGGCAGAAAAATTCTTTCTGTCTCTTTTTGTCCCAATTATCTGACCTGAAAAATTTAAAATGACTGATTCAGTGGCCACAGCCTTCGATCAAGGCTTAGAACGCTATAAACAAGGGGAGTCCGTTAATACCCTAATTCCATATTTTAAAGACATCTGCGATCGCGCTCCCAAAAATGCCACCGCTTGGGCCTGTTTAGCTTGGTTATACCTCCTGGCGGACAAACCTGATCGCGCCCTCAAAGCCGCCCAAAAAAGCGTTAAGATTGATGATAGACCCCCCCAAGCTCGGATCAACCTGGCTCTAGCCATATTAGACACCGGAGCCAAAGGAGTCCGTCCCCATATTGAAGCGGCCTTACAAATGATGTCCCTGGATCAAGATATTCATCAAGATATCATGGAAAACATCGAAGATGGATTAAGCCGTAAACCCGACTGGAAAAGTCTTCAACGGGTTAAAAATTGGTTATTATCTCCTGAATAGCAATGCAATTATCAAAAACCCAGTTAATTGGCCTCAAAGCTGACGATTTTCGTCATCCCCTCGATTTACAAGCCACCACCGCACTAAAACAACTCCCTGGCCTAGATCTGATGGTCAGGAGTTTACTGGGTTCTGTCGCTGAGCAGTTTTTCTATCTCAATAACATCGCCTCTAGTGTCTTAGTCAGTCAGCAACAACTGCCCCACCTCCACAACCTACTGCTAGAAGCCTGTCGTATCCTTGATTTAGAACCCCCTCAACTCTATCTGCAACAAAACCCTGTCCCCAATGCTTATACTTTCGCCATGCAGGGAAAACAGCCTTTTATGGTGATTCATACCTCCCTGGTGGAAATGTTGACCCCAGAAGAGATTCAAGGGGTCATGGCCCATGAACTCGGACACCTAAAATGTGAACATGGAGTTTATCTCACCTTAGCAAATCTGATGGTCTTAGGAGCTAGTTTATTGCCTACTTGGGGAGGGGCGATCGCTCAATCTTTACAAACTCAAATGTTGCAATGGGTGCGCTGTGCTGAATTTAGTTGCGATCGCGCTGCTTTACTAGCAACCCAAGATCCGAAAGTGGTGATGTCAATTCTCATGAAATTGGCTGGAGGTTCCCCTACCTTAGCTCCCCAGTTGAACCTAGAAGCATTTATCCAACAAGCGAGGGATTATGAAGCTATTAGCAACACTGTTTTAGG
The DNA here is from genome assembly GCF_034932065.1 of Crocosphaera sp. UHCC 0190. Lineage (NCBI taxonomy): Bacteria > Bacillati > Cyanobacteriota > Cyanophyceae > Chroococcales > Aphanothecaceae > Crocosphaera > Crocosphaera sp. UHCC 0190. The sequence goes on from NZ_JAYGHP010000001.1 coordinate 479,733, forward strand.
AGAAATGTTAAAACAGGCGCAAACGGAACAATTGACCCATCCTGTCCCTGTTTTGCGGGCTAAAGAAATTGATGACTGGGCCAGTTCTCAAGATTATCACCACTTGTTAGAAACAGGCAAAACAGAGTATAATCAAAAAGCTATGGCCAAGGGCGGATGGCGAAATTGGTAGACGCACCACACTCAAAATGTGGCGGCTTCGGTCGTGGGGGTTCGAGTCCCCCTCTGCCCATCTGATTTTTAGAAAATTTTTCTTTCTTGTTTTTCATTAATTATTGATAAATTAATGCTATGTTATGATTAATAATAGTAAGTTTTAGAATCATTAAAAATAGTAAAGCACAAAAATAATTCTTCATTCTTTATTCTCAATTATAAATTACCTTCATCAAGTCGTTTTTGAGAAAAACCTACCCACTATTGAATGCAATGTTAACCACTAAACCTCGGTTTCAAACCTTTGAAGAGTATTTACAATATGACGATAATTTAGAATTAGAAGTCAGAGGAGAACCCAAAAACCGCTATCCTGATTTAACCATTATTCGAGAAGAACATATTCAACAACTCTCAAAAAGAAATACCCTTCGTCTATTTATGTCACCTCCCTTATTAGTTATTGAAGTGGTTAGTCCTGGTGAAATTCAAAGGGAAAGAGATTATATTGCTAAAAGAATACAATACCAAGATTGTCGTATTCCTGAATACTGGATTGTTGATCCTCAAAGACAAACCATTTCAATCTTACAATTAACAGGAGATAGTTACAAAGAAGTGGGTAATTTTAGTCAGGATGATTTAATTAAATCTCCTATGTTTCAGGAACTAAGGTTAACTGTTTCGGAGGTATTTCAACTCACCTCTTAACGAAGTCAGTAGGGTATTAATATTAATTAGCGTTACTTTCTGAAGATAATAGATGTCGAAATACAGAAATCAATAAAGTTAAAGTGGTCAATCTTTGTTGTCCATCTACAACTTCTACTTGAGGCTTTTCAGACTTTTCAATGAGAATAATGCTACCTAAAAAATAAACAGGACTATCTTCATCTAGATTATGAAGCTGGCAATTTATTTAAAAATTCTTCCGTTAATTTGATAAATGCTTTTGAGCCGCTAGAATTTGGCATAGAAACCACTACAGGACTAAAATTATCGACTGCTTTTGCCACATTAACATCCATCGGAATTGAGGTATTAAAGAGGTGATGGGGGGGGAAATCTTCTTGGACTCTTCTCATAACTCGACCATAGTAACGACTTAATAAACCGCCTCCTGATGAGATAAAAACGACCCCTAATAAATTTAAGTTAAGGGGTTGATGATTTTGATGACTTTCTTTTAATTTGGCAATACGACGTTCCAATAACTGCATTCCTACCACCGATAAAGGTTCGGGACGGGCCGGTAATAAATAATAATTACTAGCAGATAATCCGCTTCTGGTTAAAAGATTATAACCAGGCGCACAGTCCATGATAATGAAGTGATAATGTTCAAGAACTGGCTCTAATATTTTCTGCATTAACACTCTTTCAAAGTGATTCCAAACCGTCTCAAAATCTGGATTTTCAATCATCTCTGCTTGTTTATGGAGCATTTCTGAGACGATATATTCATCGTAAAGCTCTAAATCTCCTGGTAATAAGTCTAAGCCTTCAATTCCACAAATATAGGGTTGAATAATATCATTAATATCCAGCTTACTATAGGGATTGGGTTGAATAAGATTATCAATTAAATAACTCAAAGTACGACGTTTTTTTCTGGTTTGAGCAAACTCATGAGGAGACATTAAACTGAGCGTTGCACTAATTTGAGCATCTAAATCTAAGACTAAAACCCGTTTTCCATGATGTTTGGCTAAACAGGTGGCTAAGTTAACGGTTAGGGTTGTTTTACCCACACCACCTTTCATGTTTACGGTACTAATAACTAATGCCATTGATGCAGTCCTTTATTGTTGATAAGTGGTGATTTTGGGACAATATATCCACATATTATTTAATTTTATCCTATTATGGGGACGAAGTTAAGGTTATTAGTTCTAATAACAAACATTCCCAGACTAAACGAGGTTGCACATAACTTAATAGTTGTTTTTTTGCACGTTCCAATTTTTGCACAATAATAGGATTTTGCCGTTTTTGCCAGTCAGAATATTGTAAGTAATTCATGACCCATAATTGTCCTGAATTATCTAACTCTTTGGTAATTATTTTTGCCAAATCAAACACTTCTAAAGGTGTGGCGGGAAATTTCTTAAATTTTTGTCTTAACTCAAAGGGAATAGCTTGTAATTGTTCCCAAGCAGTGATCCCTTCTCCGGGACTACCTTGACTTAACCCTAAAATTTCCTCATCATTGACAATTTGTTCATAACCAAGTCTTCCTAAAACTGTCTTTAAATTATCTTGAGAAAGACGATAAAAAGGAATTTTTTGACAACGGGAAACTAAGGTTGGCAATAAAGCATCAGCACTGGGAGCAATTAAAATTAGAGTGGCTTTTCCTGGCTCTTCTAAGGTTTTTAATAAGCCATTAGCCGCCGCTTCTGTCATGGTTTCTGCTGCTTCAATAACCACCACACAGCGAGACGCTTCTAAGGGAGGGCGGCTTAAAAATTGCGTGATATCTCGAATTTGTTCAATCCGAATTTGCGGAGGAGCTTTTCGTTTAACCCCCGTTTCTTCTGCTTCTTTGGCTGTCAATAATTGTCCTTGATGTTGATAAGTAGGTTCTACCCAATATAAATCAGGATGATTTCCGTCAGCCACCCGTTTTCTTAATAAGATTTGCTTTTCCTCAGCCAAATGTAACGATAATAATAATTCGCTGAAACATTTAGCAGCTAAGCCCCGTCCTACCCCTGGTGGCCCGGCAAATAAATAAGCAGGCGCAATTCGATTGTGAGCGATCGCTTGTTGTAATAATTCAACCCCTTGGGGTTGTCCTATCAGTTGTCGAAACGGGTTCATTTTTATAAGATGACAGCAGTTAATGAGTTAAGATTGCATTAGGAATTTAACATTTATGGCACGTTACACATCTTCCTTCGTAGCAAAAGCTAATTTAGAGCAGATCCCTATTTTACTCTGCGAATTAGTAGAATCTTGTGATTTTGAGGTGGTTTATCAAGCAACTGATTATCTGATGGCCCGAGAAATTCCTGGTCAAGTTCCTTTTTCTAAGTTAGTTACCGTAGAGGCACTCGTTGAAAGCACCGCTGCTCAAAATAACGAAGTTCCCGTCATTTTTGTGATTAAAAATGACGAATTACCCTTAAACCCCAACAATCATTGTCAACAACTATTTCAAAAACTTCAGCTTGCCCTTAAGCAGAGTCAAGAATGGCGTTTAATTGCTGCCGTTGCTAGTTAATCATACTCCATCGTATCCTCGTCATAATCCATCATGGCAGGATCGATCAGGGTAATATCAAAGGGATCATTACTGGGTAGAGTGGGAAATTTATCCCGCTGACGGTACTGATAAATAGCGAAGACTTGGGGACCAAAAACGATCTCATCCCCGTGTTGGAGATCGCGGGCAGATTCCTTAATGCCGTTGATCAACAGCCCATTAACACTGCGCTTACCTTCGATATCCCCATCCACAATACGATAATAACTCGATCCGTCTTCTCGGACTCGTCGATAAACCGTCGCATGGTGGCGAGAGACAAATTGAGAACGCAGGCGAATGTTACACTCTTGAGATCTACCCATAGTGTAAGTAGCATCTTGCAAGAGAATTTCTTGTCTGCCTTTATCATCCTCGATAATCAGAAAATGATCTCGTTGAGGGAGTACAGATTTTCCAGCCATCACCTTAACAGTTTAAAACAAATGACAATCACCTTGAGGGTTGCTTGGGGAACTGACGACGGAGTAACAATGAGTTAGTCACTACAGTGACAGAACTGAATGCCATCAACCCACCGGCAAAAGCAGGACTGAGAATAAATCCTAGGCTTGGCAGCAGGAAACCCGCAGCAATGGGAATCGCAAATGTATTATATCCTAAAGCCCATAACAGATTTTGACGAATTTTCCTAAAGGTGGCTAAACTGAGATCGAGGGCGGTGATCACATCAAAAAGGCGATCGCTCATTAAAACAATATCAGCGGTTTCCACTGCCACTTCTGTCGAACCCTGTAGGGACATTCCTAAATTAGCTTGAGCAAGGGCAGGGGCATCATTGATCCCATCTCCTACCATAGCCACTTTTTTCGTTTTTTGTAAGGTTTCAATGATCGCCGCTTTGCCATTGGGACGAATTTGAGCAAAGACTTGAGTAATGCCTAATTGAGTGGCGATCGCTTGGGCAACTTGAGGATGATCCCCTGTTAATAAGATAACCTCTAAGCCCCGTTTTTGTAGTTCCTTAACCGTTGTTTTAGCATCATGACGTAGGGTATCTTGGAGGGCTAAAACGCCCTGTAATGCCCCGTCAATGCCCAAATAAACGACGGTTTTACCTGCTTGGGTTAAGGGTTCGGTTAGTTGGGGTTGCTCAAAGCTGATACCGCGATCGCTTAACCAGGTTTCATTGCCTAACCAAACAGTTTTCCCGTCTATTTTGGCACTTACTCCGGTTCCCGCTTCGGTTTGGAAATGTTCAGCCGTTAATAGGGGAATTTCTTGCTGTTGGGCTGCTTCTACCATCGCTAACCCTAGGGGATGATTTGTGCCACTTTCCACCGTTGCCGCTAATTGTAACAAGGTTTGGGGGCTGATCTCCGTGAGGGGAAGACAGTCAGTGACGGTAGGATGGCCTTGGGTGAGGGTTCCGGTTTTATCAAAAACAATGGCATCCAATTGATGGACGGTTTCTAAGACATCCCCCCCTTTAATTAATAGGCCCTTTTCGGCCCCAATACCTGTCCCCACTAAAATGGCGGTGGGTGTGGCCAAACCTAACGCACAGGGACAAGCAACTACCAAAACAGCGATCGTTAATTTTAAACTGAGTAAAAGAGGAGAAGTTGACCCCATGGCCATCGAATGATGGCTTGTCATTAAGACTTGGGGATACCATTTTGTTCCCAGGCCAAACCAAAAGAGAAAGGTGAATAAAGCAACCAACATCACCCCATAGGCAAAATATCCGGCTACAGTATCAGCAAATTGTTGTATTGGGGCCTTGCGGGTTTGGGCAGCTTCTACAGAGGCAATAATCTGCGCTAAGGTGGTATTTTTCCCTACTTGTGTTACTTTGAGGGCAATTACCCCTGATTGGTTGAGAGTGCCTCCAATTACTGCATCTCCTGGTTTTTTGGCCACAGGTAAAGATTCTCCCGTTACCAAAGATTCATCAATGGCCGTCTCTCCGGTAATAATTTCCCCATCTACAGGAATTTTTTCTCCTGGAAGTACCCTTATCCATTCCCCAACTCGTACTTGTTCTACGGGAATATCAATGCTAGAACTATCTTGGGAGAAGGGATCACCAATTAAACGGGCCACGGCTGGTTGCAGGGACATTAAGGCTTCTAAGGCGGCAGAAGCTTGGTTTCTGGCTCGTTTTTCTAGGGTACGTCCCAATAAAATAAACCCTAACAGCATCACGGGTTCATCAAAAAAACATTCCCACCCCAAACTGGGCAATAATAAAGCGATACAACTGGCAAAATAGGCACTAAGGGTTCCTAACCCTACTAAGGTATTCATATTGGCCATACCGTGCCATAATCCTCGCCAACCGTCTATAATTATTTCTCTACCTGGGATTAATAAAGCGAGGGTAGCGAGTCCCCAGTGAAACCAAAGATTACTGAGTAAGGGGAGGGAAGGGCCGCCAAAATGTTCTAAATGGCCTAATCCTGAAAAAAGTAATAAAATTGCGGCGGTGATTAAACTAATTTTTTGTTGTTGTGCCTCTTGTTTGTGGCGTTGAAGCTGATTAAGATGGGTTTGTTTGGCTGTAATGGTTTCTGTGTTACGAACATCACTAGGAAAGCCAACTTTCGTTAATTTTTCGGCTAAAATTTCCGGTTGCACGGTTTCGGGGGTATATTCAATTACTGCTACTTCTGTAATTAAATTAACACAAGCTGAAACTACCCCTGATTGTTGGGTGAGTTGTCTTTCTACTGCTTTAACACAACCCGCGCATTTCATGCCTTGTACATCAAGAGTAGCGGTTTCAAGGAGAATTTGGGGGGCGGTTTCTCCAGGTTTGGGGGAAAGTTGTACCATGTTGCTATTGTTGGGTATGACTGATCCAATTTTAGAGGCGATCGCTTTTACCTTAACGAATTGAATAGGTTTACTTCAATTTTATTTTAGTCACTGCTTGAGAAAAGGCCATAGTTCGACTCATATTATAGGAATGATAAGTCAGGAAATACTAAATTTTAGATTTTCTTATTGATTTTTTCAGACTTGCTAGATTCTCATACTTTTTATAAATTGATACTAAGCTGTTAAGCATTCAAATAACGTATAATAGAAACAGGAAAAAATAAAAGACTGAGATATGCCAGCTAAAAATTATCTGAAACCAGAACAAAAAGAAAAGCTACAGAAAGCTTTAAAAGAGGAAGAAAATTATGAAATTAGAGAAAGAATTTTAATACTGTTGTTATTAAATGACGGAAAAACGCAGGAAGCAATCGCTGAATTCTTAGGCTGTGGACAAAAGAAAGTCTCTTATTGGTGCGTTCATGGGGATGAGGATAATCTTGAAAGCTTGAAAGACGGAAGAATGGAAGGAAATCATAAAAAAGCAACTCCAGAATATATATAATTATTATTAGAAACAGTTGATAAAGAGCCAGAAGAATTAGGGTATGAATTTGGAAGATGGACAGCCAATAGATTAGCCATTTACTTAGAAGAGAAGACAGGAATCAAGTTGAGTAGTTCACAAGTTAGGAGGATATTAGAAAGAAAAAAGTACGTTTATATCTGGGCAAAATACAGCCTAGAAAAAAAATGGGATAAGAAAAAAAGAAAAGCATTCAAAAAGAAATTAAAAGAGTATATAAGAATTATGAAAAAGACTCCAGAAAATCTACAATTATGGTTTTGGGATGAAAGTGGGTTTAGTTTAAGAGTCACAAGAAGAAAAAATTGGAGTAAAAAAGGGACAAGAAAAAAAGTAAGAGGAGATAGAAGAAGAGGTCGGATTAATGTGATGGGAGGGTTAAGATATTCAGATAAAAAAAGATGGGTAGAATTCATTGAGAAAGGAGATTCTGAGAATTTTTATCAAGTCATGAAAGGGTTTTATAAAGAATTGGTAAATGAATGGGTTGAGAAAGGAAATAAAGCTGAAGATTTTAAGGATAAAGGAGAGAAAGTAGTAATAATTTTGGACAATGCGAGCTTCCATAAAAAAGAAGAAATATTAAAGAAAATAGAAGCAGAAATGCCGAATATACACTTAGAGTTTCTTCCTGAATATAGTCCAGATTACAATTTAATTGAATTAGTTTGGCATTCATCAAAAGAGTATATTGCTAACCGTCTTTTCAAATCAATTGAAGAGTTAGAGTTTCTATTACATCGACTTTTAAATGAAGGAGAACTCGTTATTAAATGGAATCGTAAACTTAAAAATAAAGGGAATTCTGTTAACGTCGTTTAAATGCTTAACAGCTTACCATGTAAAACTATTAGAAATTATACGCTTAAACCCTTAAGGGTTAAGCTATAAAGACAAAACCCGCCTACGCGGGTTTAATTTAGCCTCCGAAGGGAGGCTTCGTTTATATAGCATCAGAGTTTAGTCTGTCTGTCGATGTTAATTTAACATAACAAGTTCGGTAGAACCATAAAATTAGGCAATAGAGACGTTTCATAAAACGCCTCTACCTGGCATCTGTAGCAAACATTTAGGGATTGAATATTACTTAATCGTTGTTAATTGAGCATTTTGATAATAATGACTCACAATTTGATCGTAAGGAATACCTTGTTCTGCAAGATAATGGGTTCCCCATTGACTTAACCCAATACCATGACCATAACCTCTCCCGTCAATTTCAAAGGTTCCACTACTGGCAGAAACGGTAAATAAGGTACTTTTTAACCCTAATGCTTTGCGTAACTGATCGTCCGTTACCCGACGGGAACCCCGACTGCCCACCACTTTTAAAGTAATAATTCGTCCATTAGGGGTTGTTCTTTCGGGAATTAGCGATCGCACTGCTCCCACCCCTCCCAATAAATTACCCATATCATTGGCACTAAAGGTCTTACTCCATTGAAACACGGGAGCTAATTGATCGTAATCTACTACCCCTCTCAAATAAGGTAACGGAGAACTCCAAACATCCTCAACATTCTCTGTATGTCCCCCAGAAGAAGAATGAAAGGCAGCGAGAATGATTTTGCCTTTGTAGGTTAAAACTTGTCCTGTGGTTGCTTTTACCGCGTCTTGGGTACTGACAAACTCTGTTTCTAAACCTTTATATACTTGGGTTTTGGTGGTTGTATCCAGGTCATAAAAACGGTTACTAGCCTTAGAACTTTGGTACAGGGCATAGGTACGGGCCACCACTGCTTGAGATTTTAACGCTTCTTGGGGCCAGGTAGGATAAGCTTCTGACCCCACCACACTATACAAGTATTCTTCTAAATCAACTAAATTTAGGGCGGTGACACCACTCCCTTGACGGATAATTCTCACTTTGCCCCGATACCAGCGATCGCCGATCCATACTACCCCATCTGCTGTCGGTTCAATCACTAAATAACTGGAATTCCATTGCTCAAGATTTACCCCACTGCCACGGGGTTTCACCGTAAATCCATCTAATGGGGCCAATTCTCCTAATTTTCGTCCTGCGGCATCTTTTACCAAGGCAGGGGTTGAACTGCCAATTTGCACCCCATTAACCCCTTTTTTAATGGCTATGCGTAGCTCTGTTGCTGCTTGGCCGGGAAGACTCAGGAGTATCCAGACTAAGCCAATAAGTCCGCTATATCGTCCAAGGGTGAGCCATAACCATCGGGAAACTCTTGGCGCGGAGTTTCTATGCTGTTGCGCTTTCATGGGATTCTTTTCCTCACACACATCCATAAATACGAAAATCTTATCGCATAATTTGAAGGTTGCGAGATCCTAGGAGCAAACAGCAGTTCGCTGCGACAAGTTTATTAATAATAATTCTCATTAGTATTGACAATTATTCCTGATAAGTCTATAGTTAAGTCATAAGTGTTCTCCTCTCAAGGATGGATCGCAGGTGGAGCCGCTCAGCAGACAAAGAACGGTTCCCCTATTTTTTGCCTTTATCTTTAAGGCTTGTTGATGTAAGATTTTGACGAAAAAATTGGGCTAGAATCAAAAGTAGCCATTAAAATCTTTCTCAATTATGCTAGAGAGCCTACAAAATCAAGCTTATCATCTGGAACAATTTGCTAATAAACTGGTTTCTATGCAATTAACTCATTTGAGTTGGATCAGTATTGCTATCATTTTTTTAGCAGGACTTTTAACCAGTTTAACCCCTTGTATGTTGTCAATGTTACCCCTCACAGTTGCTTATATTGGGGGTTATGAATCTCAAGGAAAATTACAAGGTGTGATTCAATCAATCTGGTTTTCTTTGGGGTTAGCGACTACGTTGGCAGGGTTGGGAATTTTAGCTGCTTCTTTAGGAAAAGTTTATGGACAAATTGGCGTAGGATTACCGATTTTTGTGAGTATTATTGCTATTTTAATGGGGCTAAATCTGTTAGAATTAATTCCCTTAAGGTTTCCCTCTTTAGGGGCAACTGATTGGATTACAGATCAACTACCAGCCGGGGTTCGTTCCTATTCTTTGGGGTTAACATTTGGACTAATTGCTTCCCCTTGTAGTACCCCAGTTTTAGCTACTTTATTGGCTTGGGTTGCCACTAAACAAGATGTGATGTTAGGGGGTGTGTTACTATTATCTTATACGGCTGGTTATGTCATGCCTTTAATTTTAGCAGGAACCTTTACGGCTACCCTAAAAAAACTGTTAGAATTGCGTCGTTGGTCGGCTTGGATTAATCCAGTTAGTGGGGTTTTATTGATTGGGTTTGGAATATTTTCTTTATTATCTCGATTGCCCTTAGGCCGATTTTAATTAAAAAGTAAAACTAAAATAAATTAGAAGTTACTCAATTCTAAAAAAATTCTTAACTCTTTGAAGAATGAGCCAATAAACAACGACAATATTGATCTAAAGAAAATCCTCCTTAAGCTAATTTATGACTGTATCTGACTCATCAAAACTTTCTGATAACTTATCCTGGCCACAACAAAGTTTACGCAAAGTAATTAAAACTGTGGCTGATTTGCGTTTGGCGATTATCCTCCTATTAACCATTGCCCTATTTAGTATTAGTGGTACGGTTATTGAACAGGGAGAAACCTTAACATTTTATCAAGAAAATTACCCAGAAAATCCAGCGTTATTTGGCTTTTTAACTTGGCAAGTTATTTTAATATTGGGGTTAAATCATGTTTATACAACCTGGTGGTTTTTATCCCTTTTAGTGTTATTTGGTACCAGTTTAACTGCTTGCACCTTTACCCGTCAATTTCCTGCTTTAAAAGCTGCCCGTCATTGGAACTTTTATCAGCAACCTCGACAGTTTGAAAAGTTAGCTTTGAGTACGGAATTAGAAATTAGTGAACTCGCTCCTATTATTCCTATTTTAGAGAAAAAAGGCTATAAAATCTTCCAGGAAAATCAAGCCATTTATGCAAGAAAAGGCATTATAGGAAAAATAGGGCCAATTGTAGTTCATGCTGCCATGTTAATCATATTAGGAGGCGCAATTTGGGGCGCATTAACGGGATTTTTCGCCCAAGAGATGGTTCCCAGTGGGGCAGCATTTAAGGTTAATAATATTATTGAAGCGGGCCCCTTATCTGCACCGCAAATTCCTAAAGATTGGGGAATTTTAGTCAATCGTTTTTGGATTGATTATACTCCTGATGGTAATATTGATCAGTTTTATTCTGATCTTTCAGTTATTAATGAACAAGGGGAAGAATTAGAGCGTAAAACCATTTATGTTAATCAACCTTTGCGTTATCATGGGGTAACTTTTTATCAAACAAATTGGGGAATTGCCGGAGTTAAAGTTCAAGTCAATAATAGCCCAATTTTTAACATTCCTGCGGCTCCATTAAATACCAATGGACAGGGCAAAATTTGGGGAACATGGATACCGACAAAACCGGATTTAAGTGAAGGGGTTTCTCTATTAACGAGGGACTTACAAGGCACCATGATGGTTTATGATACTAAGGGTAATCTTTATGGTGCCGTTCGTCCTGGAATGGCCATTAATATTAACGGTGTCACCCTAAAAATTCATGAATTAATTGGTAGTACGGGACTACAAATTAAAGCTGATCCAGGAATTCCCTTTGTCTATAGTGGGTTTGGGTTATTAATGATCGGGGTGATCATGAGTTATCTTTCTCATTCACAAATTTGGGTCTTAAAAGAAGGCGAACACTGTTATTTTGGGGGAAAAACAAATCGGGCCCAAGTTAGTTTTGAAAGGGAATTATTGGGGGTTGTAGATGAATTAAATTCAGCCAAAAATTAACTATGTAGAGACTTTGTATACAATGCCTCTATAACCAAGCCAAACATCCTAAAATAATCAATAATAATGCTAATGCTACCCAAACAAAAGCATTATCTTTAGTATTTATTTGGCTCAAATCTTCTACTTCTAAAGTGGGTTTTTCCTGGGGTTTAGATATCGGTTTTGCTTGTAAATAACGGGGGTTATCTGTTTCTTCTGGGTTGGTACTGGGAATTTTAGTCATCCAAGCATCAGGACGTTTTAATTTTGGGGCTTTAAGAATGTATAATACTCGTTTACTTTGTTGACGAACTTCTAAGTTAGGATGACGGGTTAATTCTTCACAAACTGCGATCGCATCCTCTAAACGTCCTACTCCTTGATAAGCAGTGACTAAACACATTTGTACGTCTCCTCCTAAGGATGAGGATGGGTTAATTAATGCTTTTGCTTCTTCGAGGGTTTGGACACTCAAGCGATATTGTCCCCGTTGTAATAAATCTTGTCCTGCTTGATATTTAATGTAAAATTGTTCTAACTTAGCATCCATTTTTTGCTTATTTTACCGAGTATTTAAGGATTTTTTTACCATAGTAACAGGTTGGGATAAAGACTGGGAGAGGATGTTTAAAAGTCGGGTATCTCTGACCATCCATTCATGACTAAAAACAGGGAGTTTAATTTCTGTTCCTAGATTTATTTTAGAACTATGAGCCGGAAAAATCATCAAATCATAGGGAGTCCAAATAATGGTAACATTGAGATGACTTAATGTCTCGTGAATATCTTTATTTAAGTCTTGCAAAAATTGACTATTAGGACGCATTTGCTTGATTCCTGGACGAGATAAAGCATAAGCTGTTAGAGTTCCATTATTTGGTGCAGAAATACTAATATAACGATGAACCCGATCAATTCCTCCAAGACGTTGTAAGTAGTAACGGGTGATAATTCCTCCCATACTAAACCCAATTAAATCAAGGGGTTGGTTGGGTTCAAAATTATTATTAATATAATGGTTAACCTGTTCTGCTAAGATGTCAAGATGGCCATCACCATTATTTGGTTGTAGGTTAAAACAATGGACTGACCAACCTAAATTAGTAAGATAGTTAGTCATGGTATTAAACTTATTAACTGTATTGTAAAGTCCATGAACTAATAATACAGGATTGCGTTGATTGTGACTCATTTTTTTGCTAATTTTTATTTATTCTTCAAATATAACAGATATTTCAGTTGTTTTGTTTGCCTCTAACCCTTGATATTTTGCGGTGATTGTTTTACTTGGTTTAACAGGAATTAAAGGAGTCATACTACCTAATGATAATAAATCACCTTTCTTTAAGGTTTTTCCTTGATTGTTCAAGGTTTCTTTGATCCAAAAAACTGACTTAATTGGATCACCTAATAAAGCTTTACTATCTCCTTGAGCAATAACTTTTCCTGATTCATCAATTAGGGTAATTTGAATATTACTGAGTTTATCTACTGATAAAATAACGGGTTTTCCCACAATTCCTAATCTTGCACCCACATTAATAGCGATTAACTTTTCTCCGTTTAATTGTACGTCTTTATCATAAACTAGATCAGGTAATTCAAGAAAAGGAATCACTGCATCGAGATATTTTAGAGTTTCTTCGGGGGTTTTTGCTTGATTGATCTTTTCACTGCTTACTCTGACCATTAAATCACCTTCTATCATGGGTATTGCCCCAAATTTTGCTGGAACTTTTGCCCCAGAAGGTAGCAACATTTGTTCTAACAATCTGCCTAAGACTGGTTCAGAAACTTTAAACATTTCCTGAGCTTTGGGATTAGTTAAACCTGCTTTATATCCTATAATATCACCTTGATAGGGAATCAAAAGCTGAATTAATTGCTCTTGAATTTCTTGTGCTTGCTGTAGGGTGAGAGAATAGGGGAAATTTATAATAGCTTTTTTTTCTTGATAAGCATTAGCTAGAGTTTGGGCAATTTTTTCTATATCAACTGATGATAAACTTAACCAAGGTAAATCATCTAAAAAACTCTGTTTAGTGTGAATAGGAGACTTCTTCATCTCCTCTGATTTCGGGGAAGCAACCGCAGAAAAATGATTTAATAGAAGAAATAAAAATAACAACAATAATTTGAGTTTATTCATCAGATATAATTCATGCTTAGGTTGATTAAAGATGATAAATACTGTAACATAAGCATCTTGCTTGTGACAGTCTAGAAGGCTGTGTTACTTTTCAAGAGTAAATTCTTATAAGAACTAGCCATTTGTCTAAGTTTAGGGTAATAATAATCAATTATAGAATAACAAACTGTCCTATGCCCCGTCAAAAATTTTCCTTGACTCAAACTCATATCTGGATAATTCTAGGACTAATATGGTTAGGAAGTAATCTCTGCGATCGCTTCTGGTTAATTTTAGATCATTCTATCCCTGCTTGGGATCAAAGTAATCATTTAAGCAAATCTCTGCAATATGTAAATGCTTTAAGCTCCCCTCAATTATTAGATGGAGAATGGTGGCGTAGTTTTTGGATGTTATCAACTAAATATCCTCCCATAACCTATATTTTGGGAGCATTTTTTCAAAAAATATTTGGGTTAGGTAATGATCAAGCTTTATTGACAAATTTACTTTATAGCGCAATTCTAATTATCTCAGTTTATACCCTTGGAAAAACCTTATTTAGTCCTCAAGTTGGGTTATGGGGTGCAGGGTTATCGATGTTATTTCCGCGCTTATATCAAACTCGTTTACAGTTTCTCCTTGATACCCCATTAATGACGTTTACTATTGCTTGTTTTTGCTGTCTAACTCTCTGGAAATTACAAAAAACCAAACAAAAACAGTGGTTATGGACAGTAAATTTTGGACTCGCTTGGGGACTTGCTTTGTTAACAAAACAAAGTATCATGTTTTTTCTTATTACCCCTTTGTTGTGGTTGGGAATTAGTTATATATGGCAACGAAACTGGGAAAGAATATTACAATTAATTGTGAGTTTTATTATCTCTAGTTTACTGTGGTTTCCCTGGTATCGAACTAACTGGATTTATTTATTTAGTACGGTACAAAATTCTAATGCTATTCCTGCAACTTATGAGGGAGATCCTCCTCTTAATACTTTAGCTGCTTGGACCTATTACTGGCAAGATTTACCCTTAGCAATGGGTTGGGTATTATTGATAGTTTCCTTGGTTGGTTTACTCTTACATCTCTTAGGAAAATTCCCAGGAATTAACGAAGATGTTGATAGTCAAAGAGCTATTAAAGGAATTCAATGGTTAGGTATTTATTTTGTAGGTTCCTATTTTGTTTGTTCGGCAATATTTAATAAAGATACTCGCTATATTATGTCCTATCTGCCAATCTTAGCAATAGTTTTAGGCTATTTTTTGACCCTATGGCGAGGTAAATGGGAACCTGTTAGATGGATAAGTGTTATGGTTGCTGTTATGGTAATGATTACTAATTTATTTCCTATTCCTGGTACTGAGCAGCTATCTTTATTATTAAGTCCTGGAGTTTCCTTTAGACCCTATTTAGGGCAAGAAATTCCGGTTTCTGATATTATTAAAACAGTTCAAGAAACGACCCCGCATCAAATTGCTAATTTAGGCGTAATTGCCAATACTGATTCCATTAATCATAATACCCTTAATTATTATGGTCAACTCGCTAATTTTCAAGTCTATGGACGAGAATTAGGTAATAAGGAAGATTATATTCTTCAGGATAGTAAATCCTTTGATTGGTTTGTTACTAAAACCGGAGATAATGGGTTTGCTAGAGATAATCAATTAGCCTTTGCTAAAACCTTAGAAAATAATCCCAATTTTTCAGTTATTAAAACTTGGGAAATGCCTGATAAAAGTTTAGTTAATCTCTATCAGCGCAAAGAGCAATCAATTATAGTTGAAAGTTTGCCTAAAGCAAGTGATAAGATCAGACTAGATAAAGTCATTATTCCTGATCAAGCTTCTCCTAATTATCCCATACCTATTACTTATGAATGGTCAGGAAATTGGCAAGATTTAAAAGAAGGAATTGTCTTACTCTCTTGGTATCCTAAAACAGCAAAAACATCAGAAATTGCTTGGATACATGATCATGGAATTGGTAAGGGAATGTTATATGGAGACTTAGACAATAATCAAGGAGTTAAAGTGATAG
This sequence comes from Crocosphaera sp. UHCC 0190, assembly GCF_034932065.1. NCBI lineage: Bacteria > Bacillati > Cyanobacteriota > Cyanophyceae > Chroococcales > Aphanothecaceae > Crocosphaera > Crocosphaera sp. UHCC 0190. The sequence goes on from NZ_JAYGHP010000001.1 coordinate 495,440, forward strand.
AAAATCTCGCCATGCTTCCCGACAAAAAACTTCCTAATGGTGACTATAAATTACAAGCAATGTATCTAAATCGCAAAACCCATAAAACCTACTTAATTCCTGTTCCTGATGTTACCTTAACCCTTGATAATAATGCTCCTGCTATCATATCTCCTGAATTAGACTTAGGAACTCAATTAAGAGAAATTTCTGTCAATTTAGGCCAAGGGATGTCAGGATTAGATATAATATTTAGTAAGGTAGGTCGTTTTAATCAATATGATCCCATTCAAGACTATCTCAAACAAACAGAAATTGCTCTCAAATATCGCTTAGAAAATCATCCAGGAAGCCATCAATTAAATTGGACTTATGGGTTAGTATTATCTCAGGTTTTACAAGAAGATCCCCAAGGCGCGATCGCCGCTTTAAAACAACTGATTAAACTTGACCCCAATAACCCTTATCATCATGCTTATTTAGCGTTTATTTATCTCTACAATTGGCAACCCAAGGCAGCAGAAACCGCCTTAAAACCTGCTCTTGAACAGCAACCCAAAGTTGAAGAATTTCAAGCCTTAGCGGGCATTTGTGCGGTGATGCAAGGCAATTTTATTAAAGGATGGCAAATCTTATCATCATTATTATCGTAATAAATCGTAAGGTGGGCATTGCCCACCCGACAATAAAATATAAATTTATAGCTAAGATGGGGTTTCTCTGATGTCAAACCCTTGAAATAACTGGGGTTCTAGGGGTTCTACCGTTACATCTGTTACCTGAGCATGACGAGGCCCCTGATGACACCATTGCACCATCTGTTCAATTACTGGTTTATCCCCTCCAAAAACCGCCTCTACCCGTCCATCAGCTAAATTTCTGACCCATCCCCTAATTCCCAGTTTTCTGGCCTCCTGTACCGTTCCATAGCGATATCCGACCCCTTGGACTTTGCCGTTAATTAAAATATGGACAAAAATTGTGTCACTGTTGGTCATTTTCCCTCAATTATCCCTGGTTTTAAATATTTCCTAAACTATCCATAACCCGTTTTAAACGGCGATGACGATCTGAATAACTCCGCATCACTTCTAAAGCAAACATCGGGGTTTGTTGAACTGCAAAAAGAAAATGTTCTCGATCTAAAAAAGCGAGTTTACAGTTAGTTTTTGCCACAGCAGTAGATGCTCTTAAATAATCTTCATGAACCAGGGCCCCTTGTCCAAAGACATCCCCTTGTTGAATCACTTCAATAACTTTGCCATTAATGAACATTTCGACTTCTCCTTCCACGATGCCATACATTACCTGACCTTTCTCTCCTTCCCGAAAGATGATGTCCCCGGCGGTTAAGGTTTGTTCAGGTTGAGATTCAAAAAGCTTAACGGTTTCAACGGGATTTAACACGAGTTTAAGTCCTCAAAAAATAAAGGTTAAAAAATGATAGAAAATTGAATTAATCAATCTTGTTTGTTAATGATCTTACCCTGATTAGGTATTAGGTAAAGAACGTAAATAATCATTGAGATGAGAGCGATCGCCAATAAAATGAATCAGGGGGCCACTGATGGTTAATTCTACCAAACTCAGGGCCGCAACAGGCATCAAAAAACGATCACGATAATATTTAATATCAATACCAAGTAATCCACATAACATAATGCGAATTGTGGCTTTATGGGAGACAATTAAAATGTTACCCGTTTGATAAGTTTGTTCAATTTCTTCGATGACTTTGGAACTACGACGGGCAATCTCGATTCCCCTTTCCCCTCCTGGGGGAGCATTCCAAGCAGGATCAGTTAACCATTTCACATAGAGATCATGATATTGCTGATCAATGTCTGTGGGGTGCATTCCTTCCCACTTACCATAACCAATTTCTTGTAATCCTGGTCGTAGTTGCATCCGTAACCCGATCGCTTCACACAAAGGCTTAGCTGTTTGTCTAGTGCGATATAAAGGACTAACATAAATCGCTGTCCAGGGTAAGTTAGCGTAAGTATCAGCAAAGGCTTTAGCCATTTCATCCCCTTCAGGGGTTAATCCTGGATCATTTTCCAACTTACCACAGTATCCCCCAGTCTTACTGTAGGCGGTTTGTCCATGACGCAGAAAATAAAGCATTAAACCCATAAGTACCTCAACAAAATTAATTGTAGGGTGGGCAGTGCCCACCAAAAGGCGAAAACTCTTATCAGGAAACCGTTATGGCCAGTACATCGGCCTACGGGTTTTATCCAATTAATTATGATCATCCACTTAGTTTGACTGTTTTTCCTGTCAAAAAAATAAGGACAGAGTTTAATTCTCTGTCCTGAGCTTGAGAAACGTAGGTTAGAGAATTAAACTAAACCACCAGACGCTTGAAGACGCGCTCTGGCACGTTTAAACGCGGTAGCCGCTTTAATTTGTTCCCGACGTTCTGTTCCCTTATTAGCTTCCTCTAAACGGGTCTGAGCCTCAGAAAATTCGGCTTTGGCTTCCTCTTTATCAATGGCTTCACCAACTTCAGCAGCACTAACCAACACCTTAATTTCGTCTTGTTCGACTTCAGCAAAGCCACCCATCACCACAAGACTTTTCCATTCTTTATCAGGACGAACCCGCATCACCCCAATATCCAGGGCAGTTAATAAGGGAGCATGGCCAGTTAAAATGCCCAATTGGCCAGAGGTGCTGGGTAAGATCGCTTCTTGGACATTGCCGTCCCAAACGGTCTTATCTGGGGTAATTACACGAACTGTTAATGCCATATTAGTTATTAATTATCAGTTATCAGTTATTCCTAGGGGCAAACGGCCGTTCGCCCCGACATCCTTTATTCCTAGGGGTCAACGGCCGTTGACCCCTACATCAGCGATCGCTCAATCAATTAAGCTTGCTTAAGTTTTTCAGCTTTAGCTTTAGCTTCGTTGATGTCACCTACCAGGTAGAATGCCTGTTCAGGTAGATCATCTAATTCTCCATTAAGGATCATTTGGAAGCCTTTGATAGTGTCTGCTAAAGAGACATATTTACCAGGAGATCCAGTAAAGACTTCTGCGACAAAGAAGGGTTGAGACAAGAAACGCTCAATTTTACGGGCCCGATCTACAGTCCGACGATCTTCTTCAGATAATTCATCTAAACCAAGAATGGCGATGATGTCCTGTAATTCTTTGTATCGTTGTAGGGTAGATTGTACTGCGCGGGCTGTATTATAGTGTTCTTCCCCAACAATATTGGGTTGTAACATGGTGCTGGTAGAATCTAAGGGATCAACCGCAGGATAAATCCCTTTAGAAGCCAAACCACGGGATAATACAGTGGTTCCGTCCAAGTGAGCGAAGGTTGTCGCAGGGGCGGGGTCGGTGAAATCATCCGCAGGGACGTAAACCGCTTGAATGGAAGTAATAGAGCCTTCCTTAGTGGAGGTGATCCGTTCCTGTAAGTCTCCCACGTCGGTTCCTAGGGTGGGCTGATATCCAACCGCAGAGGGCATCCGGCCTAAGAGTGCAGATACTTCAGATCCAGCTTGAATGAAGCGGAAAATATTATCAATAAACAGCAGTACGTCTTGCTTGTTGACATCGCGGAAATATTCAGCCATGGTTAAAGCAGATAGACCCACCCGCATTCTTGCTCCAGGGGGTTCGTTCATCTGTCCATAAACCAGAGCAATTTTGGATTCATTGAGGTTCTCAGCGTTAATTACGCCAGATTCGATCATTTCGTTGTAGAGGTCATTCCCTTCGCGGGTACGTTCCCCCACTCCACCAAACACGGATACACCCCCGTGTTGGATGGCGATGTTGTTGATCAACTCCATCATAATAACGGTTTTACCCACACCCGCTCCGCCAAACAGACCAATTTTTCCACCCTGACGATAAGGGGTGAGCAGATCGATCACCTTAATTCCAGTTTCAAACACCTGGGGTTTGGTTTCTAAATCAGTTAATTTAGGAGCAGGGCGGTGAATAGGAGAGGTTTCCGAGGTTCCTACTTCTCCTCTTTCGTCTACGGGTTCCCCTAAGACGTTAAAGATACGACCTAAAGTCGCTTTACCAACGGGAACACTGATGGGTGCGCCTGTATCAATAACATTCATGCCTCTGACCATGCCGTCAGTACCACTCATCGCAACGGCGCGAACTTGGTTGTCACCGAGTAATTGTTGGACTTCACAGGTGACGGAAACTATGTTCCCGGCAGGGTTTGTACCTTCTACTTTCAGGGCGTTGTAGATACGGGGTAATTTGCCACTGGGAAATTCAGCATCGACTACGGGGCCGATGATCTGGGTGATTTTACCAACGCTTGTTTGTTCTGTTGTAGCTACCATGCTTATTTGTCTGTTTGGGGATTAGCGTATAATTTGGCTGAGAGAGAATCTGTAATGTTATTTTTGCCACCCTATACATTATCACTTCTGGGCCATTGGGGGAATATGGCCGAAGTCGGAAGTCGGAAGTGATTTTTAAAATCCCAAGGAAGCTGGAAGCCACAACTATACCTTTTATAGAACTGAACATGACTAGAATTAGGAAAAATATCGGCAAGTCGAGAGACTAATTTACGGCTCAAATTTTGGTCAAACAGTAGTTTCAAGTACCACCTACCACAGCAATTAAATAACGTTCTCGGTTAGCAGCAACTTCTAAACACGCTTTAATATCTTCCTCTGTCAACTCTGGAAAATCATCTAAAATTTCCTCATGAGACATCCCTGCTGCTAACCACCCCAATACGTCATATACGGTTATTCGCATTCCCCTGATGCAAGGCTTACCCCCCCGCTTCCCTGGTTCAATCGTAATAATATTTTGATAGCTCATAACAAAATTTGGAGGTGTACTTTTTTCTAGTTTAGCTTACTTGGAACTAAAAAAAGGGGCGGTAATCATTGAAAATCTACCCCAATAATAAGATTGATAATTGATGTTTAATGGTGAATCCTTAACCTGCATTATTCATGAGAGAATCAAGAAAAAGCTTGAAATTTAGAGGACACCGCCTCAATCCAACCTACGCGATCGCACTACAGATCTTTCGGTTGCAAACCTGTATTCTTGGCAATACGAGACAGCATCTTGGGGCCAATTTCCTCTCTATCATGAAACCCAAAAACGAAGTCTGGCCAATCAGGATGTGACAAAATACGATGAGATCCCTTTGTTTCTCGTTTAATCTTCCAACCAATTTTTAGTAAAGCTGCTAATACTTGCTTAGCTTTGGTTGATCTCCATTGACTCATGCTGCCTCAAAAGATACGTTAATCAACTTTGATGAGGTCTTTTCATTTTGTTCTAGATGATCTGCTAAGACTCGTAATGCTAGTGCTTGGACTTTTGTAATTGCTTCTTCAACGGTTTGACCATAGACCAGAACACCTGGTAAATCAATTACTTCAGCTATCCAGCGTCCGTCTTCTTCTTGTTCAACTTCAATCGTTAGGTTCATGATTATTAGCTTTAGTCCTTGAAATTAGATCATACCTCGATTATAAATGGCGATCGCATCTCACAATCAATACAAATATCGCACTAAGTTTTGAAACATGATTATCACATCCAGGAAAAAAACCATTTAGCTGCTTTGCTAATTGTACGAATTGGACTAATTGGACTAGCTAGGCTATCAATTAAAATACCAGTCGTCTTTGACACAACATCAAGAGTAATTTCCCACCAAGCTTTTTTAGCTTTAGCTTTAGCACGTTTAGAAACAATTGAAGGCTCATTATTAGATTTTTTTTTATTAATAATTCTATCTACCATCACAGCTTGTTGTTCTTTAGGTAGATCATTAATCATAGCATCTACTAACTCCATCAGACCATACCGCTCGTTAGCAGACACGGGAAGAACTTTTGCCAAAGGTAGGTCAAAGAAAGCTGCAACACTTCTTCTTTTTTCTTCAATATTTTTTAGCTGATTTTCACTTGGTCTTTTATTTTGACTGTCCCATTCTCTAAATGGTTCAATTTTATCAATCTGATTAATCACAATAAAAAATGGTTTTCCTCTTTTAACATAAGGTCTAACCATCTTCTTGTAAAATTTTTCATCTGAATAAAAAGCTCGATCATCACCTTTCAAGACCCAAAAGATTGGGTATCTATAATATCAATCGTATTGATGGTGGGTTACGGTGGATAATCAATTAACAAATTAGTAATATATGTTATCGCCACCTAACCCACCCTACGCAAGTGATAATTGATTTTTAACTTTCGTTTGTGAGATTACGATTAGGATCGCCTAAAGTAACTTTTTCAGGGGTTTTTATGGGAGAAATTACTGGCATTACTTGCCAATGTTTAGCTAATCTTTGTAACAATCGATCCTGTTCCACCCGAAACCGATCCACATTCGGGCCATGATTAATAATAGCAAACCAAACTTGACCCCTTTCCTTGGTGGGGATCACACCAGCTAAGGCACTCACTTGGGCCAAAGTTCCCGTTTTCACCGCCACCCCATCAGGAATATTGCGCCATTGTACTGTTCCTGTGGTGTCTCGTCCCGCCATGGGGAATAAATCAGCTACCGTTAAGGGATTATCTTTTAATTTTTCTTCGATCGCCATTAACATTCCTACAGCGGCCTTGGGAGAGATCCGATTTTCTACCCCTAACCCTGAGCCATTAATTAACTGCACTTCATTGGGTTCAATCTTAGCCCCTTTAGCGGCCATTTGGGACACCACAGCCGCACCACCGACAGATTGAGCTAACATCTCAGCCATCGCATTATTACTATACAGATTCATTTGTTTAAGAAGTTCAGCCAAGGTTAAAGATTGATGACGAAGTAGTAATTTAGCCGTTTCTGGAAGATTATCTTGTGTTTGTACCTTGCCTTTGATGGTAATTTGAGGACGAGGGGTTTTCGGGGGTAAAGCTTGATGTTGTTGTTTAATTAGGGGAGTCCAACGATTAGAATTAAACCCTAATTGTAATAATTCCCCGGAAATTTGAGGATCATCCTTAAAATTCATATAAAAATTGTCTACGATAATTAAATTCCCTGTAACCTCCCGAATCCCTAATTGATTGAGTTTGTTACCCAAAGCGATCGCTTCTTCCCAAACAAACAAGGGATCACCACTGCCCTGAATAATTAAATCCCCGTTTAACACCCCATTGCTTAAGGTTCCCTTGCTATAAATCTTGGTTTCAAAACGATGTTTCGTTCCCCAAGTTTCCAACGCTGCTAAAGAAGTAGCAATTTTGGTCAAAGAAGCAGCAGAAAGAGGCATCTTAGCTTGATGATCCCCTAAATAGGCCCAATCTGATTGAATCCAGATCCCTTGTTGCCCAGGGGAAAATCCCAGAGACGCTAATTCTTTGAGATAATCAGCCACAATAGACTCTACCAGAGGATCGCTTTGGGTAGGGACATCAAAGACTTTGGCCTCTTGCCAAGCCACCACAGGAACTGTTTTCAGAGAGGGTTGATTTTGTCCCAAAACATTGGCCAATAAACTGCCCAAGGCAAATCCGAGTAATTCTTGCATTCTAAAACCTCCTCACAATGCGATAATCTGAATTAACATTGACCTTTATGGATCATTTCTCTTTTAGCATTATTTGCTTAGCTAATTGGAGAATTCCGAATTCCCGATTCAGAATTTTTCAAGGCTTCTGTTAAAATTTTGAAGGCTTCTATCACTTGGACCAATGGCAGCAAATCGCGCAAGAATTGCAGTAGACGCTATGGGGGGAGATCACGCCCCTGATGAAATCGTCGCCGGAGCGATCCGAGCGTCTGAAGAACTGGATGTGGAAATTTTGTTGGTCGGCGATCGCCAACAAATTGAAGCATCCCTCCAACATCACACCCAAGCTCCCAATCTCGAAATTGTCGATGCTGATGGGGCGATCGCCATGCACGAAGGAATAACTGAACTTCGGCGCAAACCCAAAGCCTCCATTAACGTCGCAATGGATTTAGTTAAACAAAACCGGGCTGATGCAGTTGTTTCTGCGGGTCACTCAGGGGCAGCTATGGGAGCCGCTACCTTGAGATTAGGTCGTCTCAAAGGAATTGACCGTCCGGCGATCGGTGCTGTTTTTCCTACCCTCTTGGCTGGTAAATCCGTGATTATTTTGGATGTAGGGGCCAATGTAGATTGTCGCCCCAAATATTTAGAACAATTTGCCCTGATGGGGACAATTTACAGTAAATATGTCATGGGGGTTGATGATCCTAAAGTGGGATTACTCAACATTGGCGAGGAATCCAGCAAAGGCAATGATCTCGCTTTACAAACATATCAACTATTAGAAGCAAACAAAACTATTCCGTTTATCGGTAATGCCGAAGGTAGAGACGTTCTCTCAGGTCGATTTGATGTCATCGTTTGTGATGGCTTTGCCGGTAATGTCCTGCTCAAATTTGCGGAAGCGGTTGGGGAAATCTTATTACAAATTATCCGGGAAGAATTGCCTCAAGGGTGGCGGGGTTTACTCGGAACGGCGATTCTCAAACCTAACCTCAAAAAACTCAAACAGCGGGTCGATCATGCTGAACATGGGGGTGCGTTGTTATTTGGGGTAGCGGGGGTCTGTATTATTAGTCATGGTAGCTCTCAAGCTCCTTCGATTTTTAATGCCGTTCGCCTGGCGAAAGAAGCGATTGATAATCAGGTCTTAGATCGGATTCAGGCCTATGGAGAGGCTATCCAACCAGATAATGTCAATCCTTCCGTAATGATCAATGAGTAAATCAGACAGTTAGCCAAGGGAAGGGGAGGACTTCCTCCCCATAGATAACTGAGATTGAACAAGGAGAGAAAGGTCTTGAAAGGATTAGGGGCGGGAATGGCAATTATAGGCTGCGGTTCAGCTACGCCTAGCCAAGTGATGACTAACAAAGATTTGAGTCAGTTGGTGGATACCTCTGATGAATGGATTCGCACCAGAACTGGAATCAGTAAGCGACATTTAGCCTCAGAAGATGTATCCTTGAGTGATTTATCGGCCCAAGCGGCAGCAGCAGCCATTAAGATGGCAGGGTTAACCCCCGCTGATATTGATTTAATTATTTTGGCGACTTCGACGGCTGATGATTTATTTGGCAGTGCGGCTAAAGTCCAGGAACTTTTAGAGGCTTCTCAGGCAGTGGCCTTTGATCTAACTGCTGCTTGTTCGGGTTTCGTCTTTGCCCTAGTAACGGCTGCCCAATTTATCCGCACAGGCACTTATCAAAGAGTAGTGGTAATTGGGGCTGATATGCTGTCCCGTTGGGTTGATTGGTCAGATCGCAGTAGCTGCATCTTATTTGGTGATGGGGCAGGGGCAGTGGTTTGTCAAGGGATAGCTGATCATGACCACTTGTTGGGCTTTGAAATGCACAGTGATGGCAAACAACATGACTCCCTCAATTTGTCTTATCAGGGAAAGGCTAAAACCTTAAAAGAGGGAATGGTCATCAGTCAAGGCAGTTATCAGCCCATTACTATGAATGGACGAGAAGTTTATCGTTTTGCTGTGGCCAAGGTGCCAGAAGTGATTGAAAAAGCCCTATTCAGAGCAGATTTAACTACCGATGACATCGATTGGTTAATTTTACATCAAGCTAATCAGCGAATTATAGAGGCGGTAGCCAGTCGCTTAAAAATTCCGGCTGAAAAAGTTATTGCTAATTTAGATGAGTATGGCAATACCTCCGCCGCTTCGATTCCCATTGCTCTTGATGAAGCAGTAAGAGAGGGAAAAATTCAACCAGGGGATATTATTGCTAGTTCTGGTTTTGGCGCAGGGTTAACCTGGGGAGCCGCTATCTTCCGTTGGGGAAACTAACAAGAATTCTTGAGCTTTGATAAACAATTAAACATTAGTTACTGATAATAAATGAAAACAGCGTGGGTATTTCCAGGACAAGGATCACAAGCCGTCGGTATGGGGGTAGATTTAGCAACAACAGCCATCGGAAAAACTAAGTTTGAAAAAGCACAAGAGATTTTAGGCTGGTCTGTGATCGAACGGTGTCAAGGGGATGAAACAGAGTTATCTCGGACGATATACACTCAACCCTGTCTTTATGTGATTGAAAGTATTTTAGTGGATTTGTTAACCGAAAAGGGTCAATTACCCGATTTAGTGGCGGGTCATAGTTTGGGAGAATATTCGGCTTTGTATGCTGCTAAAGTGTTTGATTTTGCTACAGGGTTACAGTTAGTAAAACGTCGCGCTGAGTTGATGAGTGAATCTGCTGGTGGAAAAATGGTAGCCTTGATGAAGTTTGATCGCTCACAATTGGAAAATGCGATCGCGAATATTCCTGATGTGGTTTTCGCTAATGATAACAGCGAGCAGCAGGTGGTGATTTCCGGTACTCCAGAAGCGGTTGATCAACTCTGTTCTCAAGTACAAGCAAAACGAGCGTTGCCTCTCAAGGTGTCGGGGGCTTTTCATTCTCCTTTGATGGCTACAGCAGCGGCACAGTTTCAAGAATTATTAGAAGCTGCTCACTTTATGGATGCTCAGGTTCCTATACTTTCTAATATTGACCCAACTCCTGCGACATCAGCAACCCTTTTAAAAGACCGTTTAATCAAGCAAATGACGGGTTCTGTGCGCTGGCGTGAGATTATGTTATCTTTGTCCTCGGAAGGGGTAACACAAGCGACCGAAGTTGGGCCTGGTAAAGTTTTAGCCGGACTGATTAAGCGGGCTTGTCCTGACATTACCCTAAGTAATGTGGGGTGTATCGCTGATCTCTAATTTGTGATAGGATTAAGGGTATTAGGGCGATCAGCACAGGGGTAGCGCACTTCCTTCACAGGTCAGGGGTCACTGGTTCAAATCCAGTATCGCCCATTAACTTAGCAGCTTTTCATCAAGCAAAACAGGTTTTAGCTTCCCGCCGAGAAGCCAGCAGCACATCGCCCAAGCGGTTGCTGTCGGGAGTATGTCACCTATAGTCTCTACATCAGCGTTAGGATTTGATGCCCAATATGTCCAATAGGCCACTCAAACCTTGAAAGGTACTGCTTTAATTTTTGTACCTGGATTGTCTTCAATGGTCACAATACTATCATAAATGACAACATCTGACTACATTTATGTAGAAAGTTGGCGATACTGAGATTTTGTCCTGAATTGACTAACCAGGGAGAATTCGCTAAGATTACAAATATGCCCCCCAGGGGGATATTTATTAAGAAGAAATTTTGCGATAAGTTAAGTAAAGTAAAGAAAGCACTCATAAATTCATTAAGGTTAACAAAACGTTGATTTCCTCTCCTTCCTCCGTATCCGCCAACTGTCTCACCGCCTCAGAGTCAGACTCTCTGAGTGGTATTTCCCTGACTCGTCAATCTTCTAGCTGGCTACTCTTCTTAGCCGCCGGGTTTTTAGTCTCTGTCCCCGTTTTTATTGAAGCCCCCCTAGTGCGTTTATTTCCTGAAATCAGCGTACTGATGACAGGAGGATGGTTATGGTTAAGCTTTTACCTGATGAAACAGCCTAAAACGCTAATCTGGGGAGATTTACTGTTTGGGTTTAGTTGGAGTTGGTTGGCGGGTTCTGTATATTGGGGATGGTTACGATGGGAACCCTTAATTCACCTGCCCGTCGAATCAATGGGAGTGCCGATCGCCTTGTGGTGTCTGTGGCGCGGTTGGGGTAAAGTTGGTAATTTCTTTTACTTAGGATCACTATTAGGAACGGCCATCACCGATATTTATTTTTATATCACGGGATTAATTCCCCATTGGCGACAACTGATGCAAGTCGAACCCACCTTAGCAACGCCTATTTTTCAAGCAGCCTTGGCTCAAGTACAAACCCCTTGGGGGCTAAGTTGGGCAGTAGTTTTAGTCAATGTACTTTTAGGGATGGGTTTATGGGCCATCCAGCAATCTGATCGACATTGGTGGGCATTTGCAGGGGCCGTATTGAGTACAATCTTAGTGGACAGTCTATTTTGGTTTGCTGCTGCTTTCGCCTAAGATCACAAAATATGATTAGTTCCTGATTGTTGTCATGTTGTCATCCCTGAGACACCTGTGGAAAATCTAGGAAAAACGCCCCATTTACTGTTGAATACCCCTAAAGGTCAACGCTATTTTCCTTTAGTGGGAAAGAATTATTGGACAATTGGACGGGGAAAGGACAACGATTTCACTATTTCCGATCATTGTATTTCTCGTAATCATGCTATTCTACAATCCACAGAAACTGGGGAATTTTTGTTAATTGATTTAGGCAGTCGTAACGGAACTTTTGTTAACAGTCGTCGAGTGAGTATTCCTGTCACCCTTCACAATGGGGATGAAGTAACCTTTGGCAAAACCGAGGTTAAATTTTACTGTCCCATAAGCGATCGCCAGACTGACGACGACATGATAACAGAACCCTTGGATCGGGATACCATTGTTTTACATGAACGTCGTCTTACCTCTGTGATGGTGGTGGATATGCGGAACTTTACCACCTTAACCAGACAATTAGATGAAGAGGTGTTATCCTCCTTAATTGGCAATTGGTTTCGTGAGGCAGGGGAAATTATTCGTTACTCAGGAAGTTGGGTAGATAAATATATTGGGGATGCGGTGATGGCTATTTGGTTTCATGGAGAAAATGAAGTCACTAAAGCTGATATTATGCAAATTTTTCAGGCCGTTAGTGACCTTAATACTATGACCAAAAAGTTAAGTCAGCAATATCCCGTTCCCTTTGAATTAAACATTGGGGCAGGGATTAATACAGGATATTCTATGGTGGGAAATACAGGCAGTGGGGATCATCCTGATTATACCGCGATTGGGGATACTGTTAATGCTGCATTTCGTCTTGAATCAGCCACCAAAGAATTAGGATTAGATGTTGCAGTTGGGGAACAAACTTACAAGTGTTTAACTGATTTAACACAAGCACAAAACCTATTTTATCAGTATACTGTCAGCCTTAAAGGATATGAAACACCTACAATTACCTATGGGATTAATTTTAAAGATTTACAGCAGTTTTTGCAAGCTAATATCATTCAAAGTTAAAAATTATGCCTGGGAAAAGTAAGCTAAAACGCAAAAGGCAAAAGGAAACTGGGATACATTTTTTTTATTTTATTTGACTAATACTCAGTTTGAATGCACAACAGCTTAGGCGGGCAATACTCATAAAATTCTAGATAATGACTGGAAATATATTAGGTTATTTTAATCCTAATACCAAATCCGCTTTAAAAAGTAGAGTTATTAAAACCAACAAAACCCAGTAGAGACGTTGCCTGCAACGTCTCTACTATTTTGATAACCGGATTTGGTATAAGTAACCACATAAAAACTGTAGGGTAGGCAATGCCCACCGTTCAATTAATTTTGTTTAGGCACTTATCAGTCCACTACTTAGTTGTCAATTTTGTCTTTCCTTGCCTCTCTGTATATTTACGGTTTTTTTTATAAAAAATCAGGTTCTAAAAGCAGAAAGCTAAGTAAATATACTAACAGCAAAAACAAAAATTAATGAGCTTAACAAAAAATTTACTTAATTATTTATTCTAGGTTCAAAAAATCCCATTTTTAAAGATTATATATATCGAGAAAATCCCTAGAATTACTGTTTTTATTTCTGATATAAATGGGAATAATATAAGTGTGAGTCAGATCAATATGAGTCATATCACTCAATAACTAAACTTAGGTCACGGTTGTTTGTGACACACCATTCCATAATAAGCCCGTGATCTATCTCAAAAGAGCTAGGTCTGTGTCTTGGTAGCTAATATCAAACTTGACCGTTTCAGGGACTTTATCGGAAATTTAGGCATAAACTTATGAATATACGATACACTCAAACATTTATATATCTCTCTCGTCTTTCTCGCCGCAGTAATAAAGGATTTGCCTTGGGATTGGCTTTATGTTTAGCCGTCGTTATTGCAGCCACAGCTACTGCTGTGCTACTCAATGGTAGCAGCAAAAAGGAAAAGGTTATGGCCCAACAAGCCACCGCCCAAGGAAAAAGTGCGGGTGAAGTTGCGATCGCCAGAATTCAGTTTCTGTTAGCTGAATATCCATTTTTGGCTCAGTATAATAATACTGACTGGTCAGATGTTGCCAATGAAACTACAAAAATTGGCAAAGAATTTAAAGAAACGATGGAAACTTCTTGTGACAATACATCCCTAACTGAGCAGGAGAAAACCGATATCAAAGCAGAGATTGTTAGCTATGCTACTCCAGACTGGACAGATATAGATGAGTCTAATCCAAAACTAGGACAATTTAAACTAAAGGGATATACAGGAGCTACAGCCCCAGGTTTAGGAGAATTAGAAGTTCAGGCCAAAGCAAATCCTACTGATAATCAAGAGGGTGAAGAAAAGGCAAACTTCAAAGAATCTCCTAGTCAATTAGTTGTAAAAATCCCAGTGAGTAAAAATGAAACTACAGTTGTTGATGATGATGATACTCCTGGACTCTGGACTCAGGAAGGAGATAATCTAAAAGGAGGTTCTTCAAACAAGAACTGGGCAGCCAATGTTTGGTTAAGTGATTGTGATTTAGTCAAAACGGAAAAGGATGCAGCGACTCAAACGGTTCTAGCACAAGTAACAGCGAAAACTTTCCTTGAGCTTGATGGAAGAACCTACAAACCGCCTGTCATAAAAGATATCCGTTTTCCTTCCTTACCCGATTTTCCTACTTATCTTCCCGCTAATCAGGTAAATATCACCATTTCAGGCGGTAATGGTGGTGGTAATGGCAATGGTAATGGTAATAAAAAAGCCAGTAATCCTAACAGTAGTGTTTTCTCAACCATTACTCATGCAATGGATCGGTTGGTAGATAGAGCATTAAATAATATTTTTGGGGGAGTTGCTTTAGCGGCAAAAAATGGTAATAGCGGTAATGCCCCAAGTCCAACACCGACACCAACACCGACCCCAACACCGACACCAACACCGACCCCAACACCAACACCAACACCGACCCCAACCCCAACACCAACACCGACCCCAACCAGTGATGGTGCTGGTGTATGTGGTGATAACAGTGCTAATGCTGCTGATGGAAGCGTATTTCCCAGAAATGGAGATGTTGCTAAAGTAGTAACCGAAGGAGATAAAAGCGTTTGCGTTTATGAATATATCCTTGCGGCAACACCCACTGGTGCGACCATCCAAACTGTTAGCACAGATGGCAAACGTCAGAAAGTTATTTTTTATCTTCCAGAAGGAGTCGATTTTAACCTAAAAGGAAACGACGAAATACTCAAAGAGTGTAATGGTTTTGATGGTGATGCTGCTCTTTGTAAGCCGACAGATTTTCAAATATTTGCTAAAGGCCCTGGAGACTTTTGTTTAGGTGGTGCTTCGGTTATGGACGCTTTTGTCTTTGCACCAGAACGAGATGGAGGGGTTAATGGTGGACCAAAAGGAGCATTACGAGGAACAATCTGGGTTAAAGGATGGAATACAGGCAGTTGTGGTTCTAATGGAAATCATGTCCATGTAACTCAAACCGGAAAATGGTCAGAACTGGGCGTAGGAGTTCCTGAAGGAATGCCAGAAGTCAGTATTGGTCAACCCTCCAGCGTTCAAACCTGTCAGTTTGAACCTGATGATAGTAAGAGTTGCATTCCTGAGCCTGAGCCTGAAATTTAATTAAAATCCCGTTCTACCCCTGACTTAATGCCTAAGCAGGGGTGATCCTATTCCCGTGTTATTCATTCCCAAGTATGCCCATGAACCCTAAACTCAGACTAATTTTACTCCATCGCCCCAATAATCAAGGCTTTGCCCTGCCTTTTACCCTTTGTGTGGGAGTGGTGATGATGTTAGCAGGAACCATCATGCTCGTCAAATCCCAAGCCAACCGTAGCCATGTGCAAGCCCAACAAACCACCTCAGAAGGCATTAGTGCTGCTGAAGTCGGTGTCACCCGCATTACGACCCTCATGAACGATAACCGTTACATTGCCATGTATCCCGACTGTATTGGTAGAGATAGCGGGGGCAACTGTACCGATAGCGGTACCACCGAAAGTTGGGCCAATATCTCCAATATCCCCAAATTAACCGTCTGTGAAAGTGGAGAAGCGGCAGACGTTGAGGATGTTTCCCTCAAACAAGAATGGCAGCCCATTGACCCCGATAACCCCCACCAAGGGGATTATCGATTACTCAAATATGAGTACCCTACCCCTGGAAAAGCCCCTAATGTGGGTAAATTAACCGTTGAAGGACGAGTTCGCACCAGTAACGAAAACAAAGAAGCCACTAGCCAACTTGAAGTAGATGTTCCTGTTTCCCCTGGCCCCGTTGAAAATACCAATGTGCCTGGGGTTTGGTTAGCGGATGATCCCGATGCTACAGGAGGCAATGGTATAGAAGGTGATGTCTTACTCGGTAACTGTGATTCTCCCACCGACACCGTAAACGTCAAGGGAAGTGATCCCATTACCGGAGAACCTTACGAAGCTAAACATACTAATCTAGAATTTCCTGACCTTCCTGAGATTCCTGACACTGCCATTTATCTTGGGGTGATGGGAGAAAATAAAGACGGTTCTCTGACGGCTACATCTGGTGATATTACCTTACCCAGAGCCGGAGACACTTACACCACCAAAACCATTAATGGACAAAGTGTACAGGTCTATGAATATAAGGTTGATCAAATTAACTTTAATTCTGGTTCCCACTCCTTAACCGTTACCCCAGGGAAACAAGTAAGCCTCTATCTACAAGGCAGCATGGTGGTGAAAAGTAATAGCAACATTATTCATAATTGTGATGATTCTGGGAATCCTATAAGTGGATGTAAACCCACAGACTTCAAAATTTATGGTTATGGAGACAACACTAATACCATTTGTACCGCAGGGAATAAACGCATTGAAGCCTTTATTTTTGCCCCTGAATACACCGTTGGTACGGCTGGAACCGGAGGAGGAGAAGGGGGTATAAAAGGGACAATTTGGGCTAATGAGTGGTCAAATGGCAAATCCTGCGGCTCCAATACCAGCAATACGGCCGTTGTGCAAACCGCCCGATGGGAAGATTTAGGGTTACAGCCCAAAAATACTCCCCCTGAATTATCCAGTACATCCACATGGCAACGTAACGAGAGGTAAGGTATGAATAAACTACTGTTTCATCTAATTATTCGTCAAGTCAAACCCCAAAAAAACCAAGGGTTTAGTCTCTTAGAAGTGTTGGTGGCCATTTTAGTGTCTTCGGCCTTTTTAATGGGAACCCTACAGGCCATGACCATTAACACTGTCATGCAAGTTAAAGCAGAACGACAAGCCCAGGCCGGTTTTTGGATTCAAGAAGATCTCGAAAAAGTACAAGCAGAAGCTAGTGAGATGACCTTTGATCTCACAAATCCCAACGAAAAAGGAAAATGTCGTATGTTGACTCCTAATGGCAGTTTTGGGGACCAATTAATCAAGACGTTAAATACTGAGTTAGAGAACGACGATGAAGATGATGCAAGCAATCCTGATAGCTATTCCGTAAACGTGGCAAGTTTCAAACGATACGATACGGATGATAAAGGAAATCATCAATTTGATGCTAATGGTAATGCCTCATTTGTGGCTGTAAAAGATTCTAAAAAAACTACCACTAACAAAGCGGCCACCATGCAAGTCGTTCGGAGTGGTGACACAGCCGACCTAGATGACCCCAATAATTTAGTCAGTAGACCCTATCGTTTGGTTCGCGTCACTACCCTTGACAGTGCAACTAAATATAACGTTTTACAAATTTATTATCGAGTCGGAGAACCCTATGACCCCAATAATCCACAACACAAAGACGAAGATGGAGATCAATTGGCTGATGATGCCCGTGGTAGGACTTCCATTATCGCTGAAAACTATGCGGAGATTATCCCTGCAGCAGTTGCGAAATGCAACACATAAGACGAATCAAGGGATGACTTTGATGGAAATTATGATCGTTGTTGTTATTACAGGGATTTTAGCAGTAGTCGGCGCACCTAGTCTCATGAGTATTCTACAAGGCGATCAAGTGCAACAAGGGTTAGACCAAGTTTATAGTGCATTACAAGATTCTCAAAAACAAGCGATTCGTCTGTCAAAACAATGCACTATTACCCTTAATAAAGATGCTGATCCCCCAACGATTTCTAGTTCAGATACTGCTTGTTTAGTGTCTACAAATCGAGAATTACCTGACGGTGTTGTCATGAAAATAGGAACCAAGCTTGAGAGCGGTATCACCTTTTCTTTTAAAGGGACGACAACGGCATCAGGAACTATTGTTGTTGAACGCAAGAGCAGTAAAGCAACGGACGAAAAACAATGTCTCGTTATTAGTAACGGTTTAGGAATTATGCGAAAAGGTGTTTATAAGGGGGATACTTCCTCATCAGTCACAGCAGACAATTGTCAAACATCAATATAAAATTATCCAAGGAAAATCATGGTAAAAATTTATTTACAACTTTTACAAAAAAAACGTTCTTCTGCTGGTTGGACGTTAGCAGAATTATTGATTGCTGCTGCTTTAACCTTAGTGGTTGTTATGGCGGCAGGATGGGGTTTAGTGAACATTTTACGGGAAAGTAAAGTTGCCAATGCCACCTCAGAAATGCAATATGATCTGAACCGTGCCGCTGAATTTATCACTGAAGAAGTTCGCGGAGCATCGGTAATTGAAACCAGCTTAACGGATGATGATTTTAAAACCTATGCCCCTGATTTTAATCCCACGGGTAAAACGCCAGTTCTGATGCTCAAAAATCCAGAATTGCCTCAACGGGTTGTTTATTATATTAAAGACGCTGATTCCACAATGCCTTGGCGTGGCCCGGCCGTTCTTTATCGTTGGGGGCCATCTTTTACAGACGATGGTACATACGATTCTGATACAAAATCAGACACCAGTAGCTGGCAGAATGAGGCCCTAGTTGACATGATGTTAACAGCCTTAGATCCGGAGCAAAAACAATGTAGAAACTTACCCCCTGATGTGGAAAGTCCTAACACCTATATTGCCACTGATGGTCAAGGTAAACAATGGTATCGTCTCCCTCAAAAAGAAGCTGATGTGAAAGGATTTTTTGCCTGTGTCCGAGAAGATAAACAACTGGCCCAATTAAATATTTATGGGACGACTGTATACACGAATAAAGACGGCAAGGCAAAGGGACAACTACAAACAGTTGCTTCTGGTAAAGAGAACTCTCGCTTTGATACCAGCTATGAAATCACAACTCAAGCCTTTGCTCGCTCAGAAAAGGTCGGCAGTAATGGAGAAGATATTCCCAATTATTATGTTGAACCGAACACCAATATGATTAATCCAGAAGAATATGGTAAGGCACAAATATCAGTATTAAGCTTGAATATTCCCTGTATGGATGGTTCTAATGCCGATCCGAATACAGTTACAACAATGGTCACTCAGCCTGATGTTACTAAAACAATTGGCAGTCCAGTCACAGGAACCAGTTCTAATACCCCTGGTGATTTTGAGGAGGACGAAGAACTAATGGTAGAGATCTCTGACGATGGAATTTGTACATTTGCTAATACCATTCAGCTATCTGATACATCTTTCTCACAACCTCACGTTAAATATGCTTCCAACGATAGCAAATATCTACAGTTAGATAAAATTATTACTGATGCTACTGAACGAACAAAAATCGCAACAACCTTGAGTAGTAAGGGTTTATTGCAATCAGATGGCAACACTTTAAAGTTAGCGGATAACCAAATTGTTTATTTCTTTGAATTTGAGTTTAAAGAACTTGATCCTATTGCTAAAACATATGCTTCTCAAATTGATGCAGAGTACAATGATGCCGTGATTTTGGTGAATCTGTCTAAGTAATAAGCAGATGGGGACTGGTAGGGGTCAACGGCCGTTGACCCCTACAATTGTTTCTCTGGTCTGTAATGATTGAGTAGAAAACATTTTGTTGAATACTCAATCATGAACTGGTGGCAAAAACTTCAAAATAATCCTTTAGCCCGTTTTGGGGCAATTTTACTCATAATTTTCTACATCGCAGTTATCGCAGCCGATTTTGTAGCTCCCTACGATCCCTACTCATCCCAAGCTGACGGTTCCTTACTACCCCCGACACAGATTCATTGGACAACGCCAACAGGTGAATTTATCGGCCCCCATGTTTATCCCACAACCCAAAGTCCTACCAATGTGGAAACGGGTAAACGCACCTTAAATGTTGACTTTGAGCAACCTTCTCCCCTTCGCTTTTGGCTAAAAGGGGATAGTTATCAACTTTTTCAAATTCGCCTCCCCTTACCTCCTTCTTTTCAAGAAGTGGAACTATTTAAAGGAATTCCTGTTAATCGTCATCTTTTTGGCACCGTTGGCCCCGCTAAAATCAATTTATTGGGAACGGATGAACAAGGGCGAGATCAATTTAGTCGCCTCTTATTTGGGGGCAGAATTAGCCTCTTTATTGGCTTAGTTGGCATTATTATCTCTTTCCCTCTGGGGATGATCGTTGGGGGCATTTCTGGCTATTTTGGCGGCTGGATTGATGCGGTTTTGATGCGTCTGGTGGAAGTTTTAATGACCATTCCTGGGATTTATCTCTTAGTTGCCCTGGCCGCTGTGCTTCCCCCTAGTTTAACCAGCGCACAGCGATTTTTATTAATTGTGTTGATTACTTCGTTTATTGGTTGGTCAGGACTTGCTAGGGTAATTCGGGGACAAGTTCTTTCTTTAAAGGAACAGGACTTTGTACAAGCGGCCAAAGCGATGGGGGCTACTCCTTGGCGCATTATTGTCCGTCATGTTCTTCCCCAAACGGCAACTTATATCATTATTTCTGCTACTTTAGCCGTTCCTGGTTTTATTGTTGCTGAATCAGTCTTAAGTCTGATTGGGTTAGGTATTCAACAACCTGATCCCAGTTGGGGCAATTTACTCTCTGTTTCCACTAATGCCTCAATTTTGGTGCTGCAACCCTGGTTAATTTGGCCTCCTGCCCTATTAATCATCCTGACGGTGCTATCTTTCAATTTACTGGGAGATGGCTTAAGGGATGCTCTTGATCCTCGTAGCTTGGAATAGAGGACTGTTTGTATATTTTTGTTACACTCTCCTTGTTGCTAATGATTCTCCCTTGACTTTTTAGGAAAAGTTACGCGAAACTTACAATAATTAGAGTCGTTTCTGCATTAAATGTTAATTTTTGTTAAAATTTGATTCAGATTGCTACAGTTGATCAAGATTTGTATCTTGAGTTAGGCTGGCATCATAAACCCCAAACCCCCATAAACCCATTCTAGAATCAGCCATGACCATGGAAACCCTAGAATTCATTATTTATCCTGATGGCCGTGTTAAAGAAACGGTAACAGGCATAGTCGGAGCCTCTTGTCAAGAGGTAACAGCAGCGATCGAAGCACAATTAGGGCGAGTTATTTCTCAAGAAAAGACCTCCCAATATTACGATCAACCGGTGAATCAAGCAACAAAAGCCACAAATCAGGCGACTTTTAGTGATTGGTAACTATTTCTGCTCTCTTTTGTCAAACCCTCTTTAATTGTTGAGTTACAAAGCAAATGTCACACTTTAGCAACATCAAAACCCAAATTCGTAATCTTACTTCCCTCAAAGCTGCTCTTGATGGCCTGGGAATTGACTGGAAAGAAGGGCCTCATAGCGTTAGAGGTTATCAAGGCCAAACCAAAACCGCCGAGGTAGTGGTGGAACAAGAGAACAATTATGATATTGGGTTTAGTTGGAATGGCAGCGAATACGAATTAGTCGCTGATTTACAATACTGGCAACAACCCTTATCCGTAGAAGGCTTTCTTAAGCAAGTGACTCAAGGCTATGCTTATCATACCGTCATTAATGAATCAGCTAAGCAAGGGTTTCAATTGGCGCAACAACAAAAGAATGAAGATGGTTCAATTCGCTTAGTTGTTCAACGTTGGAGTACCTAATGGCTGATTTTTCCCCTACCCCTGAACGCTCTGGTTTTGAACCGGAGTTAGGGGGCATTTTGCGAGATATCCCTGAAAGAACGGGATTTGAGCCGGAGTTAGGGGGTCAACTTCGGCAACAAGGGGTATATGTAGATGAAGTGACTTGTATTGGTTGTAAACACTGCGCCCATGTTGCCCCAAATACTTTTTATATTGAACCAGCTTATGGGCGATCGCGGGTTTACCATCAAGATGGGGACGAAGAAGACACCATCCAAGAGGCCATTGATACCTGTCCCGTTGATTGTATCCATTGGGTCGATTATACCGACTTAAAGCGGCGAGAAGAACTCAGGAAGAATCAGGAAATCAAGCCCTTGGGGTTTCCTCAAATTCATCGAGATCCTAAGAAAAAGAAAAGACAATTTAGAAAAGACTAATTGTTGAACGTTTTTCAGTTACCAAGAATGTAACGCCCTTAATTGCGGCGTTTTTTTAATCTAAAGGAAGAATACTTTCCACCCCATTAATTTTTTACCAAGGCGAAACACAATGGCATTGCCTAAGCCCAATTCTTTAACCCCTTCAATGAGCAACTGTTCTTGTTCTCGGATAGAATCAAGTAAATGAGGACATTGCACAAAGTCTAGACAAACGACGGTAGAACAGTCCCACGGTTCCCTAAAGACTTGACATTGGGATGGTAATAAATTAACGAGAGTGCGAAATCGCTGAATAGCTGCTTTTTCTAATTCAGCAGTTGTACATTCAAAGGGTAAATGTGGATTGTTCATAAAATCTTCATCATCTAGCAAGAAAGTTAACATAATCTTCAGGTGAGCTTAGCTGAAAACTATTGATTAGTAAGGGTTTGCTCATTCTTAGTAACGCCCACTATTGTCCGTTTAATCATGATCCCTGACCTAGTTATTAAGGTAACACTAATGAGCCAAAATTATTGTAATTGTTTTAACTAAGTTTGCTATTTGTTAAGATGTAATAATAATCTAAAAGTTTGTTAGAATACATTTCTTAGGTTTCTATTTCTTGATTTCCTAACAGGGGTTGTAATCCTTGTTTGGGTGTCCATTGAATTGCACCATCTTGTTGTAGCCAATAGAGTTGAATTCTGCTATTTTGCAATTTTTGTCTGAGGGTGTCTGAAATAAAAGGGGTTGAAGCGATCAGTATTTTCGGGTTAATTTTTTCTAACCAGGTTATGGATAATCTTTTTCCTGACCATAATAAAACGTCAAGAGGTTGACTAAAATCTTGGGGGGTTAAATCGTAAGAGTTGTTACCACTGTTTAGCCATAACCAAGATTGACCAGATATCTCCCATTTTAGCGTAAAGGGTTTCGTGTTTAACAGGTAAATTTTAGTTGAGTCTAGCATGATAGTTTCTGTACTAGATAGACGTTGCCCATTTTCTTGGGGTTTCCCTAAACTATAAAAAAAATGGTCAACTTTTAGATCGGGTTTAAGGGTTAACCAAGAGTTAATATCTTGAGAATTAGGAACAATTATACTTGTGATGTGATTAATTCCTTGTTGAGATAAAAAGGGTAAAAGTGTGTATTTAATGCTGTTTTCATCCCCAAGATTAATCACGGTAATGTTACCACGCTCTTGAATAATTATAATTGGTTCATATCGGCTATTTAAAATTGTGATTTGCAATTGAGTGATGTTTTTATAGATAATTGGAGTCACTATTAAAAGCACCATGAATAAGCTCAAAAACCCCCAGTTTTTTTGGCATTTTTTATTAAAACAAATTAATATTAATAATCCATAAATTAATAACAGAATTTCTAGAGAAATTTTACCGACAGCTAAAGAACTTAAACTGAGCCGAGGAAAGAATTGTCCTAGGGTTAATAATAAATCGCTTGGCCAGGAAAGTAATTGAGCAATATATCCCCCAATATCAGGGGAAATAAAAGTAACAGCAGCACTAATCATTCCCCCAATAATGATTAATGTAATCAAAGGAGTTGTGACCAGATTACAGAGAACAGCAGAAAAACTAAAACTGTAGAATATAGACATAATTAGGGGAGATGTCCAAATTGATGCTGCAACAGGAACAGCGATCATTGAGCCAATTTTTGGAGGTAAGAAATCTAATTTTTTTTGAATTGCAGGACTGGTAACAATTAAGCCAAATGTTGCCAAAAAGCTCAGTTGAAAACTCAAATCCCAAATCCATAAAGGATTGATAATTAACAGGAGAAAACCTGCCAATCCTAAAGAACCAAGAGGATTTATTCTTCTGTCTAAAGTCTCCCCAATTAGAATCATTATTCCCATAAAACTTGCCCTAAGAATTGATGGTTGTGCGCCAGTTAATCCCGTATAAAAACTTAGAATTATAATACCAATTATCAGTTTTTTACGAGGGGATAATGACTGAGTAAACCTTAAGACAAGTCCTAAGATTAATGCGACATGAAAGCCTGATGCAGCTAAAATATGAGCTAAGCCCGATTTAATAAATAAATCCCGAATATCCGGGGGCAAATCGACCGCCCGCCTTCCTAAGAGCATAGAACTAATCATAAGTCCTTTGTTTGCTCCCAAAGAATTAGTGAAAGTCTTAATAATTCGCTGTCTTAATTTTGTCCATGACCAAAATGGTTCTGGCCCTTTAAAGATAATTTTTTCTCCTTTTAAACCAGAAAATGCTCCCTCTTTCGCCAAATAATTTTTAAAATCAAAAGAACCTGGATTTTTTGGCGATCGCGGTTTATATAAACTGCCCTCAATAATAATTGTTTGGCCAGGATAAATTAACTGATTTTCAGCCAAAGGAATTGTGACATAAAGCTTACCTTCTACCAATTTAGAGGGAGTTTGTTGACGAATGATTTCAACTTTTTTGGCTTTAAACCAAAACTTATGACGCTGATTATTGGTCAGTCGTGGTTCAGATAAAACTTGACCTAATACCCTCACAATTTGAGGACGAAAATCTTCTTTAATTAGTTGACTAATATCATTAGGATGAGGTTGAGGAATACGCCATTGCAAATAGAGCGAACCCCCAAGGGCAACGAGAGCAATAATAAGCCAAAATTGACCCCTAGGACATCTACGCCAGGGTTGTTTTAAGAGGAAAAAACTGCCGTAAGTCAAAAATCCGATGCTTAAAATAACCAGTCCCCATTGTAGCCAAGACGGATGAGGGTTAGGAAAACCAAACAATCCCGTTAATAATAAACCCCCAATATAAGCTAAGGTTAAAATAACCCAATGATGGCGACTCATTTAACCTTCCCCATAGTCCCTTGTGGTTGTTTTACCCATAAAACAAATTACCAAGTTATAACCAGATGATTTTTGCTGTTCCTCCCTAAGATAGACAGCTTTGTGTTTTCTAAGTTCTAATTTATCAACATTAAACCGAAAGCTTCTCAATCCTAAAAATTGTTAACAAAATCCTTCAGATCTAAAATTACAGGAGAAGAGTGAGGTAATCTGAAAACATAAGAAAAGAGTGATCATAAAAGGATGAATCTTCCCCTTACGCCAGAAATCTCCCTGTACCAATTAACCCAAACTCTGGGAACCTCACCCTCTGCTTTAACCATCAAAGCCAGTACCTTGAGAGAACGGGTTGATAGCTTAATTCAATTTTTACTCGATCAACAGATTCGGGCAACGGTTTGGGCAAAATTGCCCACTCATCCCCGTTGGTGGGCTACCCTAGAAGCATATCAACAAGAAGGCCTCGCCGAAGAAGTCTATCGCTGTACCATTAGTCGAGGAGGGGGAACCACTCCTTCCCGCCAGACATCCCCAGAGCATTATTCCTCAAAAGATAGCATAACTCCAATTGTTCTAGAAGCGAGTTCCCAACTAAAAAGAGAGTATTTTTGTCTAATTCTCTCCCCTCAATTTTGTAGCCTGATTTTAGCCCAAGAACAAATCCCGTCGGGACAAGAACCCCCTTCAGGACTGTTAGAACCGTCTTTTCTCAAGCTAGTTTATAGTTTTGATCCCGTAGTCATTCAGCGAGTCCTAACGGGAATTAAACGAATGATTACGATTACAGATATTACACCGGTAGAACTTCTCACCGACTCGGTTTTAACTTTTCCCTTACCATCAAGCGTTGATTCGGCCTTGTTAACCCAATTATTGCATCGACAATTACGAGAAAATCAATTGGCCCAAGAGTCGTCCCAACTCAGACAAGACACCCTCCCCAAACAACCAACGGCCGTTAGCTTTCTCAACTTAGGAGAAGACTTTCTTAAAACCCTCACCAGGGAACTAAGTATACCTCTAACCAATATGAAAACGGCCTTGCGGTTGTTAGAGTCAAAACAACATAAACGAGAACTACGTCAACGCTATTTGGACTTATTGAAAGGAGAATGCGATCGCCAAAATATTCTGATTACAGGGTTACAAGAATTAATCCAACTCAACCAACCCCTTGACGAAACAGACCTCACTGTTAAACTAGAAGAGGTTGTTCCAGGGATTGTCAGCACCTATCAAGCGATCGCAGAAGAAAAGGGCATCATCTTAGGCTATACCATTCCCCCAGGGTTTCCCCATGTCACTTGTCCTGGAGTTTGGTTGCGGCGCATTTTACAAAACTTGATTCACAATAGCTTAAAATTTACCCCGGCTAACGGTAGGATTTCTGTACAAGCCGTTCTTAAACCGGAAGGGGTAGAATTATCCGTGAGTGATACGGGTATTGGCATAGAAAACAGCGATCTGCCGAGGATTTTTGACAGTTTCTATCGGGGACGAAATACCCTTCCCAATACGACAGAAGGAATCGGACTGGGTTTAGCCATTGTTCGTCACTTAGTGGAGCAATCTGGAGGCAAAATTGAGGTGGCCTCTCAGGTTGGTAAGGGAACTATCTTTAGAATACTTTTTCCAGTTGAATTATCCTCCTAAAGTTATTAGGTAATATGCCCCAAACAAACCTATGATGCACGGTTTTATTCCACCCCAACGCTTTTTTCCCTATCTGACTTGGACTGAAATTCAGGGGATGAAAGACAAAGAAAATGTCGTCATTGTGCAACCCGTTGGGGCCATTGAACAACATGGCCCCCATTTGCCAATTGTTGTGGATTCTGCCATTAGTATGGGGGTTTTGGGAAAGGCCCTAGGGCAATTAGAACCGGAAATTCCGGCTTATGCCTTACCCTGCCTTTATTATGGCAAATCCAATGAGCATTGGCATTTTCCAGGAACCATTACCCTAAACGCGACAACCTTATTAGCTGTGATCATGGAAGTCGCTGCGAGTATTTATCGTTCGGGTTTTCGTAAACTGGTTTTAATGAATTCCCATGGGGGACAACCCCAAATTATGGAAATTGCGGCTAGGGACATTCATCAACAATATTCAGACTTTTGTGTATTTCCCTTATTTACCTGGCGCGTTCCCCATATTGCCAAAGAATTACTGACACCACAAGAATTAGAATACGGCATTCACGCAGGGGACGCAGAAACCAGCATCCTTCTTTCCCTATTACCCGATCATGTGAAGATGGAAAAGGCAGTGAAGGAATATCCCCAAGGGTTGCCAGAGAATAGTTTACTGAGTATGGAAGGAAAATTACCTTTTGCTTGGTTAACCCAAGAATTAACCCAAAGTGGGGTGATGGGAGATGCAACAACGGCGACTCAAGAAAAAGGCGATCGCCTCTTAGCCTCTGTCGCTGAGGGTTGGGTACAAGTGATCAGGGATATCTACCAATTTCGTCAACCGACTTTTACTTAATCAACCCCTGTAAAAATCAATCAAGGAATAAGCTAAGTAAAATTACCGTCCATTAATGAAATAAATGGCACAATTTTTCTGTAGATTTACGGAAGATTGACGAATATTACTGATAGGGATATTTTCTATTAATTCAACTAGAATTTCAAGAGAAATTTCTGTATTTTTACTTATATATAATTGTAGCAATTAAATAAATAATCCGTATTTTTAACGAGGTTTTTTGAACTATTTTTTCCACCAAAACATCTCTCTTTATCTAAACTTTAAAATAAAATAACTTATTGATTAATTTTTCGGTTAAGAGTTGCCATAAGCTATTAATATATGCCAAGCTTAAGGTAACGGAAGATACCCTGTAGGGGCTAATAAATCTAACATATTTTTCAGATTTATCATTTCCTTATATCAACCAGACTATTTCCTATATTTAGTATCTAGAAGTCAACCTTACTTAAAATACAAAAATGATTATGAGACCTCTTACCTTACTGCCAAAAACCTTAATGGGGGCTGCCTGTGCCTTCTCTATTTTAGGCTATGGACTCGATGCCAGTGCTGCCAATTTAGTCCCAGTAGATATTGAATTAGTCTTTGCCATAGATGCTTCTGATAGTATTTCGTCAGAAGATTATAATCAACAAATTAATGCTCTCAATAATATTTTTACCAATCCGAATTTTTTTAATAAATTTGTTGATCCTTTGCCCACTAAAAGCTTAGCCGTTAGTGCTTATCAATTTGGTACAACTTCTGCAGGGACTAGCAATACTCCTGTGGTGACTAAAATTGTTGATTGGACATTGATCAACGAAGAGCATCCTTCATCAGCCGCGGACTTTGGGCAACAACTGGTAACAGGAAGTCAAACAAAAATTGGTAACTGGTCGCCAATCGGTAATGCAATCGATACGATAGTTAATGATTTACTAACCAATAATTACAAGGGTCACAAAGTTATGAATCTGTCCAGTGATGGATTTAACTTTGGTAGTACCATTCAGCCGTTTTATGCTGCTAGTGATGCTTATGTGGAAGGTATAACCATTAATGTCCTTGCCATACCTGCCTCACAGTTGGATTATGGCCCATTGACTTCTAATGAGAGCTATAAGATTGCCACATTGAGAAAAATTGTTGATCCTTATCCAAATGTTCCAGCTGACTTGAAACCGAAAAATTTTGATGGTAGTCCTGCCTTTGTGATGACAGACTATGCAGATGGACTGGTGTCCTTAGAGGTGGCATTCAGTTCAAAATTATTGAAAGAAACCGTTGGCAGTCTCACAGGTTCAGGTTCATCCACCGATTCAGGTTCATCCACCGATTCAGGTTCATCCACCGACTCAGGTTCATCCACCGACTCAGGTTCATCCACCGACTCAGGTTCATCCACCGACTCAGGTTCATCCACCGATTCAGGCATATTCACCGATGATGCTGAATCAGTTCCCGAACCCAGTTCATTATTGGGGTTACTAGGGATTACTGTATTAGGTTTACTCGGTCAACGTAAACAACGATAATCCTAGACATCATCAACCGGATTTTATATGTCGAACGAGGGACTAATATGCTGACTTCTTATCAACCCATAGGATTATTGTACCTATGGGTTACTTATTTTGGTAAAATTGCCTCTGGACAGAAAATAATCAAGAAGCAATGACCACCCACTATTACGTTTTAGCCAGTCAACGCTTTCTCTTAGAAGAAGAACCCCTAGAAGAAGTGCTTCGAGAAAGAATACGAGACTATCAAGAAAAAAACAAAGAAATTGACTTTTGGTTAGTCAAGCAACCCGCTTTTATTGAGGCTCCAGAACTCACAGAAGTTAAAGCCAAATGTCCTCAACCGAGTGCGGCCATTATTTCTACCAATTCCCAGTTTATAACCTGGTTAAAATTGCGATTAGAATATGTTGCTCAAGGAGAATTTGAGGCCCCTTCTGCCACCATACCCGAACCCTTAGCTTCTTTAGAACCAGTTTCCTAGTTGATACCACACCCTAAAGGGCGAGGTTAATTAGATAAAGCCTGCTTAGGCAGGCTATTTTCTTTGCTGTGTAGAGCCGCATAGTTTGACCTGTCGGCGTTGTTTGGCTTAACCATCTGGGGTAATTTCTTTCTCCTTAACTTCACCCAAGGTTCCTAATAATTCGGCCGGTTTATTATTAATGGATAACTTAACTGCCCCCGCATTTCCTGCCCGAATGATGAGAGTTTCTTGCGCTTTCCAAGTTTGTTGTGCGCCTTTTTCTAAAATGCCCTCATATTCCGTTTTACCATCCACTTCTACCTTTAACCAAGAATCGTCTTCTAGTTGCACGGCGGCACTCACGGGGCCGGTTGGGGCTACCCCAGGACTCACAGTCGGCTCTGGCGTTGGGGTAGCGGGGGCTTCTGGGGGCGTTTCAGAGGCAACGGAAGCGTTGTTACTGACAACCTCTGGTTGAGGGGTTTCAGGCTTTTCTATGGTGGGTGTAACCGATATTGGTGCTTCTGTTGGCGTTGCTAATAGGGGAGAGGGTTTTTCAGAAGAAATAAACTTTTCGGGGTTTGGGGCTGCAGTAGACTCAGTTATGGCTGGAGATTTTGATTGGGACTGGGTTGGGGAATTTTTGACTTGCTGCGTTGGATTATTTTTCGCTCTGGTTTCAGAAACAGGAGGGCGAGAAAATAAATAAAATAGTCCCCCAATAGCAACCCCTAAAAGGAGAAGATAGACCCAAATTAGTTTCAATTGTTTGGGTAAAGTCACCTGAGTTTTTTCCGTTGTTTCTTGAGAGAACTCAGGTAGGTTTCTGGGTTGAGAAGCCACCGTAACCGCCGATTTTTTGGGCTTATGAGTGGCTTTGGGGGGAGGTTCTTGGCCAAGACTATCTTCAATGAGAGGTGGGGCCACCAAATTAGGGGAAATTTCCGGTTTCTCCTCCCTTTGGGCCGCAATTTTGTGAGAGATGGCCTGACCATCTAATTGCACTGCCTCTCCATAACGGCGGATAAACCCTTGTACATAGATTAATTCGGGTAACTGCTCAATGTTACCCCCTTCTAAGGCCTTTAACATCGGCAACCGAATAAAGGTCATAGAGGCTAATTGTTCCAGACTCAAAGCCTGTTTAAGACGTTGTTGGCGTAAATAATTACCAATTTCTTTAATTTGTTCTGCTTGGGTAACACTATATTTGCTCATCGGTCTTTTATGATCAAGAAAGATTTTAAAAAAGAGACGCTAGAAAAGGGGCAGTAGATTCCGAATTATTGTACGGTAACATTGGTAACAGTACCTTGTTCAAGATCAACAGTGCATTCGTAATTAACTTGACTCTGTTGAAACCCAGAGGTTAAAACCGCTGAACCTCTTACCCCTTCTTGGTTGTCAGAGATGTAAAAAGTATCAGCAGAGTCTCGAAATTCGATACGGCGGCCCGTTCCTAAATTGATGCCGATAATACCACCAATATTAATTTGATTGCTAGAGATACGCTGACGAATATTGTCTTGACACAAACGAATGATTTCTTGGGTATTTGCCCTTGGGCGATTGCTGTTGCTACTATCGGGACTATAGCTAATTTTGGTTACTTTTCCTTGTCGAATATCGACGTTACAATCAAACCGATAATTTTGATTCGGTTGTCTTGACTGTTGAATGAGGGCAATACCGCGCACCCCTTCTTCCGTATTAGAAATGGAATAGGTTTCTGGATTTTGATTAAACTCTACTAACCCATCTCTATCTCGTTTGACCACATTTCGCAATTCATCCTGACAGAGACGGATGCTAGATGTTCCGACATTTTCCTCAAAAGTGTAACTCGATTGACTAATTAAGCCATCGGTGACATTAATAGTACAGTTATAGCTCAAGGGTCGTTCATTGTTGCGGCCTTGTATCCTCGCCCGACCTCGAATTGATTGTTGTCCACCAGAAAGGGGCGATTTCTCTACAGAGTCAAAGGTCATATTCACCCTATCTCGGCCTTGGTTGTTAGCTAATTTAACTTTAATTGATGTTTGACAAAGATTAACGATTAAATTATCGACAGTTTCTTGAGCTAGGGTAAGTTTTGGCGGATTAATTAAACTGAGCAGTAAGGTAGTTGTTAGACAAATACTACCCAACTTTTTAGACATAAACATGGTTTGAATCTCCGATTGCTTATCTATTAAAAATTTTATCGTTAGGCTAAAACTTTTTCAACTCGCTCTAATTCTAAATCGGAAAAATAATCAATCGCCCAATCAGAAATCCTCTGCATAAAATGATAAGGATAAGTATTGGCAATTCCCACCACTTGCATTCCTGCTTTTTTTGCGGCTGTAATGCCGATAGGAGTATCTTCAATTACTAAACAATTTTCCGGTTTTAATTGCAAAGTATGATCAATTTGGTTGAGACGGTCAACCGCTAATAAATAACCATCGGGTTCCGGTTTACTGCTGGTAATTTCATCCCCCCCCACAATCACATCAAAATAACTAATTAGCTCAGCTTTGTTTAAAATAAATTCAACTTCAGAAACCAGGGAGCCAGTAACTAACCCAATTTTCAGATTTCGTTGTTTTATTAAAATTAAAAAATCATTTAATTCAGGATAAATAGGGAGTGAGCGCAGGTTATCAATTTCTTGACGATAGTATTTAGTTTTCGTTTCAATTAATTGATCTAAATATTCATCAGAAACGACCCGTCCCCGACGAGATAAAATGTCTTTTAGACAAGCGCGATCACTTCTTCCTAAACACAATTCCTGATACTCTGAGACATCAGGACGTAAGTTTTCTCCTAATAAAAGTTCATTAATGAGATCTTGATGAATTGATTCATCATTAATAATCACACCATTAAAGTCGAAGAGAACAGCCTTTAACATCTCATGTTCCTTGCTTAAAAAAACAATTATTCTCGACTATTATATAGCGTTGACAAACATCTTGGTTGTGACCGTTTAAAGGGCGATGTTACTCTTCAAGTTTTGAAGTTATAGCCAAGGGTTTTTCAAGAGTTGATGTGTTGTGAAATTCAACGTTTTTGCCATCTCCACAGGGAGCTAAAGTTTGAAGGAAAAATTCTTGTGTTTGGTTAAGTTCATTAGCCACTAACACCCTTGCTTGATGACCATGATGCAAGACTTGAGCGCGATCGCATTCTTCGTAAGCATAGATAATCAACAGATCCCCTGGTTGACATAATAAAGCAGCCCCGCCATTGGGACAAATTTCTCCTTTTCCCGTTTCTCCTGGAATCACATAGGTCGAAAAACGATGACCATTATTAAGGTTGATAATATCAACTTCCTCAAGAGGTAAAATACCGACGAGATCCAGCAAGATAGGATCAACGGTAATACTCCCTACATAATTAACATTTGCCTCGGTTACGCGCACCCGATGCAACTTAGCGTGCATTAACCTGATGATTCCCATAGTTTTTAGTTTGCGCTCATCTTCTTTCTATCCTATCGCTCTTACAGTCACAATTGTGGGGAACATTTTTGTCAAGGTTTCGAGAAATTTCGGTGAGGGATGTGACACTTTATGTTGTCGCACCCCGTCGGGTTTATTAGGGACTGGACAGGCTATTAATAGAGTAGCTCTGTTAGCCAGTCTATCAGACCTGTGTGATGAGTGTAATTAGGTGGTGTGAGATGTTTGAGAAATTTTTTGGAGCTTGTACAATTACCTTGGGGCTTTATCTGTGCTTACGATTAAGCAATGTGATTCCTGGGTCTTCTCAAGTTCTAATGTTCAAATTATCCCAACTTGAGCATTTTTCTTGGCCGGCACTTCAAGAGTCGGTAAAGTCTAATGAGCTTTCTAAATTGAGATCTCGGACACCCCTTAGTCCGAAAGTTATCGCTTATTGATGGTTTCCGTCCCTCACCGCTTCTGGGAAGGGACTAAGCTATTGAATCATCTAAATTGTTAATTGAGACTGAGGGGGAGTAGAGACAACGGGTTTGAGAGTTTGTACCAAAACTCCAAATAAGCGTTTTAAATGCACAATAGCTTAGCAACGGGCGCAGGTTTTACCTGATCAAATAAGGGGACAAGAATTCTCAAAACATCCCAATTTACTCCTCACCAGTCCCTTAACAATAAAATAAAGTAATGGTTATTGAGACTCCCAGGAAAATTACGGAAACCACGATCCTGATGAGTGAAATTTCCCTAAAATCCCTCAAGTAAATTTTCGAGATATTTTCTAAATTAAAATCAAGACTCTTCTTATTCCGTCTCAAGTTTGCTTGTCTTAATTGATCGATTTTCTTTTTTCTAGAGAACTAACCTATGATGACTTCTCAACCCCTAGAGGCTTTCTTTACTCATATCCAGCTACAAGCAATTATTCATCAAGTAGAGGAAAGCATTGCCCTAGATTATGCTTGGCTAAACTTTCAGCGTAATAGTGGACAGATTTCTCGACAAGACTATTATGAACTTCTTTGGGAAATCACGGCTGACGCGACAACGACAGAAGATGGGTGGGAATATTACCTTACTTTTGCCGAATGGGTGACTTCTCTAACCAATGAATATTATGTCAAATATTGGTTTGAATTGGAGACTTTTCTCGATATCATCGATTTAAAAGATTGAGTTAAAACTATGATAGAGACGTTATCAATAACGTCTCTAAAAAAAACCTTAATGAAGTAGAAATAAGGTTTAGTTATTGGGGGGTAAAATGACCTGATCAATCACATGAATTACGCCATTGCTGGTCATAATATCAGGTTTAAGCACTGTCGCATCATTGGCTTTAACGGAGTCTCCTAACTCAATCCTAACCATACTACCTTCTACGGTTTTTACCTCTCCCGTTTTCAGATCTTTTGACATGACCATACCCGGTACGACATGATAGGTCAAAATCGCGGTTAATTTTGCCTTATTTTCGGGTTTGAGTAAGTCCTTAACGGTTTCTTCTCCTAGGGCAGCAAAGGCTTCATCCGTGGGTGCAAATATGGTAAATGGCCCTTCTCCTGATAAATTTTCCACTAACCCAGCGGCTTTTAGGGCTGCTACTAAGGTTTCAAACTTCCCCGCAGCGATTGCTGTTTCCACGAGATTCATCTCAGCTTTGTTGGTTTCTTTCACCTCAGAAGATTCACTAGAAGTCTCGTCTTTATTCATTTCAGGATTTCCAGTTTCCGTCATCGCCGGAGATTCATTTGTTTCTGTGGTGACGGGGGCCTCACTAGAAGTCTCATTTCCAGTTTCCGTCGTGGTCGGAGACTCACTAGGTTTGAGTTTATTTACTTCTGTTTCTGTGGTGACGGAGGAATCAATAGAAGTCTCATTTTCATTCATTTGAGGCTGTTCTGTTTCCGTCATTGTCGGAGACTCGCTCGGTTTGACTTTATCTGCCATGGCGGGAGAAAAGGAACCAACAATTGCCATTGTCAATCCTAACAAGGCAGAAAGACATTTAAGTCTGGAATTAATCAAAAAAGATGGTCTTAACATAGTTTTCCTTTCGTGAGTAAAGCATTAGGATAACTTTTCTATAAGATGATATATAAAAGTAAAAATCTCGACAAACCTTAAGCTGTTGTGAATTCAACAAATTTGAATATAGGGTTTTTCAGATGGATGAGATACACTGCATTAGGAGTAAAACCCTTATATAATGGTTTTACTCCTGAATTATCCTATAGCTTCTCATAAAACCACGATGAAAAAAAATGTAACTAATGACCATTCTCAACTCACATCAATTCCCCTTTGGTTAAAACGTCCGATTGGGAAAGCCAGTGAACTTTCTACCGTTCAAAAAATTATTAAACAACGGAATATTCATACTATTTGTGAAGAAGGCCGTTGTCCCAACCGAGGAGAATGTTACAGCAATAAAACCGCTACTTTTTTATTAATGGGGCCCATTTGCACCCGTTCTTGTGCCTTTTGCCAAGTGGATAAAGGTCATGCACCCATGGCATTAGACCCTGATGAACCCCAAAAAGTCGCAGAATCGGTTAAATTATTAGGGTTACGCTATGTGGTCTTAACAGCAGTGGCCAGGGATGATTTAGCTGATGGTGGGGCCCAATGGTTTGTTAAGGTTATGGAGGCCATTCGACAGCTAAATTCTGACACAAAAATTGAAGTGCTAACCTCTGATTTTTGGGGCGGGAAAGAAGGGAAACTTAGTCAAAAACAACGGGTTGAAACTGTCGTTAAAGCTCAACCAGCTTGTTATAATCATAATGTAGAAACGGTTCAACGTTTACAAGGACCAGTGAGACGGGGAGCTAAATATGAGCGATCACTTGATGTTCTAAAATGGGTTAAAGAACTTGAGCCAAAAATGCCAACAAAATCGGGTTTGATGTTAGGTCATGGAGAAACCGAGTCAGAAATTATAGAAACCTTAAAAGATTTAAGAAGGGTTGACTGCGATCGCCTCACTTTGGGACAATATATGCGTCCTTCTTTAGACCATCTTCCTGTGCAGAAATATTGGACTCCTGATGAGTTTGAACACTTAGGAGAAATCGCGCACTCCCTGGGATTTTCTCATGTTCGTTCTGGCCCCTTAGTTCGTAGTTCTTATCATGCAGGAGAGGAAGGATAAGTAATCAATTTCTGAATTTTTGTTGATAATTTATCATGACTAATTCTCTCAAAAAAGTTCTGATTTATACTGATGGTGCTTGTTCTGGCAACCCAGGAAAAGGCGGTTATGGGACACTTTTAATTTATAATGAACACCGCAAAGAGTTATCAGGAGGCTTTCGATTAACGACGAATAACCGCATGGAAATGATGGCAGCTATTATCGGATTAGAAGCCCTAACAATGGACTGTGCTGTTACTTTATATACTGATTCTCGTTATTTAGTGGATGCCATAACAAAAGGATGGGCAAAGAAATGGCAAGCAAATGGATGGAAACGTAATCAAAAAGAGTCAGCAAAAAATCCTGATTTGTGGCAAAAATTATTGACTTTATGTAATCAACATGACGTTGAATTTGTGTGGGTTAAAGGCCATGCTGGACACCCCGAAAACGAATATTGCGATCGCTTAGCTGTACAAGCATCACAACAACAAGATTTACCTATTGATGAAGTCTATGAGAAACAATAAATAATGTTGTATTTCTTATCGGTTCTTCAGGACATATTATTCTAAATTAGATAAAACAAAATAAGATTAGGGTTTAACCGTGTTAAACCCCTACAAATCATTATGATTATTTTTCTATTGTAACCCCCTCCAATTCTTCCTCAGTTAAATCATATAAATTCCGCAATTTTTCCAAAGTTTCCTCATCAGTATCCCAGAAACCTCTGCCATTTGCTTCGATCATTCTTCCCACAATATTACGAAAAGCTTCAGGGTTTGCTTTGCGTAATTTTTCCGCCATTTCCTGATCTAAAGCGTAAGTTTGTGCTGCTTGATCATATACCCAATTATCCTTAAAATCGGCTGTTCCTCCCCATCCTATCAATGCTGTCATGCGTTGGGAGACTTCATAGGCCCCCCCGGAACCCTGGTTAACCATTGCTTGGGCCCATTTTGGATTTAATAGTTTGGTACGATATTCTAATCTTAATAAGTCTTCTAATTTTCGGGGATTAGTATCTTTAGAAAAGCTTTCCACAAAACTCGCGGTCACTTTTTTACCACTTTGTTTTTCTGCTGCTAATTTTAATCCTCCTGTATTACCATAATATTCTTGAATATCCGTTAAACCATATTCTACAGAATCAATTTCTTGGACAATTCTTTCGCTAGTTTTTAATAGTTGATTAAGAATTTCTGGTCTTGCTTGTCCCTTATCTTTTCGTCCATAACTAAATACATTTCGTTTCTCCCAAGTATTAGCTAATTCATCTCCAGATTCCCAGTTACCGTCAACCACTTGATCATTAACTAATGAGCCAAAATCTCCCGCAGGATTAGAAAATAAACGCGCTGAAGCATTTTCTACCCCTTGTTGTTTTAACTGTAAATAATGTTTACGAATAAAATTCTTTTCTGGGGGTTCATCTGCTGTTGCTGCACGTTGGAATAAGTCATCTAATAATTCAATAATATTAACAAAAGTATCACGGAAAATACCTGATAAGTTAGCTAATACATCAATGCGGGGATGTTCTAATGTTTCTACTGATCTTAATTCATAACGAACAACCCGTCCCGTCCCTTCTTTGATGGGTTCTGCCCCAACTAATTCTAATAAGATACCCAAGGATTCACCCTTGGTCTTAATAGCATCTAAACCCCACAATAAAACAGCAATAGTTTCAGGATAATTACCATGTTCGTCTAGATGTTGTTGAATGGTTTTCTTGGCGATTTCTCGGCCTCTTTCATAAGCAGCAGGAGAAGGCATCCTGTAAGGATCTAAGGCGTGTATATTTCGTCCTGTGGGTAACACTCCTGTTCCGTCTCTGAGCAAATCTCCCCCAGGTGCAGGAGGAATATATTCTCCATTTAATCCCCGTAGTAAATTAGTTAACTCATCGGGAGTTTGTTTGAGTAAATCTCTGATATAAATGGCTTGTTTAATTGTTTCTGATCGTCCATTAGCTGACTCTAAAATATATTGTAATTCCGGTAACTCAGAGGTAATTGCTTGTCTTTCTCTTTCCGTTAATTGTTCTCCAAAATAAGCTTCTAAATAGGAATCTAATTCTTCTTGATTTGGAACTTTTCCAAGGGTATGTAACCCCGAAGAAAATAATCGTTGCTCAACGATTTGTAAGTATTCATAAACCTTGACAAAATAATCATTTAATGCGTTCTTACTAAACAATTTCGCATTTTCAACCGTGAAATCAATCCCTAATTTTCGCCCTTCTTCAAACTTACAATCAGCCGCTAAACCAGAATCAGCAATCTTCTGACAAATACCCTGTTTTAACAGATCATTTTTTTCAGGATCTTCTCTATATTCAGCAATTAATTCTCGCAGTGCCATCAATTCTTTATATAATCCTGCACGTCCGTAGGGCGGCACATTATGGGAAATTAAGACCCCATAACCTCGTCGTTTAGCTAGTATTGATTCTGATGGATTATTAGCTGCATAAATGTACAAATTAGGGAGATCACCTAACAAAATATCTGACCAAGAATACCCCGTATTTCCTAATGGTGAACCCGGCAACCATTCCACCGTCCCGTGCATCCCAAAATGTACCACAGCATCAGCACAAAAATCATTCTGCAACCACTTATAAAAAGCTGCATATTGAGGATGAGGAGTCAAATCTTTTTCAAACATTAATCGCATGGGATCACCAGAAATTCCTAACGGGGGTTGAACTCCGATCCAAACATTTCCTAACTGAATTCCCCCAATTTGAAACTCATCACCATAGGTTTTAATACCCGTATCTTTTAAGGATTTCCACTGTTTTTCTATCCGGTTAGTTAGCAAATATCCTAACCATTCTTCTAACTTTCTAACATTAACCGTTGCACCGCCATTATGTGCTATTTCTGAGTCCTTGTGCGAAATAATTGCTTCATCTGCTTCTTTGACTTTGTTGATTAATAGCTCTCCGTCTTCCGGCAATTCTCCAATACTATAACCCTGTTTTTCTAGCTCTTGTAATAACTTTAATAAACTACGAGGTACATTTAATAAAGCTGCGGTTCCCGTTGCCCCATATCCAGGAGGAAATCCATATAAAATTACAGCGATTTTTCGATCTTTAGGTGCAGTTTGACGCAAATTAATCCAATTTTTAAGCCTTCCTGTTAACCGTTTAACTCGTTCAGGAATCAAGTAAATATCATTACCGACTAATCCCCCTAAAGCAATAGTATCTATCGCCCCATCTAACTCAGGAAGTGCATATAAAACCACACTTTGTAAACCCCCTATTCCTTGTCTTGTCCAAGAATAAATATCTTGAATTAACAAGGGTGCAGCGACCAAATAAGGGATATTTTTTGCGGTTAAAATTCGCTTAGCCACCTCTACCTGTCGCCCTGCTTCCATCGAACCTGCGGGGCCTCCCACTAAAGGAAAGCCTATGGTAGAGACAATTGCATCTACTTCAATGGCATCTTTTGATAGAGAACGAATTTCTATATTGCCTAAGTTTCGTTGCTGGGTTTCGTAAGTCGTGGTTAACCAATCCCTGACAATAACATGACCTTCAACTCCGTTAATAAAAATAGGAACAGGGGTTAGTCCTTGGTCTTCAAAAAAATGAATTAATTGGGGAATATAGGGCTGTTTGGTAATAACGTGCTTACGGTATAAAAGAATTGCAACGAGAGGATTCTCTAAAGATTTTTGTTGTTTATACCAGTTTAAATAGTCGCGGGGAGAACTAAAATAACCGTCATATTCAGGATGGAGTAAACCCATATTTGGGGTTTCGATAGGTTCGGGAATTTCCCCTACTTGTAAACCTAAATATTTATCAGCTATTGTCCAACACATGGCGGCAAAATTTTCAGTACCACCCGCATTCCAATAACCATAAATAATTAACCAGTTGCGTAAATCTTGAACTTTTTTAGCAGGAATAAATTTGAGTAATTTAGGGCCAATTTTGAGAAAACTTAAATAACCTACTAATTTATCTTCTTCTTTCCCACTAGAAAATTTACTGAGAATAAATTGTATGGGTTTAGGCATTCCTTTGGGTTTATCCCCAATCACAAATTTACCCAACTGAGTCAAACTAATTAATTCTAATGCTGACTCAAAAACTAAACGAATGGGGATATTTTTTGCCCTTTCTCTTAACCAAATAACTTGATCATAATCAAAGATTAAACTAGCAAAAAAGACATCTGCATCTTTCAGGGCATTCTCAATAATTTCTGGCTCTTGAGAAAGAGAGCGATCGCTAAATATCTGTATATCTAAGTCTTGACAGCGTGACTGTGCTAACTGTGCCGCTTGACGGTACAAGTCAATGTTAAATGATTCAAACCCAGTAATGACGACGATGCGTGGCATATCCCTAACCTGTAAAGTTTTGTAACAGCCTTACTTATATTATAAAGGTTTTAACTGGTATTGTTTTTAATATCT
The DNA here is from genome assembly GCF_034932065.1 of Crocosphaera sp. UHCC 0190. Taxonomy (NCBI): domain Bacteria; kingdom Bacillati; phylum Cyanobacteriota; class Cyanophyceae; order Chroococcales; family Aphanothecaceae; genus Crocosphaera; species Crocosphaera sp. UHCC 0190. The sequence goes on from NZ_JAYGHP010000001.1 coordinate 536,084, forward strand.
CGATGTATCAGATATTAGGTATGTGCCTTCCTTTTCTAACCATTTTGCCATTGCCCACGCTTCTTGAAATCTAATACTTGCCATAGTCATGCCATAGTCTCTACACATCTGCTCAAATTCTTCATAGGTAGTAGGTTGATGGGTAAACAATAACCACATCAATGCTGCTTCTGCTGTTAAATCGGTTAATCCACCTTTAGTGTGAGAGGGTCGTCGTATAACATTACAGCGTCTACAGCGCAATGTCATATTTTCTAGCCGATCAGCATCGTCTCCTAACTGTTGTCTCGGTATTATATGATCAGCTTGAAGTTCAAGCCTAGTTCCGCAATCTAGACATCTGCCACTTTGTTCAAAATGCCATTGTCTGACAGCCTGCCAACATTGTCGTTTAGGAAAATGTTTTTGAAATGTTTTTTTACTAGCAATCGACGTACCGACTTGTGATGGGTTTAAGTGACCTAGCACTAGAGATGTTACTTCTTTGTAAGTTAATAAATTATTTGTGATAAGATCATCAAGTAAATTGTGCCAATCATCCTCAGACCATGTTTGACTATCTATGGGATATTTACCAATTTCCATTTTGTTTTTTTAGCTCTTTCAAAATCTCAAGAATGTCAATTTCTAAGACATGACAAATATCCAGCATTTCCATAATATCAAGTCTACGAATCCCCTTTTCATACTTAGAAACAAATGTCTGATCTTGTCCGAGTAACATCCCCAACTCAGCTTGGGATAACCCTCGCTTTTCTCGTATTTGTCTAAGCAATTCGAGCAATTGTATATACTCTCTTCGGAAGATGGTTTTTCTTTTTCCAGAAGGAGGTTGACTGTTGTTCGAGTGAGTCATGCGAATTTGGCATTACACTTGTGTGTTAAACAAAGATTGACATAATTCAGAAAATATGCGAAATTCGCATATAAAGGATTTAAAGTTGATATGCAAATAGAACAAAGAGCGAATCAATTAATCGATAATTTTAGTAAAATGACTCTGACGGAGTGGCGACCTTCTGATGAGCTAGTAAAAAAATTGCATGAATATCTCAGTCTATTTTCTGATGAGAGAATTCAGCCAATAACCACGATCAATAATTCTCTATTATTTGTTATCAATGAGAGACTTAATTTGAATAAAAAAATTTATCGTTTTTTGATAGATCGAGCCGCAGAAAAAGAAATTATTTTTAATTATCACCAAAAAATAGCAATTGAGGATACTCTTAATCACCCTGATCTTAACTTTCTGAATTGGTATTTATGCGAAATTGGAGAGCATCAGAATTTAATTGATGTCTTAAAAGAAGTTGAAGATCAAAGAAATACAACTTTTCTGAATTTAGATAAATATCTTCAGCAAGACCCCAAAAAATTATTAGTAATTGAATCTATATTTTCCTCATATATTTATCATTGTATTAATGAGGAGAAAGTACATAAAGCTCTTAATCAAGATTGTAAAACTAAATATTTTAAAAATTATTGGAGTCATTTAAAATATTTTCATGATTCACAAGTTTCTAGAGAACAAGGCTTAATAATTTTAGATATTGATAGTATTATTGAAAAAACAAACGATTATGAAGAAATACTAGATAAAGTTTTTTTACTAATTGTAGAAGCCTACAAGAATTTGACAAATCATTGTTATCTTGCTGTGATTTTAGAAAATGTTCATCCTAATAAGTGGCAATTAATTTCTGATTTGACAATTTTTAGTGAAAAATTCTTAGAACATCCAATAGATCGTACTTACTTTAAATGGCATAAAGTTGCTGATCAAACTTTTAAATATATACAAAATCTAGCCGTTGATTCTTGTGATTTTCAACTGGGAAATGAAGGTTTTGTGTATAGAGATTGCTATCTTGTCTATCAAGATGAAAGGGAAAAGTGTATCTTGCTTTTTGAGAAAAATAAAAGAGATGAAAGATCCATTCCTTGTCCAAAATGTCGAAGTTTGCAAATTCAAGGTAATTCTTATCCTATTATTGGTGTTAGAAGTTGGGAATGCAAAAACATATTTTGTGGTCATAAAAGTAAGTATAACAGAGGAAAACGATATTCTTTATCTTCAATTATTAGGCAACAAGCAATTTTAGATAATAACAATATTATTAATAAAAAAATATTGAAACAGTGGAGGAGAGATATCGTAAAAATTTCTTCATTTGTTGAAGTTTATGAATTTTTAATTAGCTTTTATTCTCTTCATGGTGATACCGTATCAATTTATGGAAATTCATTAAATTCATCTAAAAATATTTTGGGAAGATCTATTAACTATTCTCAATTAGATCAATCTAAACAAGACTGTTATATTTGGAATGATAAATATAAATCAATGAATTTTTTAAAACGTTTTTTAGTTGACAAATCTTTAAAAAAAATCCCGTCACTTTATAATTTATCTGGTATATCTGAGCTTTCTTTATATCAAGGAGATGCCTTTGAAATAGTCTCGCAGCTAGAAAGTAATTCTCTAGGTGGTGTTGTAACATCTCCACCTTACTATAATGCTAAAAATTATTCACAATGGAGCAATATATATTGTTATTTATATGATATGTACAATATTTTCAAAGAAGTTTACCGATGTTTAAAGGACGGTTCTCCGCTTTTAATTAATATTTTTGACTATTTCGATAATGAAAAAGTGATTGTTTTTTCAGATATGGGAAAAAAAAGACTGATTTTAAGTAGTTACATAAGTTTTATTTGTCGATATATTGGCTTTAAGCATCTTGGTAATATCGCTTGGGATAAAGGAGAAATAGAAGGGAACAGAAACTTTAATCAAGGCAATTATTCACCTTATTATCAAGCTCCACACAATTGTTGGGAGCATATTTTGATTTTTTCTAAAGAAAATCCTAATTTTAATATTCAGAAATTGCCAAAAATTATTAAAGAAAAACCAGTAACTAAGATGATCAAAGGGAAAAATGTTTATGGACATACTGCCCCCTTTCCTGAAAAAATTCCTGCTTTGCTTTTTCCGTTAATCGCAGACCATGAAATTATACTTGATCCATTTGCTGGAAGCATGACGACTGGTATAACGGCTCTCAAACATGGTATACAGTCAATTAATATTGAATTGCATAAAAATTACTGCGATTTAGCATTGAAGTTATTGAAAGAACAGCTTCACAATAATTTACAAGGAAGTTTATTTTAAAAGTCAACGATACTTAATCAACAATATAAAATTTAATATGTTTAAAATTAACGGTTTCAGCCACTTTAGGAATTTGATATAATTCTCTTAAATAACCCCACAAATTCGGATAGTCCCTAATATGACATTTATTACATTTAAAATGACGCACATACACCAATAATTTAACTCATTCTAAGTTGTTTGTGAGCGAACTTTTTCAGTATAATCTTTTGAGCGAACTTGCCGAAATACTTTTAAAATAAACTGACGAAGATTCAAGGGTATATAGGAAATAAGTAGTCCAAAATTGGTACGTTTAGAACTTCCTAAAACCAGTTTGGAAGCTTCTAAAAGTTTTCGTCCTTCTTTACTTTCTCCTTTTTCAATTAACCTTAATCCTAAATCTTGTTGAGTTTGTGCTAATTTAATAATTCTTTGTTTTTCTAATTCCTGATCTGTAAATTGATAGCTTTCAATACAGAACAATTTAGCCTTTAAAAAGTGGAGATTTTGCCCTAAGCTGGTTTGTCCCCCATGAAAGCGATATTCCATTAAAAACTCTGGTAAAAAATAGCCAATTTTACCGATTAAAGCTAACCTAACTAATAAATCAAAATCCTCACATCCGTCTGCTTGAGGACGCATATAATCCACTTCTTTTAAACAATTGTGACGAAATAAAGTTGATCCAACTTGTAAACTTTGATGATAAAAAGTTTGCCAATCTAAATCTTGAATAATCCCTTGTTTTATTTTATCTTTACCCCATCTCGTAACATTTTCTTTAGTTGCTGACTCTATCCGTTGATGATTTTTATTAATAATCCAATGACTGGTACAAACAAAATCAACCCTAGGATTTTCATCTAAAATTGTTACTGTTTTCTCTAAAAATTCAGGGGTTAAAGCATCATCATCATCAAATTTAATAAAATATTCCCCTTGAGACGCTTCAAAACCCGATCGCATATTACGACTTCTCCCGATGTTTTTGGGATGACGAATATAGCGAATTCTATCATCGTTAAACCCCTCAACAACTTGGGAGGTATCATCAGGAGAACCGTCATCGCAGATAATTAGTTCAAAATCTTTATAGGTTTGATTAAGAACACTATTAACGGCATAAATCAGGAAATGGGAACGATTATAAGTAGGAATACAAACAGTAACTTTAGGCATAGTTTTCTAAGAAATAGTGCGTTTAATTTTTCCAACAATGCCTTGGAATTTTCGCGTCGCTTTTGTCAATGAATTTGCCGGAACTAATTGAGTTGGTTTTTGTTCAGGATTTTTCAAGAAACGATAATGTAAAAAGATATCTTGATAGCAAATATTCACATCTTCTCCTTGACATAAACGGACGAAATCAGCAGAAGAATAATTCATATAATGAATACGATGAATAGGTTTTAATCCCTGTTCATTATAAAGCACATTATCGATGTTCACAAAAGGATCTCTATCGGCACAATTTCCGGTTCTTTCCTGTCCGTTGGGACTTTGAGTAAAGTTATAGATTGGACGTTCACAGCGTAAGGTTAGATAATTAAAGAGGAAAACATCATCCCACCACCCAATACGATTAATCCATTCGACTTCTCTTTGATTAATTAATTTATTTTCTAATTCTGCCAATTCTTGAGGAGAAAATAACCCTTTTTTGCCGCCAAAAAAACTGGCATCATGAATTTTTGGTCTAACCTCAGTATCGGTATAAAAACCACTTTTTTCAATCAGTGGAATATTTAAAGCTGCTGTTTCTGTCGGTTTACGATGTTCCCAGTCATTAAAGACAAAATCATAGTCATTTAACTTCTCAAAAACATCATCTACAGGTTTCATGGCTAAGTTGTCTGCTTCATAAAAAACAAAGTGATCAAACTCTCCATCAAAAGCTACAAATTTCCTTTGTAAATGTCCTTTATACCAACGGGGACGGGTTGCCTTACTTTCTTGATTTCTAGGGTGGGCAGCCCAAACTTTATCGGCAAATTCTTCCCACCTATTAATAGATTCTTGATTATCAAATAAGGTAAGATTGGGACGATTTTTTATTTCTGATTTAACTTTTTCTAAGCGATTATCATAGGGAATAATACAAATAGGAAGCTCTTGATTAACATTGATCTCAATGCTATTCAATAAAGCAATTAATTGATCATAAACAACATCATTGGCTAGGATATAAAATCCTTTTGTTTCCATTGCTTTTTTCTCCTTCAACCCTTTCATTAAATTTAAGTTTCTGCTTACATTTTCGCCAATAATAATTGACTTATTTGATATAACTCAAAGCTAATAAATAGGGAAAGGATAACAGTAACAAGCTTATTTAACCAAGAAACATCGCCTTTTCCTAATAAAGAAGCCACAAATTTAGCGACAACAACTCCTAAAGCCATGAAAATTAAAACTTTACCCAATATGATCATTTTTTTTCCTTAAAATGTAACTGATGATTGCTGGTTAATTTAGTGCTGAGATTAAGCTATAAACTCATCCTCTGTCAAGTCTTTCAGATTACAGGAACTTGCTCCTCAGGTTTCCCCTTTTCTGCCAGAATGAATTAGTCGGGACATGATTGATTATGCCCCGACTATTGGTTTTACCTAATCTGACTGTTTTTGTCCAAAATAAGCTTCTAAAGCCTCTTGTACAATCTGATTCATGGGCTGGTTTGCTTCTGTCGAGGCTTCCTTAAGGCGGGTAAACATTTCATCAGGAATACTTACTCGATGCTGATTTTTCCGAATCCTACGGGGTTTTTTCTTTGTTTCTGGGGTATAACTATCGGCAAAGACCCGCAAAGCGTCAAATCCTACCCGACCGCAAAATTGACCAAAACTTTCGGACTCAATCTTCTCTTGCTTAAAATACATCAACAAGGGTTCTAAAAAGCTTTCGATCTCCCGATCAGGCAGTTTTTCGACGTAGGGCTGTGCTAACTGGGTTTGATTGGGATCACCCCCTAACCAAATTTGATACATCCCTGGCGCACTGCCGACAAAGCCTAACTCTGCCATGTAGGGGCGGGCGCAACCGTTGGGACATCCGGTCATTCTGATGACGATTTCTTCGGATTCTAGTCCCAATTGATTTAATAAGCCCCGAATTCGCTCAATAATCCCTGGTAAAGCCCGTTCTGATTCGGCGATCGCTAGGCCACAGGTGGGCAAAGCGGGACAGGCCATGGAATAACGGGTTAAGGGGTCGATTTTTTGGGGATCACTGACAATCCCACAACCCGTCAAAATGCTGTTAATGGCGGCTTTGTGGTTCGGCTCAATTTCATACAGAATAATGTTATGATTCGCCGTCAGACGCATGGGGAGGCTGTACTGTTGGGTGATTTTCTGAAGGGCGGTTTTTAGTTGTAAGCTTCCCTCATCTTTGACCCGGCCATTTTCAACGGAAATGCCTAAAAATAGCTTACCGTCCCCTTGATCATGCCATCCTAAATAGTCTTGATATTGCCACTCAGGCAGGGGTTTAAAGGGGTCTAAGGGCTTGCCAAAATAGTCTTCTACCTGAGATCGGAATTTATCGAGTCCCCAGTCTTCTATGAGGTATTTCATGCGAGCGTGACGGCGTTGGGTGCGATCGCCGTAGTCCCTTTGGGTGGCCACAATGGCTTTCATGAAATCATAAACATCTTCTTTGGCCACATAGCCCAAGGGATCGGCTAATCTAGGGAAGGTTTCTTCTTTGTTGTGGGTGCGTCCCATGCCTCCCCCGGCAAAGATGTTAAACCCTTGTAGTTCCCCTGCTTCATCCGTCATCACCACTAAACTGACATCATGGGTATAGAGGTCAATGGAGTTATCCCCTGGTACGGTGACGCTACATTTGAATTTACGGGGCATATAATGCTCTCCGTAGATGGGTTCTTGTGTATCTTTAAAAGTGGTGCCTGTGCCGTTTTTTTGCCGCGCTGCGGTCACTTCTGGAGCTTCTTCTGCGCTAATAATTTTTTCCCCATCGAGCCAAATTTCGTAGTAAGCTTCGGTTTGGGGTCGCAGTAAATCGGCTATTTTATCGGCATATTCCCAAGCGTATTGGTATTCTGGGCGATTTTTATAGGGGGCTGGCGGAGCCATCACATTCCGGTTAAGATCACCACAGGCTCCCATGGTTGATCCCATGCCCTTGACAATGGCGGCGATCGCTGATTTTAAGTTTTTCTTGACAATACCATGAATCTGAAAGCCCTGACGGGTAGTGACTCTGAGAGTATGATTACCATACTCATCGCTGAGACTATCTAGGGTTGAATAGAGTTGCGCGGGAATAAACCCTCCTGGGTTACGGGTACGCAACATAAATTGATAGTCTTTTTCTTGTCCTTTTACGCGATTATCTCGGTTATCCTGTTGATAAGAGCCATGAAACTTGAGGATTTGAACGGCATCTTCTGTAAAATGGGTGCTATCTTCTAAAAGCTGGGTTGCTAGCGGCTCTCTTAAAAAGTTGCTGCTTTCCTTAATTCCTTCTAGCTTGGAAACTTTGCGGGTTGGTGAAACGGGAGTTTTGACCATTGCAATAAAATTCAATGCGGGATAAATAAATTTAGATTTTCTCGCTAATCACTCAGTCAGATTTTGAGTGATAGTTTCTATCTTAGCTTTTTTAAGTTTACCTAATCCTTTAAAAAATGTGACAGTATCTTCTTTGAGATTGACTTTTAATTCTATCTATGAATACCTCTTTAGGCTCTCGGACAGTTTTAACTCATAATCCTACAATTACTATTAGTAATCAAGGTAAAGTTTTGGGCCCGTTTGACTTGATTCGTCTGGTTCATCGTTTAGGTAGAGATCCGGATCAAGTTGATTTAATCGTACCAGATCTTGATCCTTGGCGGGTTATTGGGAGTTGTCAAGCTTCTTTCTGTCAAGAAGGGAATGAGTACCGAATTTTTGATGGAAACCAAGTTAAAGCCAGCACGAATCGTCTCTTTTTTAATAATACCCTAATTACCCCACAGACAGGACTGTTACTGCAAGATGGTATGGACATCACCATCGGACAAAATCCCGCCAATTATATTGTTATTACTTATTCTAATCCTACGGTTTCCCAAAGTATTAAACTCCCTCAAAAAAATGTAATTTCTCTCAAAAATCAGTCCGTTGAGTTAGGCAGAGATCCCGCCGCTAATTTACAATTAGATGCGCCTACTGTGTCCCGTCGCCATGCCATTATTGATAGCAATGCTCAAGGACAATACATTTTAACAGATTGTAGTACCAATGGGGTGTTTGTCAATGAGCAAAAAGTGACAGGAAAAGCCCTACTTCCTCCAGGGGCAAGGATTCGTATTGGCCCTTATACTTTGATTTTACAAGGTGATAATTTAATTGTCGCAGATCGGGGGAATAATATTCGGCTTGATGCCAAAAATCTGCAACGAATTGTTAAAGGAAAAGAAGGACAAGATATTCAGTTATTACAGGATATTTCCTTTCCCATTGAACCGGGCCAATTTGTGGCATTAGTGGGGGGAAGTGGGGCCGGAAAATCAACTTTACTTCGTACATTATTAGGCATTGAACCGATACAAAATGGAGTGGTTGAATTAAATGGCGAGGATCTACGAAAAAACTTTAATATTTATCGAACTTTGATTGGTTATGTCCCTCAATATGATATTGTACATCAAAATTTAACCGTTCAAGAAGTTTTATATTATGGAGCGAAATTACGCTTACCTCTTGATGTTGATATCACTCAAGAAGTGGAAAAAACCTTAAAACAAATTGACTTAGTTGAGCGTCAAAATACCCTAGTAAAAGCCTTAAGTGGAGGTCAACTAAAGCGGGTAAGTATTGGGGTAGAATTACTCGCTGATCCAAAACTTTTCTTTTTGGATGAACCCACATCAGGACTTGATCCAGGGTTAGATAAAAAGATGATGAAACTATTAAGCAATTTAGCAGATGAAGGGAGAACAATTATTTTAGTTACCCATACAACCCTAAATATTAATTTGTGTGATCGCTTAGCTTTTCTCGGTAAAGGAGGTTATCTTTGTTACTTTGGACCTCCCCAAGAAGCTACCCAATTTTTTAATCTCAAAAATCAAGATTTTTCTGATATTTATATTCATCTTGAAGAGCAAAATACGGTTATCCAAGAATCCCAAAGATTTAACAATAATAACAATCATTTTTATCAAACTTATATTAGCAATTATCTCCCCGACGTTCAAGCTTCAAGTATCAGTAATTCTCCCCCGAAAAAAGTTAGGCGATCGCTCTGGCAACAATTATCAATTTTGTCCCAACGTTATGTTAAATTACTATCAAGAGATCCCCTTAATTTAGTCTTATCTTTAGTAATTGCCCCTTTAGGAATTATTTTCATGAGACTCGCTTTAGCGGAAAAAATTCCCTTTATTTCTACAGATGATAATGATCCAGTTTTAGCCACATTATCCTTAAAAGTTCTCTTTGTTTTTACCTGTGCAGCAATTTGGGTAGGGTTAGGCAGTTCTTTACAAGAAATTATCAAAGAAGCAAAAATCTATCAACGGGAACGATTAGTTAATTTAGGAATCTGGGCCTATTTAGGCTCAAAAGCAACTATTTTAGGTGGCTTAGCAATTCTCCAAAGTTTATTGATCTCCCTAACAATATTAATCTTTTTTAAATCTCCAGACAATCAAGTTTTTAACTGGCTTTCTGGATTAGAAATGACAGTTTTTTTAACTCTATTTGCAACGATTAGTTTAGGTATAATGGTTTCCTCTCTAGTTAAAAATGTTACCCAAGCAAACACCTTTTTACCCCTGATACTCCTACCTCAAATTATTTTCTCAGGCGTTTTATTTAAAATGACAGGAATCGGTAAAATTTTCTCCTGGTTAATGATTAGTCGTTGGTCAGTTGGTGCCTTAGGAAGTTTAGTAAACATTGAAGCAATGATCCCTAAAATTTCTATGATTAGTCAAACTTCTGTTCCTGATATCCCGGTAGAGGTTTATGAAGCAAACTTGAAAAATTTATTACTTAATTGGGGACTATTATTATTACATAGTTTAATTTATTGGGGCGTTACTTATATTATTCAGAAACGTAAAGATATTTTATGAAAAAGAAGAATTAAATGTCAAAAATATTCCCTAAAATGCTACACTATAAGAAGATAATTATTAGGATTAACATAAAGATATGGGTAACAGCTTTGGCCATCTATTTCGTATTACCACCTTTGGGGAATCTCATGGGGGAGGAGTGGGTGTTGTTATTGATGGTTGTCCCCCCCGTTTAGAAATATCAGAAGCAGACATTCAAATAGACTTAGATCGCCGTCGTCCTGGACAAAGTAAGATTACCACACCCCGTCGAGAAACGGACACCTGTGAGATTATTTCTGGTGTCTTTGAAGGGAAAACCTTGGGAACTCCGATCGCAGTTTTAGTCCGCAATAAAGACGCGAGATCGCAAGATTATGATGAAATGGCCGTTAAATTTCGTCCTTCCCATGCAGACGCAACCTATGAGGCCAAATATGGCATCAGAAACTGGCAAGGAGGGGGGCGATCTTCTGCGAGAGAAACCATTGGTAGAGTTGCCGCAGGGGCAATTGCAAAAAAAATTCTTAAACAAGTCGCTAATGTTGAAATTATTGGCTATGTAAAACGCATCAAAGACATCGAAGGAATCATTGATCCTAATGTTGTTACCCTAGAACAAGTTGAAAGTAATATTGTTAGATGTCCTGATTCAGAAACTGCCGAAAAAATGATTGATTTTATTGATAAGATTCGACGGGATAAGGACTCGATTGGCGGTATAGTTGAATGTGTGGCCCGCAATGTTCCGAGAGGACTGGGTGAACCTGTTTTTGATAAATTAGAGGCAGATTTAGCCAAAGCAGTGATGTCTTTACCTGCTAGTAAAGGGTTTGAAATTGGCTCAGGGTTTGACGGAACACTATTAACTGGAAGTGAACATAACGACGAATTTTATATTGATGATAACGGAGAAATTCGCACTACAACGAATCGATCTGGAGGCATTCAAGGGGGTATTAGCAACGGAGAAAATATCATTATTCGTGTTGCTTTTAAACCCACGGCAACCATTGGCAAAGAACAAAAAACTGTAACTTCTGATAAAGAAGAAACTACTTTAGCGGCAAAAGGAAGACATGATCCCTGTGTTTTACCTAGAGCAGTTCCGATGGTAGAAGCAATGATTGCCTTAGTTTTATGTGATCACTTATTACGTTTGCAGGGACAATGTGGAGTTTTAGGTGTTAATGATTAATGATACCAATCAAACCACTTATCAATCCAGTCATATTGTTAATTATTATGCACAATTAAGCCAACTACAACCTGCTGAAGCAACCATTTTAAACCTTCTTAAAGGGCAATTATCCAGTATGAAAATGCTAGATATTGGAGTAGGAGGAGGACGAACAACAAAATACTTTGCTAGGTTGGTTAAGCAATATATTGGGATTGATTATTCTGCTGAAATGATTGCCGCTTGTCAGCAGAGGTTTTCTAATGATTCCTCAATTTTATTAGAAGTAGGAGATGCTAGGGATCTCAGTCGATTTAATGATAATTACTTCGACTTTATTTTATTTAGTTTTAATGGCATTGATTATATATCCCATACTGAGAGATTGCAAGTGTTTCAAGAAATTAGTAGGGTAGGGAAAACTAGGGGCTATTTCTTATTTTCTACCCATAATCTTCAAGGAATTGAACGAGAATTTAATTGGCGAAAACGCCTTAATATAAATCCTATAAGCACCTATGTTAATCTAGTTATGTTTGGGTTTCTACGTTTTTTTAATTCTTCTCTGACTTATCAACAATTACAGAATTCTCCCTATGCTATTATTCGGGATGAATCCCATAATTTTCGGCTAAAAACTTATTATATTAGACCAATAGAACAAATTAAACAACTGCAAACAGTCTTTAGTGACATCAAAGTTTATTCTTGGAAAACTGGTCAAGAAATTATGAATCAACAGGATCTCGATTCTAATATTGATATGTGGCTTTATTATTTATGTTTGATTAAGTAATTAGAAGAAATTTAAGAAAACTTTGGGAACAAGGCAATAATAAGAAGATAGTTTAACCAGAAAATTTGCTCATGCCTTGTCCCTACAAAAAATTAGACTATATCTTTTTTAAAATAATCTCCTGTTTAATTTTAATATTGAGAGCATCCATTACTTCTAAAATTCGATAAAAACTAGCACTCTCATAAAAAGTAGCTTCATAACGCTGAATTTGCTGCGGTTTAAGGTCTAAAGATTCTGCTAACTGTTCTTGGGTTAGTCCTTTAGCAATTCTCGCTTTAATCAGTGCTTCGGGTAATTTACTGAATTCATCTAAAAACAATTGTTGAATTTTTCCGCTTTTTAATGCTTCATATTCTTGTACCTCCTCTTGTAATTCTTCCAGGGTACTCTCGAAGTTATTAAGATATAATTCATAACGCAATTTTTCATTTTCATCATTATCAGAAAATGAACGACTTTTTAATTCGGCTGTTTTTAGCTCGAATTCCCTAATTCTTTTTTTTGTAATACCATATTGGCGTTCATTGCAAATCATAGAAGTACATAGCTTTTAGCCTTACGAGTATATATTTTTGGGCTAGAGATTAAACTGAATTATTCCTTTTTTGTTACCATTCCTATCTTTTTGAAAAAATTCTAGATAAGTCTGACCCAATTCATCAGCTATCATACTAGCTGGAAAAAGTTCACCACCATACTTACTTTTTTGAGCAGCGCGGTTAACTCTATTTCCCCATAAAATGGGTTCTAAACTGTTTAAAAGTACCAGGTTAACGTCTTCCTCATCCCAACAGATATCAAAATCTTGTGGCCATCTTTTACTAGTTGCAAAACTGCCACCGATATAAATTTTACGACAGCCAGCATTTTTTAAAGGTTCACAAGCCATTTTTATTCCTGCGATAAGCTTTTGACGACGTTTACCAAAGCCTAAAATATCTTCAACTTCTTGCCAGGTAGCAAGATGAATTCCGGCGGGTAAATTGCCGTTTTTCTCAAATTTTGGAATAGACATTCAAATTTACACATAGGACTAAGGGTAAAAACTAATAGTTTTGTACTGAAAAAATAACTTAAATTCCATTTTAACACAACTTTTTTGTTGTATCACTAGCATAGTTAAGTAGATTGTTATAAATAAAGGTAGGGTGGGCATTGCCCACCTACAGATTTTGTTCTATGATTTTTAGTAAATTAATGGAAAATTAATCTCTAAAATTTGCTTAATTTCTATCTACTTATTTCTTAGTTTCTAAAAGTGCAGATAAGGCGGGAAATAACACCACCACATGAGGAACAGGACGGGGAGTATATTCTACCACAGATTGTCCTTCAAAGGCCAAAGATGTACTCGCACCAGAATCTAACATAATGGCATCTCGAAACCCTAATTTCTGTAAAATTTGCCCTAATTGTATCGAATCAACGGGATCTTTTGACACACCAATCATCGGTTGTCCTGATTGATGTATGCCCCAAAAAGCGCGATGTCTGGGAACATAAAAATCAAATAAATTGCCAAAACTTTCATAAGATTGTGCCTGAGAATCTCTCACTAACCAAGCAGCCCCAACAAAGGCATCTGTGATTAATTCCCCGTCATGAGATTCCCCTTGAACCTCTTTCCAAGTGTTATGAATTTCCGCATCAAATGGCACAAATTTAACCCATTTATCAGTGATTAAAACTAATGGTCTACCATTCAATCTTGGGTTTTCACTGGCATTCCCAGGAACAAATTCTCCCCCTTGACTCATTACAGGGCCAATCATTACATTGGAATCAAGATATTTTAATGAGAAAAACGCCCCATCAACTGCTGCGATCGCCTCTGTTCCTGCCATGATTTCTGGTACTTGATAACGGCTATCTGCGTGAATAGTCCCAGGTTTTCCGCCATTAATAACCATTAAATTAATGCCATCAATGGTATGATCTCGCTTACTAATTTCCATGGTAAAATCAAATCCCCCATCTTCTTTTGGCCCAGGATAACCACCCCAAGCTTCTTGAGCAATGACGGTTAATTGTGATTGGCCAAACCGTCCAATGCTTAATAAATCAGGAGATTGGCCCGCAAAAATTTCTTGATTATCATCCATAGACAAAGCCATTTTATAACCTGCGGCCATTGTCCATTGTTTTACCCTAGCATCATACTTTCCTTCAGGATAAGTAAAATATTTAATGGGGATGCCTAATTTTTGCTCAAACGTCTCTTTAGAGGTGATGATTTCCTTAAATAATTCATCATCTGATAATTCTCGTAAATCTCTGGGATGAGTAACCGTATGAGAAGCAATGGTTACTAAGGGGTCGGCCGCCATTTCTTTTAATTGCTCCCAGGTTAAACTAGAGCGGGCAGTTTTTCCATCCATCTTAGTAACGTAAACCGAAAAAACCGCCGAATAACCGTATTTTTTGAGCAACGGATAAACATATTTATAATGTCCCCCATAGCCATCATCAAAGCTTAATAAAATAGGTTTATCGGGTAAAGGAACGCCTTTTTGTAAATGGTCTAATAATAAATCAATACTAATTGGGGTTAGTCCCTGTTCTTGAATATATTTAAAATGGGCTTCTAATTCTTCGGGGGTAACATCAAAAAAGACTTCCTTCCGAGGCAAAATATCGTGATACATGAAAATGGGAACTTTGGCCCCTCTCGCAGTCGGATGAATATTCGGAAAGGGTGTCTCAACGGTATTACTGGCAGTTGAAGCTATTTTCCACAACTCAGGAAAGGTGACGGGTGAAACAATTATTTTCTGTGTGGTTGCCCCATTTTCTAGAGGAATAACCCCGTTTAAACAGTTTTCTAGAGCTAAGGAAGGGGTTTGACCAGTATTGATCATATTTTTGACCCCTAGTCCCAAACTGCTCGCCTCAGAAGCTAATTCAACATCGGGAGACTGACATTTTATAGAACGTTTGACCTCAGTTGTCTCTAAGGTCTGGTATTCGGTGGAATTATCGCCATAAACAGATTGGACGGTAATCAGACCATAAACGGCCATAAGCACACCACTACCACAGCATAATGCTGATTTGAAATGAAGCCATTGTGAAGACGAGGAAAACATAAGCGTTGTCTGAAAGATAAGAATGAGGGAGTTAAGTAAATTGTTAAAAATTCCTAGACAATTTTAGGACTTTCAAAAATTTTTGCTATATTAGTCTTCTTCGTGAGTCTAAATGACAATATACTAAAATTCTTAATAAAATTCCTCCTGACGAATAGTTGGAGAACAATCTTTATGTAAACCATGTCAAGTTTACACTACATTGAAAAAGTTCACAAAAATTAACATTTTGTCCGAGTAGGTTGACCAAATGTAGCATTCTTGCCTTTTGTTCATATCATGTAACAGACTTTTATCAAGTTTTTTAATAAACTTTTAAGATTTTGTGACAATCGGCTCTGGACAAACGAATTGGACATATTGTAAAAGAAGAACAAGCGCGATTGATTTTATAGAAAGATCGTTCTTCTGTACTAATTGGGAGATGACCACTGTGTCTAATTTATTTCGTTCCCTATTCCTAAGCGTGTTACTGAGCTTTGTTACCCCTGTACTTTTACTAGGAGGTGTCTTAGGGACACTGCTAGCGGTTAGTTACGTTCCAGGTATTGCTTTGGTGGGCCAAATTGGAGAGGATCAAATTTTGTCCTTTCTTTCAGTCTTTGGTGATGGATACCCCGTTCAAGGAGTGTTAACCATTGGCATAACTTGTGGTATGGTTGGCGGCCTCTTTGATGTCTTTAACTTCTGTCTCTATCAAGATGTCCGTGGCCAATAGGTTTCAGGTTGAACAAGGAATCAGTCATTGGAACTTCTGACCAGACAAAAAAGAGGACAAGGAAAAAATTGTCCCCTCAGCTAAATTATTGACGAGAGATTGTTACAGTTCCCGTACAACTGGCTTATTATCAATAATTTCTCCCACTAAGACGACATCGGCAACTCCCACAAATAAGCCATTTTCCAGAACCCCAGGAATATTGTTAATGGTTTGTTCTAGACTAGCAGGATCATCAATACTGTCAAACTTCACATCAATGACAAGATTACCTTGATCCGTCACAACGGGGCCCGCTTTTCTCACCCCCATGCGTAACTCTGGTTTACCCCCCAGTTGTGCTAATTTTCGCATCACAGGCACAACCGCTTTGGGAATGACTTCTACGGGTAACAAAAAGGTTGACCCTAGCTTATCCACCAGTTTATTAGCATCTACAACCACAATAAACTGCTCAGCCAAGCTATCAACAATTTTCTCTTGAGTATGGGCCGCCCCACCCCCCTTAATTAAGTTTTTTTGGGGATCAACTTCATCGGCCCCATCAATAGCAATATCAATACGATCCACCACATCTAAAGTGCTTAAGGGAATATTATATTTTCGAGCTAATACTTCGGCCTGAAACGAGGTGGTAACACCCACAATATTCTTGAGTTCCCCTGATTGTAGACGCTCACCAATATATTGAATAGCATAGGCAGTAGTGGAGCCTGTGCCTAAGCCGACAACTGAATTAGACTTAACGCGATCGGCGGCAGCTTTTCCTACCTCTTGTTTCATAATCACAACTGGATCTGACATTCCCATGCTCCTTAATAATCAACGATTTGGTGAAATTTCACTTTCCAGAAATAAGAATAGGGGATGAGTCAGCCTTTGATCAACTATCTCTGGCTAAATAATCCATCCCTTATCTTTTTTTCCATCCCTTAGTTATTAGAAGCCGCTGTCAGCATTTCTTTCAGCTTTGTTAACTCATCCGCCCAACGGGGATCGGGTTGAAAGCCTTCGTTGCTAGAACTTTGATGGGCTTTTTGACTGCGATCGCCGCGTTTTTTGCCGCCGCTACCGCCACCTTTTTTGGCCGCTGCTGGTTTAGGGGTGGGAGCAGGTGCGGTGCTGGTTGTTGGGGTAGATTCTTCATCTTCTTTCCCTTTGGCACGAGGTAAGGCTTTTTCTATTTTTAGGGGACTCTCCATAAAAGGCTGATCATTGTATTTTGCAATAAAATCATCAGCCATTTCATCAGTGGCCACGGTGACAAAAGCAAATCCCCGACATTTGCCCGTTTTGCGATCTTTGATCACTTTGATCGACATGATTTCCCCCGCATCTACAAATAAATCTTGTAGAGCTTGGCGTTCGATGTTTTCTTTGGGTAAGTTACCAACATATAGACGAATGGGCATTAGATATACCTCCGGTAATTGAGTTGAAAAAAACTTGGTTAACCCGCCAGCAGCAAGCCATGAGTGATTGAGTTTGCTTTGCACTAGGCAAATAACCGCCCAAGGACATCATTGCTTGATCACAGATATTTGTTTTAGCAATATTGGCTGCTGC
Organism: Crocosphaera sp. UHCC 0190; assembly: GCF_034932065.1. NCBI lineage: Bacteria > Bacillati > Cyanobacteriota > Cyanophyceae > Chroococcales > Aphanothecaceae > Crocosphaera > Crocosphaera sp. UHCC 0190. The sequence continues at coordinate 553,677 of NZ_JAYGHP010000001.1, forward strand.
TGTCAAAATTGACTTTCCCTTAACGATGCTAGTGGCGTGAGTGTAATCATTGAGACTCGGCTTTTTCCAGTTCTGCCGATTGAGATGGATTGAACTGATACTGCCCTCTTAGATTATTACAGATTGTATAGACGATTCGTCAAATAATTATGAGGATTTTTTAATGCTTTCCCTGTATACCCCCTAACTTTTGTTCACTTTGAGCAACTTTTTCGCAAAAGACTTGCTAAAAATGATGTTATATGCTTATTCATCTCATGGATCTGGGTAATCTAAATAGTAGTGGAGAACCTTACCGGAAAGGGATTTGTTAGAATTGATTATACATAAGGTAGACATTCTGTCAAATCTTTGTTACATTACTTGATATTCAGAAACAATAGAGAAGTTAAGCCCCTCTAGAGCATCTGAAACCCTTTGTATTTCTTGAAGGAGTCATTATGGAACCGAAATCTCGTGATCTAAGCTTAGAACAACAATTTGAAATGAAACGCATGAGTGATGCTGCCATCAACATGAGTCGGGAACAAGCCATTGAACTTTTGCTTCAGGCTTCACGACTCCTGATGATTAAAACCAACGTTGTTCGTAAGTTAGCCAAATAGGGCTATTCCTGAGTTAAATATCACCACCTATCATTACAGTTACGGAGGTCATCATGGACGCAACAGTCTTTGAATTATCGTTAGAACAACAGTTTGAACTGCAATGTTTACAACAAGAGTTCCAAAATCTCGAACGGGAACAAGTCATCAACTATTTACTCGATACCATGCAGCAAATCATGGCCCGAGATAATCTTATCAGAGATTTGATGAAAAATTCCTTATTCTAATTTCTGGGGATTAGACGCTCTCCATCTCGTGCCAAGCTTCTAGACATTTTAGGCGCCAAGGAAGAGGGGCAAAGGGGTGTCGGGGGGTCAACCCATTGACTAAGTCTTCTCATGATTTAATTTTTTCTCTGCCAAACGCGAAACATGAACCCTAAACTAACCAAAACGTAGCCTGATGTCAATAAACCATTGAAATAGAGTAATCTTAAGGTTAAGGTTTCCGATGCCTGTAATGAGGCAAACCATAACAAACTATAGGCGATCGCCCAAACCAAAGTTAGTCGAATAGAGGCACGACTAGCGGATAATTCTTGACGACTTCCCTGATGACGAGATACAGTCCAGATTGCAGGTATCCAACCGACTACAGGGATGAGACAGATTATTTGTTGTAGTTTTTGTAGCTTTTGTTCTTGAAATGGGTCATGCTCGACATCGTTCATAGGTTTAACGAGATTAATTCCCCAACAGAAGTGTAACAAGGGAAATCATCGCCCCGAACATTTTTATCAAATATGGAAACATTTCTTAATCTTAGCCTGAGTGCCATTATCTTAGCTGGGGGGAAAAGTTCTCGTATGGGACAAGATAAAGCACTGCTTGAGGTTGGGGGCGTTCCCTTGCTGCAACGGACTGCAACACTGATTCAAGCCTATGCTGAGCCTATTTATATTATTACCCCTTGGAGCGATCGTTATCAATCTATCGTGCCTCGATCTTCTCATCTGTTGCAAGAAACCTTGTTATCAGGAGACACCCAAGGGCCTTTAGTGGGGTTTGCTCAAGCATTGACATACATTAGAACCGAATGGGTGTTATTGTTGGCCTGTGATTTGCCCAATTTAAACCCTTCTGAGATAGAACAATGGTTAACCTGTTTAGTAAGGGTTTCAGAAACAGCGATCGCCTGTTTACCCCGTCATGCTAAAGGGTGGGAACCCCTATCTGGTTTTTATCGCCGTTGTTGTTTAAAGGACTTAGAAACCTTTATTGACTCAGGAGGGCGATCATTTCAAAGATGGTTAAAAAATCAGTTAGTTGAAGAACTTCCTGTTAGTGATTCTAATAGTTTATTTAATTGCAACACTCCGGCTGATTTATTAAAAATAGATAACAAAATAAATAATTATTAATAATAAACTGAACCATCAGGACGTTTGTAGAACTGATAAGATGGCTTAATACTAAATAAGGTCGGTAAACCATTAGCATCAATACAGATACAAAGTGTCCCATCTTTTTGCACATTATAAACTTGCACAAAAAAGCTGATTTCTAGATGATCAGCAATTGTGATTATAATATTGTTTTCTTCACTATTTAATAGTTCTTGATAAGATTTTTGCTCATATTTTTCCCCGATTTTATTGACTTCTTCTTGTAGAATTTGATAATTTCGACGCAGTGTTTGTCGTTGTTTTCCCTTTAATGGTAATAACTCAATTAGTTTCATTTTATTGTTTTAATGTAAAAAATAAGAGTTGATCTAAGGGCAACTGATCAGCAGATAAATCAGAAATACTTTGTTGTGTATGACCAATTTTAATCGAATGAAAAAAATAGTACAATAATTTATACTATAAAGAGTTGTAACGTTTGAAATCTTAAGGGAATTATGACAGGCCAGGAATTACACGAACTTTTGTACAGTAAATGGGGAAGATCCTATGATATTCAACTACGACGAGTCAAGGGGAAAATTTTCTGTCAAGTCATGTGGAAATATCTAGAACAAGCATCTTTTCCCTTATCTGAACAAGAATACTTTGAACATCTCAATGCGATCGCTAATTATTTAACTGCTTGGGGAAGTTTAGAACAAATCAAAGCTTATTTAGAAACTACGAATGAGCGTCCCCGTTTAGGAAAAGCGGTTAGTATTCCTCTTGACTTGGGAGAAAAAAGCTCTGAATGGATTTTAGATGATTAATAATATTATTTACCGCTTAATTTTACCATACCAACGCCCCCAAAATATAATCCTAATACCGCCCCTGCTAATAAAGATTGAGTCAAGGGATCGGTTGATGGGGTTAAAACCGCTCCTAAAATAACTGCTCCTAAAACAACGATACGCCACCCCTTTAACATCTGTTCTGATGAGACAATGCCTAAATTTCCTAAGATTAATTGAACCACCGGAATTTGAAAGGCAATTCCCGTACTAAACATTAATAATAAAACAAATTCAAAATAACTATCAATCGACCAAGCTTGTTCAACAACATCAGCCCCATAAGTAATAAAAAAGTTTAACGCGGCTGGAATTAATGCCCAATAAGAAAAGCCAATTCCCGCAAAAAACAGGACACTTGAGCCTAAAACAACAGGGCCTAATAACCCACGTTCACGACGAGTTAACCCTGGTAAAACAAACTGAATAACTTGATAAAGAATGAAAGGACTAGCGATTAATAACCCACTATAACCTGCGACTTTGATCGAAACAAAAAAGAATTCCCCAGGGGCAAGTTGTAAAAATTTGACCCCTTGGGCGGGGACTTGTAACCATTTTACTAAAGGTTTGACGACAATAAAACAACCGATCATTCCTATGACAACCGCAATTAAACCATAAAAAATCCGCATTCGTAGTTCGTCGAGATGATCAAATAGAGACATCTCTAGTTCATCAGGAATTTCATCAAGAAAGGGTTCCTTGTCTTCTTGAGCGTGGGTTTCTGTCTTAGTTGTTGTCATAGGATTTGCGATCGCGTTTACCATTGACCATTGTAGGAAATTTCCCACCTGTTTTCTCTAACCCACAATCTTTGGTAATAGGTCAATTAAAGGAGTTTGGCCGAGAAAATAGGCAAAAAGTGCGCCACCACAGCCGCCAATCAAAAAACCATTGGCAAATTCACTCCAACCAATTTCAGTTCCCCAGTCTTCAGGGGGTTTCGGTGTCGTCAAAGTAGCGATCGGTTGACCAACCCCCACAGCGGCGTAAAGAGAGAGGGCAATAGTTAAAATACAGACAAGACCAATTGCTGCCAATAAACCAGCCGTATTACCATATTCTGTATGACGTAGGGGGCCTAACCAAGCAAAGGGGCCATAGAGAAAATAACCATGAGCCATACCAATTTCTAAACCACGACGGTTAGGGGATAAACCCTGACGATAGGCCGGGAGATTTCTAATATAAGCCAGAGACAACCCTGAAGCATTAACAGGGGTGGCTAGGTTGCCAACTTGAGGATCACCCCCATGTCCAATTATATCCATCGTAATAAATATCTTGATTGTGACGAGTGCTTACCAATTCTTAACTCTACCTCTTTTGTTGGGACAATTAGGGGCAAAATGTAAAGAATCTTTACTTAGATACAAATATTCATAAATTTTTTTAACGTTAAGGCTAAATTTAACATTGGCTTGCGCCTTCTTCCCTAAAATGTAATCTTACAAGTCAAGCATCCTATTCACAAAAATCAGGAGGACTCAAGAAAAATGGCAGAAACTGGATACACCCAGATGGTCAAGGCATACAATGATGACCCTTTTACTGGTCATTTATCAACCCCCATTTCTGACTCTGGCTTTACAAGAGCATTCATTTATAATCTTCCCATCTATCGCAAAGGACTCTCCCCCCTAGGGCGTGGTTTAGAAGTGGGACTTGCTCACGGTTATTTCTTGGTTGGGCCCGAAGTTGTTTTTGGGACTAATCGTGATTTTGCTGCCGATCCCTATCTTGCTGCATTATTAACCGCTATTGCGATCGTGATCATCGGTACCATTGGACTCAATGCTCATGGTTTAGTCTCTCTCAAGAGTGCCACTGAATGCGCTCCCGAAACCGATGCCATGCAAACCTCTGAAGGTTGGAATCTATTTGCCAGCGGATTTTTCCTTGGTGGTACAGGCAGTGCCTTTATGGCCTATTTCTTGCTTGACAAGTTTTCTACCATTGATGCGATTTTCCGTGGCTTAGTTAACTAAAATACCTGGAAACTGGCTAATTCGGTTGTCGTTGTTTCAAATTTTTGAAAAAGTTCTTGACCAAATTCAAAAGAAAACTCACAGGAGAATAATCACATGACTGGTGCTTATGCAGCGTCTTACTTACCTTGGATTTTAATTCCCACCATCACCTGGCTGATGCCACTTGTTGTCATGGGGCTTTTGTTTATCTACATTGAACAGGATGCTTAACTCGACAAAACATGGAGAATTAGGAATTTTTTATTCTTTAACATAATTTTCTCCATCTCTTAGATGGCTTCACTTAAGATTTTAAGTGGAGCCTTATTTTTTAAATCTTAACAACTCGTTAAAAATACAATGATAGATTCTTTTAATACAGTTTTTTTTGAAGAATTGTGTTACAAGAATAAGGTAAGACTCGGCGATAAATTTGAGGAAATAAGAAAAATGTGTTTAGCGGTTCCTGGAAAAGTCGTGAGTATTAGTGGGGATGAACCTTTGCTAAAAAAGGGGAAAGTTAGTTTTGGGGGCGTAATTAAAGAAGTGAGTTTAGCTTATGTTCCTGATGTGAAAATTGGGGATTATGTGATTGTTCATGTGGGCTTTGCTTTAAGTATTTTAGATGAAGAAGCAGCGGAACAAAGTTTGGCAGAATTTAGAGAAATGGAAGCTATCTTAAGTCAATCCTAATAAATAAATTGATTTAAGTGGAAACTGTAATATGTTAGTCCGTTTTCTTCGTTTTTTGCTGTTGCTCTGTCTCGGTTTAACCCTGACCCTTTATTCCGCTTATTTTCCTCCCTATTCTCCAGTAATAGCATCTTCTATTCAGGTTGAAGAAGAACAGGCAAAAGAATGGTATCAACGGGGACAAATCACTCAAGCTATTGATATTTGGCAAAAAAATGCGAAAAACTATGCACAACAAGGGGAAATAGTCAGTCAGGCACGAATTCTCGGTTATCTCGCTTTAGCTTATGCTCAACTAGGAGAGTGGCAAAAGGCAGAAACCGCTATTAACCAGAGTTTAGAACTATTACAGACCAAAAAAGCAGAAATAGAGGCTATACCTGTTTTAGCCGAAGCCTTAAACATTCAGGGAACATTATTCTTGGGTAGGGGAGATGGTTTATCCGCTTTATCGAGTTGGGAAGAAGCTACCAAAACCTATGAGAAAATCAAGGACAATGTGGGCATTTTACGCACCAAAATTAACCAAGGAAGAGCATTACAAGCATTAGGGCTATATCCCAGGGCTTGCCGTTATTTGTTGGATACCTTAGCTGATAGCCCCCTTAATTGTGAGGATCTCACCTCCAACAGTTTAACTCCCTTGCTTCCTAAAACCTTGACTCCCCTAGAACAAGCGGGATGGCTCAGTTTAGCTCAAACATTGCGTCAAGAGGGTAATTTAGATGGTTCTCAGACCATTTTAGAATACATATTAACCCAGTTACCAAGTGAAGAGACAAAAACTTCTATTTTGTTTAGTTTAGGTAAAATTTTGGAAGTCGATAAGGATATTCAAGGAGCGCAAGAAAATTATCAACAGGCGATCGCTCAAGCTACTACCCGTGGGACACAATTAAAAGCACAATTAGCTCAATTAAACTTATTAATTCAACAAAAATACTTTTTAGAAGCCGCCAATATTGTAGAAGAAATAGAGAAAAATTTAGCTGATTTTCCGGTTAATCAAACTAAAATTGATGCTCAACTTTATTTGCCACAACTTTTATTAAGTTGGAGTAAAATTGCTGTTTCTTCTAATAAATTACCTTCTTGGCAAAAAATAGAAGCCCTATTAAAACAAGCACAAGAAAATTCTCAATTAATTAATTATCGTCAGGGAGAAGCTTATGGGTTAGGCGATCAGGGAAAACTTTATGAAATATTAGCTTTAACCCGAACTTGTCAAAACAATATTTCTCCTTTTATAGATTGTTCAATTACCTATCATTTTTCTGATCTTAATCAATTGACTTTGAAAACAGAACAACTTAGGGAAAAAGCCCAGAAATTAACGGAACAATCTTTAATGCAATCTCAAGCTATTCAATCAGATGATATTACCTATATTTTGCAGTGGCAACTAGGGAGAATTTTAGCTGCTGCTGGCCAAAAAGAAGCTGCTATTAACGCTTATTTAGAAGCCGTTAACACTTTAAAATCTGTCACTTTTGATTTAATTAATAATAGAGATTTTCAGTTATCTTTTAGAGAAAAAGTTGAGCCACTTTACCGGGAATTACTCAGTTTATTACTGCCCCAAAATAATCAAGAATTAGTTGATCAAGACAATTTAGAAGAAGCTCGAAAACAAATAGAAGCCTTACAAGTGGCTGAATTAAATAATTTCTTTCAGGATATTTGTGTCGTTAGTCAACCGATTGATGTTAGTAACATCGATCCTTCTGCCGCTATTTTATATCCCTTAATATTACGCGATCGCCTAGTAGTTTTAACCAGTTTACCTAATCAACCATTAGAAGTTTATGTTACACAAATTACTCAAAACAAATTAGAAGAAATTGTTAAAAAATTTCGCTATCATATCGTTATTCGTAGTCAAAGGGAATTTTTTGATTATGGTCAAACCCTTTATCAATGGTTAGTTAAACCCTTGGTTGCTCATCTGGAACAATCTAAAATCAAAACCTTAGTTTTTGTGCCTGATGGAGTCTTGAGAAATATTCCGATGAGTGCTTTATATGATGGGCAAAAATATCTAATTGAAAACTATCAAGTTGCCTTAACTCCTGGCCTGACTTTATTATCCCCTCAACCCTTAAAAAATCAGCGATTAAACACCTTATTCTCCGGCTTAACAGAAACCTTCAGAGAAGAAGGCTTAATTCCTTTATTTTATGTTAAACAAGAATTAAAAGCTGTTCAATCTCAAGTTCCTACTACCGTTTTACTGAATGAAGATTTTACTGTTAATAACCTACGAAAAACCTTAGAAAATAGTTATTTTCCCATTGTTCATTTAGCCACTCACGGACAATTTAGCTCACAATTTGACAAGACATTTTTAGTTGCTTGGAATAGCTTCATTAATGTGTTAGAATTAGAGAGATTATTGAAAGAGAATGATCCCAGAGGCAATAACCCCATTGAACTATTAATCTTAAGTGCTTGTGAAACAGCATCAGGAGATAGTCGCGCTGCATTAGGGTTAGCGGGGTTTGCTGTACGGGCTGGCGCGAGAAGTACCTTAGCCACCTTATGGTCAGTAAATGATCAAGCTTCAGCAGTAATTATGAAACAATTTTATAGTCAATTATCGACTCAAAATTCATCAAAAGCAGAAGCCTTAAGACAAGCACAATTAGCTATATTAAAAAATCCTTGGTATAAGCATCCTTTTTATTGGTCAGCTTATATTTTAGTCGGTAATTGGCTTTAGAAAAACGAAACACAAAAGTAATAATTTTGCATGGTAGCGGAGGGACTTAACAAGGAGGAACGGGAACCGGATTTGACCTGATCTCGTCTTCATTTTAGGAATTAAGTCTATCAAAGGCAAATGTTAGGTTTTTTAAGAAAAATTGGCTCTACCGAACCTAGGATGTAAAACGATTAAAAATTACAGGCTTAAACCCGATCGGGTTAAGCGATAGGAACTAAGCCTGGCTGCCCAGGCTTAAAATTAGGCTGTGTAGACAGCCTTTGTTCTTATAGAATAAGGCTTTAGCCTGTATTCATTTATTAATTTTACATGGCAAGTTCGGTAGAACCGAAAAATCCTCGAATTTTTGTGTCATTAAAGCCCAAGGAGAAAATTAAAAATGTTAGCTAAAAAAATGCAACTCATAACAACCGCCGCCGGGATTTGGATGGCCTTAACAGGAGTGAGTTTAGCGCAGAAATTTACCGATATTAACGGCAATCCCTATCAATCGGAAATTGAAAAAGCAGCCAATATGCTAATTGTTTCAGGGTTTCCCGATCAAACCTTTCGCCCTCAAGATTCAGTGACGCGAGAACAAGCAATTTCTATGATCGTTGATGGACTGAATACCCTTGTTGCCATTAATATTAACGAAAAACCCAAGAACCGAGTTCAACCTTTTTTAGACGTTGAGCAATCTCGCTGGAGTGCAGCTAAAATTAATTGGGCCCAATGGAATATTCTGCCCGAAGAAACCGCCACCGGAAATTTTAGACCGACTGACTACGTTACCAGAGCAGAATTACTGGGTTTTCTCCGTCGCTCAGCCGAACTTCTTAAGGCAAAACTAGAGAAAGAAACTGTTCTCAATGCCACCAAAAAATCTATTAACTTCTCCGATGTTTCAGGCTATAATCAACAGCTAACCAGGCAAATGTCTGCCTATTGTGGTATTGCGTCCCCTGTCAACGAAGAAGGAGAAAAATTTGCTCCCGATCAGCCAGCAAATCGTGATTACACTACTGCAGCCATTTTACGAACTATCAATTGTGTTCAAAACGATCCAAAGTAGTGTCATTTGTGCAGCTAAGTTCAAACGCCTTTTAAATGCGTTTTAGTAAGTCAGAAGTCAGTAGGGGCTTAATAATATTAAGCCCCTACATAATTTTTTTAAACTAAGTTAATCACAATAAGTCGTTTAAATGCACAACAGCTTTATATACAAATTTATATATAAATGAAACCTGTTCTCACTGTTTCTTTTTATATAAAACGTGCTTGCTTAAAGGATGTCCTACGGGTAATAAAGGATGATCAAAGTAATCAAAAAATGTCATCCCAATTTTTTCCATAACCCGACGAGAACGAACATTATTAGGCACCGTAAATGAGACAATTTCTGATAATTGTAATTGATTAAATCCATAATTCAGGACAGCTTTTGCTCCTTCTGTTGCGTAACCCTTTCCCCAATATTTATAAGCTAAACGCCAGCCAATTTCTACACAGGGCGTAAAATAAGTTTGAAAACGAGGAATATATAAACCAATAAATCCGATGAAAGTATTTTCATTTAATAATTCTACCGAAAATAAACCATATCCATGCTCTTGAAAATGTATTTTAATGCGTTCAACCAAACTATTACTTTCTTCTTTCGATAATAGTTTTGGCATAAATTCCATAACTTTTGGATCAGAACTTAAGCAAAAAAAAGGTTCTTTATCTTCTTCTTTCCATTCTCTTAATTTTAATCTAGGTGTTAAAATTTCTATCATTATTTTATTTACTTTGTATTACCAAAGATTTTTTAAAATAAATAATCTGTCTCACTTAATAATTTGAGATATAAGGTGGGCAATGCCCACCCTACAGTTATTTTAGCGAATGACAGGGGTTACGGTTTCTATTGGTTCAGATGGCATTTCTTGGGGTTTAACCTTGAGTTTTCCTTCTCCTTCTCCCGTAATTAAACGGGCCCCACGGCCACGGGTGAAATAATTCCAACCCCATTGCACCATCACCACCAATTTATTATCAAATTCAATGAGATAGTAAATATGGGCCCAAACCCAAATAAACCAAGCAAGAAACCCTGAGAATTTGGTAAATCCTAAATTAACCACCGCCTTATTCATACCAATGACCGCCATATTGCCATAATCATCATAGTGAAATGGGGGTAAGGACTCCCCTTGAAGGCGTTTTTTGATTAATTTAGCGATGTATGCTCCCTGCTGCATAGCCACGGGTGCAACCCCAGGTAAAGGCCGTTCCCCTTGGTGGGGAAAATTAGCTAAATCACCCAAAACAAAGATATCAGAGTAGCCTGGTACACTTAAATCAGGTTCGACGATCACCCGTCCGGCCCGATCAAGTTCGGCCCCTGTGCGTTCAGCCAAAACTTTACCCATTTTCGACGCTTTCACCCCGGCGGCCCATAAAATGGTACGGGAAGCAATTTGTTTGATTTGTTCCCCTTGACGCACTGTCACAATGTGGTCATTGATATCCGTGACCATAGATTGAGTTTGGACTGTTACGCCTAAATTTCTCAAGTCCTCAGCCGCTTTGGCCGATAATTCAGGAGGATAGGGAGGTAAGACCCGATCTAATCCTTCAATCAACAAAATTTTGGCTTCTTTGGAATCAATACTGCGAAAATCTCCACTCATCGCACTGTGAGCAATTTCCGCGATCGCCCCCGCTAATTCGACTCCGGTGGGGCCACCACCCACAATAACAAAAGTTAACCAAGCTTGACGTTTTACGGGATCAGTTTCCTTTTCCGCAGCTTCAAAGGCCATAAAAATGCGGCGACGAATTTCGATCGCATCTTCAATCGTTTTTAAGCCAGGGGCCAAAGTAGACCACTGATCATTGCCAAAATAATGATGACTGACTCCCGTGGCCAACACCAAAATGTCATAGGGAATGGGTTCATGATCGGCTAATATAACCTGTTTATTTTGAGGATCAAGATCAACGGCATGATCTAACAAAACCTTAGTATTTTTGTGCTGACGTAACACCAAGCGCAACGGGGAAGAAATATCAGCCGGAGACAAAATTCCTGTCGCAACCTGATAAAGCAGGGGTTGAAAAAGATGGAAATTTCGCTTATCAATGAGGGTAACTTCAACAGGGGTATGGTTGAGATCTTTGGCCGCATATAAGCCGCCAAAGCCACCACCGATAATTACAATTTTTGCTTGAGTTTCCAAAGATTGACTATTCATAACTGTTTTTGACTCCTTTTCAGTAACCTAAAGCCTCACCCTAGGTAGAGATTCCCTCATAGACAGTTTAAAGGGAATCCTAATTTAAGGAAGTAACGACAGTTACGGCCATAAAACCATCGCGCCAGGTTCCTTAAAAATGTTAGGATTGCGACAGAAGGAGAAACGTGATAACAAAAAAGGAACAAACGCTACATGCAAGAGTTTGACAAGTCAATATCTTTTGACGGACGGGATATTAGGCTCAAGTTAGGGTTGTTAGCCCCCCAAGCAGGGGGAGCCGTCTTAATTCAGTCCGGCGATACGGCGGTTTTGGTGACAGCAACCAGGGCAAAAGGAAGAGAAGGCATAGATTTCCTGCCCTTAATCGTAGATTATGAAGAAAGACTCTATGCCGCAGGGCGTATTCCAGGAGGGTTTTTACGGCGAGAAGGCCGTCCCCCAGAAAGAGCCATTCTCATTAGTCGTCTGATTGATCGCCCCCTACGGCCTCTATTTCCCAACTGGTTACGGGATGATATTCAGATCATTGCGACAACTTTGTCCATGGATGAAGAAGTTCCCCCCGATGTTTTAGCGGTCACAGGAGCTTCTATTGCCGTAATTCAAGCCCAAATCCCTTTTTATGGGCCAATGGCAGCCGTAAGAGTGGGATTAGTAGGGGATGACTTTATTATTAACCCCACCTACCGAGAAGTGGAAAATGGGGATCTTGATCTCGTGGTGGCCGGCAGTCCTGACGGCGTAGTCATGGTAGAAGCCGGGGCCAACCAACTCCCCGAACAAGATGTCATTGAAGCCATTGACTTTGGTTATGAAGCCGTCAGGGATCTCATTAAAGCCCAACAGGAAGTAATGGAAGAGTTGGGTCTGGAATTAACCAAGGCCGAACCCCCAGCCATCAATGAAGTGTTAGAAGGGTTTATCCGCGATCGCACGGCTGACTCCATTAAAAAAGTCCTGGTACAATACGATTTCGACAAGGCTAAACGGGATGCAGCCCTGGATGAAATTAAAGATACAGCCATAACAAGCGCGATCGCTGAACTTCCCGAAGAAGATCCGGTTAAAGTAGCAGCCACAGAAGAACCGAAAGCGGTTGGCAACCTCTACAAAGATCTCACCAAAAAATTAATGCGCTCTCAGATTATTAATGAAGGGGTTCGGGTGGATGGTCGTAAATTGGATGATGTACGTCCCATCTCCTGTCGTGTTGGCCTCTTACCTCCACGGGTACATGGTAGCGGACTCTTTAACCGAGGACTGACTCAAGTGCTATCCTTGGCGACTTTAGGAACCCCAGGGGATGCCCAAGATTTAGGAGATGACCTCCATCCCGAAGATGAAAAACGCTATCTCCATCATTATAATTTCCCTCCCTTCTCCGTTGGGGAAACCAAGCCCATGCGTTCTCCAGGACGACGAGAAATTGGTCATGGTGCCTTAGCAGAAAGAGCTATTCTCCCTGTCTTACCCCCAAAAAGTGAGTTTCCCTATGTGCTGAGGGTTGTCTCAGAGGTTATATCGTCTAATGGTTCAACCTCTATGGGATCGGTTTGCGGTTCAACCCTCGCTTTAATGGATGCTGGAGTTCCCATTACTAAGCCTGTTAGTGGGGCAGCGATGGGGCTGATTCGAGAAGGAGATGAGGTGCGTATCCTCACCGATATTCAAGGTATTGAAGACTTTTTAGGGGATATGGACTTTAAAGTCGCTGGCACCGATACCGGAATCACGGCCTTACAGATGGATATGAAAATTACGGGACTCTCTATGGAAATAGTAGCCCAAGCCATTAGACAAGCCCTTCCCGCCCGTTTACATATTCTCGAAAAAATGCTGGCCACGATCAGCGAACCCCGTACTGAACTGTCGCCCTATGCGCCCCGTCTGTTGACCATGAAGATCGATCCAGAAATGATTGGTCTTGTCATTGGCCCTGGGGGTAAAACCATTAAGGGAATTACAGAGCAAACTGGCTCTAAAATCGATATTGCTGATGATGGAACGGTGACGATCGCTGCTATTGAAGCGGAAAAAGCTGAAAGAGCTAAACAAATTATCTACAACATGACCCGGAAACTCAATGAAGGTGAGGTTTACGTGGGCCGTGTTACCCGCATTATCCAAATTGGAGCTTTTGTGGAGGTGTTGCCTGGCAAAGAGGGCATGATCCACATTTCCCAATTAGCCGAGGGCCGTGTGGGTAAAGTAGAGGATGAGGTAGCCGTAGGGGATGAAGTGGTGGTCAAAGTGCGCGAAATTGATAACAAAGGCCGTCTCAATTTGACCCGTTTGGGTATTCATCCTGATGAAGCAGCAGCAGCGCGTAAAGCGGCGGCTGTGGTTTAATCAGGTGATGGGGTGTAGGGGATTAGGGAAAAATTGAAAGAACAAGCACTTGTTTCTCAGCAAATAAGGGATTTCCCTCTTAAACAATGATCAGGAAATAGGGGTTTTTACCCCTATCCCCTAACACCTGACCCCTAACCCCTATCTACTCTTTAAGGGACTTGTCACCCCGTCAGCATCTTCACTCCCCGATAATTTTCTATGCGTACCATCCCAGAAATTAACGAAAAAATTCGTCAGCAAAAAGCCATTGTTTGGACAGTAGAAGAACTTAAAATCAGGGTTCAAGAAATTGGAGTTTCCCAAGCGTTTCAAGAAGTGGATGTCATCTGCACCGGAACCTTTGAACCGATGGAGTCATCAGGGGCCATGATTAACCTAGGCCATACTGACCCCCCCATCAAAATTCGTCAATGTTGGTTAGATGGGGTTCCCGCTTATGCGGGCTTTGGGGCAGTAGATTTATATATTGGAGCCACGGCCATGGTAGACTATCAGGCCGTTGGTGAGATAACCGAAAGTGATAACCGTCAGGGAAATGTCAATATAGAACGGGGTGGGGGTCATGTGATTGAGGATTTAATTGCAGGAAAACCCGTTACTCTCAAAGCCATTGGCCAAGTGACAGACTGCTATCCTAGAGCGTCTTTTGACACAAGTATTACCCGTAAAACCATTAATCAATTTTATTTATATAATCCTCGTAATCTTTATCAGAACTTTATTGTGGGGGTTAATGGTGGCGAGCGTCCCCTTTATACCTATCTCGGCCCTCTACAACCAGATTTAGGTAATGCGGTATATTCTAATCCAGGGGCGATCGCTCCGTTATTTAATGATCCTGATTTAGAATTAATTGGGATCGGGAGCCGCATTTTTTTGGGGGGTGGCATAGGTTATATTGCTTGGGAAGGGACTCAACATTTTCCTTTACAAAAACGTCTTGCTAACCGGACTCCTATTGGCCCTGCGGCAACTTTGGCCTTAATTGGAGATGCGAAAACTATGTCTTCTCAATGGGTAAGGGGTTGTTATTTTAATCATTATGGCCCCTCTTTAATGTTAGGGGTGGGAATTCCTTTTCCAGTTTTAGATCCGAAAGTAATTGAACATTGTGCTATTGGTGATCAAGAAATTGTGGCCCCGGTGGTGGATTTTTCGATTCCCCGTCGGGTACGACCTACTTTTGGATTAGTGAGTTATGCTCAATTAAAAACGGGTCGTATGACCATAGAGGGCCAAAGTGTCCGAGTTGCACCTTTAGCTAGTTTAGCCCTTTCTCGAAAGGTGGCCCAAGAACTAAAAACTTGGATAGAAAACGGACAATTTACCTTAACTGAACCCGTTGCATCTTTACCGAAAGATAGGGCATTTATGGCCCAAGATTTATGGGGATCTCAAATGACCCTTGAATAAGGATTTAATTGTTTTAAGAACATAAATTATTGGTTGATTATTAATGTTTTATCGTTAAAGAGAAGCTGTTCCTGTCCCTTGAAACATCAACCAAGATAAAAAGAAATTGACCACAAAGACGGCTAATAAAGAAGTCACAACTGCCGTTGTTGTAGACTGGCCCACACCTTTTGCTCCTCCGGTGGTTGTGAGTCCCCAACTGCAACCAATCACCGCAATTAAGCCACCAAAAGCAATCGATTTAATAATAGATGTTACCAAATCCCAAAGCTCAAGAAAGTTTTGGGCTGACGTTAAGAAAACTTGTGGAGAAATATCATATAATCCGTCAGAAATTAATAGTCCCCCGGCCATTCCCGTGAGCAAAGAAAGAATATTTAAAATAGGTAACATAACACAACAAGCGAGAACACGAGGAACCACTAAATAATCAATTGGGTCAGTTTTCAGCATATAAAGCGCGTCAATTTGTTCTGTCACCCGCATCGTCCCAATTTCCGCCGCAAAGGCCGAACCTACCCTTCCGGCCACCACCACCGCCGTTAAAACTGGTGCTAATTCCCTGGTTAATGCCAAAGCTAACACCCCTCCCACGGTAGAAGCTGCCCCAAAATGGATAAATTCCCTGGCCACTTGAATGGTAAACACCATACCGACAAATCCCGATGTCACTAAGGCAATGGTTAAAGATTCTGGCCCCACAATACTCATTTGTTCTAGGGTATTGCGTGGATGTATCCTGGTTTTAAGCAGATGAAAAAATACCTGGCCACCTAAAAGAATTGCCGCCAATAATCGCTCAAACCAGATACCAAGACCTCGTCGGGAATGGCTAGAATTTGTCATTGTGCCTCATCATCCATCAATACTCTTAGTTATATATGCCCCAAAATACTGGTTTCAAATAGACGGTTTCGCTCACGGGACTTTCTGAATTTCATCTGTCCCTCATTCTACAGCATTTGAGCTTTAATTTTGAGGGTTTGCGGGGGGGGATTGGTGCGTTATATTTCATTAACGCACCCTACAAGATCAGCGATCGCACTATCTAAATGCCTCAATTTGATCTAGATAAAGGCAGGTTTTCATCCAATAAAAATCCATTCATGCGACTTTTCGGATTTCATAATGATTTGCCATTAATTTTGTAGCAAATTGGAGACAGGCATAAATATCTTCTCTTGTTGAGAGGGAAGGATATTCTTCTAGGATTTCTTCAATGGAATCTCCTGCTGCTGGGGGGGCGACAAATAGGGTCAACAAGCTGACCGAATAATAGTTGCAGCCCTCAATACTTTAGCATAATAAGCCCGTTTTTGAGGAACTAAAGCTATCAATTGTTGAACTTCCTGGGCAAAAAATGCTAATGAATTAAGCCATGAATTAGCTTTCAAACCAATAGAAAAATTACTATTTCTTCGGTAACGGCGTTTTTCCCTGTCAACCCCTGATTATATCTGACTTCTGACTCTTGGTGTCGGCCCCCCAGGGAAATAAAAAACTTATATTTATAATAGTAGGGTAGGCAATGCCCACCCTACAGTTTTTGTAAGATTAATTTTCTGTGCTTAGCTTACTTAATAAAGAAATTATTTTTCTGCCGGTTCAATGCGAAATCTCTCCACAGAGGCCAATAAATCACGGGAAATTCCCACCAGATTTTGTAATGACCCCGCCACCCTTTGAGATTCTTGGGAGGTTTCTTGGGCAGTTAATTCCACCGACTGCATAACCTGGCCCACCGCTTTAGAATTTTCCCGTTGTTGAATAGTATCTCCTGTAATCGAACGAACGAGAGTATTAATATGGTTAGAGACTTCGATAATATCTTCAAGAGAGCGTTTTGCCTGTTCTGATTTATCCGTTACGTCAATTACCTGCTGAATTCCTTCTTCCATGGCAGTCATTACCGAACCCGTCTCACTTTGAATTTGTAGTACAATTTGTTCAATTTCCTTCAAAGATTTCGCGGAACGATCCGCTAACTGACGTACTTCATCCGCAACGATCGCAAAGCCCCGTCCCGCTTCTCCTGCTCTTGCTGCTTGGATCGAAGCATTAAGAGCGAGTAAATTGGTGCGTGAGGCAATTTGAGAGATCAAAGCCACAATTTTAGAAATTTCCTGAGATGCTTCCGCTAACCGTTTTACCTTACGGGTGGTTTCCGATACCGTTTCTCGAATTTGTAGAATACCCGCCACCGTGCGTTCAACTGCTTCACCCCCTTTAAGAGCCGTTACTGAGGAGGTATGAGCCACTTCTTCCGCTTCACGGGCATTTTCTGCCACCCGTTGAATGGATTCCGTCATCACCTGAACTGAGTTAAGGGTGACGGCCAATTCTTCAGCCATGCGTAGGGCATCACTCGAATTATTGCGGGCGAATAATTCACTATCCGTCGAACTTTGGTTAACCTGTTTCGCCGTACGTTTTACCTGGGCCACAATTTCTCGGAGATTATGAATAGTGAGGTTAAAGGCATCAGCCACTGCTCCTAATACGTCTGCTGTCACCTCCGCTTCTACGGTTAAATCCCCTCTAGCAGCCCCTTCTACATCATCCAGGAGACGAATTACTTGCCGTTGGAGATCTTCCCTGGCCTGTTCCGTTTCCGTCGCCCGTTGTTGGGCCTCACTGGTAGTAGTTAAAATAACACGAGCTAGTTGGTTAAAACTGGTAGATAACTGTCCTAATTCATCTTGGGAAATCACCGTCGCCTTAACATTGTAATCCCCCGCATACATGGCATCAAACTGAGCTTGTAAATCATCAATCGTGCGCTTGAGTTGATTGGTACTGATTAAGCCAAAAAAGAGAGTAGTTCCAAATCCAGTCAAACCACCCACTAACGCTAATAATAACCCAGGACTACCGGATTTAGACTTTTTCGGCATTGAGAGCGGTTCCGGTTCTGGGGAACCTTGAGGATTGGTTGGGTTAGTTTTGGCAGGAGTAGAAGGTTTTCCTGGTTTAGCCGATTGTTCAGAAGACTGAGGAGGAAAGACAACCTCTCCGGTTTTTGGTTTAGGAGTGGCCAGCCAAGCCAAACCACTGACCAGTAAAATCCCTAAAAACGAGACGACACCCGTGGTACCGGCCGCGATCCAAGGTTTATATTTGAGGGAGCCATTGACGAACCAGCCTAAATAGCCTGATGAGCCTTCTACCAAGGGTTTGATGAGCTTAGCGGAGCCAGTCGAAAGAGAGGTGGCAGCCATCTCATCAGGTTTCACCCAATTAACCGTGCCTGTGGTTTGTTCC
Organism: Crocosphaera sp. UHCC 0190; assembly: GCF_034932065.1. Classification (NCBI taxonomy): domain Bacteria; kingdom Bacillati; phylum Cyanobacteriota; class Cyanophyceae; order Chroococcales; family Aphanothecaceae; genus Crocosphaera; species Crocosphaera sp. UHCC 0190. The sequence continues at coordinate 572,104 of NZ_JAYGHP010000001.1, forward strand.
CCTAAGAGATCTCCCGTTTTCAATCCCAGATCGCTACTCAGATCTCTAGTGGCCTCAGTGAACAGGTCAGAGTCTGGTAATTCAGCAGTGGCCTCAGTAAAATCAAAATTAGACAAATCCTCTAACTGATCATCCTCAAAACCCCCAAAATCATCGAACACAGGGTTTTGTTCTCGGAGTTGACTCGATGCCATCATCGGCGTTGCTTGAATGGTGGGTTCATCTTGTGAGGGATAACTTGACCAATCTTGGCCAGCTTTTGGGCCATCATTGTTATAGGATGACGAGGGTTGCCCATGGCTCAAAGGGGATTGCTTACCCAAAACTGGTTGATCTAACCCAGAGGATACCAGAAAAGTGTGGTCATCATCAGAGCCAGTATTGGCCTCAGTTTTGAGGTCTTCGTCATCGGAAAAGGAAAAATCTGGGAGATCATCTTCGTCAAGTTCGGGCCAAGCTTGATCCGTTGGCGAAGTGGGGTTAGGTTGATGGGGAAAAGGATTGATCTCGCTTAGGGTCGAAAATGGGTCTACCGCCATCTCAAAGGTCGTTTCTCCCCCATTATCAGCCGACTTACGGCCCTGAGATGCTTCTTGCCCAATGGTGGGTTCTCCTAAATCATCCTCATTAAAGACGGCACTATCCCAGTCCAGTCCATCGAGATCAAAATCATTGCCCCAGTCTGTTTGGCCTTCGTTGTTTGGCCATTCATGGCCATTCGTATCCTCAAGGGCAAGCTCTTTTTCCTCTGGGTTAAATAGGGCGGCCCCTTCATTCGTTCTGTTTTCCGTGGCTGTCTGAGTCAAGTCAGAGCCACCTGATTGGTCTAATAATTGTTCGGCTTGTGTTAGTCCTTGGTTGGCACATTCCAGTAAATCTTTACGTTCTGTTCGTTGGAGAACAGATTGATATTGTTGACAGGCGGTGTCATATTTACCGAGACTAAAATAAATGTGACCCCGTAGTAAAAGGACATCGGGATCTTCAGGAAAGGCTTCTGCCATTGGCTCCATTAAGGTCGCCGCTTCTTCATAGTTTCCCTGTCCATAAGCCACATAAGCTTCATTATATAATTTTGCGTAGTCTGTCCCTGATGCCATTGCCTCTCTCCTTTGTCGTGAATCTGGTCAGTTATGAGTTATGAGTTATGAGTTATTTGTATTGGTATCAATAAACCGTGAGTGACTGTTCCCTTAAGCTGCCCATCGGGCTGAACGTAAAATTGCTACATGGTCTAACAGCCTTAAAATTTGTTTCCTATCTTCATTGAATACCCACTCCCCTTGGACATAGGGCGCAATATGATCCGCCACATTGGTTGGGGGTTGTAACTGTTCACCATTGAGCCATTCCATATCCCCTAATTGATCGATAGCTAAGCCTAAAATGGTTTCTTGTTCCTCCACGGCAATCACGGGAATTTCTGGGCGATCGGTTCTTAATGGGGTAGGATTGCCAAGAAATTGTCCCAGATCCGCCACCCAAATCACTTGACCTCTTAAGTTAAGGGTGCCTAATAGCAAGGGGGACGCATTGGGAATGGGGGTAATGCGATCAGGGGTTTGTTGCATTACCTCCCGAATGGCAACGGCCGGTAGAGCAAATTCTTCCTGAGAGGGAAGATGAAAGCGTAAATGCAATTCTCCTTCAGGGGTTTGCAAGGCCTGAATCTCTGGGGAGATATCTTGACCGTTTCCTGTCACAAATTCTGGATTCCCAACCATGTTTTTTGTCCCTTAGCTTAATCAGTGTTTGTTTATTGACGTAGGAGTTGTTGAATCGTCCCAATGAGTTCAATATCTTCAAAGGGCTTGGCAATATAAGCATCTGCTCCCTGTTTCATGCCCCAATAGCGATCAAATTCTTCCCCTTTGGAAGAACACATCACCACGGGAACATTTTGGGTTTTGGGATCAGATTTGATCCGACGACAGACTTCATAGCCATTCATTTTGGGCATGACAATATCTAAGACAACGAGATCGGGACTCGATTGTTGAATACTTTCCAAGGCTTCTACCCCATCCCCCACCACAACGACATTCCATCCATTCTTTTTGAGGATGCCGGAAATCATTTCTTGCTGCACTGGGCTGTCTTCTACCAGTAAAACTGCTCTCATAAGGTTTTCTCTAATTGCTGAGTTAATAAAACATCAGGTTCGGCTCACTGATGAATAACGCTTTGGCGAATTCTGGTTAGGGAATTCTGAGGGTTAATCAGGCCAGTTGTTTGATAGATTGATCCCATAATTGAACCTTTGAACTCAGAGAGTTCTCAGGGTTAGATAAATTAACTAATGGTTCACTATTTCAGTCCCCAAGTGTACATACTTAATTTGCCCAAATTTTGTTGGAAAAGAACATTGTCCCTGGGGAAAAATTTTTCTCTTCATTGGCTTAACTGTCAGTTTCAAGCTGGACATATTTTTCAATGAGCAGTAATAACTCTTGTTCCCTAAAAGGTTTGGTGAGATAGTCCGTTGCCCCTACCATGCGCGCTCTAATGCGATCGGTAAATCCTTCTTTCCCTGTGAGCATAATGATCGGTGTGGCGCGAAACCGACTCGAATGTCGCAACATGGCACAAATTTCGTACCCATCTAATTTGGGCATGGCAATATCACACAAAATCAGATCGGGGTTTAACTCAAAGACTAAACTTAATCCGTCTAAAGGATCGGTAATTAAGGAAGTTCGGTAGCCGTTTTTACTTAAAATCCCTTCTACGGTTTTGCCAATGGTTAAATCATCATCAAAACAAACAATATGAGGCAACTTACGGGTTTCTTGTCCTTCCCAGTTGGTAGTCAGTTTGGGAGAGTCAGGGTTAGGAGAAGCTACCACCTGTAACCAACCCCGTTCAATGTAAGGATAAACGCCTTTGGCCAAGGTTCCTAAATCTCTTTGTAAATAACGTGAGAGTTGGCGCAGGGAGGTTTTGCCGTCGGCCCAATGTAGTAATTGTTCATAAGCTTTTTCTGGTAAGGCTTCCCGCAATTTGTCTTCATGAGCGATCGCCAGACATTGTTGAGGACTTTGCAAATGAGGATGTAATTGTTTCCATTGTTGGACTTCTTTCATCATCTCAGTGACTAAGGGGGCAATTTCTAGACTGGTTAGTAGGGGATCTAAGGCCACACCCATCTCAAAAATAAAAGCCCCTTGATGTAAGCTAAGTAAATCAAATAAGGTTTCATGTACCATCTGTTGAATGATACAGCGGCCTTGATCGGGGGTGATCAGATTGCGTTTAATTAACTGCCAAAGATAAGCATATTCGAGATCATTGTTGGTGCTGATAGTTCCTAACTCTAGCTTGGGTAGGGCAATCTCTTGTCGATAACGATATAAATATTCTTGTAAACGACGACAAGGACGATTCTCCCCATTAGTGGTATAGACAATTTGCCCATTGACGAAAAAAACGAGCCAAAATGTCCGCTGACCATCAACCTTAGGGGTTGAGCTATGGGGTTCCTGGGTTTTTTCCTGAAAATTTCTTAATTCTCCCGAAGTTGTTGGCTCCGCTTCTACTAAGAGTTCTCCCGTGCGCTGCCCTAATTCAATGAGTTGCAGGATACTACGAAGATCAATTTCATTTAACGTTCCCTGCATAATTACTTAACATGATAATTTTGAACTCTTGGGAGAAGAGCGTTACCCTGAAGCCCCAGGCATCCCCCACTTTCTTTTAGTTTAATGGAGATGGGGATAGGGACATTGTGAATAACTATTAACCGACTCACAAATTTTGGTGAGAGTCTTCTCGTAAAAACAGTTGTGATCGAGATCGCTAAATTTCCTGCTAGGATTGAGAAGTAAACATTAAGTTAATCATCGTTGACTGTTGAGAAATCAACCGCTCTAGGACTTTGATTCTCCTCATAGAAGGTGTATTGTTTGTCAACTTTAACGGCTAAAAATTTGACATGACATGAAAATTAGTCAATTTTTGCTTTTTTTTAGTTAAATTCTGCTGGTATATAAAAATGACAAGATCAGGCAAAGCAATCTTTTCAGGGACAGAAATCGAAGGATCAGGTATTCTAGGTTTTCTGAGCTCCTTCGACATCAACTTACTGTCAACCATCTAGGCAAAAGCAAACAAGAGGATTGTGGTTCGTGCTATACCTTGCAGAAGTCAAAAAGCAAACAAGAGGATTTATTGGTAGCTCTCGGACAGAACTTAAGCTTTTAGCTTGTCAACACAACGATCAAACCTGGAGTTCTGTCCCTGGAGAGGAAATTATTGCCATTGAAGAATTGGATCTGGTGGGAGAAGGGGCCCTATTGATGCTCAATTTGGGCAATAATCGTCAAATTCAAGGGGAACCTGAACGGGCCGGGCCGGAGTTGGTTCGTCAACTACAAAAGTTGTCTCGTCTCTCAGAAAAATTAAAAGAGCAGCAAGAAGAAATTGAACAATGGAAACAATCTCTGACCTATCAAAGTCAGGAGTTGACTCGCCGAGAAATGGAAATGGAGACGCGCCTAGAACAGTTGGAGGAGGTGGAAAAGGAACTCTCTCAAATTGAAAGCCGTCGTCAAGAAGCGGAATCGGCTTGGGACAGAGTGCAAGAAACTCAAGAACAATTGCAAGATTTTCAACGTCGTTTTGGGGCGGTGCTTGATCTTCCTCGACAAGAAGCGGAAAAAATTCAACAATTAATTAGTCGTTTAGCAGACAGTTCTTATGGGGTAGAATCCCTGAATCAACCCTTAACGGCGGCGTTAACTGCGATTGAGAGTCAACAGGAAATTTTGAGTCGTTTTTGGCAGCAACTTGATAGTCTTAAAGTACAATTCCAACAAAAACAACAGCAAGTTCAACAGCAGGGAGATCTACTAAGAAGTCGCTTTCAAGCTCTAGAAGAAACTCGCGCCTCCCTAGAAGGGGCGAAAATTCAGTGGCAAGTTCAGCAAAATATCCTCAGCAATAAACAAGAACGATTAAACAAAATTAATTGGGATTTACAAACAACTCAAGCTTTACAAGATACCCTAGAACGTCTAGCATCGGGGGCGGGCGATGTCTTCTCCGAGTCGAAAGTGGATGTGGTGGCTTTGGAAGATATGCCCTTAGGACAGTTAGAAACTATTGTTAATAATCTACAGGCAGATTTAGATAAGTTGGTGCGTTTTGTCAACGACCAAGAAGAAGAATTAACCTTTCAATGTCAAACTGTTCAAGAATTACAGGATAAACTCGCACAAGCGAGTGACTTTGAACGCATTGATTTTGAACCGGAATTCGCCGAAGAACTAGAAAGAAAGCAATTTTTAGACGAAACCCTTGTGGGTCAACGGCGTAATCTCAAAGAAAGACAAGAGGTACTGTTACAACATTTACGGGTGTTACGTCGCCGTCAGGGGGTTATGGACTTTAATGGAGGTTCGACCACCATTAATTTAGAACCTGTTTTCACTCAGTTGGAAGAACTGGCCAATAATACGGAACAAGAACGTCAAACATTGGAAACCGAAATTGAGCATTTACAAAACAGTGTGCAACAAATTCAGGACATGATTAAGCAACTGGATACAGAACAAGCTCAAAAAACGCAAAAACTCCATATGGAAGAAGCCAACTGGCAACAAGCTCAAACACAAGTCGCTCAACTTCAAACTCGTCTCAGTCTTTACGAAGAAGCCTTACAACCCCTACAAAATCAACTTGATGAAACAAGACATCAATTAGGGATCTTAGAACAATGGCTTAATCCTTCTTAGGGTTCACTTATCTTAATCTTAATGCTTAATTTAGAATTTAGTTTCCAGACATTAGGGACAATTGTAGGATAGGAATGTCAAGCCAATTGGTATATTAAATGACAGACAATAAACCTAAAATATAAATATAGACGTAGTGAGACGAGATGCCCTGTGGTTTCTTCAATTGAGAAAATAACTTCACCTTTAGCCGAAACTCCCCAACGCCATACCGGTGCGTTTGCCTTGATCGATAGCTTAGTTCGTCATGGTGTTAAGCACATTTTTGGCTATCCAGGGGGAGCGATCCTACCCATTTATGATGAATTATACCGGGCTGAGGCCAGGGGAGAGATTCAGCATTTCCTGGTCAGACATGAACAGGGGGCGGCCCATGCTGCTGATGGTTACGCCCGCGCCACGGGTAAAGTGGGGGTCTGTTTTGGCACCTCTGGGCCGGGGGCAACGAATTTAGTGACGGGCATTGCCACCGCCCATCTTGATTCAATTCCTATGGTCATTGTTACCGGTCAAGTGGGACGGGCCTCCATTGGTAGTGATGCCTTCCAGGAAACGGATATTTTTGGCATTACTTTACCCTTGGTCAAACATTCCTATGTGGTACGCAACGCGGAAGATATGGCCAGAATTGTGGCTGAGGCTTTCCATATTGCCAGTACTGGACGGCCAGGGCCCGTTTTAATTGATGTGCCAAAAGATGTGGGCCTCGAAGAATGTGACTATATTCCGGTCGAACCTGGCCAAGTGAGGCTGCCAGGCTATCGTCCCACGGTCAAAGGCAACCCCCGTCAAATTAATGCGGCCTTACACTTAATCGAAGAGTGTGAACGTCCTTTATTGTATGTGGGAGGGGGCGCGATCGCCGCTAATGCCTATGCTCAAGTGCAGGAAGTGGCCGAACGCTTTCAACTTCCCGTTACGACAACCTTAATGGGCCTTGGGGCCTTTGATGAACATCACTCCCTATCCGTTGGAATGTTGGGAATGCACGGAACGGCTTATGCTAACTTTGCCGTGAGTGAATGTGACTTATTAATTGCGGTTGGGGCCAGATTTGATGACCGGGTTACGGGGAAATTAGATGAATTTGCTTCCCACGCCAAAGTCATTCATATTGATATTGACCCGGCTGAGGTGGGCAAAAATCGGGTTCCTGATGTTCCGATTGTGGGAGATGTTCGTCAGGTATTAGAACAGTTATTACAACGGGCCCGAGAAATTGATCTTCCCTTGGCTACGGAAAAAACCCAACCTTGGTTAAACCGGATCAACCGTTGGCGCGAAGAATACCCCCTGACGGCTCCTCATTATGAGGGTATGATTTCTCCCCAAGAAGTTGTGGTAGAAGTGGGCCGTCAAGCTCCCCATGCTTACTATACGACCGATGTGGGACAACATCAGATGTGGGCAGCCCAATTCTTGAAGAATGGCCCCCGTCGTTGGATTTCTAGCGGTGGTTTAGGCACAATGGGTTATGGAATGCCTGCTGCTATGGGGGCAAAGGTGGCGTTACCTGAAGAAGAAGTCATCTGTATTAGTGGGGATGCCAGTTTTCAGATGAATCTCCAGGAATTAGCTACTTTGGCCCAATATGGAATCAATGCCAAGACGATTATTCTGAATAATGGTTGGCAAGGAATGGTTCGTCAATGGCAAGAAGCGTTTTACGGAGAGCGTTATTCTTCTTCTAATATGCAAACGGGAATGCCCGATTTTGAGTTATTGGCCAAAGCCTTTGGGGTCAAAGGAATTACCATTACAGAACATTCCCAACTCTCAGCAGGAATTGCTGAAATGTTAGCTCATGACGGGCCGGTGTTGGTTGATGTTCATGTCAAACGGGATGAAAATTGTTATCCAATGGTTGCTCCTGGAAAAAACAACGCTCAAATGATCGGTTTACCAGAACGGAAAACCAAGGTGTCAGCCCTGGAACTGATTTATTGTAGTCATTGTGGGGCTGAAAATCCGACAACCAATAAGTTTTGTCCGGAATGCGGTACTAAGCTTTAAGTTTGATTTTTTTCCCATCTCCTGCGCCCTTTCTCATCACAAGAAAGGGCTTTTTGGTTTGTAGTAAGCCCTTTAGGGCAACTAAGTTTATTGAGAGTCGGTCTTTGGAGTATTTTCAGTCAAACTTATCCCAGAAGATAGGGCTTGATTTTGTAGGGAGGCAGATTTTAGCAAAGTACCCAGGCCTTTTTCATAATTAGAGGCGATCGCTAAAAAAGACCCTGCTAAGACATAAATGGGTAAGGGCAAAATAAACCCCTTGATCCATTGATAAAGCTGCACGAAGACAAATAACACAAAAACGGCACTGATCCACACTCGCATGGGGAAGCCCTCTCACCAACGACGATTAAATTATAGCAAATCGTCTAAAATAGCTAAGGTTTCTTGACAAAAAAATCGTGAGAAAAAACAAATTTTCCTCACGGTTTTTAGACGAGTTCAAGTTGAGAACTAAACTTGAGCCGGAATTTTCTCAGATGCAATTAACTTTTCATAGGTTTCTCTCATTTTGAGTCCGACCAAAACTTGGAATAAACCAGTTCCATTCTCAGAACCTGGATAATCTTTATGGTGAAGTAATAGTTCGGTCATCTCACCGTAATATTTAGTTCCAGTTTTGCTCAGATGACTTTCGATATAGATCATTTCTTCAAGATTAGCGAATTGACCATCAACTTCTAAAATAGAGACTTCATTTCCCATGAAATTGTCAGGTCCGTAGTACATCTTAATACCAGGATAGGTACAAGTTAACTTACGACCACAGGGCCGCCAGTCAATGGTAGACCCTTCATCAAAGAGATAAGCGGGTTCAAAGTTAAGAACCCCTTCTTTTTGAACTAAACGAACCCGTAATAACTTGCTTTCACGATCTTCGAGCAATTGAGTGGGTAATACCTGAATTACCACATCAGCGTGTTGTTTTTGAGGTTCAATGTAGGCGGTAAAATCAGGTTTTCTGGCATTAATAGAGGCTAACACATCTTCATAGGTGTGGCCTCTTTCTGCCATATCCCGTTGAATTTTCCAGTTAATTTTGACTTCATCGCTGATGTCAAGATAGACACTGAAATCAGCTAAGCCACGAACCCGTTCATCAAACAAAGGATGTAACCCTTCAATGACCACAACTTTATTGGGTTCGATGCGTTCAGGAGGATCAAGTTCTCCTGTTTCATGATTATAAATGGGTTTATCAATGGCTTGACCTGATTTAAGAGCTTTAATTTGCTCATACATCAGATCAAAATTATTCGCTTGAGGATTCAAAGCAGTGACCCCTGCTTCTTTTCTTCCCTTACGATCTAAACTATGATAGTCATCGAGACAGATGACCGTCATAAACTCTTCACCAAATAAATCGGTTAAACGACGTAAAAAAGTTGATTTACCGCAACCGGAGTCTCCGGCAACTGCAATAAGAACCACGCGATCTGGCTGAGTGGTCATAGCTTCCCTCTAAATGCAAAACTGAAATTGTTAACCCGGTTTCGTTACCATATCATTAAAGTCTCCCACAAAGGGAGCATTAATCGTGAGCTTGCAGAGGATTCTGTCTGTGATCAAAGTGTCTTTTTTGTAGGAAAAGACGAATGAGCCGGGCAGAAACCTTTAGGCTGACAAGATCCTAGCAAGATCCAGATTAAGTATTTAATACTAAATACTGACAATGGATTTTACCAGAATGATATTCCCCTTCACAAGACTTTATACCAAAGTTGTTTAATTATCCTTGTTTTAATAGTACAGGCTTGTGGTCACAACTGTTTTTTGATTAGCTGAGAAAATTAAGAGAGATTTTTCCGAAAAAAATCTAAAACTGACGCAAGGCTAACAGATTTTTCCCTGAAAATTCGTTAGGCTCAATTCACATCCTGGTCTGAGTTATACTTTCTCTCCCTCTCTGATGACTGTGTATTGAAGATTACCACCCGATGGTAGGCTAAATAAGGCGGTCATTATATTTAATGAGAGTTAGGAGATATATAAATCATGTACAGTCCAGGCGTAGCGACAACTTCCGGCAATACAACAGCCTATGGAAACCGTTTGTTTGTCTATGAAGTGGTGGGGTTAAGTCAGAGTACGGATAACGACAGTCTCGATTATCCAATTCGCCGCAGTGGGAGTGTGTTGATCACAGTACCCTATCAGCGGATGAATCAAGAAATGCGTCGCATTACGCGCATGGGAGGTCGAATTGTCAGTATTAAGCCCCTAGAGGCTGATACACCGTTAAAAGTCGCCCCCACTCGTCAAAGTCAAGTTGAAGTCGCTCAACCACCGCAAAGCAACCCAACAGAAGAAAAACGTAAACCTATGACTCAAACAAAGGTAGAAGTTCCTGTCAATATTTACCGTCCCAAAGATCCCTATATTGGTAAATGTTTAGACAATTATCCCTTGGTGGCCGAGGGAGGAAGTGGAATTGTTCAACATTTAACCTTTGACCTTTCCCAAGGGGATTTACACTATTTGGAAGGACAAAGTATCGGCATTGTTCCCCCTGGAACCGATGAAAATGGCAAACCTCATAAATTGAGACTGTACTCTATCGCTTCGACCCGTCATGGGGATAATGGAGATGATAAGACGGTTTCTTTGTGTGTTCGTCAACTGGAATATCAACATCCTGAGACTAAAGAAACGGTTTACGGGGTTTGTTCTACCTATCTCTGTCATCTAGAAGTTGGGGCAGATGTGGCCATTACTGGGCCAGTGGGTAAAGAGATGTTACTCCCTGAAGATGAAGATGCCAATATCGTCATGCTGGCAACTGGAACTGGAATTGCGCCTTTCCGTGCTTTCCTGTGGCGGATGTTCTTTGAACAGCATGAAGGTTACAAGTTCAAAGGGAAAGCTTGGTTAATTTTTGGTGTTCCTTATACTGCTAATATTCTCTACAAAGAAAAGTTAGAGAAGATTCAAAGTGATTATCCTGATAACTTTGAGTTAACCTATGCTATCAGTCGGGAACAAAACAATGCTGAAGGTGGCCGGATGTATATTCAACATCGGGTAGCTGAACAGGCTGAAAAGTTATGGAATTTGCTACAAAATCCCAAAACTCACCTCTATATGTGTGGATTAAAAGGCATGGAAGGCGGTATTGAAGAAGGATTAAGTCCTTATGCCTCCCAAAATGGGGTTGAATGGTCTGACTTTGTTAAAAAACTGAAAAAAGAGCATCGTTGGCACGTTGAAGTTTACTAAACAGCTAACAGCTAATTCATAATGACAAAAATCCTAGGGTGAGCAGTGCTTACCCTATTATTTTTTGACCAAATTTTCTTTTTGTTAAAGAATTTTTTCTAACCCATAAACCAATGATTGTAATTGAGTAACTTTACGAATTGATAACAGCACACCCGCCATATAACAAGAGCGATCGCTGGTATCATGACGTAAAGTATAAATTTCTCCTTGGGCCCCAAAAATCACTTCTTGATGGGCAATTAATCCTGGTAAACGCACACTATGAATCCTAATATTATCTGCGACTAAACCCCCTCTCGCACCCGTTATAGTTTCTGTTTCTTCGACGGAAGGAGGATTATAGGTTTTTCCTAACCCGGATAACATTTGAGCGGTTTTTATTGCAGTGCCACTGGGAGCATCTGCTTTTTGATTATGATGGAGTTCAATAATTTCTACATGGTCGAAGTATTGGGATGCTTGTACGGCTGCTTGTTGCAACAAAACCATCCCAATAGAGAAATTAGGCACCACTAAACATCCGGTACTGGCTTTTTCAGCAAATTCTGCTAACTCTTGTAATTGCTTGTTGCTTAAACCTGTTGTTCCCACCACCGGACGCACCCCATAAGCGATCGCACTTCTGACATTTTCATAAACACCGTCAGGATGGGTAAAATCTACCATAACACCCTGTACCTTTTCTTGGGTAGCGATGACTAAAATACTTTGGAGATCATCGAGAATGGGAATCTCTAAGGGGCCACATCCAGCAATTTCTCCCACATCTTGGCCCCGATAGTTGGGGTTACGATCTACTGCCCCCACTAAGATCATATCTTCTGCTTGAGAGACGGCTTTAATGACTTCACGGCCCATTTTACCACCGGCCCCATTAACAACCACCGGAATTGGAGATTCAACTGTCATCTGTTTACTTAATCCTGATAATACGCCCAGAGTTAATTCTATCAATAAAAGCTATCATAGAAGTGAAAGATAATGAGCCAATCTATGATGATTATGCGGGAGGTTGGCAATGGAATTAATAATTGAACGAGTTGTTGCTAGTTGCCTAGTTGTAGTCGGCTTTTCCTATGGGATACAAAATAAGGTTTGGAGAGATTTGGTAAAAGAACTCCTCAAACAACCAACCTGGATAATGTTGTGGTCAATTTTGTTCTTGCCTTTAGGTTTAATTGTGATTATGGGACACAATCTTTGGGTAACTAATTGGCCGGTGATTATTACTATTTTAGGTTGGTTAGTTACTTTAAAATGTGTTCTTTATTTACTGTTTCCCCAATGGGCTAATTTTGTCCTAACATGGTCTGATCAATTCTTAGAAAGCTATATTAGGGTAAGTGGAATTGTCCTTACTCTAATTGGCTGTGTTCTTACATTTTTAACCATTTTAACACTGTAGAGACGTTGCAGAAAACGTCTCTAACTTAAGGAAAGGTCAGGAAAGAAATGGAACCGGCCCGGCGGCAATAATTTCGGGAGGAACTTCCTTAAATTGTTTAAAATTTTCTTCAAAAAGATGGGCTAATTCTAGGGCTTGTTGTTGATAAGCTTCCGGTTCAGTCCAAGTATTTTCGGGGTCAAGAATTTTATTAGGAACCCCAATAATATGTTCAGGAATTAAAACTTTAAAAATGGGATGAGAATGATAGTTAACTGTCTTTAATTGCCCATTCAAAGCAGCAGCTACCATGGCCCGCGTATGCTTAATAGAAATACGATGTCCCACTCCATAAGGGCCTCCTGACCAACCCGTATTAATTAAGAAGACTTGCGTATCCTCATGTTGTTCTAAACGTTCTCCTAACATCTTGGCATAAACTAGGGGTGATAAGGGGAAGAAACATTGACCAAAACAAGCGGAAAAAGTCGCTTGAGGTGCATTAATATCCCGTTCAGTTCCTGCTAATTTACTGGTATATCCTGCTAGAAAATGATACATTGCCTGGTCTTTGGTTAACTTAGCAATGGGAGGCAAAACCCCAAAAGCATCTGCTGTTAAGAAAAAGATAGTTTTGGGATGACTACCCACTCCCCAAGTTGAACAATTAGGAATATAAAGTAAGGGATAAGCTGCCCTAGTATTTTCCGTTAAACGACCATCATCATAGTCAGGAATTTGAGTTTCTGGCTCAAAAATAACATTTTCTAGTAAGGTTCCAAAACGAATAGCTGCCCAAATTTGTGGTTCATTTTCTTGGGATAAACGAATGGTTTTAGCGTAACATCCGCCTTCAAAATTGAAAATTCCGTTAGTTGACCAACCATGTTCATCATCCCCAATTAAACTACAATCAGGATCGGCAGAGAGGGTAGTTTTTCCTGTACCAGATAGACCAAAAAATAGGGTAGTATGGGCGTGTTTATCAATATTAGCAGCGCAGTGCATGGGCAAAACATTGCGCTTTGTCATGAAATAATTCATCATTGAAAAGACGGATTTTTTGATTTCTCCTGCATAGCGAGAACCCCCAATAATGACTAATCTTTTTTGCAGATGAACCACGATAAAAGCCTCGCTATGAATACCATCTGTTTCGGGATTTCCCTGTAATCCTGGGACAGCAATTACGGTAAAATCCGCTTGATGATTACCTAATTCTTGGGGTGAAGGCCGGATAAATAATTGATGAGCAAAGAGGTTTTGTGAGGCTAATTCATTAATGATACGAACCCCACAACGATAATTATTATCTGCCCCAACATATCCGTCGAAAATGTAGAGATCTTTCCCTTGAAGATAAGCAATTACTTTGTGATAAAGTTGGCTAAATTTGTCTTCAGAAATCGGAACATTATGTTGATTCCAGTCAATTTCATCTTGACTACTTGACTCCCGAACAATAAACCGATCTTTGGGAGAACGTCCGGTGTATTTCCCCGTTTCAACCATTAAGGCCCCATTATCAGCAAGGGTTCCTTCTCCTCGCAGGATAGCGTGTTCAATTAATTGAGGAATGGGGAGATTTCGATAGATCCAACCTACATGATAAATTCCCAAATGTTCCAGACCATAGGTGGTATGAATTAATGCTTCCTCACTGTCATTTGTTCCTCGATAATTTTCGAGAGATTCTGATCCATAAGCAAGAGGATAAGACCCTAGTAGATTATGGGAAGAAAAACTGCTTCTTTGAGAACCCAGATTAACCATTCTAAAGACCTCCATAGTGAGTCAACCTCACCGTATTTTTAGATTATTAATTATCAGCTACAATTCATCATCAATCCATTAAGTATATTTTTTGTTATCCCAATTTTGGATAGAATAACTACTTAAACTATTCTCTAAAATCGATTACAAAACCCGTGTTAATCAAGAATTAATTGAAAACAATTTCTCTTACTTAAGCTTGATTAAGATTTTTAATAGCTCCTAATTCCCTAAACACGGATGGAATTTTTAGAGTGGCTATTTGATGATTATTTTTCTTATTATTAGCCTAGTTTATTATTTAAAAAAATAACTAAATTCTTTACAAAAATTAATAGAATTTTCGTTACTATGGGTACTTTTATTATAATTGTTTTCAAGGAATTATTGAATCAATTGACAGTTAATGTTAAGCTATTTCTAGGGATATCCCCCTCTGTGATTCTCAACGACGTTATCATTTATGTCATCTTTCCAAGTATTTGAACAAACAATTATTATTAATGCAAGTGCTACAATTGTTGAACGCTGTATTACCGATCTCGACTTAATGCACCTCTGGTTAAACCCTGTATTAAAATGTGAACCAATCAGAGAATGGAGTACAAAAATTGGGGGAAGAAGTCGTTTTATTATTAAAATTCCCCTCATTAATCCTACCCTAATTAGTAATGTGATTGAACGAGAACCAGGGTTAATCGTTTGGCAATTTACTGGTTTTTTTAAGGGACGTGATCGCTGGGAATGTCAACCTACATCACAAGGGACAAAATTAATCAATCGCTTTGAATTTGAAATTCCTAATCCCTTAATTAATTGGGGATTTAATCAATTTGCTGCTCCTTGGACAAAAAGCGATATGAAAGCACAATTAAAACGATTAAAACAGGTAGCTGAAGAACTTTATCAGGTAGAATGTTCCTAGTTATCTGAGCTTGAAAGATTCAGTAAAGGTTCAATAGTATTGAGTAAAACTTTAGGAAGAATTGGTTTTCCTAAATACGCATTTGCGCCTAATTTTTGTCCTTGTTGTCGATGACGTTGGCCAGTACGAGAAGTGGCCATAACGACAGGAATATTTGACCAATTTTCATCAGAGCGAATTTTTTCTAGTAATTCAAACCCATTAAGTCGAGGCATTTCAATATCAGAAATAATTAAATCTATTCTACCTTGATGAAGTTGCAGTTTTTCTAATGCTTCTTGTCCATCTCGACAAACAATCAAATTAAACCCTAATTGATCGAGAATTCTTTCTAATAAACGTCGGGTTGCTACTGAGTCTTCAGCGATTAAAATTGTCCGATAATTTTGGGTGATTTCTGGGGAATTAGTCGGTATTTTTAAGGATTTTTTTAGACGGGATGAAACCGTAAATGCTTGAGGTAAAATTACCGGAACAATTTCCCCACCACCTAAAATTGTACAACCGACTAAATAGCTAGGAATAGCAACAGTATCATCAAAAGGCTTAACAATTAATTGCTCCTCACTAATTAACGTATCTACCATCACCATTAAAGGACTGGTAGAACTTTCTAAAACAAGACCAATTTGAGATTGAATAGAGCATTCACAGGCTTGATAATCCGATAATAAATCAGATAAATTAATGACTGGAATTGATTGATTACGCCATTTTATCATGGGAGAATCTGTATCTAACCAAGAGAAATCAGATACAGGAATTGTTTCCAAAACACTAGAAGTTGGAATGGCTAAAAGACGATATTGCCACTGCACTAAAAATAAGGAAATAAAGCTTAAATTTAGGGGAATTCTTAAAGTAAAATTTGTTCCTTGTCCTGGATTATTTGTAACATCAATCGTTCCTCTCAGTCTCTGAATCTTATTGCGAACAATATCTAAACCAACCCCTCGGCCTGACAACTCACTAACTGTTTCTACTGTGGAAAAATTAGCTTGAAAAATGAACTTTAGGATAGTTTTTTGCTCTAGTTGATCGAAGGTTATTTTCGAGGAAATTAATCCTTTATTTTTGGCCCTCTGATAAACTTTATAAACATCAATTCCTTGGCCATCATCACTCAAATTTATTTCCAATTGATGATTATTTATACTAGCTTTGAGAATGATTTTAGCTGTTTCTGATTTATAGTTAGCTAATCGTTCTGATGGAGATTCTATGCCATGATCAAAGGCATTATTAATTAAATGAGTTAAGGGGGTTTGTAACTGTTCTAATAAAACTTGATCAATTAAAATATTTTCGCCTTGAATTGATAAATCAACTAATTTACCATATCGACGATTAAGGGATTGAATTTGAGGAATAAATCGTTTAGCCATCAGTCCAAAGGGAACCATTCTCGATTCTGTCACATTGCTATAGAGGGCATCAACATTAGTGTCAACAGTATCTAAATTATCCGAAAAATCTTGATTAATCAAATTCAAATCAGCATAATTTTCTTGGAATTGCAACATTAATTCTTGAAAACTTTGTAAGCTACTATGAATTTCTGTATAATTATCTAATTCTAATGAATCAAAAGTTTGATTTGAGTTTGATGAAGTAGAAACATTGGTAATCGCTAATTGATTATAAAAAGTTTGTACTTGTTCTTGAATAGGTTCAAGTTGACGAGAAATTTGTCTAATTTTTCGCGTTACTTGAGTTAACTGTTGTTGCCGAAGACGTAGTCTTTCTCTGGTTACTAATAATTCTTCAACTTGATTTGTCATTGTCTCTAATTTTTCTAGAGGAATCCGTAATTGAGAAAAAGAAATTGACGCTTCTTCAATGACATTTATCGGGGTATTTTGCGACAATTTTATTTCATCCTGAAAACTTAATTCTTCTGATTTTACAATTATTTTTGGTTTTACTAAAACATCATCTATTTCCTGATTAAAGTCAGATAATAAGGATATATTATCATTTTCTAAAGGGATTTCATCAAGGGGAAAAACGACTGGAAATAAATTATGATAATCCATTCGCAATTCAATAATTATCTGTTTAACAATTTCTAAGATGTAAAGGCAGGAAACTTTGTCTAAAATGTTTTCTAATGGTTCAATTTTTTCTAAAAGCCAAGGAAGCTCTAAGGTTTCTCCTAAGAGCAAACATTCATTATAGAAATTAATTAAACTCTCCTGAATTTCTTCTGGTGAATTTTGAGAAGATAATTGCTCAATTCGAGAAAAGCAAGCCTCTAAATCCTGTTCTAAAGCTAATTTTAGAAAAGAACTTTTATCAACAATTTTTTGAAGGTCTTCTGTCCCATTATTGTGACCAGGTAAAGCCAAAAAATCCCTTAAGCTTTCTAAGAGTTGAGGATCAGTAAAAACTTCTTGAACAGTGCGAGCTTTATTTAATAAAAGTGCGATTTCGTTGACTACCCATTCTAACAGCAACCAGCCTTCTTTATGATGAGAATTTACTTTTTCTTTAAGCACTTCAAGTAGATCTTCTAACTGATGAGCTAACTCCCTTAAACTGGATAATTGAGATATACCCGCACCCCCTTTTAATGAATGAGCGGCTCTTAATAGCTGGTTAAAGTCAGCATTTTTATAGCCTTTTTTTATCTCTTCTTCTAAAAGTTGTAAATATTCAGAAGACTCCTCATCTAAAAAGCACTGACGGGCTTCTTGAGTCATAGCAGCAAGAGTAATTTCGTCTAACTCAAAATTCATATTTTCACCTATTTTAATGCCAATAATAATCAAAAACAAATTAAGACTGCAAGCGAAACTGAGCCACAGAAGCTTGTAGAACTGTAATTTTTTCTACTAAGCTTTGAAGAGAAGTCACCATATTTTCAGATTGAATAGAAGTCTGTTGAGAAATCAGAGCAACGCCTTTAATTTTGTGATTAATTTGTTGAGAAGCATCGGTTTGAGCCGTGGTATTACTGGTAATATTCTGTAAATATTCATCAATATCTTCGCTCGTAATTGCTAAACTTTGAAGAATTTCTTGAGTTTGATGAATCAATTGCGTCCCAGTGACAACTTCTGCGGTACTATTTTCCATCTCTTCTAACACCTTGGATGTGTCTTCTTGAATAGTTTCAACTAGATGTTGAATATCTTGAGTTGCATCAGTTACTTTCACCGCTAAACGGCTTACTTCTTCAGCAACTGCACGAAATCCATCTCCATGTTCTCCAGCACGGGCTGCTTCAATAGAGGCATTAAAAGCTAAGACATTTGTCTTTTCAGAAATTGAAGAAATAATAGTAACAATTTGGGAAATTTCTTGAGAAGATTCTGCTAATTGTTTCAGTTTTTTAGCTGTTCCTGCTACTGATGAACGAATTTTTTGAATACTATTAACCGTATGGATCATAGCAATATCACCTTCCTGTGCTTGTTGACGAGCAACTTGAGCAATTTTAGCGGCTTCTTGGGTCGAATTTGCAACATTTTGAATCGAAGTATTAATGTCAGCAACATCTTGAAAAACTTGGTTAATTTCTTGTGCTTGATTAATAGCTGCTTGAGAAAGATTCTTAATTTCTGTTTCTTCTTCTAAGACAAGACAATTCACTTGGGAGGACACTATTTCTACCTGGGAAACTAATTGACGAAGACTGCGAATTGTGGTGTTAAAAGCATCTGCGACTGAACCCACAACCCCATCAGTTACTTTAGCTTCAACCGTTAAATTACCTTTCTGTGCTTCTTCAATATCTAAGAGCATTTGGATAACTTCATGTTGAAGATTTTCTCGTGCTTTTCGCTGTTTTTCTGCCTCAGCTTCTTGTTGTTGAGCATAGTTAGCTAATTCCGCTTCAGAAGCAACAATACTATCAGCCATATTATTAAAAGTGTTGGCTAATTCTCCCATTTCATCATTAGCAAAGTTTTCTGCTCTTATCTGACGATTACCTGAAGAAAACTCTGCCGTTATTTGTCTTAAATTTTTCAGGGGATTAAGAATTGCTTTTCCTAACAATTTAGCTAAGATAATACTAACACATATTGCCAATAATGCACTGATAGTTTGAAGCCCTAAACTCTGCATAATGAGACTATTTAAAGCATGATGAGAGGTTCCTCTTAGTAAGACTCCAATCGGTTCACCCACTGCATTAAGTAATGCTTTAGCTGCGATTGTATATTCTTGATTATCAATATTAATATTACCAGTTATTACTTGTCCTTGAGCATCAATCGCTTTTTGAAGTAACTTATTATTGGGTAAGATGGGATTTTCTCTGAGCTTTCCTTGAGGGCTGATCAATTGAGATGTTGCTAAACTAAAGTTACCATTTTTTTGGTATAAATAAACCCCACTATAACCACTATTAAAAGCAGTTACGGTGTTGTTAACAATTGGCAGTTTAACAATATCTCCAGAGATTAAAGCTCCAACAATCTCCGCTTTTCCATTCCGAACTGGAGTGATTGTATAACGAATTAAAAAATTAGGTTTACTGCTAGGATTTAGACCAAGATCTTGGGCAAGCATTTTTGCAAAATAATCATTTTCTTTGGCTAATTCGTCATAAGAAATACTTTCTGTTATTTTACTTTGTCTTCCTGATTTTAAAGCTTGAGTTACTAATCCTTGGGGGTCAAAGGAACGTTGATTAACCTTAATATTTCCGGTTGCAATTGTCATCCCTTGGCGATTAACTAAGGTAGAAAATTCTATTTTTTGCTTCCAAATTTCATTGGCTAAAATATTAAGAACTGTCCCATCAGCTTTTCCTTTTTCTGCTGCTTCTATAATGGCGATATTATTAGCTTGACCATTAAATGAAAGCTCCATCTGATCTAATTTTAAGTTATAATTGATTTCAGCAACTTTTAATTCAGATTTAGCTTGGTTTATCAGTTGAAATTGCCCATTAGTAACAATTAAAATACTGCCAACTCCGACTAATCCAACAATTGCTACGATTTCTGATGTCAATAAAACAGCTAACTGTTTTGTTTGAATTGGTAGGTCATAAAATCTCTTTAATAGGCGTTGATAAAATGGGATAGTCTTGATTGTTTTTAGGGAACTATTTTTAGGAATATGCTCTGTATTACTAACTAAGCTTTTGCTTTCCTTCAGGGTTCCTAATGCCTTTTCTGCTATAGCTTTATAAGTGCCATTTGTATCGGTTTTAATGACTTCTTGATAAAGAGATATTGCCCCAATAATATCTCCTGATTTTTCTAAATTACTGGCAGATAAAATTTTATTAAGGCAGTCATCAGTATTAGTAATTTTAGATGAGTCTAAAGCGTCAATATTGGGTAATTCTTTAGAAGAAGACGACGAAAATTTGTGAAAATCTAGCATAATTTGTATCCATTTTTTGCGACATATGTTGCTAAGAATTTAAGAAGAATAGCAAGATTAAAGTTTTAAAATTGCCATTATTGATTAATAGGTGTTTGCAGCAATTGAAACATAATCTCAGAATCTAAAACTCCAATTGGGGTGTTATTCTCAATCATTATTTTTTTGAGAAAAGATTGACATTTAAAAAGTAAATGATCCGATGATAATGACTCTGATTTCGTCTTTAATGTTAAAACTCCTTGCAATTTTTTGACCACTAAAGCAACTTTTTTACGAGTTCCTGTAATGGGGGATTTTAAAATAATTGCTGTTAAGGATTTTGGGAAACTACAGAAGTCTGATTCTAGGTTTAAAAATCGATGAGTATCTAAGATCCAGAGTAATGATCCTTGATGATTAATAACCCCCAATAAATAAGGAGAAACCCCAGGAACTAAACAGATATTATCTGGGTTAATTTGTATTACTGTACCAATATTTTCTAACGGTAGTGCTAATTGAACAGACTGGGATAATTCTACTCCGAAATAATCTTGTTTCATGGTGTTATCTAAGCCTGAACATAATGGGAAACTGTATTAATTAAATGCTGAGGAGCAAAAGGTTTAGTAATGTAGTCATTACCCCCTTGGCGTAAAGCCCAAAACCGATCAAAATCTTCTGATTTGGAGCTACAAAATACAATAGGAATATTCTTCCAATGGGGATTATTACGAATTTTTCGACAAAGTTCTAAACCCGTTTCTTCAGGCATAATAATGTCTAACAAAATTAAATCAGGAAAAGCATTATTTTCTAGCCATTCCCAAGCGAATTTTGCATTAGAAGCGACAGCTGTTGTGAATCCTGCATGAGTTAATAATGCAGAAATAAGTTGTCTTTCGGAATGAGCATCTTCAACGACTAAAATGGTTTTCATGGAATTACCTTTTTGATAAAAAACTCAGGAAAATACTAACTATACGGATTCATCTAATTTTTTATTAAAGTATAGTTAGTATTAGTTTGCATCGGTGTATTGGCTGATTTTTGAAGTGCTAAATGCTGAATAACTTCAATTAATTCTTTGGGATCACATGGTTTGGTTAAGTAATGATCTACTCCAATTAATTTAGCTCTAACTCTATCAATGATTCCTTCTCTCCCTGTTAACATTATGATAGGAATATCTCGTAATTTACTTGATTTTTGCAAGATTTGACAGAGTTCATAGCCACTAATTTGAGGCATATTAATATCCATTAAAATCAAAACGGGTTGATAGCGTCCTAAGGTTGCTAAACACAAGGTAGGATCGGTTAGACTCAAGGTTTTATAACCCGCAAACTCTAGAGTTCTTTGTATATGTTTCTGTACGGTACGACTATCATCAATACAAGCAATAAGAGGAGGAGATGATGATTTTTTTTTGGTTTTAATTGATGACAGTTGACTTTGATAATTTAAAGAATCATCGTTATTTTCAGTAAAGGGCAAAATCTCAATAATGTTTTCTTGCAAAAGCTCATGAAAATCTTCCAAAAAAGTCAACGGTAAAATTCCTCTTTCTTTGGCTAATTCATAAATACACTTCTTTTGAGCAAAATTAAGTAACCAAAAAGAAATTCTAGGAATTTGATGCTGTTTTGATTTTTTTTGCTCTCTCCAAAATTGATAAAATTTACAAGTTTTATCAGGATTAAGATAAAGTCGATTAAAGGGAGTAATGGAATTAATCGATAATTGTTGCCAAGCTTGACTTCTAATGTTAGCACTTTCTAAAATTGTCTCCCAAGAAAAATGAGTCATGGGAGAGATAATTTGATGATCTGGCAAAAATTCAATGATCGGTTTATCAATAGCTAAAACTTGAGCTAAAGCTTCTTCACTCAATTGAAAAATAAGATGCTTTAATTGAGAAAAGGGTAATTGTTTTAACTGCCACCAATGAGTAATTTTTTCATAGTCTGCTACCCCAAATAATGAAGTAGGAGGTGAAAAATCTCGAATATAATAATTCCAGAGACAGACTAATCTATCTTTTTGGCCAGTTTTACTGGTTGCATAATATAGCTTATTTCCCTGAAAATACAATTCCCAGGTGATAGAATGATCTTGAGGATGAGTGACTCTTAAACAACCTGAATGATTACCTGATTTTATGATTTTTTGTAACCATTCGGTTTTGGCATAAAGACTCTTTCTCATAAAATTTGAAAGAAATAAAGAGAACAACTTGTGGGTTAGTTATAGTTTACAAAAATTAAGTGATTAGTTGCCTCATGATATTTCTGTAAATTTATCTAAGTGCATTTATGCTTTTCCTTAAATTTTCTGATTGACGAGAGAAGATATTAGTGGTGATAATCGGAGATGCTAAGACAGTTTGGTTAATTTAAGCTACATTTAAAAAAAGCTTAACTATAACTTAATATTACTGTGTATATAAATTTCCTGTCTATTCATTGATTTATCAAGTTATTTTTCTCAAGAAATGTTCAAGCTTCCTCGTTTTATTTGTTCTCTTTCAATAGCTTCAAATAAAGCCCTAAAATTCCCTTCACCAAATCCTTTAGCTTGTTTTCTCCGTTCAATAATCTCAAAAAAGAAAGTCGGGTTTTCAAAAATTGGTTCTGTAAAAATTTGCAGTAATAGAGGAATATCTAAGTTATTATTTCTCAAGTTTGTTTCTTGATCTAATAAGATATTTTGTTTCATTATATTGTGCCATTCATCGGTGGAGAAATGAAAATCTAATTGTTTATTTAACAAATTCTGATAGTAGGTATTCGGTACTTTTAAAAATTTTAGTCCTGCTGATCGTAATTGATTGGTAACTTGGATGATTTTATTAGTTCTTAGAGCAATATGCTGAATACCTGAGCCATTATTAATGTCTAAAAACTCTTTAATTTGAGAATTATTAGATAACGGTTCATTAATGGGTATCTTAACATCACTCATCGGATGAACCATGACTTGAGAATATAAACCAGACTGTGGAGTTTCAATGGTAAAAGCCTGTTTTTTTTGAAATCCTAAGATACTTTCATACCAATTAGCGGTTATTTGCAACTCCCCAGATGACACATTTAAAACTAAATGATCAATGGCTATAAAATCCCTTTGCTGAGGTAATATTTCACAATGTTCTTTGATACAAGATGCAGGAAGAATGGGGGTTTTTCCCTGACGTTCAACTAGGGTATGAACTAACCCAGAATGACTAATAATTTCACTCCATTTTAAAGAACCTTGGGAGAATTTTTTTTCTTGAATCGGTTGTTGAATAATCCCACCATAACCCTTTACTCTTTCTATAATAGTAGCTAAATTATTGACCCTGAAAGCAACATCAGCAACCCCAGAAGGATGTTTTTCTAAAAATTGAGCGACGGGACTACTCTTTAATAAAGCAGAAGAAAGGATAAAAATGATTGAATTACTCCGGTTACTACTGCCTACAATTTCTGTGTGAGTATGATCATTTTTACCCGTGGCAATGGAAGAAAACCCCATTACTGTGATAAACCAATTTTTCCATTGATTCGCATCTTCTACGTAAAAATGAACGTGGTCGATACGCATATTATTTATAAATTTGAAGGTTTGATTAATAACATTTTAGCGTAATCAACTAAAAGAAGAGATGACTATCTGGTTGGATATTAATTTCCATAGGTACTGCTTGAGGTTCAGCATTGAGCGCATAGTAAACAGCCTCAGCAGCAGTTTGGGCAGATAACATTTTATTGCGATCAACTTTGAGGCTAACATTGTCCCAAAACCCAGTATCAACACCACCAAAATAAAACAGCGTCATCTTAATACCATAGCGTTTTAATTCATCAGCGAAACATTTACTAAACCCCACTACTCCATATTTAGAGGCACAATAAGCAGAGGCCATGGCCATAGAATGCTTCCCCAAAATACCCACAATATTACAAATATGACCAGACCGTTTTTCTTTCATCATATTAGCAGCCGCTTGGGTGGTATAAAAACTTCCTTTCAAATTCAAATCTAGCATCAAATCTAAATCTTCAGGGGTAATTTTATTCCATTGTTTCATCACTCCTGCACCCGCAGCATTGACTAAGACATCAATTTGACCAAAATGACTGACGGTTTTTTCCATCAGGGTTTCTACCTGCTGGGGGTTGGTAATATCCGTAGGAATGGCGATCGCCGTTGCAGTGGTTGATAATTGAGCAGCTAATTCCTCTAATTTTTCAGGGTTACGGGATGCTAACATGAGCTTATTGCCCTCCCTGGCGAGTTTTTGAGCTAAGGTTGTGCCAATGCCTCCTGTTGCTCCCACAATCACAATAACTTTATCTTTCATTTTTCTTTACGTTTCTTTACATTTTCTAGTTTAGCTGAAATTGATAAATTTTTTAGTCCAGAGCAAATCCGGTATATTGTAAAGTTTCAAGACAAATATAGTTAAATGCGGCCATTTATGTCATAAATAGATGTGAGGGGTTAAGAATATTGACGTTTATGGAAGCGTGACAGGCTAAAGCGATCTCTTTTGGGAACACCCTATTCTACTAATTCGTTGGTAAAGTCGATTTGTGTCCCATCAGGTTGTATCAAAATTTTGTCATTGCGAATATTAATTTCCTAGGCACAATCTCTCACAGGTTCATTGAAACTACCGACAAAAAAAACGCCCCCTCTTATAAAACTCAGAGGAGACATGGTAGTAATCTAAATAACAGACTTGATAAAATAAAAACAGTGAAAAGTGTTAGGGAAACCAAGGTCTAAGGCTCAAGAAATATTATCTTGCTCAACGATCTCCAAATCCTAGGCTTTGGCAGACCCTTTTTTGTTAAGTTGGCGTTTGAAAGCACCACCAAATAAAACGGCAGTACCTGCACCTAACATGGTAAGAGGTTCGGGAACGGCGTAACCACTACCAGAATAGGTTAGCATTTCAACGGTGCCACCATTGTTCAGTATTGTGTTAAACCCAGCTAAGGTTCCACGCTTCTGTAAAGTGAAGAACACTTCACCTTCAGAAAGTTCTCCAGTTGAACTCAGGAAAAAACCGGTTGTTAATACTTCGACGGAAACAAAGCGACCCATTTCGGAGAGTGTGAAGCTGGAACCAGTTGCTGTAAAAGTATTCATGCCATCTTGGATAGTAGCAGAATCATTACCGAAATCAAGCCAACCAGCAACAACATTATTGCCAGTGAAACTAAGAGGGCCTTTTACTCCACCTTGAGTGAAGCCACCAAAAGAACCGGTACTAGAATCACCGCTCAGATTAAAAGTGGTTGGAGCATTAAAGGTCAGTTGATCAAGTGACAAATTAACACTGCCTGCGCCAGAAAAACTAAAATCACCTTGGATGGCAGCCGCTTCAGCAGAAGCAGTAAAAGTCATGACACCGGCTGCAGCAAAAGGAATTACTGCAACTGCGCCTAAAACACCAGGTTTAAAACTAAAAATAGACATGAGTGTAACCTCCTTAAAGTGCATACTAAGGATTCTAGAATGGGCAAACAGTTCACTCAGAATCGCTCTTCTTATTGTAATAACAAGGTTTCTGATGACTGTTTAACCACAATACTAAAACCACCACTAAACGGTTAAGTTATAACCTTACGTTGTTATTATGTCTCAATTTGTGAAATCTGGTGTATAAGATAATGTATAACTTCAGATCTTATACATTATTTTTTTTAAACAAAATTTCAGTATTTTAGATAAGTTCAGACAATATTAGACAATATTAGACAACGTTAAAGGATCTTTAGATTATTTTGGAGTTATTACTTGAAAACAGGCAGGAGAGAGACTAAAGGGTGTAGGAGGCCATAGCCGATACACAGTTTAAATACAAAAAAGCCTATATAGGAATCTTCAATGATTTTTACCACTTCTTAACATCTAACCCCTATTATGATGGTTTGTTTTCACAACTGCAATAAGACTACAATAGTTGAAGCCTCTAGATTGATTGGGGATTAGGTCTAAAAAGCAAGAATATCAGATAATTCCCTTCAAGTTTGATGTTAGCATTATATTTTTTGGGAAAAACTCCTCCAGACATTTTGTTAAATCAATACTTACCCTGCCCTGTATAATTAACTTTGTTTAGAGACGAAGAAAAATTACAACTTAATGGATTAAAAGGGGGACAATATATTTAAGTTTAAGAAAATCTAAAATTTCCATATTTTCCCCTTAAACAAATCATTCCTGATTATTGAAAACCAAGTAAAATCGAAGGACAAAGTAAGACAATGAAAGCATTCTGTACTTAGCTTAGGCAACAAATAGGTTAATTGCTTGATTTATGAGAGAGTTATCAAAAGCCAAAAAAACCTCAATTCAATGCTTTAATAAGATCAATAATAAATAATCACCAAAAAGCATTAAGGAGGATTTATGCGTGCAGTGCTAATGGCTGGGGGGTCTGGAACTCGGTTACGCCCATTAACCTGCGATTTACCTAAGCCAATGGTTCCCATCTTAAATCGGCCCATTGCAGAACATATCGTAAATTTACTGAAACGACATAATATTACAGAAATTATCGCCACCTTATATTATCTTCCTGATGTCATGCGGGACTACTTCCAGGATGGGCGAGATTTTGGGGTAGAAATGACCTACGCAGTGGAAGATGAACAACCCCTAGGAACCGCAGGTTGTGTTAAAAATATCGAAGAACTCCTTGATGATACTTTTGTGGTGATCAGTGGGGATAGTATTACAGACTTTGACTTACAAGGGGCGATCGCCTTCCATAAACAAAAAAAATCTAAAGCAACCCTTGTCCTCACCCGTGTTCCCAACCCGGTAGAATTTGGGGTCGTTATTACGGATAAAGACCAACGGATCAGCCGTTTTTTGGAAAAACCCTCCACCAGTGAAATTTTCTCCGATACCGTCAACACCGGAACCTACATTCTCGAACCCGAAGTTCTGCAATATCTCCCTGAAAACGAAGAAAGCGACTTTTCCAAAGATTTATTTCCCCTACTTTTAGCCAAAGAAGAACCCATGTATGGTTATATTGCCGAGGGTTATTGGTGTGATGTAGGCCATTTAGATGCTTACCGGGAAGCGCAATATGACGGACTGGATAGTAAGGTAAAGTTAGATTTCCCCTACCAAGAAAAATCCCCTGGCCTGTGGTTAGGACAAAACACCTATATTGATTCTAGTGCTAAAATTGAACCCCCTGTCCTCATTGGAGATAATTGTCGCATTGGCCCAGGGGTGATCATTGAAAAAGGAACAGTGATCGGGGATAACGTCACCATTGGAACTGGAGCCGACTTAAAACGTCCCATTATTTGGAATGGGGCAACTATTGGAGATGAGTGTTATCTGGCTGCCTGTATTATTGCCAGAGGAACGAGGGTAGATCGCCGGGCCCAAGTCCTAGAAGGGGCAGTTATCGGACCCTTATCTACTGTTGGGGAAGAAGCCCAAATTAGCCCTAATGTCCGCGTCTGGCCGAGCAAACGCATTGAATCGGGGGCAATCTTGAACATCAATTTGATTTGGGGAAATACTGCCCATCGGAATCTGTTTGGTCAACGGGGGGTTACAGGCCTGGCCAATATTGATATTACCCCAGAATTTGCCGTGAAATTAGGGGCGGCCTATGGTTCAACCTTAAAAGCAGGGTCACAAGTGGTTGTTTCACGGGATCAACGGGGATTTTCTCGCATGATCAGCCGTTCTTTGATTGCAGGATTGATGTCTGTGGGGGTCAATATCCAAAACCTAGAAGCCACTGCCATTCCTATCTCCCGTACCATGACTCCCAAGTTAGGGGTTTACGGTGGGGTGCATCTACGGGCCCATCCTGATCGCCCGGATCACATTCTGATCGAATTTTTTGATGAACAGGGGATTAATATTTCTAAGTCCCAAGAGAAGAAAATCGAGGGGGCCTATTTTAAGGAAGATTTACGACGGGTGGGAATTCCTGATATCGGTAATATGTCCTATCCGGCCCAAATTATTGAAACCTATCGTCAAACCTTTGAAACTCAACTAGATGTTGAGGCGATTCACAATAGCGAGTCAAAAATTGTCATTGACTATGTTTATGGGGTGTCTGGCGCAATTTTACCGCAACTTCTGACTAAGTTTGGTTGTGATGCCATTGTGCTTAATGCCAGTTTACGACAAACGACCATATCCACGGAAGAACGAGAATCTTTGTTACATCAACTGGGCCAGGTGGTGGAAGCTGTGAAAGCCAATTTAGGGGTACAAGTTTCAGCCAATGGGGAACAGTTTATTTTGGTAGATGAATCAGGATTACCCATCAGGGGAGAATGGTTAACGGCCTTGATGGTTAATACCATTTTTACGGCCTATCCCAGAAGTACGGTAGTGGTTCCCGTGGAAGCATCGAGTGCAGTAGAACAAATTGCCCGTCGTCATGATGGTAATGTGATTCGGACAAAAGCTAATCCTACGGCCTTGATGGAAGCGGCCCAAACTAATCCTAATGTTTCCCTAGGGGGAAGTGGGGATATCGGGTTTATTTTCCCGCAGCTACACCCTGGATTTGATGCGATGTTTAGCATTGCTAAATTGTTAGAAATGCTCACCTCTCAAGGGCGATCGCTGGTACAAATTCAAGCTGAGTTACCCCGTGTTTGTCATAAATCCTATTCCTTACGCTGTCCCTGGAAGGTTAAAGGGGCTTTAATGCGCTATTTGGTGGAAACTCATAGTCCCGAACAATTAGAGTTAATTGATGGGGTCAAAATTGTGAATCCCCAAAATGATAACTGGGTCTTGATTTTACCTGATGCGGGAGAACCTCTTGTTCATATTGTAGCCAACAGTGATGATCGAGAATGGGTTGATCACAGTCTCAAAGCTTATCGTCAAAAAGTACAAAAGTTTATTGAACAAGAACAAGGGGATATGGTTAGTATGTAAAAATGGGTGTTGAGGGTGAGGAAAGGTCTGTTAAAAGTTCATTTTTGAGAAAAATTGGGAGTTTAGTTGATGAATAGTTTTGTGTTAATGGCTAAGGTAATTCGTAGTCCTGAATTACGTTATACCCAAGATAGTCAAAAGGAAGTAGCTCAAATGTTGGTGGAATTTGAGGGAAGACGGACGGAAGATCCTTCTGCTACCCTGAAAGTCGTGGGATGGGGAAATTTAGCTACACAAATGAAAGAGACTTGTCATGAAGGCGATCGCGTTATTATTGAAGGCCGTTTATCTATGAATACCTTTGAACGCAAGGAAGGATTTAAAGAAAAACGGGCCGAATTAGTCGTTTCCCATATCTATCCCCTGGATAGTCATTCAGTCACTGCTCCTGTTGATAATGTGATACCGTTTGATACCTCAAAATCTTCCGCCAAGACTGATAGTCTTTATACCAGCGACTTTGAGGAAGAAGAAGGCCTAGAAAGCAGTTCAACAGTGATCGATTCTGATTCTAGCAATGGTGGTTCAGATCCGATTCCTTTTTAATATCGGTTTTAAGTACCTAAACAAAATTAATTGTAGGGTGGCCATTGCCCACTCCTATTAATAGATGTTTATTGAGATGTAATCAATTAAACAAATCCAACAAACAAAAATCCCCTACCCGAAGATAGGGGATTTATTTATTTTATTGACTTAACATGAGGGGTTTAGAGTTAACCAAACTTACCCGCAGTTGAAGCAATAAGGAACGCCGCATAAGTCAGGATATAACCCACCGTAAAGTGAGCTAAACCAACCACACGAGCTTGTACGATAGAAAGAGCCACAGGCTTATCTTTCCAACGAACTAAGTTCGCTAAAGGTGTGCGTTCGTGGGCCCAGACAATAGTTTCGATCAACTCTTGCCAATAACCACGCCAAGAGATGAGGAACATGAACCCAGTTGCCCAAACCAAGTGTCCAAAGAGGAACATCCAGGCCCAGACAGATAAGTTATTAACACCGTAGGGGTTATAACCGTTGATCAACTGAGCAGAGTTTGCCCAGAGATAATCCCGGAACCAACCCATTAAGTAGGTCGAGTTTTCGTTGAACTGAGCAACGTTACCAGACCATACCCCTAGATGCTTCCAGTGCCAGTAGAACGTCAACCATCCTAATGTGTTGAGCATCCAGAACATGGCAAGGTAGAAAGAATCCCAAGCGGAAATATCACAAGTACCACCGCGGCCAGGGCCATCACAAGGGAAGGCATAACCGAAGTCTTTCTTATCGGGCATCAATTTAGATCCCCGTGCATCTAAAGCACCCTTAACCAAGATTAAGGTAGTGGTATGTAACCCAAGGGCGATCGCATGGTGAACTAAGAAGTCACCAGGCCCAATGGTTAAGAACAGGGAGTTAGTACCGCTGTTGATGGCATCTAACCAGCCAGGTAACCAAACATTGGCATAGTTAGGATAGGCAGTGGTAGCGATACTATCAGGATTAGACAAAAGTACGTCAAATCCATATAACGCTTTACCATGAGCCGCTTGAATCCATTGAGCAAACACAGGCTCAATAAGGATTTGCTTTTCAGGTGTGCCGAAAGCTACAACTACGTCATTGTGGACATATAACCCTAGGGTGTGGAAACCGAGGAACAAGGACACCCAACTTAAGTGGGAGATAATTGCCTCTTTATGTTCCAACATCCGGGCTAACACATTATTTTTGTTAGCTTCGGGGTCATAATCACGAACGAAGAAGATCGCGCCGTGAGCAAAAGCACCCACCATTAAGAATCCAGCAATGTACTGGTGATGGGTATAGAGAGCCGCTTGAGTGGTGTAATCCTTCGCAATAAAGGCGTAGGAAGGCAAAGAATACATATGTTGTGCCACCAAGGAAGTCACAACCCCTAAACAAGCCAACGCTAAACCGAGTTGGAAGTGGAGAGAGTTGTTAACGGTGTCATACATATTCTTATGACCGTCACCTAATTTGCCACTGGGAGGTCTGTGAGCATTCAAGATTTCCTTGATGCTGTGACCAATGCCCCAGTTGGTGCGGTACATATGGCCCGCAATGATGAAGATTACCGCGATCGCCAAATGGTGATGGGCAATATCCGTCAGCCACAAGGACTCGGTTTGAGGATGGAAGCCACCTAAGAAGGTTAAGATAGCGGTTCCAGCCCCTTCGGATGTGCTAAAGACATGGCCAGCCGTATCAGGATTTTGAGCATAAACTCCCCAATTTCCGGTAAAGAAGGGTAATAACCCAGCGGGATGAGGGGGAGTAGACAGGAAGTTATCCCAACCGACGTGCTGTCCGCGAGATTCGGGGATGGCAACGTGAACCAAGTGACCCGTCCAAGCTAAGGAGCTAACCCCAAACAAACCAGCTAAGTGGTGGTTGAGGCGAGATTCAGCATTTTTGAACCAAGCTAAATTAGGACGGAACTTAGGTTGTAAGTGTAACCAACCAGCGAACAGGAACAAAGAAGACAGAATCAAGAGGAAAATAGACCCTTGATACAGTTCTCCATTGGTTCTCATGCCGATGGTATAGAACCAGTGGTACACCCCAGAATAGGAGATGTTAACTGGATAGGAAGCACCTGCTTGGGTAAAGGCATCAATCGCGCCTTGACCGAATTGAGGGTCCCAGATCGCATGGGCGATGGGACGGATGTTGAGGGGATCTTTAATCCACTGCTCGAAGTTACCTTGCCAGGCTACGTGGAAGAGGGTGCCGGAGGTCCACAGAAAGATGATGGCGATGTGACCGAAATGAGAAGCAAAAATCTTTTGATAAAGATTCTCCTCAGTCATTCCATCATGGGTTTCAAAATCGTGGGCCGTGGCTATCCCATACCAGATCCGACGGGTAGTGGGATCTTGAGCGAGATCCTGGCTAAATTTGGGAAATTTAGTTGCCATAGCTTTTTAGGAAATTCTCCTCTCTAAAACAATGAGGCTCATGCAGAATTGCTGCTCATTTCCTGATGTCATGATTCCTTGTAGCCAACAGACTACAGGAGGGGAAAAACGGCTAGGATGCCGTCTTTATTTTAAAGGTAGAGGATAAAGGACAAAGAAAATTTGTCCTTTTCCCCTAGATTAGCCAATCGATAGGCTTCGTGCCAGGAAGAAGGCCCAAGTGGTAACAATTCCTCCTAACAGGTAGTGAGCGACACCCACAGCCCGACCCTGAATAATACTCAGTGCGCGAGGTTGAATAGCAGGTGCAACATTCAACTTGTTATGAGCCCAAACAATGGACTCGATCAGTTCTTGCCAGTAGCCGCGACCGCTGAACAGGAACATCAAACTGAAGGCGAAGATGAAGTGACCGGCTAAGAACATGATGCCATAAGCCGATAAAGCTGAGCCATAGGAGTTAATCACATTGGCTGCTTGCGCCCAGAGGAAGTCCCGTAACCAACCGTTAATGGTAATGGCACTTTGAGCAAAGTTACCCCCGGTTACGTGACTAACGGTACCATCAGGGTCAACGGTTCCCCAAACATCAGACTGCATCTTCCAACTGAAGTGGAAAATCACAATGGATAGGGAATTGTACATCCAGAACAAGCCTAGGAAGACATGATCCCAACCAGAAACTTGACAGGTACCACCCCGTCCAGGGCCATCACAGGGGAAGCGGAAGCCTAGTTCACTCTTGTCAGGAACGAGACGAGAGTTACGGGCGTAAAGTACCCCTTTCAGGAGAATTAGGACGGTTACGTGGATGGTGAAAGCATGGATATGGTGAACCATGAAATCAGCCGTACCCAGGCTAATAGGCATCATAGCTACTTTGCCAGCTACCGCAATGGTTTCGCCACCAAAGGCATAACTAGCGGTTGCTAGAGCATGGGGCGCAGTGCCACCAGGAGCCAGGGTGTGAATATTCTGTACCCACTGAGCAAAGATAGGCTGCAATTGAATCCCCGTGTCCGAGAACATATCTTGGGGACGACCGAAGGCTCGCATCGTGTCATTGTGGACGTACAGTCCGAAGCTATGGAAGCCAAGGAAAATACAAACCCAGTTGAGATGGGAAATAATAGCATCTCGATGACGAAGCATCCGATCCAGCAGGTTGTTGACGTTCTTGGCGGGATCGTAATCCCGAACCATAAAGATTGCCCCGTGCGCTCCCGCACCGACGATCAAGAAGCCACCAATCCAAACATGGTGAGTAAACAGGGATAACTGGGTTCCGTAGTCGATTGCCTGGTAAGGATAGGGAGGCATAGCATACATATGGTGCGCCACAATGATGCTTAATGATCCCATCAGTGCCAAGTTAATCGCTAACTGAGCGTGCCAAGAGGTGGTCAGGATTTCATATAATCCTTTGTGACCTTCTCCGGTGAAGGGCCCCTTATGAGCTTCGAGAATTTCCTTCATGCTATGGCCAATGCCCCAGTTGGTGCGGTACATATGACCAGCAATGATGAACAAGACTGCGATCGCCAAGTGGTGATGAGCTTGGTCGGATAGCCACAGACCGCCTGTAACGGGGTTTAAGCCACCCTTAAAGGTCAGGAAGTCAGAATAAGCTGCCCAATTTAGGGTAAAGAAGGGGGTCAGCCCTTGAGCAAAACTGGGGTACAGTTCCGCCATTTTGCTGGGTTCCAGAATAAACTCATGAGGCAAGGGGATGTCTTTGGGAGCTACCCCTGCATCTAAGAGTTTATTAATGGGCATAGAAACGTGAATCTGATGACCTGCCCATCCCAATGAGCCACAGCCCAGAAGAACGGATAAATGGTGGTTCATCATGGATTCTACGTTTTGGAACCATTCCAGCTTGGGAGCTTTTTTGTGGTAATGGAACCATCCAGCAAACAGCATCAGGCCAGCCATGACTAACCCACCAATGGCAGTGCAGTATAGCTGGTAGCTATTGGTGAAACCTGACGCTCTCCACAGATAAAACAGACCAGAGGTGATCTGGATTCCGTGGAAGCCACCTCCCATATCCCCGTTCAAAATGCCTTGACCCACAATGGGCCAAACCACTTGCGCGCTGGGTTTGATGGCGGTGGGATTCGCTAACCAAGACTCGTAATTAGAAAACTTTGCGCCATGATAATACATGCCGCTCAGCCAGACAAAGATAACGGCTAAATGACCGAAGTGCGCGCTGAAAATCTTCCGCGAGACATCTTCTAAGTCGCTGGTTTGACTATCAAAATCGTGTGCATCGGCGTGGAGGTTCCAAATCCAGGTTGTGGTTTTTGGGCCTCTGGCCAAGGTTCGGTCGAAGTGTCCGGGTTGTCCCCACTTCTCAAAGGAAGTTGGGACGGGATCGCTATCTACCATGACCTTAGCTTTCGCCTCAGGACCTTTTGTCATGAGGGTTCTCCTCTCTGGACAATAAACTTTAGGGTTTTCCTATTGAGGACAGTGTAATAGAAGATGGGCAAAAATAGGAGCTTTTGCTTCTCTTTTGATTGCGCTTGATATGCCCGTTTTTATTAAGTTCCAGGCCAAAGCATCAATAGTAGATGATAAGTCTTTGGCTTCTTTTCTGTTAGGGACGCTTAACAATAATTAAAATTAGGCTAATTCTTGACCGCATCTGGGTTATACTGGAACCAAATCTGGACAGAAAGTCAAGTAAATTTTTACTTTATTTACAAAAAGTAATATTAAAAAATATCGATTCGATCCATTGTTATTTCTCTATCTCTGATTAGGGATAAATCTAGTATCTCTCCCAATCGTTGATATCAAAGTAACGACACTCGATTGATATTGGTGTTGGTTAATTAAGTTTTATTGATATGTGGCGATTGGAGTATCTTCTAATATTTCTGTGCCTAATACTTCAATGTAGCAAGCGATCGCAGATTTTACGTCGGATAAGGCTTGATTTTGTTGCCGATAAGCTGCGATCATTTCATGACGCTAATTTTAGTGTAGGCAATAGTAAAGGTTGTCAGCATAATAATCTTCAATTTAATCAATGTCTTTATTTTACCCTCTTCAATATCGCTTATTCATCAGATACAAAACAAAGTTATGATCCTTGGGTTTCGTCCCTCAACCCAACCTACAAGATCGGCGTTGCCGAAGGCACTGCGAAGCAGACCGCACTATTGCCATAAGTAAACTCGAAGATGATTAAAATTAATAGAATCAATCCCTAACTTTTGTAGATAATTAAACAATTTAAAATCATCGGTTAAAACTAAATATTGATTCTTAGATAGTTCTATAATTCCACAGTCGGTTAATCCAAATTTGATAAATCCATTATCATTATTCTTAATAATATCTTGACTAGATAAAGAAAATTCTTCTATTTCAGAAATGAGTTGAGCAAATATAGCAAAGCATTTTGATCGTTCTGGTTCACCTATTTGATTCGTTAAACTATTAACTTCAGTTAAAATATTAGGGGTTGTGATTATTTTAGGAAATAGATTAACAAGTTTGATTAATAAATCATAGTCTTCAGGTACAAATTGTTCCGTTCGCTTAAATTGAGAAATTCGCTTACGATTAGAAGACCCTACAATTAAAAGTAATAAAATATTAGTATCAATTAGGATTCCTTTATTTCGATATCTATTCAAAAGCTTCTGAATATCATCCATTATAATTCTCTGATTTTTATCGATTTAAGCTCCCCTGTTTCTGCATCTATTTCAATAACTTTATATTCTCGTTCTTTTGGGTTCAGTAAATTAGCTAAATTAGGAATACCTGTTTCCTTTTTTAGTGAATTTTTCTGCTTATCTATTGGTGAATCAAATAAATGGAAACCCAAGGTAATAAACCAAGATTTTTTGTCTGATGATAGTTCGATTTCTTCTAATCTTATATCATCGATATAGCCAAAAAGGTCGATAATTTGATTCAAATGATTTTTCGCACTACTAACCGCTTGTCTAACATCTATAGTCATTACTTCCTTACCTCCATAACCAGCCTACTATCTTATCATATAAATCAAGAAGCATAAATTAGGTGCGTTACATTTCATTAACGCACCCTACAAGATCGGCGTTGCCGAAGGCACTGCGAAGCAGACCGCACTTATTGTATACTTTTTAAAGTTTCTACAAGTACCTTATCGCCTGTGTCAATTCTTACCACTCCAAGTCGAGGATTTTCTAAATCAATAATGATATAAGTGATTCCAGATATAGTTAAGCAGAATATAACCATATACAATAACGGCCTCTTTTCATTGACGGACATATCTTGGCCAATCAAAAAAGCTGAAGCCAGGGCAAGAGTGAATAATAAAATGTAAACAATTATCGGTGGATGGGTACGGGTCGCTTGTAGCCGTTCATTGGCAATATCAATCACGTCATTGGTGGAGCTTAGAACCAGAGTAATGATTCCAGGGTTTTTATCTACTAGAACAGAAGCATTAGCAATTTCCCAGATTTGACCTTGTAATTTTAGACTTTGGCGGAAGTGAGTATTAGATAGCTCCCGATCTTTATAATATTCAAATACATTGATGCGAGATTGAACATACTCTCTGTAAAGTGGGCGCAACTTATCTTGAGCATCCTTTGGTAGTAAATCAAGCCTGAGGTAGGCAGTACCAATGGCGTTTGCCTCTTGTAAAACCAGCTTGACTCGATGCTCATAGCGGGATAACGTTCCCGTAAAAGTAAAAGCCAAAATTAAACCTAAAATAGCAAAAACAGAACTCTCAACTGCACCAGCACCTTCGGATTTGCTTTCTGGATACTTTTTTAGTCTGTGCTTACCCACCCTATAGCCAGCTTCAATGCTTCCAGCCATACCCAAGGAGAGTAATATTGTCGATATGAGTGCTACAGCTACAAATTCCATAATTTATCAAAATAAATGATACTGATTGTAACTTAGATCTGGTCATAGCTAAGGATTACCGGAAAATGCACTAATAACAAATCGAATCACTGTTCCTATAACTGCCGTTCCC
This sequence comes from Crocosphaera sp. UHCC 0190, assembly GCF_034932065.1. NCBI lineage: Bacteria > Bacillati > Cyanobacteriota > Cyanophyceae > Chroococcales > Aphanothecaceae > Crocosphaera > Crocosphaera sp. UHCC 0190. The sequence continues at coordinate 609,344 of NZ_JAYGHP010000001.1, forward strand.
AAAATTCCAATTAATGTCCAAATTTGTGCTTTACTAAATCCTTTAAAGCGTCATTGCGTAAGTCCTGTTTAAGTTCTTCGACATCTTCTTTTAAGGTATTAACATCAGATTCTAATTGAGCTTGTCCTATCTTCAAATCGGTAACATCTTTATGAAGATTATCTAACTTTTGATTAATTTGTCCTGATTATTTATTAGTATTTTATTATATAAATGAATCAATAAGCATAAATTAGGTGCGTTACATTTCATTAACACACCCTACAAGATCGGCTATTTTATCCTTATCCGTCTTTGAATCAATCAGAGTTGGTACGTTACATAATTACTGATTCTTGGGATTTTTCTTGTCAATTATTCCATCCCATCTTTGTTGTACTTGTTTATCTGAGAACCACCACCCGCAGAACCCCATCCCGCAAATAAAAATTAGGTACAATACAAAGATCACAACGGTTATAGCCTCACCCCATTTAGTTCCTTCATCCCATGGAAGTGATATATCATTCAAAAAACAGAACAAAAAAGATAATAGTCCTAAAACAAGAAATACAATACTTACTAATCTCGTTTGGCTTATGTAAGGATTATCTTTTGTATACTTTTTGTAATCAACCTCCCAATAAGACCAACCTCTTGTTCGCAAATAAGCTGCCAATGTAGCGAGCAAATTTTTTAATTGTTGTGACCACAAGAACAAGATAAAAAGTATAGTTAGCAACAAGGATTCTAGTAAGAAGTGTACAGACCTAACATCTTTTGTCCCTGACAGTGGTGAATCTGCTTTAATGATCCAGCTTGTGACAACACCGAATATAGTTAAACCAGCAGTAGTAATTAGAAATTGCTGATTACGAAGTTGGCGCATTTCAGCCTGTATATGATTGACATCTCTCTTGACAATTTCTAGGTCTATTTCATCTTGTATTGTATTCATATCCATACCACTTTGTTTTAGTTTAGGAATTTCATAGAATGTAAGTTGTTGATCTTTTCTCCAATTACGGTTTGATGTCATTATTAAAGCTAATCTATTTTAAATCAGCGATCGCCCCTCTTGCCATTTGTGCGATCGCCTTTTCAAAAGTCAAGGATTACTTGGAAATGCAGTAATAACAAAGCGAATCACTGTTCCTATAACTGCCGTTCCCAAAATTCCGATTAATGTCCAAATTTGCGCTTTACTAGAACCCTTAATTTCTTTGACATCTTCTTTTAAGGTACTCACATCAGATTCTAATCGAGCTTGTGCTACCTCTATTTTAGTAAGTCTCTCTGCTATTTTTTCTAGTTTCTGATTCGTCTCCTTGCGAAAGTCGTTAAGATTTCCATCAATACGATCTAGAATTTTACTCAGGTCTGTCGTAACGGTAATTGGTTCGCTCATGGGTTAAACTCATAAAAGTTTTATCTACCTTCTAGGTATTATTTTAACTTTCTTCCGTAAGAAGTCCCCCGATTTATCGGAGGGATGAATCATGGGCAAGATTTGTGTATAATGAAACAAATGCTGAAATACGAGAACTAACGGCAAAAACCAAGCCAAAAAAATTCTGGTATTGTACTCCTTGGGACACAGGGAGTCTGCCTGTGGACGCTGTGTAAGACCAAAACTAAGATGGCTTAGTAGCGGCAGCGGCGGTTGAATCAGGAAGCCCCCGATTTATCGGTGGGTATGTCACACCTAATTATCTCTATCTTAAATCAGCGATCGCGCCTCTTGCCATCTGAGCGATCGCCTGATCAGTCGCCCTTGGTAACTGATAATAAGTCCCTCCTGCGGTTTGGGCCAACTCCTTGCCAAACCCCGTAGAAACAAATTTTTTCTCTGTATCTATCACCAATAATTTAATACCTAAAGCCCGAATTTTTTTGGCAATATCTAATAGTTCGCCCTTAATATCTGGCTTTTCTCCTTCGGGTGTAGGTTCCCCTAAAGAACGAGATAAAGAAATATTCCCCCGTCCATCCGTAATAGCGACGATCACCACCTGACCAATATCCCCCGACATCTTGGCATTCACCCCCACATGAACCGCTTGGGTTAACCCGTGTGCCAACGGTGAACCACCCCCACAAGGCAAGGTTTCTAAGCGTCTGCGGGCTAAAGATATAGAACGGGTAGGTGGTAACAAAACGTCTGCTTGTTCCCCTCTGAAGGGTATTAATGCCACCTGGTCGCGGTTTTCATAGGCTTCTGTCAATAAACGCATCACTGCACCCTTAGCAGACTGCATCCGGTTTAAGGCCATAGACCCCGAAGCATCCACCACAAAGACGATTAAAGCCCCTGCTTTGCGTGCTAAACGCTTAGAACGGATGTCACCCTGTTCTACGATAACATTACGTCCAGGATGCCTTAAACGTCGGGCTTTTTGATAGGGGGCGGCGGCCCGTAACGTCGCATCAACCGCAATACGTTTGCTTTTGCCTTTGGGTATCATCGGTTTAATGTAGCGTCCCCGATCTTCTGAAAAGATTAGACTACGACTGCCTGACTTACCCTGATTTTGAGCCATTTGGGCAAAATAAAGCACACTGGGGTCTAATATAACCCCTTCAATATCAAATACAAATTCTTCGGGAATACCTGGGGGTTCTTGTTCCGGTTCTTCCTTGTCTTCTTCTTCTTCCTGTTCCTCTTGGTCTTGGTTAGACTCATCTTGAGGTTGTTGGGGTGGGGGAGGAGGAGGGGGTTGGGGTGCATCTTCTGGAGGGGGTTGCATCATGGTAGAACGGGGAACTATCACCAGTTCTACAGCCCTTCTCAGGTCGTCTGGGGTGATAATATTACGTCCATCTAAGGCAGCAGAAGCTTTAGCGACTCTGACAGCGAAAATTTCGGCCCGATGTCCTTCTACTCCTCCTCTGAGTGCTTCTTCGACTAAATATTGAATCTGATCATGGGTAATAGTAACTTCTTTTAACCATTCTCTGGCTAAAATGATCTGAGTCTTAATATCGTCTATTTCGTCGTTATATTGACTCAGAAATGCTTGAGGAGAGTTAGCATAGTCAATAGCTTGGTTAACTGCGTTTACCCGTTGATCGAGTGCCAATACACCATCCGCAGAAAGGGCGATCGCAATACGATCTAATAAATGCCGTCTTAATGGCCCTTCTTCGGGGTTATAAGTAGCAATTAAAATAGGTTTACAGGGATGTTGAAAACTGATCCCTTCCCGTTCTATTTGGTTGCGTCCATCGGTCAAAACGCTTAACAGTTGGTTGGAAATTTGCTCATCTAATAAGTTTACTTCATCTACATATAATACGCCTCGATTTGCCTGTGCTAATAACCCTGGTTGAAAAATAGCTTCTCCCTGTTTAACCGACTCCTCTACATCTACGGAACCTAATAATCTATCTTCTGTTACTCCGATGGGAACTTGTATGAAGGGGGCCGGGACTATTTCTGTGAGAATATCTTCGGGGCGAATATTTATGTATTGTTCTTGAGTGTTGTCGTCCCATTCATTGGGAATATTGCGATCGCAGTTAAAGGGATTATCTTGTATTCTTTCAATAGGGGGCAAAAGGGCGTGTATTCCCCTAGCTAAGACGGATTTTGCCGTTCCCCGTCTGCCAGCAATGACTACTCCCCCTAAACCTGGGTCTACTGCTGCTAATAATAAGGCTAATTTAATGGCTTCTTGTCCGACAACGGCAGTTAAGGGAAAATTGATAGGGGTGAGGGTAGGAGTAGGCATTCGAGAAAATTTTTAACTATTAATGCCAATGTATCACGAACCTTGACGGTAAATATACTGTGTGTAGGGGTTTAATACCATTAAACCTTTGGTCAATTTTATATAACCTGTTATAACCTGTTATACATATTCGCATTTAAACTATAGCACTAGGGTTTTTATTAGGCGATCGCAGCAACATCGCAACAGTTATTTTTCTAACCTGTTATAATATGTTATAAATTTGGCGATGTAACCATGAACTTTAATATCTATATCGAAGATGAACTAGGGGAGAAATTGCAGCAAGTCTGTCAAGTGACGGGAAAAAAGCGAAATGCCATCATTCGTGAGGCATTGGTATCCTGGTTATCTCAACATCAATCACCAACTTGGCCGAAATCCATTCAAAATTTTGAAGGAGATAAGAATATCATTCCCTTTGAATCATATCGCTCCGAATTACTCCCCCCAACAGAAGAAGACTTAATCTAATGACTTATCTGTTAGATACTTGTACCGTAAGCGACTTTGCGAAAGGAGAACGTAACACATTGCGACATATCAAGTTAATGACTCCCAGTGATATCTTTATTTCTTCCATTACATTGATGGAAATTCACTATGGAATGCTCCTTAATCCAGACAGTAACCAGAAAATTCGTTATGTGATAGAAGATTTTCTAGATGTTATCACGATTTCACCCTTTACTGAGACTGAAGCCACCGAAGCAGGCAAAATTCGCAGTATCTTGAAAGCGCAGGGTTCTCCTATTAGTGCTTATAATTTGTTGATTGCAGCAACAGCCAAAGTTCATTATCTGACGATTGTTACCTCGAATGTTAAAGAATTTGAGCGAGTGCCAGACTTAAGGGTTATTAACTGGAGAGGATGATACTACAATAAACATGAAATTTTAAGTTTAAGGTACTTATGACTCAATTGAAAGCGTTGATTTTTGATGTGGATGGAACTCTTGCAGAAACGGAAAGAGATGGCCACCGTGTTGCTTTTAATCGTGCTTTTTCTGAGGCCGGTTTAGATTGGAACTGGTCGATTGATATCTATGGTGAATTATTAGAAATTTCGGGGGGAAAAGAAAGAATTAATTATTATTTACAACAATATTTTTCTGATGTAAATGAAGATTTATATAAATTAATCCCCCAATTGCATCAAGCAAAAACTCATCATTATCTTGAATTATTATCATCAGGAGAAATTGAGTTAAGGTTAGGGGTTAAAAGATTAATTGAAGAATCTTATAATAAAGGAATTAGACTAGCGATCGCAACAACTAGCGCGTTACCTAATGCTTTAGCTTTGTTAGAAAAACACCTTAATCCTGATTGGTTTGAAGTCATTGCTGCGGGAGATATTGTTACTAATAAAAAACCATCGCCTGAGATTTATAATTATGTTTTAGATAAGCTCAATTTAGAATCTGATGACTGTTTAGTGTTTGAAGACTCTTATCAGGGTTTACAAGCTGCTTCTCAAGCTAATTTAACAACAGTCATTACTGTTAATAATTATACTAAACATCAGGATTTTTCCCAAGCTACTCTAGTATTAGAACATTTAGGGGAAGCAGACCAACCTTTTACCGTGATTCAGGGAGATGTGGCAGAAAAGCAATATTTTGATCTAGAATTAGCTCATGACTTATTAAATTTAGGTGGGCATTGCCCACCCTACAAATGGGATTAAAAATTAACATATTTAGGAGTTGTTAACATGGGGTTTTATTCTAATTTTATTTTTCCTTGGGGAATTGAATGGATGATGTCTCAATCTCCCTTTCCTGAGTATCGCCAAGAATTATTAAAAGATGTTTCAGGAGATGTTTTAGAAATTGGCTTTGGTACAGGTTTAAATCTTGCTTATTATCCTGAAACTGTTAAAAAATTAACTGTTATTGATCCAAATTCAGGTATGAATAGATTTGCTAAAAAGCGTCTTGAAACTTCTCAAATTCCTGTTGAGAGTAAAGTATTAGGGGGTGAAAATTTGCCGATGGATAGTGAGAGTTTTGATACGGTAGTTAGTACCTGGACATTGTGTAGTATTCCCAATGTTGATCAAGCATTATCAGAAATTTATCGCGTCCTAAAACCAGGAGGAAAGTTCTATTTTATTGAACATGGGTTAAGTCGTGATCCTAATATTCAAGTTTGGCAAAATAGACTAACTCCTCTACAAAAAGTCATGGCTGATGGTTGTCATTTGAATCGAGATATCAAACAATTAGTTGAAACTTATTTTAATCAGGTAATTGTAGAAGAATTTTATTGCTTAGATTTTCCGAAGCTTTCAGGGTATATGTATCGAGGTGTTGCAACTAAATAAATTTTGGTAAGATTAAGAATGATCAGAAATCATTAGGATTAATGAACAAAATATTAAAAATCATCTTTGCTGTCTTAAGTACCATTGGAACTCTAACTATCATTGTTGTTCTTTGGGAATTTACTGTTAAACCAATTCTTATGGACGACAACTCAAATAATAATCCTAATCCTAATCCTACTGTAACTCAAACCCCTCTATCAACACCACCACCAACTAATCCTAGTATATCTTTAGAAGAGAGATTTAGTAGCGGCGATCGCCGTTTATTTATTAATAAACCCAACCCCCAGGTTGATCAAGGAATAGCAGCATTTAAAGCGGGAAATTATGATGAGGCTAAACAATTTTTTACTGACGGGATCAAAGCTGATCAAAAAGATCCAGAAGTACAAATATATCTCAATAATTCAGAGGCAAGAAAAAAGGGAAATCCTTTTGTTTTAGCTGCCGTTGTTCCTGTAGATACAAAAGCAACTAATGCCGAAGAAATGTTAAGGGGTGTGGCTGATGCACAGACAAAATTTAATAAGCAAGGATTAAATAATCGCTTACTAGAAATTATGATAGTTAATGATAGTAATGAACCAGATATTGCTCAAAAAGTTGCTCAAAAATTAGCTAATAACTCCGCTATTTTAGGAGTAATTGGTCATAATTCTAGTAGTGCCAGTGCCAGCGCATTAATACAATATGAAAAAGCAGGAATTCCGATGATTTCTCCTACCAGTACCAGCACCAGTTTATTTAGTAATGTATTTTTTAGAACCGTTCCTTCTGATGCTAAAGCAGGAGAAATTTTAGCCCGATATGCCATTGATGATAATATCAATAAAGTGGCTATTTTTTATACGTCAGCGAGTAATTATAGTACAAGTTTAAAAGATGCTTTTATTAAGTATTTTGAGCAGTTAGGTAAGGTTAGCATTTTTGATCTTAGCTTAACTAACTTTAATGCTAAAAATACTGTTGAGGTATTGCAAAATCAAGTTGATAGTTTTGTTTTGTTACCAAATACTGAACAAGATATCACTAATCTTTCTTTACAAGTTGCGAAAGCAAATTATCAGTTATCTACTCCGATGAAACTATTAGGAGGGGATGCCTTATATAACCCTGCAACCTTAACATTTGGTGGTGATGCAGTCGAGGGTTTAGTATTAGCGGTTCCTTGGTTTGCTAAAGATACTTATTTCTATACAAATACAGCAGCAAAAAGATGGGGAGGAAGGGTAAGTTGGCGCACAGCAACCAGTTATGATGCTACCCAAGCTTTAATTAATGCTTTATCGACCGATGCTACCAGAAATACAGTCTTAAATCAATTAAAACAAACTAATTTATCAAGAGAAGATACTTCAGGAGAAACCTTACAATTTTTGAGGAATGGCGATCGCAATACTGATCCAATTTTAGTTAAAGTCATTAAAGGGCTAAAAAATGCCCCTGAAGGATCACATTATTCTTTTGAAATCATTAATGAGTAAGTCATGAAAATGAACAATAAAAAAAGATACTATCAATTATTTATATTATTTATATTTACTGGTTCATTAATTAGTTGTCTTGCCAGTAATCCTTTAATAATAGCACAAGAAACGATTTATCCTAGTCAAAATTTTCCCCTTAATTTAGCTCAAGTAGAGCCAAGATTTCGTAATCAATGGACAAAAGAATTAGAAAAAAAATTTCAAGAAAGAGCAAAGACAATCATTGATTTTTATGCCAATTGGGAGAGTTATGGTAATGGTTATGGAGAGAATGAGAAAAGGTCTTATCCCCGTGCAATGTTTGACTTTTTAGCAGGAAATGAAGAAAAAGCGATCACTTTTTTAGAAAAAGAAGATCCTGAAGCAAAAAAACATCAACATACTGATGGCATTGATTATTATTATTGTTTTACGTTAAAAGGTCAAATTCGCAAATATTTTCTCTATGGAAAATATCTTGATCCTGCTTATAAAAAACGGATGTTTGAAGGTGCAAAAAAATGGACAGAAGAAGATCCATTAACTCGTCCTCATCCTATTTATGGGTTAGGAAATAATGAGGGAAGAGACTGGGATATTAGTCGCAGAGGGAGATGGGTAGATGGACGAAATACAGATAATTTAAGGGCAATGAGAGAGACATCTGTATACTTAATGGCCGAAGAAACAGGGAATGAAAAAACACGCCTAATTTATAAAGAAAAAATCCAAAGATATGTCTGGGCATTATATCATATTGGCATGGGAGAATGGGACTCTGAAGTATATCATGGACATACTTTTGCACCCTATTTAAACCTCTATGATTTTGCCAAAGATCCTGAAGTTAAATTATCAGCAAAAGCGGCATTAGATTGGTTGTCTAGTGCTGCTGCGATTAAATATTATCGAGGAGGTTGGGGTGGCCCCGTAAAACGAGATTATGGAGGAGGAAATGTTGCTTTAGCTTCATCTTCTGCCCGAACTTTTTGGTTATATTTTGGGGATACTCCCTTACCAAATAATCACCCTGAAGAAGATACTTTGTTTTTTGTTACCAGTACCTATCGTCCCCCATTAGCAGTAATGAATTTAGCACATAAAAAGTTTAATAAACCAGTAGAAATTCTCAGCAGTAAACCTTTATATGAAAATTGGAAACTTGGCAATGATCTTGAACCTGGTTACTGGGAAACTCAATTTATTGGCAATAGTTATCAGATGGGAAGTTTGGCGGGAAAATTCGCTGATGGAGATGTTGCACCGTTTAAATTAATGGCTTATAATAGTCAAAGAGGCATTGATTATTTTGTGGTTAATACAGAGAAAAAAATTGTAAGACCTGGTAAAAATGCGGGGGATGAAATTGGACAGTATCGTAATCTTTTAATTTGGTTACGCCCTCCATCTCAAGCATCTTTTAATTTTCAAATACCGAAAACTTCTCAAGCAGAAATTGAAGATAATATTTGGTTTTTCAAGTTAGAAAAAACTTGGTTAGCAGTTCATCCGATTAATTTACAAAATTATCAAGAAGTTATCAATAACAATAAAAGAATAGAAGAAAAATATTCAGAAGAAAGATTTTTAAGTGCAGCGATGAGAGATAATAATGTTTATGGGTTTGCTTTAGAAGTTGGGGAAAAAGAATCTCATGGGAGTTATGAAAACTTTAAAAAGAATGTTAAGAAAAATAGTCAGCTTAATTTACAAAAACTAAACCAAGGAATTGTTAGTTATCAAGGAAGTAACCAACAAACACTACAATTAATCTATAATACCCTCAATCTTTTACCGATGATTATTCGCAATGGAGACTTACATCAATGGTCAGAAAATTTTGCACTTTATAATAGTCAAACAAAAGATAAATCACCTGTCTTTTTAGGGTATAAAGAAGGTAAATTAAAAATCAAAGCAGGAGAATATGAGTTTATGACTCAAGTTAACAATGATAGAAAGGTTGTTGTTTCTCCCTAGTATTAGAGTGATAAAAATTGTCTCGTTAACTCAATAAATACTGTTAAGGGGTTTCTGGTTGATAACTTAATAACCAAACCAAAATTGGTGATATGATGGCACAAGCAACGCTAATTAATCCAATGACGGTTAACGCTTGTGTAAAGTCAGTAGACATATATTTTCCCTCCTAGGGGTGTTAATAATATTTTGTACTATCACTCCTCAAACCAATCTATTTTTCTGATTGCACTTAATAATTCCAAGTTACTCAAATGAACTACATATTTTAAGGTGCTTCTACCACAATTTTAACAAATTTTCAAACTAAAGAGAGTCATCATAAAGTATTATATTGTTTCTTAAAGTTTTAATACAAGTTGTCAGCCTATAATCAAGAGAGAGTCTAAAAAACAGTTAAATTCATAAAATGTCAGAACAAAAAAAAGTCGTTGTTGTGGGTGCAGGTTGGGCAGGTTTAGGGGCAACTTATCAGTTAGCTAAACAAGGATATGAGGTGACTTTATTAGAAGCTTCCCCCTATCCTGGGGGGTTAGTTGCGGGTTGGAAAACTGATGATGGACGTTCCATAGAAGCAGGAATTCATGGGTTTTGGTATCCTTATAAAAACATCTTTAATTTAGTTAAAGAATTAGGCTTAAATCCCTTTACCCCTTTTACTCGTTCCTCTCAATATTCCCCCGCAGGGTTAGAGGTTGAATCACCAATTTTTCAAAATGAACCTCTTTTACCAACCCCCTTAGGGACTTTTCTTTATACCAAGTTTCAACGTCTTCCTTTAATCGATAGACTGTCAGCATTACCCTTACTTTATACCCTAATTGACTTTGATAATTCCGATGAGGCTTGGCAACGCTATGATAAGGTAACAGCTAGGGAATTATTTAAACAATTTGGCGTATCTTCAATACTCTATAAAGAAGCATTTGAACCCATGTTATTAGTGGGATTATTTGCTCCTGGGGAACAATGTAGTGCAGCTGCAACCATTGGAATGCTTTACTATTTCATCTTAGCTCATCAACCCGATTTTGATGTGGTTTGGTGTCGGGGAACTGTGGGAGAAATTATCTTTAAACCTTGGGTGAATAAAATTGAAAGCTTAGGGGGAAAAGTTTTGACCAATAAGCGGGTAAATGATATTATTCTAGATAACAAAGGAAAAGCGAAAGGAGTAATATGTGGAGAAGAAATCTTTGAAGCAGATGCGGTTATTTTTGGCGTTAGTGTTAATGGCATTAAAAAAATAGTGGCAGAAAGTACGGTTTTAAATAATTATCCAGAATTTTGTAATTTATCTAATTTAGGGGGAATTGATGTTTTAGCAACTCGCCTATGGTTTGATAAAAAAGTGAGTATTCCTTTGCCATCTAATGCTTGTTTTGGCTTTGATAAAACTACTGGATGGACATTTTTTGATCTTAATACTCTTCATGATGAATATAAGGAATTATCAGGCACTGTAATCGAAGCAGATTTTTACCATGCCAACCAATTATTAAGTATGACTGATGAACAAATTATTACCAAAGTTCATCAAGATTTGACAACTTGTATTGCTAGTTTTGCTGATGCTAAAATTATTGATTATCGAGTGATCAAAGTTCGTCAAGGAGTGACTCATTTTGCCCCTGGTAGTTATCAGTATTTATTAACGGCCAAGTCTCCCATTCCTAATCTATACTTAAGTGGAGATTGGGTCATTACTCGTCATGGTTCCTGGTCCCAGGAAAAAGCTTATGTAACGGGGTTAGAAGCGGCGAATTTAGTGATTGAACAACTGGGAGGAAAACCTGCTACAATTATTCCGGTGGAACCCGATGAACCCCATATTCAGATTGGAAGACTCCTCAATCAAAATTTCCGTACATTTTTTAATGATTTTTTGCCCAATTTTTGGCTACCATAGAGAAGAATTTATTAGTTAAAAATGGAGAGATTAAATATGTTTGGTAGACAACCCAAAGATAACAAACCAGCAGAAAATACTGAAATTCCTGATATTATGTTTCCTTCAGAATCAGAAATAGAAGATGCAGCACAAGAAGATACGGAATTAAGCAAAATTCAAGTTAATTTTCAGCCTCAATCGGAATTAGATAATCCCGAAGTGGTGAATGTTGTCGAAAAAATTAGTGGTATTGTTTCCCCCTATTTTATTGTCGTGGTTGGTTTAGTGCTTTATGAAGACAATTTTTGGTTGGGGCTACTATTAATTACCGTGGGAATTTTATCTTTGCTTAAAATTTCTTGGGGAGATATTACGGGATTTTTTCGTGAGATTAAAGACGTATTTAGTTCTGATAATTAATATAACTTTCTCCATTCTAAACCCCCTCTATACTGTTATATGTATTAATTTTTACGATACATATAACAGCATTAATAACCTTTAAAATAACAACAAAAAATGAAACGATTATTTCAACTAATTTTCCTCTAATCAAATTAACCGTCACACAGGTTTTAACAGTAGGGGAAGTTTCAGAAGATACCCCTGGAAAATTATCCACCTAAATTGCACATCACCCGAAATCCAATTTGATTGACAGGTACCGCTTGAGGATGATAACTATAACGAGACGCACAACGACATTTAGGGGCATCATTATCCCAGGACCCCCCCCTTAAAACGCGACATTTATCATGTTCAAGAGACATCCAAGGAACTTCTGATATCGGTGCATCTTGATAATTAGAATGCCAAGTATCAGCACACCATTCCCAAACATTGCCATGGACATCATATAACCCAAAAGTATTCGGAAAAAATTGGCCGACTGGGGTAGTTTCTTGACGATAAATTCCTAATTTTTCCCCTGCATAAAGATGTTTAGCCATATAATTAGCAAGATCTCCCGTTAAGGTGGGGCCAAAACTAAATGGTGTGGTTGTCCCTGCCCGACAAGCATATTCCCATTGTGCCTCACTCGGCACCTTATAGGGGCGTTGACTATGTTGAGAAAGGCGATCACAGAATTCCACTGCATCTTCCCAAGAAATGCGTTCTACGGGGCGATCGCTTCCTTTAAAGAAAGCGGGGTCAAGGTTAAGATCCCGTTTAACTTTAGGATAATGGGCAACCACTTGCCATTGAGCTTGGGTAATAGGAAATTGTCCCAAAAAGAACCCTTTCAAGGTAATAGAATGTTGAGGTCTTTCAGAAAGTTGAGATCCCATCTCTGTTTCTGGTGATCCCATCAAGAAGGTTCCTCCAGGAATATAGATCATATCCAATTCAACTCCGTCCCCTAATTCTTCTTTAAAGGATTTAACTTGATGGGAAACCCGTTCAATAATTTCTCCGTTCTCATTAACTGTTGGGACTTCTACAGTTAATTGTTGGAGAGATGGTATCTTCAGTAAGGGTAAGGGTTTCGGTGAGATCTCATCAGCTTTTTTGAGCGGTTCTGTTTCTGGAGAGGTGGACTCTAGACTGATCAGTCGTTGTTCCAGTTGCATCATCCTATCTTCGAGGGATGAGGGTTTAGGATCATCCGCCTCTAAATAGTTCGACAAAGCTTGGGCTATCACTTTAGACTTAGAAAGACCAAGGGTGTTAGTATGAGCTAATAATTTTTCATACAAATGGGGCGGAATTCTCACACTAACTTGAATATTACTCATGACGATGAAGGGCAATGATTTATTTTTAACAGTTCTCAGTATTGCTAAGGATTGTAGCATAAAATCCCTCAAAATGCCTTTAATTACTTCCTAGCCAATAATCAAGGTTATTATGTAAAATATCTCAGCAATAATCTTCGGAAAACTGGTTAATTTTCAGAAAATATTAGCGTGTTTTAAGGGAGTCAATTAAGCATTTTTAGAACAAGTTACAATCAAAGGGCCAATTTTAGGATAAAATTCTGAAAACTTTAACCCAAATATTCCAAACTCTATGACTAAACTCAAACACCCAAAACTAAGCTTAATTAGTCTGTTTGCTTTCAGTAGCGGGTTAACTTTTGCTTTGTCCCCCTTCATGTTTGCTCAGGCAGCAACCCCAAATACTTCCGATCATGCCATTGCCAAATTTAACTGGTTTCAAGCGATTATTTTAGGTATGGTACAGGGATTAACGGAATTTTTACCGATTAGTAGTACAGCCCATTTAAAGGTGGTTCCTGTCGCTTTAGGATGGGGTGATCCAGGGGTAGCATTTACGGCTGTTATTCAATTAGGAAGTATTGCTGCTGTTTTGTGGTATTTTTGGTCAGATTTAAGTCAAATTATTAGAGGAATGATCAAAGCCATTCGTCAATCTGATTATAAATCCCATGACTTTCGGCTAGGGTTAGGAATTGCTTTAGGAACTTTACCCATTGTGTTTTTTGGACTATTAATGAAAGTGTTAATTCCTGATTTAGATAATTCACCCATGCGAAGTCTTAATGTGATTGCAATCGCGTCTATTGTGATGGCACTATTATTAGCATTAGCAGAAAAATTAGGAACCCACAAACGTAATTTTAATCAGTTAGGTTGGCGAGATGGAGTGGTGATGGGATTTGCTCAATCTTTAGCTTTAATTCCTGGGGTTTCCCGTTCTGGTTCAACGATTACATCGGGATTATTTATTAATTTAGAACGAGCAACTGCGGCGAGATTTTCTTTTTTATTAGGGATTCCTGCCATTACTTTAGCGGGTATTGTAGAATTAAAAGATGTAGCAGAAATGGGACTTTCTAGCGATATTATTTTTCCCGTAATTGTTGGAGTAATTTCTTCAGCCGTGTTTTCTTATTTAGCGATCGCTTGGTTAATTCGTTATTTACAAAAACGGGATACTTGGATTTTTGTTTGGTATCGTTTGGGGTTTGGTTTATTAATTTTAGGTTCCCTTTTATTTTCCCCAAAATAAAGTAGTAGGGTGGGCAATGCCCACCTTATTTTGCTGGTTATATAATTTAAAAGATCCTTAATAAATACTTAACCTAATCTGAGATAAAATTTAAGTTAATCAATGTAACTTTATCTAAAGTTTTATAAAAAATTCAGGAAATTACCCTAACGTTGTTGATAGTAACAAAAGAATCAAAGGAGTTTTCCTGAAAGCCATGAAAAAAATTATCGCATTTTTAATCACCTTTCTCTGCTTATTTTGCTATCCTCAAAGGAATAGTTTCGCCCAAACTAATGTGATTTTTCCTGATGCAACAGGAGAGACTTTATTAAATCAAGTCATCGAAGATTATACCCCAGATAAAACCCTTAGTTATGATCGGGCTAGAGATATTATGTATAGTCAAATTGACAATGATAATGGGGTAGTTACCGGGGTTTATACCAATTATCAAATTGCCCTTGATCCTGACGAAGATCCTAGTAAAGATGCAGGAAAAAAAGATATTAATGCAGAACACGTTTGGCCACAATCAAGGGGTGCAGAAAAGGAACCTGCGAGAAGCGATTTACATCACCTATTTCCGGCCAGAGATAATGTTAATAGTGCCAGAGGAAATAAAGCCTTTGCAGAAATTCCTGATCCCAGAACTAACGACTGGTATCGTAACACTGAAAAGCTAGAATTTATCCCCATGACTAATATTGATCAGTACAGCGAATCTAATTCAAACAACTTTGAACCCAGAGAAGTAAAAAAAGGAGATATTGCTCGCGCTATTTTCTATTTTTACACCATATATCGTGAGCAAGCTAATCAGGAATCACCAGAGTTTTTTAGGGAACAACAAAAGGATTTGTGTCAATGGCATCAACTTGATCCTGTGGATACAATAGAATCTGAAAGAAGCAAAAAAATTGCTAAAGTTCAGGGTAATGAAAACCCCTTTATTGTTGATGCAACTTTGGCGGATCGACTCTATTGTTTAAATAATCCTTAAGGGTTAAGATACTACCTAAATCAACACCTAACGACAGACTAAAGCCTGATAATATACAAACAAAGCCGTCCTTGGGCAGTTAAATTCAACCCGCGTAGGCGGGTTTTGTCTGTATAGCTTAATCCTTAAGGATTTAAGCCTATAATATCTAATTGTTTTCCATAATAAGTTTGATACTCACGATGTTTAATTTCTTGAAGTCTGAAACAAGTAGTCCTACTCCCCTACAGATTGCCCGTTCCCTTCTCTGGTTGGGGCGAATTGGTTTGATCTTACAAGTTTTACTAGGGTTTATTCCTCTCCTCGTTGTGGTTACTTATGTTTTATCCCAATCGGGACAACAACAGACAGGCGGATTTTCCTTGGGTTTATGGCTGGCGATCGCCTGTTTAATTATTCTCATTTTCAGTATTTATTGGTGTTTTCGTTACACTCAACTGGCCAAAAAACTCAAAAGTTCAGAAACAAGACCTTCTAAGTCTCAGATTATCCGAGATCTCCAGTTAGGGTTATTTGCTAATATTGGGATTATGGTTTTCGCTGTGCTAATTGCCCTTTTGCGGGTTGGTGAATTAACCTTTAAATTGTTAACCTTGCCCCAAGGTGCAACAGTGATTGCCCCGAATCAAATCGGCACAACCTTCCCATCTCAAGGGGCATTAATTGCCCCATCGAATATGATTGCCATTCAAGCAATGCTTAATGTGATCGCGGCTGGATTAGTAGGCGTTATTGTCGCTTTACTACTACTTTATCAAGTCGGACAACATCGAAATACAATTGATTGATCGTATTAGGTATGTCCAAACAAATTAAGACTGTTAATCTTACTCCTTTTTTACCAGAAAAGCATC
Organism: Crocosphaera sp. UHCC 0190; assembly: GCF_034932065.1. Taxonomy (NCBI): domain Bacteria; kingdom Bacillati; phylum Cyanobacteriota; class Cyanophyceae; order Chroococcales; family Aphanothecaceae; genus Crocosphaera; species Crocosphaera sp. UHCC 0190. The sequence continues at coordinate 625,532 of NZ_JAYGHP010000001.1, forward strand.
GAGAAATTTTAGACAAATGGTTATATTGTCCCCATGTTTCTCAATGGTGGATTCATCCTGAAAATCATCTTCAACAGGCGTTAAACCTTTCTATTGATAATCATGCCATTATTGTCGCTGATGATGTTTCTGTGGGTTATATTCGCTGGCAAAAAGTGAATCAGAAAGAATTAAATTTAGTAGGAATTAAAACTATTCCTGATGGATCGGTAGATATTGATATTTTTATCGGAGAAGTTGATTATCTGGGGTGTGGAATTGGGCCAATCGTGTTAAAAATTTTAGTCGATAAGTTATTAAAAGATCTCACTATTCCTGTAATTATAATAAGTACCTCAGTTAATAATCATTTTGCAATTAAAGCTTATCAAAAAGCAGGATTTAATTGTATGTTTCAATTTGATAGTCCGACTTATGGAAGATGTTGGATTATGGGATTAGAACCTGCGATCGCAGATTAATAATAAACATTCTGAGGTTATCTGACTTATTCTTCTAACTTTAAATTAAGAAAAGCTTCTTTTACTTGAATTGCTAATTCTTTAAACAAGGGAATACAGATCGAATTTCCGATTTTCTTATAAGCCTCTGAAAGACTTTGATGAATGATAAAATTATGGAAATCCTGCTGTTAAAACATCAAAATCTGGGAGATTACTAGAAAAAATTTTTGTAATATCATTATCAGGCAATTCCCCAAAATTATGATAATAAACTTTTTGACAAGCTTCATTAATTTCACAAGAATAAACACATTGATATCCCACTGGCTCAAAAGCAAGTCTAAATCCACCAATACCAGCAAATAACTCAATAAATTTCAAAAGCTTACTTGTCCTTTACAGTTTCAATTATACAGGAAATTATTCTAAACTACAGTTTAAAGCTGTTAATTGTGCTTTGGCTTTTTGTAGAGACTCAAACCACTCTTTTTCTGGATCACTATCTGCTACAATACCCGCCCCAACTTGCCCCCAAACACTGGATAAATTAGCGGATAAAGGTGTATATAATAAAGTACGAATTAATATATTTAAGTCTAGATTTCCCCTCTGATCTAAATATCCACATGATCCATAAAATAAACTCCGTCTAACAGGTTCTAATTCTTCAATAATTTCTAGACATCTCACTTTAGGACATCCTGTAATAGTTCCCCCAGGAAATAAAGCTTTAATCAGATCAATTGAGGTTTTATCCTGACGTAATTTTCCCCTGACATTACTCACTAAATGTATGACATGACTATATCTTTCTATGGTTAACAATTCATCAACTTCTACCGTTCCCCATTGACAAACTCTTCCTAAATCATTACGTTCTAAATCAACTAACATAATATGTTCTGCCCTTTCTTTGATATCAGAAGAAAGTTCCTGTAACATCGCCGTTTCTTGTTGAAAATTACGACCACGGGGACGAGTTCCCGCAATCGGACGAGTTTGAGCAATATTATTAGATAAACTCACTAATCTTTCTGGAGAACAACTAATAATATCTCCCCAAGGCGATCGCCAATAACTAGCAAAGGGAGAAGGATTAATTGTCTGTAACGTTCGGTACAATGTCCAACTATCTAACTGAGTCGTGGTCTGAAATCTTAGGGATAAATTAGCTTGAAAAATATCCCCCGCTTCAATATATTTTTTTGCCTGACGGACAGCATTTTCATACTCTTTTTTGCTGGTATAAAAAGACAGGTTATGAGGTGAAGGGATGAGAGGTTGAGGAGGTAAGGAGGTTTTTGTTTCTAGTTTATCTTGTAAAATATCTAAGTCCTTTGGATTAGTTGTTGCTAACCACAAAGTTTGTTCTAGATGATCTAAAATAGCAAAAGATTTAGGTTCATACCAATAAGCAACAGGAAAAGAAAGAGGATCGTGATTATATTGCGGTAATGTTTCAATTTCCCAAGCTAAATCATACCCTAACCATCCTAACCATCCCCCCATAAAAGGTAAGTGATCTGGCTGTTTATTTATGAGATTATTCTGTTGTAATAATTGATTTAAAAAAGGCAAAATCTCCCCAACTTTAGGAGTCCATAAACGAGGTTTTCCTTGAATAATTCGCGGTTCTCCTGCACAAATAGAATAACGGGAAAGAAAAGGATAATCCGTTGGCGTTGGATAAGGACTTTCTAAAAGGGTAGCAATATTTGAAGTAGAAGCAAATAACTTTTCAAAAACTGCTGAACCTGTTAACTGTTTAAGAGGAAGCGATCGCCAATACCAGAGTAATAAATTAGTCACCATCTAAATTGATTAATTATAAACTTTTGAATGGGTAAAGTTTAGATGAAACAGGTTTTTGATCGGGTTGTTGTTGAGGGGAAGGTTTATTGGTGCGCCAGATTACAATATAACCAGTCACTAAAGCGATCGCAACCAACAAACCCCAAATCCAAAGAGGTGTTTTCTGTTTTTCGGGAGGATGGGTAACAGATTTGGGTAAATGATGACGATGGAAAATCTCATCGGTTAGCCAATTTGTCGTTGCTTTAAAGTTATGAATAGGAGTAGGTAGTAACTCCAAATAAGTCCCGTTGCGGATCAGATCCCCTGTTTTTCCTGTTACCTGTATTTTATCAAATAAATCAGCCACCCCGTTATTAATTCCCAACTTCATCAAGGTTCCCCGTAGGGTTGGGTTGATGGGTTGGATATTTTTCCCTTGAGATAAAGCTATCAAATTATCAGCAATCTCCCCCCCCTGTTGATAAGCGATTTGAGCAACAGGGGGAAAGGGATGGTCTTTAACAACCGCACAATCTCCTGCTGCAAAGACTTTAGGAAAATCGGGAAGCTGCAAAGTAGGTGTTACTAAAGGCAAACCATGTTTATCTTTGTTTTCTGCTAAAAACTGTCCTAAAGATTCAATTAAAGGATTGGTTGCTGTTCCCGCTGTCCAAATTGTTGTGTGAGTCGATAATGTCTCGATCGCTTCTTGATCTTTTTGTTGATATTTTAAACCGTTGCCCTCGACTTCTATCACTTTAACCCCTAAGCATAATTCGACGGTAACGGTACGACTTTTTAACGCTTCTAGGGCAGTTTCTTGGAGGTGGGCATTAATATCCCCTGACAAAATTTCTGTGCCATGATTAATTAAAACAATACGAATATCTCGAATATTGCCCCCTAACTTGTCATACCAACTCGGTAATAAATCGGCTAAAGTGGCCGCCATTTCTACCCCTGAAGGGCCGGCCCCAACTACGGCAATCGTCAATAAACTATGATAGTCCTGAGAATTTTCGGTTTGACAAGCTTGTTGTAAACATTCCCTAAGATGACCTTCCAAACTGATGGCATCTTCTTGAGTCCGAAAAGCGAAGGCATTTTCTTTAGCTCCTTTCGTTCCAAAATAGCCCTGAATACTACCGACTCCTAATACTAAATAGCGGTAATCGTAGTGTAAACCTGAAGCCAATTGTATCCGACTTTGTGGTAAATCGATAGTAGTTACTTGGTCTTGTATAAAAGTTAGACTAGTACCTTCTAATAGTTCTTCGTAGCGGGGGAAAACTTGTTCATCCTGCATCTCCCCTGTGAGATATTCAAACAGTAAGGGTTTAAAGACAAAACGTTCTTGGGAATCAATCAATATTATTGGTTCGGAATAATGACGATGACTCAAGTGTAATGCGGTAAAAAGTCCGACGAAACCTCCGCCAACAATGATTGTGGGAGCAGTTGAGTTATTCATTCTGTTAGTCCTGTTAAAAAGCTTATGTTTTCTTTAATGAGAATATTCTTAATTTTTTCAGCAAGTTTTAATTGGGATATTGGCAATTTAAACAATATTAATGTCAATTTTATGACAAATTGTTGTCAATGGTATGAAAATTTGTGTAATTGCTACAATAAAATTTGTTGTGAAGTCTCTAAGCAATGTTTAATCTGCTTTTAAACAGCCGTAATTTACCCTATCCCGATCCACTTCATCCCATTATCGTCCACTTTGTCATTGCGATGATTTTTTTCTCGTTCTTTTGCGATGTGGTGGGATACGTTACTGGTAATATTAAGATGTTCGAGGTTAGCTTTTGGAATTTGTTTGTTGCCTCAGTCTCAATTTTTCTGGCGATTATTGCTGGTCAATTTGAAGCAGGGTTATCACAACCTTATGAAGCCGTTAAACCTGTTTTAAATTTACATACTATCATTGGTTGGTCTTTAGCTGGATTTGTTGCTACGATCACGGCATGGCGGTTTGTGATTCGGATTCATCATTTTAAAAAAATCCCCCCTGCCTATTTAGGTGTTGCCACAGTATTAATTATTTTAGTCAGTTTTCAAGTCTATCTCGGTACTCGTTTAGTTTGGGTGTACGGACTACACATTGAACCTGTGGTACAGGCAGCCAAAGAGGGTATTTTACAGTGAACGAGGCGTTAATCAAACAATTAGGCTTAAATTTGGGGGCCAATGGTTTACCCTACGAGTTTCCTTTTCACCCGATTTTAGTTCACTTTACTTTAGGACTATTTATTATTGCGGTGATTTTTGATTGGGCAGCAACCATGTTTTTTTTGGCCAAACCAGTCTTAAGATTTCTGGGTTTGCGGGCAAGAAGAGCTAATTTTTATGATTTAGGTTGGTATAACTTAGTTGCGGCTGCCGTTATTACCTTTTTTACGGTGACAGCAGGTTTTTTTGAAATGATGCTGGCCCAACCCTCTGTTTCTCAAAAAAGTAGTTGGGGTTTGGGAGCAGGGACAACCATGATTTTACATGGGGTAGGGGGGGTTTTATTGTTGGCTGCGATCGCAATTTTAACGGTATGGCGAGGTTATCAGCGTTATCATTGGCGTAAAAATCAAATTAGACAGGTGCAGTGGAGTTATTTATGGATAGGATTGTTGATGTTGTTTATACTCTTTATTCATGGAACCCTAGGAGCGCAATTGGGGGATGAGTTTGCCTTTCATAACACAGCAGCAGGTTTGTTGCGAAACGGTCAAAATCCTAATCAATTTCTTCAATAATTATTGTAAAATTTCCTTGCAATTTTGGTTGTATTATGATGACTCCAATTCTAGAAAAAATTGCCCTATTTATTAGTGTAGCCTTAATGATTGTTATTAGCTATTGGTTAGGACAACAATCATATAATTGGATGCCAGTTGCAGCAACAGCAGAAGCGAAACACGTTGATGATTTATTTAGCTTTTTAGTAGCTTTAGGTTCCTTTATTTTTTTAGGTGTTGTCGGGATGATTGTTTTCTCAATTATTACCTGTCGAGCCGATGAGAATGATTACACCGAAGGACATCCCTCTAGAGGCAATAATAAGCTAGAATTTTTCTGGACTGCTACTCCGACGATTTTGGTCTTGTGGATTGGTTGGCAAAGCTTTAATATTTATCAGCAGTTAGATATTGAAGGACTGAATAAAATAATCGATCTAAAGGCTTCAGAATCAGGGAATAAGTCAATGTTAATTGCTCAAAAAATACCTAATCAAATAGAAGAGATTGAAGTCATTGCTAAACAGTGGGACTGGACATTTCGCTATCCCCAGTCAAATATTACAACGTCTGAACTACATCTACCCCAGAATAAACGGGTGCGACTGATTTTAGAATCAGAGGATGTCATTCATGGTTTCTATGTGCCTGAATTTCGCTTTAAACAAGATATGATTCCTAATCATAGGCTCAATTTCACCTTTACACCTTTAAAAGAGGGAAAATATAAGCTTCATGATTCTCAATTTAGTGGAACTTATTTTGCGCTAATGGAAGCAGATGTTTATATAGATTCCCCTGAAGCTTATGGTCAATGGTTGCAGTCGGCTCATAATAACATCCTAAAACCTAGTTTAGCCGCAACAGAACACGCTCATCAACCTCGGCAACTTATTAGAAGTGATTGGCCAACAATAGAACCTGCAACCCCTTTCGTTGCTCAACAATAATTAAGTTCGTAGTGAGAGCTTTAGCTCTTAATTTTAGCCCTAAAGAGCTTACGACAAGCCACAATTTTAACTAATAATCAAAATCATGACACATTCGAGTGCAACTAATCTTAAAGAATCTCAAATAAAACAACAAGCATGGAAACGTTATTTTACATTTAATACCGATCATAAAGTTATTGGCATTCAATATTTAGTCACAACCTTTATTTTTTTCTTAATTGCTGGCATTCTGTCAATGATCCTGCGGGGTGAATTAATTACTCCTCCCTCGGATTTAGTCGATCGCTCTCTCTATAATGGTTTATTTACCCTACACGGGACGGTAATGATCTTTTTGTGGATTATTCCCTCTTTAGTAGGTTTGGCTAATTATCTAATTCCTCTGATGATTGGGGCTAAAGATATGGCATTTCCTAAGCTAAATGCGATCGCTTTTTGGCTAATTCCCATTGGGGGCATTCTCTTATTATCTAGCTTTTTACTGCCAAGCGGATCAGCACAAGCGGGTTGGTGGTCCTATCCTCCTGTTAGTATTCAAAATCCGACGGGTTATCCGATTAACGGCCAAACTATCTGGTTATTGAGCATTATTGTCTTGGGTATCTCTTCCATTATGGGGGGTGTAAATTTTCTGACCACGATTTTAAGGATGCGTGCGCCAGGAATGCACTTTTTTCGGATGCCTATTTTTGTTTGGACGGTACTCAGCGCGCAGTTATTACAATTATTTTGCTTACCTGCGTTAACAGGAGCAGCCATTATGCTACTTTTCGATCTTTCTTTTGGCACTAATTTTTTTAATCCCACATCAGGAGGTGATCCGGTTCTTTATCAACATTTATTTTGGTTTTACTCCCATCCTGCGGTTTATGTGATGGTATTACCAGCCTTTGGCGTATTTTCGGAAGTTATACCCGCTTTTACTCGTAATCCCTTATTTGGCTATAAATCCGTTGCTGTTGCTTCCTTTGGCATCTCTTTAGTCAGTATCTTTGTCTGGGTACATCATATGTTTGCCAGTGGGACTCCTAGCTGGATGCGGATTTTATTTATGTTTTCCACGATGCTTGTGGCTATCCCCACAGGGGTTAAGGTATTTGCTTGGACTGCTACGGTATGGAGGAGTAAACTACATCTAGATACACCCATGTTATTTGCTCTTGGTGGGGTGGTAATGTTTATCATTGGTGGGATTACAGGGGTGATGTTGGGGGCAGTTGCTTTTGATCTCCACGTCAACAATACTTATTTTGTGGTCGGACATTTTCATTATGTCGTTTACAACACGATCACCATGGCATTGTTTGCGGCAATTTATTTCTGGTTTCCGAAAATGACAGGGCGAATGTATCACGAAGGCTGGGGTAAAATTCACTTTTGGCTGACTTTTATTGGAGCAAATCTGACGTTTTTTCCCATGTTGCCTGTAGGTTTACAGGGAATGGTACGTCGTATTTCTTCTTATGATCCTCAATATGCAGGTTGGAATATTCTCGCTAGTTTGGGCGCATTTTTATTAGGAATGGCTACTTTACCTTTTATGGCCAATCTGGTTGTTTCCTGTTTAATTGGTATTCAAGCACCTAATAACCCTTGGTACGCAACGGGGTTAGAATGGGCAACAACTTCACCCCCACCGACAGAAAACTTTGAAACGATTCCAACTGTTACTTTAGCTCCCTATAGTTATGGTTTGCCACAATATTCTACAGTGGATACTACGGATGAAGAAGCCATTAAAAGACATGGTAATTAATTATGACAAATTTTATTGATAACGTTTTGGGGACACCAGCAAGGGATACAAGGGAAGGAAAAAAAGGTAATCTTTTATTTGGCGTTACTGTCTTTCTTCTGTCGGAAAGTATGGTTTTTGTGAGTTTTTTCCTAACCTATATTATCTTGCGCTTGTCTACTAAACAATGGTTGCCCTCTGGTGTTTTGGGGCCGCAATTGTCTATTACTATTATTATTAATACCATTGTTTTATTATCTAGCAGTCTGGTTATTTATCTCGCTGAACGCGCCATCAAAAAATACAAATTAGTGAGATTTCGCTTACTGTGGCTAACGACTTCAGTTATGGGAACCTATTTTTTAGTGGGTACTTTTAAAGAATGGCAGGGGCTAGATTTTGGGTTGTCTACGGGGTTAGTTGGGGCAACGTTTTATCTGTTCACAGGTTTTCACGCTTTACACATTATAGTCGGGATTTTTTTACAAATGTTAATGTTAGTTCGTTCTTTTGTTCGCGGTAACTATAATAGAGGTCATTATGGCGTTATCTCGGTTTCCTTATTCTGGCATTTTGTAGACGGAATTTGGATAATTTTATTCTCCCTACTTTATCTCTGGCAAGCCAAACATTAGTTATCCTTTACTGTTTCCTTTGTTAACCATCACACCTAACTTTGATTATGACTCATTCCCATTCCCATGATCATCACCACCATCATCACCCCGTTTCTAATTATACTCGCGCCTTTCTGATCGGAACTCTCTTAAATGTAGGATTTGTGGCGATAGAATTTTCCTTTGGTTTTTGGACTCAGTCCCTTTCTTTATTAGCTGACGCAGGTCATAATTTAAGTGACGTATTCGGGTTACTTTTAGCTTGGAGTGGTAACTTTTTATCCCAATATCCCCCCACCCAACGTTATACCTATGGCCTCCGTCGTTCTTCGATTTTAGCTGCTTTATTAAACGCTTTGGTCTTACTTTTGGTCATGGGAGGTATTGCTTGGGAAGCAGTTCAACGGATATTTTCTCCGAGTCCTATTCCCGGTATTACTATCATGATTGTTGCTTTGGTTGGGGTTATTATTAATACAATTACTGCCTTGTTATTTATGTCGGGTCGAAATCAGGATTTAAACATTCGTGGGGCTTTTCTCCACATGGCAGCAGATGCAGTGGTTTCTTTTGGGGTAATTCTCACTGGTTTAGCCATTTTACTGACGGGTTGGTTATGGTTTGATCCGGTGGTAAGTTTGATTATTGTTGCCGTTATTGTGGTGGGAACTTGGCAATTATTAAAAGATTCCGTCAATTTAGCTTTAGATGCAGTTCCCGTCGCTATTGAACCCAAAGCTGTTCGGACTTATTTAACGGAACTTCCTGGAGTGACTCAAATTCATGATCTTCATATTTGGGCCATGAGTACCCGTGAAACAGCTTTAACGGTTCATTTAGTGATGCCTAATGGTTTTCCTGGGGATGCTTTTTTAACCGAAACTTGTCATCAATTACATGATTTATTTGGCATAGAACATCCTACCTTACAAATTGAAACAGGCGATCCTAATTATCCTTGTAATCTTGCCCCTGATCATCGAGTTTGATTGATTAATTTCGTGGAAAATACATCATAATGATTACTCCCAACATAATAATAGTACCGCCAATGATATCAAAACGATCAGGGGTAATACGCTCTACTTTCCAACCCCAAAAAATTGATAAGATCGTAAAAACTCCGCCATAAGCGGCATAAACTCTACCAAAATTTGCTGGTTGTAAGGTGGGAATGATGCCTTGACACTCCCACCGTCAAGCTGACGCTGTGACGGGGGATTCTTGGTTCACAGACTCGCCATCACCTGACAGGATTTCTCCAACCAAGCCAGAGGGCAAATCTCCCCAAGCTTTA